>CAYTTB010000015.1:8187-51025 GCA_964440565.1 uncultured Thermoanaerobaculia bacterium
AGGACGGTACGCGAGACGTGGTCGCAGAACTCCTGGGGAATGTCCAGTGCCGCCGGGCGGTTGACAGGGGGGTTTCACGGCCACATATTCGAAGTGCCGGGCCGGCCGCGGGCGTTCCACGGGCCTCGCAGCCGCGTGACCCACTGCAAGGGCCCGGGCGGGCACACCCGCCACGACGAAATCCCGCCAGCGCGCGGGATTTCGTATGCCCCCGCTCCCCGTCGCGTCCGGCGACGGCGTCCGCATCCGGACCGGAGGGTGAGCCACCCGGCCGTCGGCGGCGGCGCACGGGGCCTCAGGGACGGGAGCCGCGGAGGCGCTCCAGCTCCGCCAGCACGCTCCGGATACCCTCGGCCAGCCGCGAGGCGAGGTCGCGGGCGTCCCCCTCCGCCCGCACCGCCAACGCCGTGGCGAGGTCGGCCAGGGGAGCCAGGCGGCGCTCGAGCTCCTCCCACCCCTCCGAGACGCCGGGCTCGGCCACGGCCCTCGGCCACACGCGGAGTTCCCCGCCGCCCGCCAGGGGTACCACCACCGGCCGGCCCTCCTCCGGACCCAGGTGCAGACGCCGCCCCCCGGGGGTGGCCGCCACCACCCGTCCGGCGGCGTCCACGATCACCGCCGGCACCGCCACGCTCTCGAGCGCCGCGGCCAGCCGCTTGACCGCACCCTCGTGCGCCACCTCCCGGATCCGCCATACCACGCCCCCCGTCCGGACCGGGCGCGCCTCGATCTCGAGCGCCCTGCCGCCGATCGCGAGCCGCTCCACCACCCGACGCGGACCGGCGAGGGAGCCCTCGAGGACCGGGGCGAGGCGCTCGGAGGCATCGGGAGAGACCGCCTCGAGCAGGGGACGCCCGAGGGCGGGTGACGCGATGCCCAGCAGCTCGGCAGCGCGCCCGCCGAGCCCCGCCACGCGCCCGGCGCGATCCAGCACCACCGTCGCCTCGCCCCCACCGCGCAGCAGCTCCTCCTGGAGGGTGGCCAGCTCGTCCGCCCGCCGCTTGAGGGTGAGCTGCGAGAGCGCCAGCGACAGCTCGTCGGCGAAGAAGCCGAGCAGCTCCCGCCGCGCGGAGTCCCAGGTCAGGGGCCGTGGGCTCGCCACCACGAGGGCCCCCAGCACCCGCTCGAGCGCCACCAGCGGGATGGCCGCGAGCGATCCCCTCTCGAGCCCCGCCACCCCGCTCCACGCCCGGTCCGTGGCGAGGTCGGCGAGGTAGACCCCGTCGGGCAGCCCCCGCGACCCGAGCGGCAGCTCCGGGAGCGAGGGCGCGCCGATCCCGGCCCCCCACAGGAGCGTCCACCGCCCATCCGGGAGCCGCTCGTACACGGCGCACCGCTGGGCGCCCACCGCCTCGGCCGCACGCCGCACGAGCCGCTCCACGAGGTCCGCGAGCTCCGCCGCCTCGCCCACCTCGCGCAGCGCCTCCCGGAACGTCCCCACCTCCTCGAACTGGCGGCGGACGAGCGCCGCCGCTTCCAGCCGCCCCAGCGCCTGGTGCGCGACGCTCACCAGCTGCCAGGCGAACAGCGCGTCCTCGTAGGAGAAGGGACGTTCGCCCGGGGGGGCGTCCACCACCACCAGGAGCTCGAGCCGTCCCCCCACCAGCACCGGGCAGTGGATCAGCTGCCCCGGGGGGGCGTCCCCCCAGAACGCCAGGATGGCCTCGAGCTCGTTCTCGCCCAGGAACACGCCGAGCTGTCGCGGCGGATCCCCCAGGAGCAGCGGCGCACCCCGGCCCTCGATCAGTCGCTCCAGCGTCCGGCGGGCCGCGTCCTCGGTGGGTCCGAAGCTGCGCACGAACGCCTGCGACGCCTCCGTCTGCTGGAGGAGGCGGCCCACCTCCGGTCCCCACCCCCGCACCGCGAACTCCCACCGCGGGGCGTCCGGCCGGCTGCTCCACTCCATCCGCACCCGCGAGCCTCGCCCGCGGTACACCCACATGTAGGTGGCCGCCGGCAGCAGCGCCCGCATCGCGTTCCACAGCCGCTCCCAGAGGGTTTCCACCCCGTCGGCCGCCACGATCTCCGGCAGCTGCTCCAGCACCACCCGGAGGCTGTGCTCCCGTCGCACCCGCACGGTCACGTCCCGGGCCACCGCGAGCAGCCGCCCCTCGTCGAGCCGCTGCAGGTGAAGCTCCAGCCACCGCCGCTCCCCGGCCCGGCGCCCCACGGCGGCGAAGGTCGCCCGTGCCGAGCCGGACCTCCGCGCCCGCGCCAGCACGGCGGGCACCCAGCCCGCCTCGCCCTCCGCGGCCAGCGTCTCGAGGCCGCGGCCCACCAGCTCGGAGACGTCGCGGCCCACCACGGTGCCCACCGTCCGCGAGACGTCGAGGATCCGCCCGCCGGCGTCCAGGACGAAGGCGGGGTCGGGGAGGTTCTCGAGAAAACGACGGAGACGCCGCTCGGTCTCCCGTGCAGCCTCGGCCCGGGCCGACACCTCGAGACCGATCCCGAGGAGATCGGCGGCCGCGTGCAGCGTCCCGAGCACCTCGGGTCCGAGCTCGGTCCCCGATTCCAGCTCCGCGACGATGGCGCCGATCACGTTCCGGGTCCCCCACAGCGGCACCAGGAGGACGTCCCCGCCGGGCGCGCGCTCCACCTCGGGGCCCGCGTCACGCCCCACCGCCTCCCAGCGCTCGAGCCGCTCACGGTCGAGCAGCGCCTCCACCGCGTCCGGGAGCGGCGGACCCTCGGCGGCCCACGCCGCCGGCCACCCGCTCCGGTCGGGGGCCGGCCACACCACCACCCGTCGCGCCCCGGTCCAGCGCACGATCCAGCGCGTGGTCGCTCGCGCCCCCTCGGCCGGCCCGCGCTCCAGCAGGGCACGGCCCGCCTCGCGCATCGCCTGCACGAGCTCCCGGTCGAGGGCTCGAGGTTCCTGGCTCGGGGGCACGGGCGGATTATACGGGACTCTGGTACGTTTTCTCCCGGAGGTCGTGGGATGAGCTCGGAGGCCCGGCGGCGGTGGATGGAGGCGCGGCGGCTCGAGCGGCGAGCGCGGCAGAGGGCGCGCTACCGTCGCGGGCTCAGGCCGTTCGCGCTCGCGGCCTGGCAGATCTCAAAGGAGCACAACGTGGGAACGCTGGTGCGCACCGCGCACGCCGCGGCCGCTGCCGAGGTGATCCTGGTGGGGGAGCGGGAGTGGAACGTGTACGCCGCCCGGACCGCGGAGCTGTACACCACGGTCGTCGAGCTTCCCGACGCCGCGGCGCTCCTCGATCACGTCCGCCGGCGCGGCTACTCGCTGGTGGCGGTGGAGCTCGACCGGACCGCCGTGAGCCTGTTCGAGGCCGACTACCCCGAGCGCCCGTGCTTCCTCCTCGGCGCCGAGCTCGGCGGCCTGCCCCGCGAGCTCCTCGACGCGGCGCAGCTCGTCGTCCAGATCCCCCAATGGGGTCTCGTCCCCTCGCTCAACCTCGCCGTCGCCGGCTCCATCGTGGTCTACGACCACCTCGCCAAGCGCCACCGCCGCGGCCTCCTCGACCGCCCCGAGGGCGGCCTGCCGCCCGAGGAGGGGGCCGGCGGGGGCGACGACGGGAGGCCCGCGGCAGGGGGAACGTAGCCCGGCGGCCCTCCGGGGGACGCGGCGTCGGGCCCGGAGATCGACGGCTCAAAGCGGGTAGAGGCCGTCGTCGTAGGTCGGCTCGCCGCCCGCGCCGCCCTCCTCGCCCATCTCCTCGTCGAGGGCGTCGCCCAGCTCCTCCTCCACCTTCTCCGGGTCCTCGCCCGCCTCGAGACGCCGGATCATCTCCTCCATCGCCGGCGTCACCGGCTCGCCGGTGATCTCGGCCATCCTGCGGACCACCCGTGCCATCTGGCGCGGGTCGTTCTCGTCCATCCCCTCCATCTCCGACACGAGCCGCATCATCTCGCGCTCGACACGGGGGTCGTCGAGGTCGGGCCCGCCGCGGTCGCCGTCCTCCGTGCGATCGCGCGCGGCCTCCTCCTTCGCCCTGGCGGCGGCGATCCCGAACCGGGACGGCACCCGCCGCATGTCGGAGCCCCCGCAGCGGGGGCACGTGGGCACCTTCTCGGTGTCCACCCTGAACGAGTGGAAGGCGAAGATCCGGTTGCAACCCGGGCACAGGAACTCGTAGATCGGCATCGCCACCCCTCCTCACGCCGACCGGCGGGCCCACGCCCCGGCCCCGATGCGGTAGCGGCCCAGGCCGAGGCGCTCGAGCCCGGCCTCGTCGGTCCGGATCGCCACGGTCACCTCCCGGTCGTCGAAGCGGCGGGCCACCAGGTCGCGGGAACCGAGGGCCAGCGCGACGGCGTCCCGGTCGCCCAGGGGGATCCGGAGCAGCTGCATCCCCCCGCCCGCGAGCAGGCGGACCCGCACCGTCTCCCGCAGCGCGTCGAGCCCCGCTCCCGTCACCGCCGACACCGCCGCCCGCCCCGCCGCCACCCGGCGCGCCGCCGGCCCCGGCACCAGGTCCATCTTGTTCGCCACCTCGAGGACCCGCTCCGTGTCCACGCCCAGATCGGACAGCACCTTCCGACCCACTTCCAGATGCGCCTCCCACGCCGGATGGCTCGCGTCCACCACGTGGAGCACCAGGTCGGCCTCGGCCGCCTCCTCCAGCGTGGAGCGGAACGGGGCCACCAGCTCGTGCGGGAGCTTCCTGATGAACCCCACCGTGTCGGTGAGCACGGCCGCGAGGCCGTCGCCGAGGTCGAGCCGCCGCGAGCGCGGGTCGAGGGTCGCGAACAGGCGGTCCTCCACCACCACCTCCGCGCGGGTCAGCGCCCGCATCAGCGACGACTTGCCAGCGTTGGTGTACCCCACCAGGGCGACACGGGGGACGTCCCGCCGGCGCTGCCGGCGCAGCCGGCGCGAGCGCTCGATCCCCGCGAGCTGCCGCCTGAGCTGGGCGATGCGCCGCTGGATCAGCCGCCGGTCGATCTCGAGCTGGGTCTCGCCCACGCCGCGGGTCCCGATCCCGCCGGCCTGCCGCGAGAGGTGCCGCCACCGCCGTGTCAGCCGTGGCAGCAGGTAGGTGAGCTGTGCGAGCTCCACCTGGGTCATCGCCTCGCGTGTGCGCGCACGGGCGGCGAAGATGTCGAGGATCACGCCGGAGCGGTCCAGGACCTTCACCCCGTCGGGGAGCAGCCGCTCGAGGTTCCGGACCTGCGACGGGGAGAGATCGTCGTCGAACACCACCGCGGCGGCGCCGAGCTCGCGGCACCGCTCCGCCAGCCGCCGGGCGAACCCGCGCCCGACCAGCGTCGCGGGATCGGGCCGGGGCCGCTCCTGCACCATCCGCTCCACCACCACCCCCCCGGCCGTGTCCAGGAGCCGCTCCAGCTCGTCGAGGTGCTCCTCGACCTCCGGCCGCCGGCTCCCCGTGGCGGCGAGCGCCACCAGGATCGTCCGCTCTCGCCCGTCGGGC
Organism: uncultured Thermoanaerobaculia bacterium; assembly: GCA_964440565.1. GTDB lineage: Bacteria > Acidobacteriota > Thermoanaerobaculia > Thermoanaerobaculales > Sulfomarinibacteraceae > CAYTTB01. Next base: position 13,581 of record CAYTTB010000015.1, read on the forward strand.
TCACGCATCCCGGTTACGGCATGTCCTCCTGGTGGAGACGCAGCAGCACACGCTCGAACGCGGCCAGCGTCTCCTCCACGTCCTTCGCGGAGTGGGCGTGGGAGACGAACGCGGGCGCGCCCTGCGCCGCGGGCAGCAGCACCCCTTCCTCAAGCAGGGCCGCGCGAAGCCGCACGTACGCCCCGTCGTCCGCCGCCCGGCGGCTCGCCGCGTCGCGCACCGGCTCGCGCGCCAGGTAGAGCGCGAACACCGATCCCACCGCGTTGATCACCATGGGACGCGCGAACCGCTCCGCCAGCGCCAGGATGCCCGCGGTGAGCTGCCCGGCGCGCTCCGCCAGCCGCTCGTAGACGGCGTCGTTCTTGAGGATGGACAGCACCGCCTCCGCCGCGGCCAGCGAGGCCGGGTGCGGTGGCACCGCCGTGTCCACCGGCGGTCCCTCCTCGAGGCGCTCCCGGAACGCGAGCGCTCCGAGGGGAAACCCGCCGCCGAGGGCGCCGCCGTACACCGCCACGTCGGGCTCGAGGCCGGCCCACTCCGCCGCCCCGCCGCGGCCGAGCCGGAACCCCGTGATCCGCTCGTCGAGGACCAGGATCACCCCGTGCCTGCGGCAGACCTCGGCGAGGCGGGCGAGCAGCCCCTCGGGCGGCGGGACGACGCCGAAGCCGGTGAGGAGCGGGTCCACGACGAAGGCCGCGACCTTCGAGGCGCCGGCGGTGATGGCCGCCTCGATCCGGGCGTCGTCCCACCCCGGCACGTCGCGCACCGGCCCGCCCCCCACCGCCTCGTGCGTGCCACCGTCGAGGACCAGCACGCGCTCGCGCCCCGTCCTGCGGCGGGCCCACGCCAGTGCCTCCCGCATGGCATCCGTCGCGGTACGGAAGAACGCCAGCGTCCGCGCCCACGGCAGGCACCGGTCCATGCTCTCCGCCAGCTCCACCTCGAGCGGGTGGTGCAGGCCGTCGGGCACCCCGGCCGCCAGCACCTTGCGCACCGCGTCCAGCACGAACTGGTTACCGTACCCCACCACCGCGGCGCCGCCCCCGCCCGTGTAGTCCACGAAGCCGCGGTTGTCCACGTCGTAGATCCGCGCGCCCTCGGCCTTGGTGGCCAGGGGGTGACGCTCCACCGCGCGCCGGAGACCCGGCAGGGCCTGCGCGCGCTCCAGCAGTTGCTCAAGCTTCTGACCCATACACCCGTCCTCGGCGCCCTCCGGGGACGACGGTCACGGGCTCTCCTCGCTCTCCGGCTCGCCGTCGCCGAAGAAGAAGTAGTCCCGGCACCGCTCGCTGCAGAACTCGCGCCCGTAGCCGCGCACGGCGCACCCCGGGCAGAAGAGGCCACGGCAGATGATGCACCTCGCCAACGCGTCCTCGGCCACGGGGCTGTGGCAGGTGGGGCACCACGTGTCCACGACGCGCTCGACATCCGCCATGGCGCCAGTATACCCGAGCATCCGGACCGCGACGCCGGCGGGCTCAGTACCTGAGCAGTGCCGCGATGCCTCCGACCTCCTCGAGGCGCCGGGCGGCCTCTCCCGCCACCATCTCCACCTGGCCGGCCTGGTCGAGCACCGTCTGCGCCAGACGGTCCACGAGGTGCCGGACGGCGCGCACCTCGCCGCCGCAGACCGGGCACGCCTCCGGCCCGCCCGGCGAGATGGCGCCGCACGCGGTGCATTCCACGCCCCTGGCGGAGAACCCTCGCACGTAGAACAGGCGCCATACCCTCGCCTCGCTCACCGCGCGGCAGACGGCCTCGAGGCCCGAGACCGCCCTGCCGCTCTCGTGCAGCTCGGCCAGCAGCCCCTCCACCATGCGCAGCTCGTCCTCGCGCTCCATCCGCTCCTGCACCGCGGCAACCCTCTCGAGCACCTCCTGGGGGCTCGCCCCGACCGCCATGGGGATCGTCTCCACGAGCTTGCCGTGAAGGCGCTTGGGCAGCAGCTTGGCGACCACCGAGGCGGCCTCGATGGGCCCGGCGACGATGAGCCGGTCGAACCGCAGCCGGAGCGAGAGCTCCTGCAGGGCCTCCACGATCCGCTTGGCGTGCCACGCCACCTCCTGCTCGTGGTGCCGCTGCTGACGCGCCTGCGACCACCGCTCGTCCTTGGCGGTGCCCGAGACCTTCGACGAGGTGGGCGACCAGAGGTCGCTGTGCTCCGTGATCTCGCCCATGTAGATCGTGAAGATCCGTGCCCGCTTCTTGTCGGTGAGCACCACCGCGTACCGCTCGTACTCGTCCATCGCCTCCACGAGCGGCCTCAGGTGCGCGCCGATCTCCCACCACGCCCCGGAGGGCAGCGGCACGCGGAGCTGGTGCACCTCGGCCACGCCGGCGCCAGGGTTCACCACGACCATGGCGGTGCGCCCCTCGGGCTCGATCCCCGAGAGCACCTCCCGGGCGCGCCCCGCCGCCCGCTCCAGCGCCGGGTCGCCGTCGTGCTCCCCCTTGAGCTCCTTGAGCATCGACTCCGCCTGGACCAGCCACCCCCGCTTCCGGTTCGAGGGTCGGGTCTGGTCCACGTCCACGTACATGGTCAGCGTCCGATCGTCGCGATCCGCGAGCGCCTGCAGCCTGCCGAGAGCGGTCCTGGTCAGCATCGTCACCTCCCGGGCGTCCGGTCGTCCGCCCCGCCTCCAATATAGGGTGGCCCGGCGCGTCCCGTCCGCCGCTCACCGGCGCGGAGCCCACCCGCCCCGGCCTCACCCGAGGTCGCGGCAGCCCGGGTCGGACTCCAGGCGCCGGGCCAGGGCGCGCAGGCGGCGGCCGCTCCGCACGTACCCGCGCCCGCCCCAGGCGACCATGCCGAGGCTGGCCAGGATCAGCGCGCCGTCGAACACGCTCCAGCGGGAGATCCCGAAGTACCGGACGAACCCGATGCCCAGGGTCAGGAAGGCGAGCCCGGTCCGGATCAGCGCGAGGCACGTCCGTTCCTGGGCCAGCAGCGTGCGCTCGAGCGAGAACCGGGTGCGCGTGACCGCCCTCGCCGTGCGCTCGTCCGCAAGATCGGTGCGCCTCCGGGCGAGATCCGTCCGCTCCCCGGAGAGCCGCGTCCGTCGCTCGGCGAGCTCGGTGCGACGCTGGGCGAGGTCCGTCCGCCGCACCGACAGCCGGGTCCGACGCTCGGCGAGCTCGCTCCTGCTCTCCGCGAGCTCCGTCCGTCTCGTCGCGAGCCGGGTCCGCTCGCCGGCGAGGTCGGTGCGACGCCCGGCCTGGGCCGTCCGCTCCCGGGCGAGCCCCGTCCGCTCCCGCGCCATCTGGGTCCTCGCCTCGGCGAGCGAGGTGCGTCCCTTCGCGAGATCCGTCCGGACCACCGCGAGGTCCGTCCGCTGGCCCGCCAGCCCGGTGCGCTCGCGCGCCAGCTCGGTACGGATGCCGGAGAGCTCGGTGGAGCGGGTGGAGAGGCGGGTCTGCTCCCGGACCAGCTCGGTCCGCTCCCGCGACATCTCGGTCCTCGCCTCGGCCAGCTCCCGGGTCCGCGCCGTCGCCCGCGCCTGATCCCGCCCGAGGCGGACCAGCTCGTCCGCGAGCCCGGTTCGCCGCTCGGCGAGGTCCTGCACCTCCCGGGCGAGCTCGAGCAGCGCCTCGGCCGCCTCGTGGATCCGCACCACGACCCGGCCGATCTCCTCGCCCACCTCCAGCTGCGCCTCCCCGGCGGCCGCCGCGCGCTCCAGGAGATCCACCGCGCGCCGGCTCACCGAGCCGCGACCTCGCCGGCTCACTCGGAGCATCGGGCGCATGGCGCCGCTCCCTCACCGCCTCCGGCCGCGCCGGCAGACGGAGGATCGCCGCACGGCCGCGCGGGCGGATCCCCGAGCCCGAGCGGTCCGAACGCCGCCTCGTACCCCACCTCGTACCGTACCGACCGGACACCCTCCACCGACCCCGCGATGGCCTCGACGTCGCGCCGGACGGCCGGATCCAGGTACGGCCCGGTCAGCCGGACCTCCCCCCGGCTGGCCGCGGCCGCGATCTCCAGGTGGCGGGTCTCGGGATGGAGGACCAGGGTCTCCTCCACGCAGGCCGCCACGTACAGGTCCTCCAGGCGCTGCCGCTGGCGGGCGGTCGGCGCCAGCTCGGGGGCGTGGAACAGGGCTTCCAGCATGGTGCAGACGGCGGACCGGGGCAGGGTGTCGAGGCAGACGCAGAGGTCGTAGAGGGTCGCGTCGCGGAGGTCCTTCCCGTACAGGAACCGCGCCCACCGCACCCTCGCCTCGTCCTCCCGGCGGATCACCTCCAGCGCCTCCTCCTCGGAAAGCTCCAGCCGCTCCGCCGCCCGCCGGACCCGCAGTGGCTCCCTGGCGTTGACCCGCACGGTGACGCTGCACGGGAGGTCGGGCACCAGGAAGTGACACGCGTGGCCGTGGTAGACCAGGTCGTGCCGCCGCACCATCTCGAGCAGCGCCCGCCGCATGAGCACCACGAAGGGGCGGCGGTCGCGGCTGAACTGCTGATACGCGTGGCTCGCACGGGAGAGGCTCGCCACCACCCGCTGGGCGCACGCTCCCCTGCGGTCCACCAGCCGCACGAGGTCAGCCCGCGACACGCACGGGACCCCGAGCCGCCCTGCGAGGCACGACGCCAGCTCCTCGCCTCCGGAGAACGTGGGCCTCGAGATCAGCACCGCCCGCATCGCGCACCTCCTTCCGCCCCGCCCTCCGCCTCCCCCGCCGTCCTGCGCGGGGGCGGGAGAAAAGGTGCGGCGCGGCCGGGCGGGGAGTCCCGGCCACGCCGCGGAGAGGGGGGGACTACCGCCGAGAGACGGCGTCGCCTGTCGCGGCCCCGTGGAGCTCGATCTCCACCTTCTCCGCGAGGCTCGCGTAGTACTCGCGCAGGATCGCCACGACCTCCGGCTTGGAGAACTCCCTGGGCACCGGCCTGCCCTCGGAGAGCATCTTGCGCAGCATGGTGCCGGAGAGCAGCAGGCGATCGCCCTCGACACGGTTTCCGTTCTCGTCCAGGACCGCCCGGGACTCGTGCGGGCAGGTCTTCATCGAGGCCATCTCGCCGCAGGCGTAGCAGTAGAACGTCCAGTCCATCCTGAGCGGCTGGATCGCCAGCGCGCCCTCGGGAATCTCGTCGAAGATCCGGTGCGCGTCGAACGGGCCGTAGTAGTCGCCCACGCCAGCGTGGTCGCGACCCACGATGAGGTGACTGCAGCCGTAGTTCTGGCGAAACACGGCGTGCAGGAGCGCCTCGCGCGGGCCGGCGTAGCGCATCTCCATGGGGTAGCCGCCCTGGACCACCCGCTCCGGCCGAAAGTAGGTGTCCACCAGCACCTGGATGCACCGGACGCGCACCTCGGCCGGGATGTCGCCGGGCTTGAGCCTGCCCAGCAGCTGGTGGATGTACACCCCATCGCACACCTCGATGGCGACCTTGGCCAGGTACGCGTGGGAGTTGTGCATCGGGTTCCTGAGCTGCAGTGCGGCCACGGTGCTCCACCCGCGCTCGTCGAAGATCGCCCGCGCCTGGGCGGGACGCTGGTAGAGCGACCCGAACCGCTCGGGGAAGTACGACTCGGACAGGACCTTCACCGGACCGGCCAGGTTGACCTCGCCCTGCGCCATCACCTTCTGCACCCCTGGGTGGCGCTCGTCGGCGGTCCGGAACACCTGGCGGCACTCGTGCTCCCTGTCGTAGGCGTACTTCTCCTCCACCCGCATCGTGCCCATCAGGGTCCCGGTCTCGGCGTCCACCAGCGCCACCTCCTGGCCGACGGCGATGCGATCGGCGAGGTCCCGCTCGGCCGAGAGAGTGATGGGGATGGGCCAGAACAGGCCGTCCTTGGAGGGCATCGCGTACTCGTCGCACACGCCCTTCCAGTCGTCGTGACCCATGAACCCGTCCAGCGGGGTGAAGGCGCCGATCCCCATCATGATGAGGTCGGACGTCTCGCGGCTCGTCATGGGGACCTGGAGCATCCCCTTCGCCCGCTCGAGCTCCTCCTCGCGCTCCTCGCCCTCGAGGAGCAGCGGCCTGAGCTCGGGGCTTCCGTGCGGTGGAACCAGGCGACTCATGGTGACCTCCCGTTCAGTGGCTCGTGTGCCTTCCGAAGATGGCCCCCGCCAGCCAGCCGGCCGCGAGGGCCACGAGAACCGTGATGCTCCCGTACAGGGCCGCCCGCCGCTCGGCCAGCCGCGACAGCCACGCGACCAGCCCGCTGCGGCGGACGAACAGCTCGGTGGAGGCGCTCCCCAGGAGCGCCCCCTCGCCCAGGAAGTGAGCCGTGACCGTGTACTTGCCCTCCGGCGCCCGCGCCGGGAGCGGGACCCGACCGTAGAACTGGCCGTCCCGGTTGATCCGCACCGCGTTGGGCGCCACCCGGTACAGCCCCCCGCGCTCCTGGAGGCGCCAGAAGCCCTCGAGGAGCCGCGCGATGGCGGCTGTGTCGGGCTTCCCCTGGAGCGTCTCCACCGCGGCCCGGGCGGCGAGCGCATCCGGACCCAGCAGGACGCCCGCCGGGGCGAGGGCCCGCTCGATCCCGGCCAGCTCGAGCGGATGCCGGCAGGGGTGGAGCACGTTGCCGTCCGGGCAGGAGAGCAGCACCTGGTAGAGCCCCGGAACTCCGTCCAGACGGTACTGGCGAACCCCGAACCAGAACGGCCCCACACGCCCCTTCTCCATCAGGCGGAGGCCGTTCCGGCTCGGGGCCTCCACCACCACCGCCACCGCCCGCGTCCCCTCGGGCACCCTGCCGAAGAACAGCAGCTCCTCGCCGCCGAACCCGAGCGAGATCCTGACCCTCCGGGCCTCGCACCGGATCGAGCCCGGGCCGGGCCCCGCCGCCGCCACCGGGGCCGCCAGAACCAGGGCCAGCAGCGCCAGGCCCGCCCGCCGCATCAGTGCCCCCCGCCCGAGCGGGCGAACTGGATCAGCTGCTCCGGCCGGACCACCAGCTGGCGCAGCAGCACCAGCATCACCGCGACCACCACGACGCCCAGCAGGATCCGGATCTGCTCGCCCCGGAGCCTCCGGCTCGCCAGGGCCCCGAGCTGGGCCCCCACCGTGGAGCCCACGAACAGCGTCACCGCGAGGAGCACGTCCACGGTGTGGTTGGTGACGGCCTGCTGGACCGTGACGTTGGCGCAGATGAGGACGATCTGGAACAGCGAGGTGCCCACCGCGATGCGGGTGGGGATGCCGATCAGGTAGATCATCGCCGGCAGCATGATGAACCCGCCCCCCACCCCGAGGAACGCCGCCAGCACGCCGACCAGGAACCCCGCCCCCGCCGGCAGCAGGGCCGAGGTCTCGAGGCCCGAACGTGGGAACTCCATCCGGAGCGGCAGCCGCCGGAACGCCCGTCCGAGGCGCGGGGGTGCGGGCTCCCCCACGCGCACCGGACCGGTGAGCGCCCGGTACCCCTCCACCAGCATGATCCCGCCCGTGAACGCCAGGATCGCCACGTAGGCCAGCTTGAGGGCGAAGTCGAAGTTGCCGAGGTCGCGCAGGGCGCGCACCAGACGCACCCCCGCCCAGCCGCCGACGAACCCCCCGCCCACGATCACCAGCCCCATGCGGAAGTCCACGTTGCCCATGCGCGAGTGCGCCACCGCGCCCGAGGCCGCCCCCGCCGTGATCTGGGCCGAGTCGGTGGCGGCCGCCACCGCTGCGGGGATCCCGATGAAGATGAGCAGCGGGGTCATGAGGAACCCCCCGCCCACCCCGAACACCCCCGAGAGGAACCCCACCAGCGCCCCGAGGCCCGAGACCACCAGCGGGTTCGCCGCCGTCCCCGCCACGGGGTAGTAGAGCCGCAGGTTCCGCAGCGCCGCACCCAGGCCGCCCGGGCGCCGCGGGTGCCGGATCCGCTCCAGCATCGCCTCGTCCACGGTGCCGTGGCAGGCCCGGCACGTCTCCCGGACCCGCCGGGGGCCCACCCGGGACCGCGGATCGTCCACCGGGCGCACGTCGTGCGCGCCGTGACAGGAGGGACAGGTGGCGACGTCGGTGATCCCCTGCCGGTAGGCGATCCCGTGGAACGTCTCCTCGTAGCTGTCCACCACCGCCAGCGGCAGGGCGGTGGCGCGCAGCACCGCCGGGTCCTCGTGGCACTCGGCGCAGGTGTACACCACCTTCCGGCGCGAGACCGGGGCCTCGCGATCCTCCGGCGCCCGAACGCCGTGGGCACCGTGGCAGGCCACGCAGCTCGGAGCGGGGATCCCCCGGATCGCCAGCGCCCGGGCGTGCACCGACCGCGCGTACGCCGCCGCCTCCGGCCGGTGGCAGCGGCCGCAGGTGGCCGCGATCCGTCGCGGGTGGATCGGCGACGCCGGATCCGAGGCCGGCCGGACATGGTGGGCACCGTGGCAGGCGAAGCAGCTGATGGAGGCCTCGGAGCACCCCCGTTCGGCGCGCGCCCGCTCGTGCACGCCCCCGCCGTCGCCGGGCAGGGGCCGGACGCCGTACCGCTGCACGGGGTGACAGGGGGCGCACACCCGCCCCACCTGAGCGCCGCACGCCCGGGCGAGCGCCTCGGCCGCCGTCCGGAGCCGGTGGTCTCCGTGGCAGTCGGGGCACCGGGGCCGGAGGTCAGCGAGGTGCCGCCGGTCGTGCGCGGTGGTGGCGAAGGCCCCGGCGAGGTCGGGGTGGCAGCCCGGCCCCGCGCAGCGCGCGTTCGCGGCGGCGGGGGGATCGCCGGTGTGGCAGTCCGCGCACCCGAGCCCCCGGTGGTCCGCCGCGCCGGCCGCGGCCGCCACCAGGAGCGCTCCGACCACGGGGAGGAGCCCTGGCCGCACCCCGCCTCCCGTCAGCGCGTCATCCGCTCGTGCACCATCGCCAGCGTCCGGTAGAGGAGGTGAGCGAACTTGGAGTACGGGAAGGTCACGAACAGGGTGAGCACCGCCGCGAGGTGCACCACGTACACCGCCACCGCCAGCGGGGCCGGCAGCAGCAGCCGCCCGGCCTCCGCACCCGCGCCGGTGAGCACCACCAGCGCGACGACGGCGAGGAAGAAGGTGTCGAAGGCGGTGGAACGGCCCCCCGCCTCGGGCCGCGCCACCCGCTCCGCCGCCAGCACCGCGACGCCGACCACGAGGAGGAGCGCCGCGAGGTTGCCCAGGATCTTGAGCGGGTGACCCAGGGGGAGCGGCAGCCGCACGTGGAAGCCGTAGAGCGCCACCACCAGCAGCCCCGAGACCACCGCCGCCCCCACGAATCCGAGCAGCAGCGCCAGGTGCCCCAGGCGGCGGGCCCGCGCGGCCTCGCAGCTCGCGAACCGGCGGTGGGTCACGATCTCCGCGAGCACGGGCGGGAGCGCCGCCAGGAAGCTGCCGCGCCGGGGCGGGCCGGACGAGCCCAGCAACCGCCAGAACCGCCGCGCCGAGACCCAGGTCGCGGCCAGCACCAGCGCCGAGACCGGGAGGAAGACGGCGTAGACCAGGCGGTGCGGGACCACCTGCTCGTACGCCACGAGCGGCTCCGGGACCGCCAGGTGGCCGGTGAGGGCCAGCAGCGCCAGCCAGAACGCCACCGGTACCCCGAGCAGCAGCGGCCACGTCACCCGCGCCGCGCCGACCAGCCGCCCCAGCCAGCGCGGCACCGCGAGCCGCTCCACCACCAGCGCCCGCACGGCCGCCATCACGTCGCCCGGACGCGCGTCGCGCGGGCAGCGGACGGTGCAGTCGTTGCACCGGTGGCACAGCCATACCGCGGGGTCCGCCGCCAGGTCGTCGAGGCGCCCCCACTGCGCCAGCAGCACCTGCCGCCTGGGGAACGGCGCCTCGTCCGGCGCCAGCTCGCAGACGCCCGAGCAGGTGGCGCACTGGAAGCAGCGCGCGGCGGTGGCGCCGCCGCGGCGCGCGAGCTCACGGGCCAGCGCGGGGAACGGTGCCAGGATCGGACGCGTGGCCATGCTCTCCTCCCCGTCTCAGAACCCCTTGTACGGGTTGGGCCCCACCTCCTCGACGGTCGCGGCGAACTCCTCCAGGATCTCGGGGAGACGCCGGAACTCGTCGTGAGCGAGCTCCACCAGGCGGATCCGCTCCGGCTCCAGCGCCAGGCGGTCGAGCGTCTCCTGGACGTTCTCGAGCCGCCGGCTGGCCAGCTCGGAGCCGCGGACGTAGTGACACTGGTAGTCGTCGCCGTACCTGCAGCCGACGAGAAGGACGCCGTCGATCCCACGCGAGAGGGCGTCCGCGATCCACACGACGTTGACGGAGCCCAGGCAGCGCACGGGGATCACCCGCACCCACGGGTTCCAGCGCTCCCCCCGGGCCGCCGCCGCGTCCAGCGCCGGGAGCGCATCGTTCTCGCACAGGAAGGCGAGGATCCTCGGCTGCTCCTCCTCCTCCTCGGGCACCTCGATCGCCTTGATCATGCCGGAGACCACGTCCACCGAGTAGTCGGGGAACGAGACGATCCGCTCGGGGCAGGCGCCCATGCAGATCCCGCAGCGCCGGCAGCGGAGCGGGTTGGGCTGCGGCGTCCCCCGCTCGTCCTCGTCGAGGGTCCCGAACGGGCACTCCTCGGTGCACCGCTTGCACTGGGTGCAGCGCTGGAGGAAGAACTCCGGGATCCCGATGTCGCCCGAGCGCGGGTGGACCGCCTCGCCCCGGCGCGCCGCCTCGATGCACTGCACGGCCTTGAGCGCAGCCCCCCGTCCGTCCTCGCGTGCCTCCCCCGGGCCCATGGGGGCACGCACGCACCCGGCGGCGTAGATCCCGGTCCGGCGGGTCTCGTACGGGAAGCAGATGTAGTGCGAGTCCGGGAAGGAGTAGGCCAGCACCGGCAGGTCCGGCCCCTGCCGGTACTCCAGGTTGAGGATCTCGGTCCCCTCGTGGTGCGCCAGCTCCGCGGCGACCTTCCGCGCCTCCTCGCGCTGGGTCTCGGACTCCCCGTGCTCGGCCCGGTGGCGGGCGTCCCGGAGCCTCCGGATCGCCTCGCCGTCGGCCGCGTTCGGGACCATTCCGGTGGCCAGGACCACGAGCCCGCCCTCCACCTCGATCCCGTCGCCGAGCGCACTCGAGGCGAGGCGCACGACGAGGCGTCCGTCCCTGGGGGCCACCTCCGCCACCTCGCCGCGAAGGAAGAACGTGCCGCCCTCCTCCTGGACCGCGAGCAGCAGCCGCTCCAGCTGACCCGGGGTGCGCAGGTCCCGGTACAGGACCACGGGCGTCACCTCGGGATGAGCGCGGCGGATCGCGTGCGCCTGGCGGAGGGTCCGCGCGCAGCACTCGGCGGAGCAGTAGGGGAGGTGCTCCGGATCCCGCGACCCCGCGCACTGGACGAACACCACCCGCTCCGGCACCGCGCCGTCGGAGGGGCGCGCGAGGCGTCCCCGGGCGAGCATCCGGTCCAGCTCGTCCGCGGTGATCACGTCGGGGCTCCGCCCGTAGCCCAGGTGGCCGAGGCGGGAGGCGTCGTACGGCCGCGCTCCGGTGGCCTGGACGATGGCTCCGACCCCGAGCTCCACCGGCCCCGCGGGGGTCTCGAGCTCGACCCGGAACTGGCCGGGCTGGCCGGCGATGCGACGCACCGTGGATCCCGTGCGGACGTGGATCCGCGCGTCCGCCTCCACCGCCGCCACCAGCTCCGCCAGCGGGTCGGACCGGGGCCGGTCGTACGGCGGCTCCCAGGGCACGATCTCCGGACGGTCCGCGAGCGCCCCGCCCAGGCGCTCGGCCCGCTCCACCAGCTCCACCGTGTGCCCGGTACCGGCGGCGGCCAGCGCCGCCTCGAGACCGGCGAGGCCACCACCCACCACCAGCACCGTGCCCTCCACCTCCTCGGCGAGACGCGTGGGCAGCGCGACCCTCCGTGCCCGCGCGATCCCCATGCGCAGGAGGTCCTCCGCCAGCGCCTGGGTGGCCTCCTCGCGCGGCGGCTGGGGCCACACCGCCTGCTCGCGCAGCGCCACCCGTACCAGCACCTCGCGCTCCGGGTCGCACCGGAACTCCCACCGCCTCGCCCGCTCCGAGCAGGCCGCGAGGACCACGGCCGTCTCCGCCTCGCCCAGCGGCCGACGCACCGTCGCCACTCCCTCGGGATCGCACAGGCACGGGTGGACCACCGCCTCGTCGGCCCCCGCCTCGCGAGCGGCCGAGACCAGGCCGTCGAGGTCGAGCGCCTCGCCGATCCCGCACCCCGAGCACAGCAACACGATGACGCGCTCCATCACGCCCTCCTCGCCGCCAGCGCCCACGCCCGCGCCGCGGCGCCCGTCGCGTCACGCACCGCGGCGGCGACGTCCGCCGGGCGGCGGGCGACACCGGCCACCACCAGGCCGCGGTCCGGATCGTCGAGCAGGAAACCGTCCTCGTCCCGCCGGGGTGCGAACGCCTCGGCACCCGGCGACGGCACCATGCCCGTGGCGAGCACCACGAGGTCCGCCTCCTCGTGGAGCTTCCGCCCCGCCTCCGTGTCCTCGGCGGTGAGGCGGAGGACACCGTCCACGGCCTCCACCCTGGCCACCTTGCCCCTGACGAACCGCACCCCCTCGGTGGCGGCCACCCTGAGGAGGAAGTCCTCGTGCCGGCCGGGGGTCCGGCGGTCGATGTAGTGGATCGTCACCTCGGCCCCGGGCAGCCGCTCCTTCACGTACAGCGCCTGCTTGAGGGAGGCCAGGCAGCAGACGCCCGAGCAGTACGGGAGGTGGTTCACGTCCCGGGATCCCGCGCACTGGACGAACGCCACCCGGCGGGGCTCGGCGCCGTCCGAGGGCCGGACGATGCGGCCACCGGTGGGTCCGTCGGCCGCCGCCAGCCGCTCGAGCTGGACGTTGGACACCACGTCCGGCACCACCCCGCCGCCGAGCTCGGGCAGCCGTTCGAGGGGGTACGGCTCCCAGCCGGTGGCCAGCACCACCGAGGCCACCTCGAGGGTCTCGGCGGTGGGAGCGGCGTCGAGGTCGATGGCGCCGTACGGGCACGCCTCGACGCAGGCCGTGCACCCCTCGGGGCACGCCTCGCGGTCGAGCACGTAGCGCTGGGGCCAGGCTCCCGCGAGGGGCCGGCGGATCGCCGGCACCTCGCCGAGGCCGTACGCGTACCGGTCGCGCACCGTCGCCGGGCACGCCTCGGTGCAGGCCCCACACCCCGTGCAGCGTTCGTTCACCCACCGCGGCCCGGTGGTCAGCGTCACCCTCCACCCGGAGGTCTCACGCTCCGCCGCCGCCACCCTCGTCTCGGTGAGCAGCCGCACGCGCGGGTGCGTCTCGAGACGGCGGGCGTTGATCTCGAGCCCGCACCCCGGCGGGCACAGCTTCGGAAAGTAGCGGTGGAACCGTGCGACCCGGCCGCCCACGATCGGCGCGCGCTCCACCAGCGCCACCTCGCGGCCGGCCTCGGCGAGCTCCAGCGCCGCCGTGAGACCGGCGATCCCCGCGCCCACCACGAGCACGGGGAGCTCTGTCGTCCCGCTCATACCACCCTCCCCATCCGCGGACGGTGCGGCCGGATGGACAGCGTCGGCTCGCCGAACAGGGCGAAGCGCAGCCACCGGAACGCGAAGAGCAGGAGCTCCTCGTCGTCCACGGCGAGCCGCGCGGCGAGCTCGGCGTCCACCACGAACCGCGAGAGGAACGTGCTCTCGAAGACGAAGGTGCGGAACCGGTCGAGGTCGTAGAGGCCCATGAAGGCCAGCGCCTGACGCCGGCGGTCGAGCCGCCGCCCCCCGATGAACCACGGGTGGCCCACCAGCTCGTCGAAGGCCCGGTCGAGCGGCTCCCGCTCGAGGAGCCCCTGGTCCTCGCGCCACCGGGCCACGGTCCACTCCCTGGCCTCCCGGTGACCCAGGCACCGCTCCTCCTCGAGCAGGGCGTACACCGGCCGCGGACGCCTCCCCGCCCGCGCCGGCGGCAGCCCCATCACCAGCGGGTACATGCGGCACGCCCACGGCCGATCCGTGTAGACCGTGCACCCCGCCTCTTCCACGAACGGGCAGCGACGGTCCTCGTCCCGCATCCGGAGGAGGACCACGGGCAGGCCGGTGGGCCTGGCCACCGTGCGCACCGTGTGCGCGTGCAGCAGGTAGCCGGTGGCCACACCCAGTCGCCGCGCCAGGCGCACCACGTCGAGCGGGGTGAGCACCACGGTCACGTCGGCGCAGCACGACCCGAAGCAGGCGAGGCCAGGGTGGCACCCGAACCGGAAGGTGTCGCCGGCCTCCAGCCGCGCGGCGCCCTCGAGGGGGTCGCCGAGGAGGGGGCTTCGGGCGCTCATGACGCCCGCTCCACCGTCACCCCGGCGTCCAGGATCCGGTCCCTGAGCGCCGCCGGCGACCACACCGGGATGGGGCTGGCCGTCCCCGTCGCCGGATCGAGCCGGTAGCGGTAGCCGGCGCGCACCCCGTAGCGCCGTTCCATCCAGCTCCACGATCGGACGTAGTAGCCGCAGGCGTCGTTGAAGCACACCAGCTGCAGCGGCGCCCATCCCGCCGCGTCCGGCAGCTCCACCGGCCGCAGCGCCTCCCCGCAGTGCGGGCATCGCGGCACGTTCATGGCACGTCCTCCCCCCGTACGGGCGGTGCCCCGGGGCCGGGCCCCGGGGCACCGCGACGGATCACCGCGCCACCGCCGCCGTCTCCTCCTCGAAGATGTGGAGGATCGGGCGCTTGATCATGGTCCACTCCCCGGTGTTCCGCTCGTAGACGCAGTTGACGAAGCAGTGCCAGTTCTCCTCGTCGAGGGTGGGGAAGTCGGCCCGGAAGTAGTAGCCCGGCCAGCGCGTCTCCTCCCGGAACAGCACCGAGCGGACGTGCGCCTCGGCCTGGTACATCCGGTGCACGTTCTCCCAGCACCGCATCAGCTCGTGCAGGTCCTCGGCGCCGAGCTTCTCCGCGTCCTCCTTGAGGAAGCCGAGCAGCTCGAGCCCCCGCTCGAGCAGCGGCCGCGAGGTGGTGAACTGCGCCGTCACCCCGCCGGCGTACTCGTCCATGATCTTCTGGAGCCGGAGCATGAACATCTTGGGCCGGATGTAGGCGGGGTTGACGTCGGGATGGGTGGTGAGGCCGCGGTTGGCCTCGAACACCGCCAGGGGCCGATAGGTCTCCTCCTTGAGCCGCTCGATGGTGGCCTCGTCGATCTCGGGCATCGGCGGGTTCTCCCGGACCAGGTACCGGATCGCGGACTTGCCGGCGATTCGGCCCTCGGTGTGGGAGCCGGAGGAGAACTTGTGCGAGGACGCGCCCGACGCGTCACCGGCGCAGAAGAGGCCGGGCACGGTGGACATGTTCTCGTAGCCCCAGAAGTACTCGGCGGGAGCGAGGTCCTCCGGGCCGCTCACCCAGGCGCCGGAGGCGCCGGAGTGGGAGCCGATGAAGTACGGCTCCGCGGCGGCGATCTCGGAGGGCTTCTCCTCGGGCGCGGTGTTGGTCGCGGCCCAGAGGATGGCCTGCGAGATGGTCATGTCGAGGAAGTCCTCCCAGGCCTCGGACTCGAGCTCCTTGAGCTTCTTGCGGTACGCCTTCGGGTCGTCCCTGTACTGCTCCGCGAGCCTGGCGATGGCCTCCTCGGTGCGCATGAAGATGGGGCCCTTGCCCTCCATCACGTCGAGCATCCCGAGCCAGTTGCGGAGGTTGGCCGGGATCGGCTTCACCTTGCCGTACGGGCCCCACTTCTCGAGCTCGTCGCGGCGCTCCTTCATGTACTCGCCGCCGAAGGCGTTGGTGGCGCGCGACTTGAAGAGGAGGAACCAGGCACCCACCGGGCCGTAGGCGTCCTTGAAGCGGACGGGGATGAACCGCACCTCCTGGCAGGTCATCTCGGCGCCCGCCTGGATGGTGAAGTACGCGGAGGCACCGGCGTTCCACGGCGGGTACCATGCCCGCCCCTGGCCCTCACCCGAGGAGCGCGGCTTGAACACGTGCACCGCGCCGCCCATCGCCACCAGTGTCGCGCGCGCCCTGAACACGTAGAAGGTGTTGTCGCGCACCGAGAACCCGTAGGCCCCGGCGCACCGGTCGCCGTCCATGAGCGGGCCCACGATGAACACGCGCTCGTAGATGTTCTCCGTCCCCAGCGCGTTCTTCGCCGCCTCCGCCACCACCACCTTGTACGACTCGCCGTTGATCATGAGCTGCCAGCGGCCCTCGTGGACGTAGTTGCCCTCCTCGTCCTTCCAGATCGGCAGCCCCCACTTCTCGAACAGGTGCACGGTGGAGTCCACGTGCCGGGCGATGTTGGCCACCAGATCCTCGCGGGTGATCCCCATCAGGTCGTTGCGGACGTAGTCCACGTAGTCCCTGACCGTGTTCTGGCCGTCCTTGAGCCCGATGTACTGGTTGATGGCGGACAGCCCCATCGCCACCGCGCCCGAGCGGTCCACCACCGCCTTGTCCACCAGGGTGACCCTGAGGCCGTGCTGGCGGGCCCAGTGCGCCGCCTCCACCGCCGCGCCGCAGGCGGCCATCCCGCCGCCGAGGATGAGGAGATCCGTGTCGACGATCCTGGTCTCGAAGTCCTGCATGGTCTCCTCCTTCCCCTACTTCGCCCACACCGCGGGCAGGCCGAGGGAGTCGGGCTCGGTGAACAGCGCTGGCCCGTCGAGGTCCGGGGCGGTGCTCCACCCGCCCGACGGCTCCGCGCTCCCCTCGGGCGTGGTCCGGATCGGGAACTTGAACCGCTTCACCTTGCCGTCGCGGAACCTGACCGTCCACATGATGGAGTCGGTGGAGCGCATCGGGACCACGGAGGCGCCCATGGGCACGAAGTCCGCGTACCCCCGGACGTCCACCGCCTGGTTGGGGCAGATCTTGACGCAGTTGTAGCACTCCCAGCACATCTCGGGCTCGCGGTTGTACGCCTTCATGGTCTCGGGATCGAGGACCATGAGGTCGTTGGGGCAGATGTACTGGCAGGCCGTGCGGTCGAGCGCCTTGCACCCGTCGCACTTCTCCGGGTTGACGAAGCTTGGCATGCACACCTCCCTGCTCCGGCCTGAGCCGGCGCTCGGTGCCGCGGCGCCCGTCACCCGGAGGCTTCCGCTCCGTCCCGCGCCGGGGTAGGATGGCGGGGAAGGACCGGATTCGAACCTGGCGGGGTTCCGGTTGTCCGGGCCGGACGGCGCGGCGGCTGGAACCCTTCTTTCCGCTCGTCTCGACGCCTCGCGCTCCGCTATCGCATCACCTCCCCCTCCCGTCGTCGCCGTGGGTCAAGCAAGTCTTGTACCGTTTTTCACAAACTTTCTGGAACCCACTGCAACCACGCGGGATCCGTCCCGCGCATCCACCGCCGCCGACGACGGCTCTCCCGACGCGGATGGGAAGTACACGTAACAGGACGTGCCGTGCAGCGTCGCAAATGACTGATACGACGAACCGTCTGGCGATGTCGGGAAGGCTGTTACGCGGTCCACACGGCGGGGGCGCGCGTTACGATGCGTGGACATCGCCCCGCATCGGGTGGCCCGGCGGGCCGCGGGCGCCGGCCCCGCCGCCCCTCCCGCGGCCGCGGCGCCCCGGGGCGTTACGCGCGGTTCACAGCCGCACCGCGACCCCGAGCCAGGTGAGGTCGAGCTCGCGGACCTCGGGCAGACCGCGCAGCGTCCGCTCCACCTCGGCCAGCACCGCGCCGTCGGGCACCAGGCCCCGCACCGTGACCCGGTCCGCCTCCACCTCCACGTCGAGGCGGTCGGCGGCGGCGGCCACCCTCGGGTTGAGGTACAGCTTCGCGCGCACGTGGGCGCGCAGGAACAGCTCGTGCAGCCGCCGGCGGTCCTCCTCCCGGACGGCGAACTCGGGCCTCGCGGCGAGTTCCGCGACGAGCTCGCAGGCGGCGTCGCAGCTCACCTTCTCGAGGTTGATCACGAGGTCGTAGAGCGCCGGATCGCCCCACTCGACCCCGTACAGGAAGCGGGTCCACGAGCGCCGCTCGGCGTCCGCCTCGGCCACGAACCGCTCCGCTCCCTCTCGGGAGAGACCGTGGTCGCGCATCGCGGCCTCGAGGCGGTACTCGAGCGGGGCCACGATGCGGACGCGGACCACGGGCCGGACCCCCTCGAGGAGGAGGTGACCGGCGTGCCCGTGGTACACCACCTCGTCCCCCTCCACCAGCCGGCACAGCGCCGCCTGCGCCGCCGCCAGGTAGATCCTGCGGTCGATCCGAAACCGGTCGAGGAGCCTGGGCCCCCGCCCCAGCCCGCGCACCAGGTTCTCCTCCCGGATCCCGTAGGCGCGGGCGGTCTCCGCGACCAGGTCCTCCCGGGCGATCACCCGGTAGCCGAGCCGGGCGCCCAGGCAGCGGGCGAGCTCCCGGCCCCCGCTCATGGTGCCGCGGGAGATCGTGACGATGGCCATGCCGCCACCTCCGCATCCCGCCCGATGCAACCATCGTGCCGGGCGGCCGTCCGCGCCCCGTTCCCCGGGCGCGGACCCCGGCGGCTACCCCACCCGCCAGACGGTGTCGAGCACGGTGCCGTCCACCCACTTGACCACGGCGACCGGCTCGTCGGAGAGCTCCGGCCGGGCGGGCACCCCGCAGATCCGGTCGAGCTCGGCCTTGAGGTCGTGGATGTCGCGGATCGGCAGGTCCGAGCCGGCCACCGCCTCGAGGAGGTCGGTGCGGCGCGGGTTGACGGCGATCCCGCGCTCGGTGACCACCACGTCGACGAGCTCGCCGGGGCCGCACAGCGTGGTCACCCGGTCCACGATCACCGGGATCCGGTCGCGGAACGACGGCACCAGCAGCATGGTGGTCCTGGCGAACAGGCAGTTCTGCCAGCCGCCGATCCCGTGCAGGAGGCGCCCGTCCGAGTGGGTCACCACGTTGGCGTTGAAGTCGAGGTCCACCTCGGTGGCGCCCAGCACCACGACGTCCACCATCGAGGCGAAGTTCCCCTTGCCGTGGAAGTTGTACGAGGTGAACGGGGAGGTGTTGACGTGCCGCGGGTCCTCGCGCATGGAGCGGACGCCGTCGAGGTCGAAGGTCTGGCCGTCCAGGATGTACTCCACCAGGCCCTCCTCGAGCATCTCCACCAGGTACCGGGTGGACCCGCCGCGGGCGAACCGCGCCCGGATCCCCCGCTGCCGCATCAGGTCGCCCAGGAAGATGGCGAAGGCCAGCGTGGTGCCGCCGGCGCCGGCCTGGAAGCTGAACCCGTCGCGGAGAATCCCCGCCTCGGCGCAGAACCGGGCCGCCAGCTCGGCGATGCGGAGGCGGTCGGGGCTCCGGGTGACACGGGTGGTACCCGAGACGATCTTGGAGGGGTCGCCGATGGAGTCCACCTCCACCACCACGTCCACGTTGTTGCCCTGGATCTGCCACGGCACGCACGGGAACGGGACGAGGTTGTCCGTCACCACGACCACCCGCTCGGCGTAGATGGAGTCGGCGAGGGCGAACCCGAGCAGCCCGCACGCCGCCGGCCCGTCCAGCCCGTGGGCGTTGCCGAACGGATCGGCGGTGGGGGCCGCGATCACCGCCACGTCGATGTGCACCTCGCCGTCCTGGATCGCCTGCCACCGTCCGCCGTGGGAGCGCAGCACGCCGAGGCCGCGCATCCTCCCCGCCGAGCAGTACTCGCCGAGCGGGCCGTTCATGGATCCCTCGATGTGGTGGATCACGCCCGCGTCGAGGTGCCGGATCTGGTTCGCGTGGACGGGGAACGACGCCGACGGGAACCACATCAGGTCGCGGACCCCCATCTCGGCCGCGGTGTCGAAGACCATGTTGGCCACGGCGTCGCCGTCGCGCAGGTGGTGGTGGGTGGAGATCACCATCCCGTCCTCGAGCCCCACTCGCTCCAGCGCCTCCCGGAGGCTCGGAACCCGCTTGTCGCCGTCGGCCGGGTAGTCGAGGCAGGTGGCGATCCTGGGCGCCGCCTTGCGCCCGCTCGGGCGGTGGCCCCCCACGCCCGCGAACGGCACCTGCTCGCGGCCGTTGACCACCGCCGGGACCCGCCGGCCCGCCGCGTTCTCCACGAGCTCCACCCTCTCACGCATCGGCCGCCTCCCAGTCGGGATCGAGCATCCCCGCCGCCACCGCCAGCCGCACCGTGCGCCTGGCCTGCGCCACCACCGGCGGGTCCACCATCTTCGAGCCCACCGCCACCACGCCGACCCCCCTCGCCTCGGCCTCGCGGGCCGCGCGCACGATCCGCGTCGCCCGCTCCAGCTCGGCCTCGGAGGGCGCCATCGCCCGGTGCACCACCGGGATCTGGCGGGGGTGGATGCAGCCGATCCCGTCGAACCCCAGCGCCCGCTCGCGCCGCACGTAGGCGTCGAGCGCGGCCTCGTTCTCGATGTCCGAGAACACCGAGGCGATGGGCTGCACGCCGGCGGCGCGGGCGGCGTACACCACCGTCTGCCGCGCGAGGAAGCTCTCCCACCCCTCCGGCGTCCGCGGGGCGCCCAGCTCCGCCGACAGGTCCTCGAGGCCCAGGGTGAGCGCCACCACCAGCTCGTCGGCGGCGGCGATCTCGTAGGCGTGGTGGATCCCCAGCGGCGACTCGAGGATCGGCATCAGCAGCGGGGGCGCCTCCGGGGCCAGCTCGCGCACCCGGGCCGCCACCTCCGCCACCTCCTCCGGCCGCTCCACCTTGGGGATCAGGATCACGTGGGGCCCCTGCGGGACCACCGCCTCGAGGTCCTCGAGGCCCACCCGGCCCTGGTTGATCCGCACCATCCGCTCCGAGGCCCCCCAGTCGAGGGCCACCAGGGCGTTGCGGACCAGCAGCCGGGCCGCGTCCTTCTCCGCCGGCGGCACCGAATCCTCGAGATCGAGGATGATCCCGTCGGCGCCGTGAAGACCCGCCGACAGCATCAGCTTCGGCTGGTTCCCGGGCACGTAGAGGCGGCTCCGGCGCAGCCGGTCCCGCACCGGCGGACCCTCCCGCCCGGGCGCCGGCTCGGGCAGCACCGGCGGGCCGTCGAACCCCGCACGCCGGAGGCACGCCTCGGTCCGGGCCAGGATCACCCACTCCAGCGCCCCGCGGTCCTCCACCTCGATCCGGCCCGAGCTCGCGCCCAGCGCCCGGGCCACCCGCCGCACCGCGGCCTCGATGGCCTCGCCGTACAGGTAGTCCACCCTGCTCTCGATCCGGACGGCGAGCGGGCCCGGCCCGGGCTCGAACCGCACCTGGAGGTCCGACCGCACCCCCTCGCCCGCGGGACCCGCGCTCGCCGCCCTCGGTCCGCTCTCCGGCATGCGCTCCTCCCCAGCCCCGGCGGTACCGGGGCACCCAACTGTACCGCACGGCCGCCCGCCGCGGAACCGTCCCCCGGCGCCGTCGCATGGTAGGGTGACGGCATGCGGGTGTGGCTCTCGCGCTGGGTGTGCGGCGAGGTGACGGCCAACCTGGCCCGGTTCGAGGAGGAGGTGGCCGAGGCGGCCGCGGCCGGGGCCGTGTGGGTGGTCTTCCCGGAGAGCTTCCTCACCGGGTACACGCGCACGGTGGACCCGGCCGTGGCGCGCGGGCGGATCGCAGCCGCCAGCGCCCGCCATCCCGACCTGGTGATCTTCGCGGGCTCCTTCACCGAGGAGCGGCGCAACCGGATGACGGTGTGGCGCGGGGGGAGCGAGCTCGCCCGCTACGACAAGGTCCACCTGTTCCCGCCCAACCGGGAGCCGGAGATCTGGGAGCCGGGCGATCGCTACGTGGCGGTGGACCTCGGCGGGACCCGGGTGGGGCTGCTCAACTGCAACGACCTGCGGTTTCCCGAGCAGGCGCGGGCGCTGCGCCTCGAGGCCCGGTGCGACGCCCTGGTGGTGGTGGCGTGGTGGCCGTGGCGGCGGGACTGGGTCTGGCGGACGCTGCTCCGCGCCCGGGCCATCGAGAACGCCTGCTGGGTGCTGGGGTGCTGCGTCGCCGCCTCCGAGTGGCCGGGGGAACGGTTCGCGGGCGCCGGCAACCACGTGTTCGACCCCGTGGGCGAGCCGGTGCGGACCCCCGACGACCGCACCTGGGAGCTCGACCCCGCCCGCGCCCGGGGCGTCCTGGTGGACCCGCTCGAGCTCACGGTGACGATCGACCGGGTTGAGCTCCAGGGCGGGCCGAGGCCGTGACCGCCCCGGTGGGGCGGGCGTGGCAGGCTCCACCGCCGGCTGGCCTCCACGGGCCGAAGGCCGCGCTCCCTCGACCGCGAGCGCGCCGTGGCGCCCCGCCGCGGCCGGAGCCGGACGCGGGGGAACTGGAACCTTCCACGGCCGCCTCGACCCGGGGGGCCGAAGGCCGGACTCCCGGGTGGGCCTGTCGTCTCGGGCGCGCGCTCCACACCGGGCGCCTCACACTGTCGCCCCCGCGTGAGCCGGGGCTGCACCCGCGGCGCCGATCGCGTCACTCCCCGCGCGCCGACGGCCGCGCCCCGCGGCGCCAGAAGGCCAGCGCGAGCGTGGAGACGAGGACGAACCCCATCCCCAGCCAGAGCGTGAGCTCGCCGGCGAACCCGGCCGGGCGGCACGACAGGTACTCCCGGAGCAGGAGTGCGCCCTGCCCGTAGCCCACCGCGAGGAGAACGACCTTCGCCCAGCGCCTCGCCCCGGTGCCGACGACGACGTGGAGGATCACCCCCATCGTCGCCACGCGCAGCACGGCGTCGAAGGAGGATCGGAACAGCTGGTCGATCGGGGCCGTCATGGCGTGCTCCTAACCTTGCAGGCAGATCTCCCACTCACGTTGGATCGCCCGCAGCGCCGCGAGAGTCGCCACGGTACAGCTCGCCGGGCCCCCCTCCGCGCACGCGGCGGCCGCCGCGGCCACCGCCAGAGCGGCATCCAGCGTGGCCTGGTTGCAGGCGGGGCTGGCACCGTACACTCCGGAATCACAGGCCAGCACGCCGGGTCCGGCCGCGAGCGCCTCGCCCCACTCCTGGAGCAGCGCCGCCTCCTCAGCGGTGAGGCGACCCCACGAGGCCAGCAGCGCCCCGCTGGGCACGCTCAACTCACTCGCCCGGTAAACGTCGCCAGCGATCGACACAAGCCCCTCACCGCCCGCGCATTCGAAACGCACCGGGATATTGTCGAACCACGCCGCGTCCGGAGCGAAGTACATGCGGGAGACGACGGCGCCGTCCTGAATGAGCTGGGCCTCGCGCAAGACCCCCTGTGAGGGCACCTCCTCCACAACCACGACTCGTGCCGCCTGAGCCATCCCGCAAAGCGAGAGAACGGCGACGATGACAAGCGTCCAGAGCAGTAAAGGCTTGACGACTTCTTGCAACACTGCGCCTCACCTCCCGCCGGAGATCCTACCCGCCCCCGGCGCGTGCTGTCAAGCCACGCCCCAGTACACCGGGCCCGGCGACGGACCTCGGGTCGCCTCACTGATCGGGGACTCCGGAGCGACGTTCCCGCAGCGGCGGCCTGGGATCGCGTGGCCTTTCGCTCCAGGAGCGAACGCCGCCGGATCGTCTGCGGGCCGCCCGGAAGGTCGAAGAGCCGCCACCACGCCCGCCGCGAGCGCCCGCCGCACCCGCCCCTCGGCGCCGTGGGTGGCGAGACGCCCCAGCGCCGCCCACAGCGAGCGGGCCCGCCGGTGCGCGTCCCCCTCCGGCGGCCCGCCCAGCACGGTGAGGGCCCGCTCCACCGCCGCCAGCGCCTCGCGGGCGTCGTCCGCCTCGGGCCAGCGGTCCACCACCTCGGCGAACGCCGCCCGCGCGCCCTCGAGGTCCAGCGCCCCGACCCGCGCCCACCCCTCGCCGAGGAGCGTCCGGTCGGGGGAGAACAGCCCGAGCTGCACGTCACCCCCGGGCCGGCGCGGGCACCCCTCCGCCGTGGGCGGGCCGGCGCCGGGGGCACCCCGCCCCCGCCGGCCGCACCGCCAGCGGATCACGGCTCGCCATGCACCGATCCTACCCCAGCTTCTCGATGATGGCGTCGGTCATCTCGGTGGTGGTGGCCGCGCCCTGCCCGATCACCTCCGGCCCGCCCTTGAGCTTCAGCATGTCGTAGGTGCGGACCTTCCCCTCGGCCACCACCTCGGCGATGGCCCGCCGGATCCGTTCGGCCTTCCCGGTCTCGCCCAGCCAGTCCAGCATCAGCGCCGCGGACAGGATCATGGCGATGGGGTTGACGATGGGCGGATCGAGCTCCGCGTACTTGGGCGCGGAGCCGTGGGTGGGCTCGAACACGCCCACCTCCTCGCCGATGTTGGCGGAGGCGGCGAAGCCCAGGCCGCCGACGAGGCCGGCGAAGCCGTCGGAGATGATGTCGCCGAACATGTTGCCGGCCACGATCACCCCGTAGTCCTCGGGGTTCTTGGTCAGCCACATCATCATGGCGTCGATGTTGGCCTCCCACAGCTCCACGTCGGGGTACCGCCCGGCGACCCTGCGCGCCTCCTCGCGCAGCATCCCCGAGGTCTCGCGCAGCACGTTGGGCTTCTCGCACACCGTGACGCTGCGGTACCCGTGCTTCCTGGCGTAGGCGAACGCCTCCTCGCAGATGCGGCGGCACTTGGCCCGGGTGAAGATCCGGGTGGAGATGGCGAGGTCCTCGGGCGGGACCTCGGCGAACCGCGCGAACTTGGGGTGCGTCGCCAGCGCCTCCAGCACCTGCCGGGGCGGGGCCGTCCACTCCACCCCGGAGTAGAGGCCCTCGGTGTTCTGGCGGAAGATCACCGCGTTGACCCGCGGCTCCTCCACCGTCCCGCCCGGGCCCCGGCGGACGAAGTTGAGCGGGTTGCCGGGGAAGGTGATGCAGGGGCGGATCGAGATGTCGAGGTCGAACCGCTGCCGGAGCCCCACGATGGGCGAGAAGTACACGTACCCCCTGCCGCGAAGCTCGGGCGCGAGCTCCGCCGCCGCCCGGTCCTTGGGCTTGGAGGTGATGGCGCCGAAGAGCGCCACCCGGTGCTCGGCGATGAGCTCCACCGTCCGCTCGGGCAGCGGGTTGCCCTCGCGCACCCAGTGCTCCCAGCCGATCCCGGCCTCCACGTAGTCGGCCTCGAACCCCACGGCGTCGAGCACCCTGAGCGCCTCGGGCAGCACCACCCTGCCGATCCCGTCGCCGGGCATCGTCACCACCGTCCGCCTGGCCATCGGTCACCTCCGGTCGGGTTCTCGCGCGCGCTCCGCGCGCCCGCGAACCGTACCCCAAGGCGGCTCCCGCGCCAACCCCCGCGCGGGCGGACCGCTCCCGGGTCCCGGCCGGCGGATCGTATCGGCAGGTACGGTCGTGCACATCGGCCGGCCGGGGCATCTGGGGCGGCCGTGGCCGGACTCGCCCGCAAGGTCCGCTTCCGCTCGCCCGGCCGGGGCCGAGAGGCGGGACCTCGCCTTCCGGCAACCTCGACCCGTGGCTGGATCCGATCCGGCCGCCGCCACGGCGAGGAGCGCCGCGCACGGGGACACCCCCGCCCTCACCCGCGCTCCCCCTCCACCTCCACCGTCTCTCCCGCGGCCAGGAACCACAGCTCGGCGCGGGGCCGGACGTCGAGCCCCAGCGCCCCGGCCAGCGCGGTGGCGTAGAGCCGCACCTGCTCCGCGTAGGCGGCGGCTCGCTCCTGGAGCCAGCGGGGGTCGTCGGTCTTGAAGTCCACCACCACCGGCGCGCCGCCCTCCTCCGAGAGGTAGAGGAGATCGATGTACCCGGTCACCGCACCCACGGGACGGCCCGGCCCGGGGGCGCGGCAGCGCCCCGGCGGCAGGAGCACCGGCAGCTCGCGCGCCACGACCCGGGGGCGGATCGCGAGGAAGCGCCGCCACAGCGGACCGTCCCGGAACGCCGCGAGCAGGGAGTCCAGGTGCCGCCGGGCCTCCGGGACGAGCCCGGGCGGGAGCGCCATCGCGAGCCACCTCTCCGCCTCCTCCCGCCGCCGCGCGAGCTCGGCGCCCGGGTCGGCCGCCCCCAGGTCGAACCGCTCGAGGATGCGGTGCACCGCGGTGCCCGCCGCGGTGGCCACGTCGGCGCGGCGCTCGAGCCGGGCGGCCGCGGCCTCCTCCTCCGCGCTCTCGCCACCCTCCACCGCCGCCGCCACCGCCGCCTCGAGCCGCCGGTGCGGCTCGTCGGTGACCCCGGCGAGGAACGGGCGGGCCATCCGCGCCGCGGCCTTCGCGCGCCGCCTCTCGAGCGCCGCCGCGTCGCCCTCGATCCGTCCCGCGCCGGGCCCCGCACCGGCGCGGACGGCCGGACGCGCCTCGGGCGTCACGCGCTCCGGGTGGCCCAGCCACACCCAGCGGACGCCGTCCCGCTCCACCTCGGGCGGGTCGCTCTCGCCCCACATCTCGCGGGCCCCGGCCGGCCAGCCGCCGCGGCGGCGGCGCAGGAGATCGAGGAAGACCGTCTCCCCGGAGCGTTCCGGGTCCCAGCACCCCGCGGTCACCAGCCGGTCCCTGGCCCGGGTCAGCGCGACGTAGAGCAGCCGCACCCGCTCCGCCGCCTCCACCTCGGCCTCGCGCGCCGCCACCCGGAAGAACCCCGGCGTGGGCAGCCCGCCGAGGTCGAGCTCCCAGCGGCCGTCGAGGCGCCGCGCCCGCACCCCCCGGCCGGCGCGGCCGCCCCGGGTGCCGGCGCCGGTCTGGACCAGGTAGACGTGGCGGAACCCCAGCCCCTTGGCGCCGTGCACGGTGAGCACCCGCACGCCGTCGAGGTCCTCCCGCGGCCGGCCGGCCTCCTCCTCCGGCCGCTCCCGGCCCACCCGCCGCAGCCAGGCGAGCACCTCCCCGCGGGTCGCCCCCTCCAGCAGCAGCGACTCCAGCTCGCGCAGGAACCGGTCGAGGTTGGCGAGCCGGTAGTGGCCCGGGAACCGCCCCGCCGCCAGCGCCTCGAGGAACGTCCGCTGGCGGAGCTCCTCGAGGAACCGGTCGGGCGGCATCCCGGCGGCGGCCCGGCGCAGCCCGGCGAGGGTGCGGCAGAACCGGAGCAGCGCCTCCGGCCAGCCGGCGAGGGGCCCGAGCAGCTCGCGGTCCCGGGGGGCGAGGGCGAGCCCCGCCACCGCCGCCGCCGCCCGGCGCACGGCGTCCCCGAGCCCCTCCGGCAGGCCGTCCCCCTCGCCCAGCGCCGCCACCAGGCGCGGCAGGCCCTCGCGCCACAGCGGCAGCAGCGCCGCGTCGGGCACCCCCACCAGCGGCGAGCGCAGCACCGCGGCCAGGGCCAGCGGGTCGTGGGGGTCGAGCACGAGGCGCACCAGCGCCACCGCCTCCACCACCTCCCGCGTCCGGTAGTGGGTCCGGTCGGCCCCCACCGCGTAGGCGATCCCCCGCCGGCGCAGCGCCTCGAGGAACACCTCCTGCTGCGAGCGGGAGCGGAGCAGGATCGCGATCTCCCGGAGGGGAACGCCCTCCGCCTCGAGCCCGGCGATCTCCGCCGCCACCGCCTCGGCCTCGAGCCGGGCGGCGTCGGCCGCCCGCGTCCTCCCCGGCCGGCCCGCCCCGTCCGCCGCCACCGACGCCCAGTGCTCCACCCGGCGCCGCCCGCCGCCGTCGTGCGGCCCGGCGTCGGCGAGCTCGGTGCAGGGCACGAGCGGCTCGAACGCCGGCTGCACCCCCGCGCGGCGCTCCATCACCGGCGCCACCAGCCGCTCCACCTCCGCGAGGATCGGCGCCGCCGAGCGGAAGTTCACGACCAGGTGCCGCCGCTTCCCGCCCGCGGCCTCCACCGCGCGCACCAGCGCCTCGTACACCTCGAGGTCGGCGCTGCGCCAGCCGTAGATCGACTGCTTGGGGTCGCCCACGAGCAGCAGTCCCGGCCGCTCCCCGGGCGGGCCCTCGAGGGCGAGGCGCCGGACGATGGCCGCCTGCTCGGCGTCGGTGTCCTGGACCTCGTCCACCACGAGCTGCCGGATGCCGCGCCGGAGCTCGCGTGCCACCGCGTCGTTCTTCTCGAGCAGCCGCCGGGCGAGGGTGAGCAGGTCCTGGTAGGTCAGCACGCCGCGCCGCCGGCGCTCGGCCTCAAGCCTCCCGAGGATCCCGGACAGCAGACGCCGCCACGCGGTGAACCGTTCGCGGTTCGTGCGGGCGAGGGTTGCGAGGGGAACCAGCAGGTCCCTAACCCGTTCCGCGAAGGCCCGCGGGTCCTGGAGCGCGGCCGCCGCACCCTTGGTGAACTTCCTCCTCGCCCAGTCGCGGAGCCGGCCCTTGGCCTCGGCGTACCGCTCCTCGGCCAGCGAGGCCGCCGTGTCGAGCCGACCGCCGGCGGGACCAGCGCCCGCGAGCGCCTGGGAGATGGCCAGCAGCCAACTCGCGACCCTCGCATCGGCGGAGCGGTCTCCCAGGCCCCCGAGCCTCTCCAGCTCCGGTTCCAGTGCGCCAAGGGCCGCACCGATCTCGGCGACGACCCGGGCCACGCGGCCCTCGGCGAACGGATCCTCCGCGAGCGCCGCCGCCGGCACGCCCAGGGCGGCGAGCTCCACCGCCGCCGCTGTCACCCCGGCGGGGCCGATTCCCCGCTCCGCCAGCGCCAGCGCGTCCGGGTCGCCGCGGCGGTACGCGCGGACGAGCTCCTCCTCCACCACCGCCTCGGCGATCGCCTCGAGCCGCCGGCCGTCGCCGTCCACCTCGAACCCCGGGTGGACCCCGGCCTCCACCGGGAAGCGCAGGAGGATCCAGCGCGCGAAGGCGTGGATCGTACCGGCCCGCAGCCGCTCCACCTGGGCGAGCAGCGCCTGCGCCCGCTCCCGGACCGCCGGCGGATCGTCCGGCACCGCCTCCGCGAACAGGCCCGTCAGCGGCTCGCCGTCCGGGCACACCACCACCTCGAGGCCCGGCCACTCCCGGGAGGGCCGGGTGGCCCCATCCCAGCGCTCCAGCGCCGCCAGCCCCTGAGCCACCCGCTCCGCCATCTCCGCCGCCGCGTCCTCGCTGAAGGTGATGGCCACCACCCCGTCGAGCACCCGGCCCGCCACCGCCTCCGCGTCCTCGCCGGGGCCCGCCGCTGCCGCCTCCTTCCAGCCGGGGCCCACGCACCAGGCGAGGATCCGCGCCACCAGCGCCGCGGTCTTGCCCGTGCCCGCCCCCGCCTCGAGCACCAGCGGCCGCCGGAACTCGGTCTGCGCGAGGCGGCGCGCCGCCCCGTCGGCGACCCGGCGATCCGCGCCGCTCACCCCACCACCCCCCGCGTCCTGGCCCGCGGCAGCTCCCACCACCGCCGCCGCGGATCGTCCCCGGGCAGCCGCTCCATCGCCGCCGCGAGCCGCGCCCGCACGCCCGACTCCCCGTGCAGGCACGCCTCCGCCACCTCGCACCGGGAGCAGGCCCGGTTGCTCCCGCCGCCGGGCTCCTGGAGCCGGGGCGGCATCCACCCGGTGGCCCACGCCAGAAGCAGCGCCTCCACCACCTCCGGGAGCCCCGCCGCGTCCTCCCGGCGAACCGCTCTCTCCTCGGGTTCGTCGCCCAGCAGCAGGTACCGGCCGGCCCCGCCCTCCCCCGCGGCGAGGGCGTACGCGGCCGCCTGGATCGCCTCGCCCCGGGCCACCGCGGTGGCCGCGGTCCGCGCCCCGGAGCGACTCCCGGTCTTGTAGTCGGTGAGCACCAGCCCGTGCTCCCCGCGGTCCACCCGGTCGGTCCGGAAGCGCAGATCGATCCGTCCGGAGGCCATCTCCAGCCGGCAGCGGCCCGCCACCTCCACCCCGAGGACCTCCCGGACACCCACCGGCCAGTCCTTCCCGCCCGCCCGCCCCACCAGGGTCAGCGCCCAGCGGGCCAGGGCCGGGGCCAGCGCCGGCACGCCCTCGGCACCGGCCACCTCCGCCGCCGCCTCCGCCGCCAGCCGCTCGAGCCGCGCCCCCGCGGGCCACGGCACCCGCACCGGCTGCCGCGCCGCCACCTCGCCGAGCTCGCCGTCGGGCGGCACGCCGGCCTCGAGCGCGATCCGCTCCAGCACCCGGTGGGCCACCGAACCCGCGAGGCGCCCGCGCACCCCCTCCGCCGCGAACGCCGCCTCCGGCGGTGCCACCAGGCCCAGCAGGCGCTCGAGGAAGAGCCGCCACGGGCAGGCGGCGAACCGCTCGAGCCAGGTCACCCACGGCGCCGCGGGCGGCGCCAGCCCCACCAGGCCCAGCAGCGGTCCCGGCGTCTCCCGGCGCCGCGACGGGTCGAGCTCCTCGAGCACCGCGGCCAGGTGCTCCGGCGGCGCCCCCGTGCCCCGCGCCACCGCCCGCACCATCGCCTCCCGGTCCTCCCCGAGCCCCGCCGCCACCGCGTGCTCCAGGACCGGCCGGGGTGCCTCCCCGGTGGGGCGCCGGAAGACGTCGCGCACCGCCGGCGCCTCGCCCAGCCGTCCCGCGAGGCGCAACCGCTCCACGAACGCCGACGGGTTGCGGGGGGCGCCGTCGGCGTCCACGGTGCACCAGGAGAGCGTCACCGTGGGGGCCGAGGCGAGCAGCTGCGCGAAGTAGTGGCGGTCCTCGATCCGCCCCCGCTCCTTGAGCGGGATCTCGGGAAGCACCGGCAGCAGCGCCCGCCGCACCGCGTCGGGCACCACCGGGTCCTCGCCGGGCTGGCGCGGGAAGACGCCGCGGTTGACCCCGACCAGGAACAGGTGCCCGAACGTCCTGCCGCGCGCCTCCATGACCGAGAGCAGCTGCACGCCGCCACCCTCCCCGCCCGCCGGCACCGAGCCCGCCGCGCGCAGCTCGCGGGAAAGCAGCGGCCACAGCTCCTCCCAGCTCGCCTCGAGCTCCGGCGGCAGCTCCGCCTCGAGCCGGTCGAGCGCCCCCTGCAGCGGATCGCCCTCGCGCCCGCCCGGGCGCCAGCCCAGGAGCTCCAGCGTCCGCCGGCACCAGGTCAGGTGCTCGCCCACCGGCGCCCGCTGCGGGCGCCTCGCCAGGAGCTCCACCAGCTCCCGCGCCGCACGCCGGCCCGCCTCCAGCACCGGACGCGCCACGGTGAGGTGGCGGCGGACCGGCTCGCCGGTGGCCGCGTCCTCCTCCACCCGCTCCACCACCGGCAAGGTCATCGCCCCGTCCCGGGCGAGCCCCGCGACGTCCGCCGCCGCCACCTCGCGCAGGCGGACGATCCCCGCGGACCGCAGCCCCAGCTCCAGCAGCCGGGGCGAGCCCACCCCCGCCACCCGCCGCGCCGCGGCGAGCCAGGTCGCGACGGTGGCCGCCTCCCCGCGCTGGAGCAGCTCCGCCACCGCCACCGCCCGCGCCGCGGCCTCCCCCCCCGGCACCGCCGCGCCCTCGCCCGAGAACGGCACCCCGAGCCGGTGGAGCTGGCGCCGGAGCACCGCGAGCGACGGCACGTCGAGCCGCCGCGCCACGATCCCGATCCGCTCCGCGGGCACGCCCGCCTCGAGCAGCGCGGCCACCCGCTCCGCCACCTCCCGCGCCTCGGCCTCCGGGCCCGGCGCGCGGAAGGCGGCGAGGCCGGGCCCCTCCGCCGGGGGGCCCGGCCAGGCGAGGCGGTCCCCCGCCCCGGGGCCCGCGAGACGGTCCAGCAGCCGCCCGGTGAACCGCCACCCCGCGTCCCGCCGGCCGGGCGCCGCCGGGTCGGGCGGGTGGTCCACCACCACCGTGGCGCCGGCGGAGCGCACCAGCGCCTCGAGCAGGTCGGTGACCAGCCCCGTGGCCTCGGCGAACCCGTGCACCAGGACCCGGGCGCGGGAGAGGAGGTCCGGCCCGCGCTCGCCGAGCAGCGCCGCCGCCCGCGCCAGCAGGGTCCCGCGGTGAGGGATCCCCGCCTCGCGCTCCGCCAGCGCACACCGCGCCGCCACCTCCAGGACCTCCACCGCCCGCCGCACGGCCGGCCCGCCCACCCGTCCCCGCGCCCCCTCCACCGCCTCCCTGGCGGCGTCCAGCGTCTCGGGCACGAACCCCGCGTCCAGCAGGTCGCGCACCGCGGCGGCCACCACCGCGTACCCGTCCTCCAGCCCTCCCAGCGCCTCGCGGAGCCCGGGACGGCCCGCCGCGAACCGCCGCACCAGGATCTCGTGCGTGCGCGCGCCCCGCGGCGGCGCCTCCCCCGCCCGCTCCACCACCCGCCGGGCCAGCGCCCGGTGGGTGAGCACCTCGACGCCGGCGAGCGCCCCGAGCTCCCGCGCCAGCACCGCCAGCAGGTGGCGGCGGAGGCTGCGCGAGGGCACCACGACCAGCAGCGGCGTGGCGAGCGCGTCGACGCCCCGCGGCCGCTGCGCCTCGACCCACGCGAGCACGAGCCGCTCGGCCTCGCGCGGCCCCGCGGCGATCACGATCCGGTCCGCTGCCTCCGTCACGCCCTCATTGTGGCACCGCCGCGGTCAGGTGCGGGCCGCCATGCGATGGGCAACGCCATCAGCCCATCGGCAAACGGCGTGCGGTCGGCGCCGGTGCTCGCTCACCGCCGCTGCAGATGGTCCTCCCCCGCAGATGACTTCAGGAAGACCGGGGTCTGGAAGCCGGTACAGGCCTCCGGAACGTCCAGGAACCCGCTGAGCCCTTCCTCTTCCACCACGACCGTCCACATCCCCGGGGCGAGAGCGGCGCGGAACCCCCCATCGCGAGCACGCCTCTCCGCGATGACCACCTGGGGAAGGCCCACCCGCAGCAGCGCGAGGCGGGCCACCTCAACCGGGGACCCGTCCGCGTGCAACGGCCACAGTACGACCTCGCATCGGGGGTAGAGCACAAGCGTCACCCACTCAGCGCCAGCATTCACCGTGAGCGGCTCGGCGAGGTACCCCTCGCGCTGTGCCAGCAGCGTCCACGGCCCCCGTCCGGGGAGCGTGACCTCGAACCGTCCCGAGCCGTCGGCGCGCGCGAGGTTGTTCCGGGAATCGAAGCCAAAGGTGGAGGTGACGGCCATGACGACCGTCCCCGGCAACGGCGAGCCCTCGGGATCCACGACCACCCCCGCCACCGTCCGCGCGACGTCGAGGGAAAGCGTAACCTCTCTGTCGCGGTCGGTGAGGCGCAGCTCGTCCTGGGCCGGGGCATGGCCGGGCGCATCAGCCACGACCCGGTACTCTCCCGGCGCCAGCGCGAGCTCGGCGACGCCGCCTGCGTCCGTCCTCTCTTCCGCGACCACCAACCATCCGGCATCGACCGAACGGCTCACGCGTACGACCGCACCCGTCAGCGTGCGGGCGGCACCGCGCTCCTCGACCGTTACCCGAAGGCTGAGCGGTGGCTCCAGATCGATCTCGTACACGGCCTGCGCCCCGGCAAGCTCCGCGAGCGCCGAGGCACCGTCTCCCGTCGCAGCCAGGATCCGCAGCGGCAACCCCTCCGCTGCGGCCCGCGGGATCTCGAGAAGCCTGAGCGGCCCCAGCGAGGTCACGCTACCCCGCGGCATCAGTCGGCTGCCGCCGAGCTGGTCCAGCAGATCGGTCACCGTTCCCAGCTGAACCTCGCACGCCGAGGCGACCTCTCCCGTCCATGGTTCCCGGCAGGCGACGGCCGCCGAGCGGCCGGGCCGCAGACGAACCGCGAGCGGCTCACGGCTGGGGACCCGCGGTTCCGAGACCACGACGGCGCTCGTGTGCGGGCCGACAACGGCCAGCACCACTTTCTCCCCCGGCCGAACCCGGGGACCCAGGAGGTACCCCCCCGCCGGTTCGGCCACCCGGAGCTCTCCGTCCTCCACCCACACCGCAACGGCCCCCACTGCGAGGTCGGGCGGCGCCAGAACCAGCCTCGTCGGGCGCGGCCGCCACCTCTCGTCGCGGAGATCCACCTCCGCCTCTCCGGCGACGAAGGTGACACTGCGTGCCTCGTACCCCTCCATCGCCACGGTGAGCTCCACCGTCACCGGAGATGGGCAGCCGAGCAGCGCACCGCGCTCGCTGCTGCGGAAAGCACAGCCAGCGGGTAGCGTCTCTGGCTCGTCCAAGAGGATCAGGGGAGCAGGCGCGAGCAGGCGGCTCACGACGCCGCCATCCGCCATGCCGGGCTGGGCGTTTAGGAGCGTGGCGACGAAGACGATCGGCAGCGCCTTCATCGCGGCTCCTCCGAAACCAGTGCTCGGTAGAGCTCGCGCAGCACCTGCGGCGGGTCACCTTCGGGACACGGGCTGAGCGACCGCAGCTCCTCGAGGGTTCCCGCGGCCCGCACCCGCCCCCCGATCAGGAAGACGAACCGCCGTGCGACCATTGGCAGCGCGAGAAGATCGTGCGAGGAAACCAGCACCACGGCCCCCCGCGCAGCCAGAGCCTTGAGCCGTTCCAAGAGCTGCTCCACAGCGAGGGGATCCAGCCCGGCCCACGGCTCGTCGGACACCACCACCTCGGGCATGCCTGCGAGGGCGAGCTCCAGGGCGAGGGTGAGGCGCTGGCCACGGGAGAGCGCATGGGGACGCGTCATCAACGGCCGTCCCAGTCGGCCGGCGAGATGGTGAAGAAAGGCCTCCGCCTCCGCTCCGTTGAGGCGGACGGAACGAAGCCGCAATCGCGCCAGATCGCGTACGCGGCAGCCACGGGGGAAGGCAGGCTCCGACGGGGTCAAGGCTACACGCCGAGCCAGCAGCCAGCGATCCGTCACCGGGTCACCGTCGAGGCGGATGACCCCGGAGCTCGGCAGGATGAGTCCAGCGAGGATACGCATCAAGGTCGTTTTGCCCGCTCCGTTGGGACCCACGAGGGCGGTCACCTCCCCGCGTCGCACCGCAAGATCAACAGGCCCCAACTGCCAGCCGCTTGGATACCGAAAGCAGATGCCGGACGCTTCAAGCACCCTTCAGCCCTCCTCGGCAACTAGCAACGAACGGCGGCTGAGAGCGCGGTAGCCCGTGAGCAGCACCGCCGCCGCGCCCACCATCCGCAGCAACTCCCACCGGAAGACCTCGGAGACCAGCGGGAGGTCCCGCGCTACAAAGGGGCTCGCGAGGTGAAGGAGGAACGTGACGAGACCCCGCCCCCCAACCGAGGGGAGGTCGCCGGTGAGCCACACGCACCCACCGGTGGCCCACCAGAGTTCCGCGAACCCTCCGATGAGGGCCAGCGCCGCCAGCGCACCGGACGAGACGAAAAACCCAAGGACAGCCCCCAGGGCGGCCCAGTAGACCACCACCGAGATCAGGTCCAGTACGAGAGCCCGAGCCGGCCCCCCGCCGACAACGATAGGAAGGCTGATCGCGGCGAGCGTGAGCACGCCAAGCGACGCCGCAAGCGCGAAACGCACGATGAGCAACTGCGGAAGTGGCACGCCCCGAGAAACCAGCACGTCGAATGCTCCATGACGAAGATCATCGGCGAGAGCCCACCCCGCGATGTAGACCACCGGTAGAGGCCACAGCCTTACCATAGCGGGCAGCCGGTCCGGGACGTTCGCCAGCTCGACGACGGCAACTGCTGCGAGCGCGAGCCATACGGCAAAGACAGCGTACTGCCGACCCACACGAGAGAACTCGAACCGACCCAGGTTCATCGCGCCTTCCCTTCGCGATCCGAAAGCCGATAGATGCCGAGGCGGTGATCCAAGATGAGGGGCTCTCCGCCACTGTCAAGGAGAACACACGCAGCCTTGACCGGTGTCGCCACGCTCCGCTCCACCTCGCCCGACAACCGCATCACAACGAGGCGCTGCTCGCCGCCCCGCGCGCCACTCTCACGATCCCCCTTGCCGACGAGACAGTACACATACTTCGCGTCCACAGCCAGATCCACCAGCGGGAAAACCGGCTCTTCGCCCCGCACTCGGTGTGGCCCACGACCCGCTTGCGGCTTCATGGGCGGAAGCTCGGTCCGCACCACGGGGTTCCCGTCCCTGTCGAGAATGACCAGCCCAGGCCCCACGAATGGGCGCGCCACCGCGGCACGGTTCTCGCTCGCCGCGACCAAGACCGTGTTGCGTCGTATGAGCGATGCGAGATCGCCCGCTCCGGGCTGGATCTCGTCAGCCCACGGCACGAACCGACCGCCCTTGCCACGCCAGAGCAACTTGCCGCGGCCACCGAACGCCATCTGCACGATGAGCAACTCACCCCCAGCGCGTTTCAGCCCCTGCGCGCGAATCGGCAGACGACGCCGCTCGGCCAAACGGCCAGCGAGAGTATAACGGCGGATCTCATTGCCGAACCTCGGAAGAAGCCAGAAGCCCCCGGCGTCGGCGGCCACCACATCCCAAGCTGTGAGGTCGCGCAGGACGCATCTCCGCTTCCCCGTGCGGAGATTGACGGTCCACACGGAGGGGTGCTCGGCACTCGCGGCCTCATCGGCAGGCCAGGTCGCCGCAACCACCGTCTCGCGATCTACGACGGCGGCGCTCTTCACGAACCACCTCGTTGCTGCCGGCGCCACAACCTGTCGCCACACGCCCTGCGCCGCGGCGACTTGCGCGGCACCGAGGAACACGACAAGAAGCCTGGCGGAGACGGCGATCTTCATAACGAACCCCGCAGTTTCCGATTGAGATCTCGGTCGATGACCAATGTCAACGCAGGTACTCTTCGCGGCCAGCCGTGGCCATCACCCGCGGATGGCGCGAGCCAGGCACTCGGCGTACCGGGCGGCCGCGACGAGCCCGCAGGCCGAGCGGTCCACCCAGCTCCCAAGGGTAGCGCACTCGTTCACGTCCTGCACGTACCGGTCGATGCAGTACTCAGCCGATACCGCCGGAACCCACACGCCAGCGAGCAAGACGGTGAGCAGCAACGCGAGTAGGATTTTCCTCATAACTCCTCCTTGGTCCCTTCGGTTTGCCGTCCCCCACCAGGCGGTGGGAGGATACCCCCCCGCGGGTTTGTCAAGAGGTGCGCGCCGCTGTGTCCTGAGCCGGTACGGCTCCCACAGACGCCAAGGTCCTCCGCGTTCGTGGCGGCGATCACGACTCTGCCGGCTAGGTCCATCAACACCCTGTTATGGCACCCCCGGGGCCAGGCACGGGGCGCGGATCACCGCTCAGGGGCGTTCCTCGCCGCGGAGCGAATCAATCCAGCGGACGCCGGGGAAGCGGCCGAAGTCGTGGTCCGTCGTGCACACGGTGGCGCCGGTCTCGAGCGCCAGGGCGGCCAGGTGAGCGTCGGAGGTGAGGTTCCCGCCGGTG
Source organism: uncultured Thermoanaerobaculia bacterium (assembly GCA_964440565.1). Lineage (GTDB taxonomy): Bacteria > Acidobacteriota > Thermoanaerobaculia > Thermoanaerobaculales > Sulfomarinibacteraceae > CAYTTB01. Next base: position 50,351 of record CAYTTB010000015.1, read on the forward strand.
CCGGAGGCGACGATGAGGGTCCTCAGGATCGGCCAGTGGTGTGGCCCCGGCCCCACGGCCTCCACGAACGGCTGCGCGAGCCATCCGTCCACTTAGGCGAGCGCGCGCTCGGGCTCGAGGGGGCGCTCCCAGAGGCCGTGCCGGGTGGTGATCCTGAGGCGGGCAAGCAGCGCGATCCAGGGGAGCCCGACCCGGGTGTCCGAGGAGAGCACCGCTTCCAACCAGCGGCGCGCTGGCTCGTGCAGCGGCAGGTCCCGGCTGACTGCGTAGATGAGGATGTTGGCGTCGATCCGGATCACCGCCCGGTTTCCAGCTCGGCGGCTATGGCGACGTCCTCAAGGGCGTCCCCGAGCCACAACGCCTGGTCGGTGTCGGTCCCCGGCGCCGACCGCCCCAGGGACGCCGGTTCGAGGCGGCACGGACGCGCCGCGGAGCCCGCGAGGCCCCACCGCAGGGCCTCCTCCACGACCTGCCGCAGTGGACGGCCCTTCCGCGCCACCCGCTCCCTGAGCTGGCGGAGCAGGGCGTCGTCGAGCGTCAGGGTGGTCCTCATGGGCGTATCAAAGCACGTTGGCGCGACACATCGTGATGCCGATCGGGACGAGCCGTCACGCTCCGGCGCCGCGGGTCACCGCAGCTCGTGGTGCAGCGGCAGCAGCGCCACCGGCACCAGCT
>CAYTTB010000016.1:0-49005 GCA_964440565.1 uncultured Thermoanaerobaculia bacterium
TCGTGGCGGATCGTCCGCCACACGGGCCGCCCCGTTCATGCCAGCCTCCCACACGCAGCGGGGGCCGGCCCATGCGATGGCGTGGCCATGGCATGGTGCGCCAGTCGTCTCCGGCGCGGCCTGCCGTGCGCTGGCCGGCGACGGGGGTACACTGCCGGCGACGGGAGGGAGGCGAGCATGTGGGACGAGCCGTTCGAGACGATCTGGGAGCGGATCGGGGCGCACGAGGGCGAGCCGTTCGCCACCACGCGCGGCCGGCCGTTCACCTACCGGATGGCCGGCGACGCGCTGCACCCCGCCCCCGACGGCCGGCCCACCAAGTTCCTGGTGCCCCGCGTCCAGGTGGCCGAGGCGTGGCGCGTGCTGGGCGAGCAGGAGCGGGCGCGCACCGGCCCCGCGGCGCTGCGCCGGCGGGTGCCGGAGCTGCGGGGCGCCGCCTACGTCTGGGCGATCCTGAACGACCCGCGGATCCGCGGAACCGGCTGAGCCCCGCCCCCGCGGCCCGTACCTGTCCGCGCCGGGGACGACGCTGCTGCCGTGGGCAGCGGCACGCGCATCGGGCGCCGGGCCCGCCGCTTCCGGGCGGTGTGGCACCTGGTGCGCCGGGGACGGCCCGGCCACCGCGAGGTGCTGCCGGACGAGCCCGCGCTGCTGGTGGGCAAGACCATCGCCGCCGTCGTGTACGCCGAGCGGCAGGCCGGCGGCCCGCCGCGCTGCCAGCTCGTCCTCCTATTCGAAGACGGCACCCAGCTCGAGCTCTACACCAGCGACGAGCCGATCCGCTTCTGCCACGGCCTCGACCGCGGCGGCCTCCGCGCCGCCCTCCGCACCATCGCCCCTCCCGCGCAGGTCCGCTGCTACACCCGCGACCTTGAGTGGGAGATGGTCAAGGAGTAAACGGTGCCGGGTCGCAGGAGCCGGCGGTTCTCAGCAGTCCGGCAACGGCCCTCGCATTGCAGCCCGAGGCAAAGGCACAGAGCCATCGGGCTACGCGCACGCCGCGGAAGCGGTTCACTCTCCCGCTGTGCGCCGGTGTAGACTCGTCGGTAGAAAGGTGGCCCGGAATGGATCGAACCGACCGGCCAGGCATCGCACGTGTTCACGAGCATACGGGTCGCCACCGGCACGGGCAACGGTATCCGTAGGGTAACGAGAGACGGTGAGGGAGGGCGCATGATGGTGAGGGCATCGAACGGCGCCAACCTGGGCTTCGAGAACAAGCTCTGGGAGATGGCCGACAAGCTGCGCGGCCATATGGACGCCGCCGAATACAAGCACGTGGTGCTGGGGCTGATCTTCCTCAAGTACATCTCCGATGCCTTCCAGGAGAAATACGAGGAGCTCAAGGCCAAGCAGGATACCGAATACACCGACCCGGAAGACCGCGACGAGTATCTCGCCGCCAACATCTTCTGGGTGCCGCCCGAGGCCCGCTGGGAGAACATCCAGGCCCAGGCGCCGCAGCCCACCATCGGGCGGGTGATCGACGAGGCCATGGCCGCCATCGAGCGGGAGAACCCGAGCCTGAAGGGCGTGCTGCCCAAAGACTATTCCCGCCCCACGCTGGACAAGACCCGGCTGGGCGAGCTGGTCAAGCTGGTGGGCGACATCAACCTCAAGGCCAGGGAATCCGGCGTCAAGGACCCGCTGGGGCGGGTGTATGAATACTTCCTCGGCCGGTTCGCCGCAGCCGAAGGCAAGGGTGGTGGCGAGTTCTACACGCCCCAGTGCGTGGTCCAGCTCCTGGTGGCGATGATCGAGCCTTACCGCGGCCGGGTGTACGACCCCTGTTGCGGCTCGGGCGGCATGTTCGTGCAGTCCGAGAAATTCGTCGAGGAGCACGGCGGCAAGCTGGGCGACATCGCCATCTACGGCCAGGAGTCCAATCCCACCACCTGGCGGCTGGCGAAGATGAACCTGGCCATCCGCCGCATCGACGCAGACCTCGGCCCCCACCACGCCGATACCTTCCACAATGACCTGCACAAGGACCTCAAGGCCGACTTCATCCTGGCCAATCCGCCCTTCAACATGAGCGACTGGGGCGGCGAGCGGCTCACCGACGACCCACGCTGGAAGTACGGTGTGCCGCCGGTGACCAACGCCAACTACGCCTGGATCCAGCACTTCATCCACCACCTAGCCCCAAACGGCATCGCCGGCTTCGTGATGGCCAACGGCTCCCTTTCTACCTCCACCAACGCAGAGCTCGCCATCCGCAAGGGCATCATCGAGGATGACCTGGTGGACTGCATCGTGGCACTGCCTGGCCAGCTCTTCTACACCACCCAGATTCCCGTCTCTCTGTGGTTTATGACCCGCAGCAAGAAGGCCGACCCCAGGCGCGGCTTCCGCGACCGGCAAGGCGAGACGCTGTTCATCGACGCCCGGCGGATGGGACGACTGGTCGATAGGGTGCATCGCGAACTCACGCAGGAAGAAATCCGGCAGATCGCCGGCGTATATCACGCCTGGAAGAAGGGCCAAGGCTACGAGGACAAGCCCGGCTGGTGGAAATCGGCGCACCTGGAAGAGATCCGCGCGCATGGCTACGTGCTCACCCCCGGCCGCTACGTGGGCGCCGAGGAAGTCGAGGACGACGCCGTGCCCTTTGAGGAGAAGCTGGCCGAGCTGACGGCCAAACTCTACGAGCAGTTCGACGAGGCGCGCAAGCTGGAGGCGGAGATCAAGAAGAATCTGGAGGTACTGGGGTATGGGGGGTGAGTGGGTTGAAATGCCACTATGGGAAATCGCCTACTATATTAACGGTCGGACAACAAAACCTTCGGAACTGTGCCAAGTCGGTGTTCCGGTGATAAAAATAGCAGAACTCAACCGTGGCATCACTGATAAAACGGCTCGAATACCTGCCAATCTTGTGGATGACAGACATTGGGTCAACGAAGGTGATCTGCTATTCGCATGGTCGGGCTCCGTTGGAGTTTACCGGTATAAAGGTCCACGAGCCGCTCTTAATCAGCATATCTTCCGCGTAACTGCCAAACCAATTGCGGATCAGTTGTTCTTTTACTACCTGCTTCTGTCTTGCATCCCTATTTTCAATCTTCGCGTGCAAGATAAACGCACTACCATGGGGCACATAACAAAAAAAGATCTGCAAAACATTAAGGTATTACTGCCCCCTCTCCCCGAACAACGTGCCATCGCCCACATCCTCGGCACGCTGGACGACAAGATCGAGCTGAACCGGCGGATGAACGAGACGCTGGAGGCGATGGCCCAGGCGCTGTTCAAGTCCTGGTTCGTGGACTTCGACCCGGTGGTGGTCAACGCTCTCAAAGCCGGTAACCCCATCCCCGACAAATTCGCCGAACGCGCCGCCCACTACCGCGACAACCCAGACGTCCTCGGCCTGCCAGAGCACATCCTGCGCCTCTTTCCCGACCGCTTTCAGGACTCTGAACTCGGCCCGATTCCAGAGGGGTGGGAGATTGGGCCGCTTTCGACGATTGCTAATCTACGCACGGAAACAATCGTTCCAAGGCGCGAACCCGAAGCAGTTTGGGAGCACTATAGCATTCCCGCCTTCGATGAAGGACGAATGCCAAAGCTTGAACGAGGGATAGACATAAAAAGTGGAAAGTACAAAGTACCCCCAACAGCTGTCTTGGCATCCAAACTGAATCCACAATTCCCCAGGGTTTGGCTTCCCGATGTAGTCAACGAAGCCCGAGCTATCTGCTCAACCGAATTCATGCCCTTCGTTCCAATCAAGGCAGAATGGAGGTCGCTGCTCTACGAGCTACTGAAATCTGATCTTGTACAGGAAGGCATCCGGTCTGCTGCCACTGGATCGACGGGCAGTCGCCAGCGAGTTAAACCCAAAACTGTTGCCTCAATGCCAATGATTGTGGCTCCAGCAGAGATTCTAGATGCCTTTTGTGATCGGATTACATCTGCTCATAATCTCGTGCTATCCAATGAGCGCGAATCCCGTACCCTCGCCGCTCTCCGCGACACCCTCCTGCCGAAGCTCATCTCCGGCGAGTTGCGCGTGCCCGATGTGGAGAAGATTCTGGAAAATGGGTGACACACATGAGCAGCCTGACGGATGTTGAAAAGCGCTATTTCGAGGCGATATTTGGCATGGGCAGCGGATACGTTCTAGACTATACGGATGCAACTTTTGGAGAACTGTTCAAGCGTCATGGAATCGACATTCATAGCCCACGATACATGACATACGGCAGCTCAAAGGCGAAAAAGCTACGGTCTTTTTGGGAACAAGAGCCTGATGAACTTGTTGCGCGTGTGCTGTCAGAAATGCTTGATTCCTATGTTGCGCAATGTGAAATCAATCGTAAAGAGCCAAATGAGGTCCAGCTTCGGAAATGCCGCGAGATCGTTGCGCGCTTGTCTGGAGAACATGTGCCCGCCCAGACTGCTGATGAGATAGATAAGTTCCTGAGCCGGGAATTCGACATTCTAAATCTGCATAAGCTGCCTATTGAGGCTGGAGTTCTGAAAATAATTGAGGCTAGGTTGGAGGAAGCGCGTAAGGCACGTGAAGCAGGCGCTCCCCTTGCCGTGATCTTCTTGTGCGGCAGTGTTCTTGAAGGCGTGCTCCTTGGCGCTGCGCTGCAGAGTCCGGAGAGATTCAATCGTGCCTCATGCAGCCCTAAAACAGCTGCAGGGAGGGTTAAACCCTTTCACGAATGGAATCTTGCGCAACTTATCGATGTCGCCCATGAGGTGGGCATCCTTAAGCTGGATGTAAAAAAGTTCAGCCATAGTTTGCGTGACTTTCGGAATTATATTCACCCGTACGAGCAAATGAAGTCAGGCTTTATGCCGGACATGTACACAGCAAAAGTTTGCTTCCAAGTCGTAAGGGCTGCTTTGGCCTGTCTGGCAGGAGAGCGATGACAGGCTACAGATCAATTTTACCGAATTATCAATTGCATCTGTCCCCCTCCCCGAACTTATCTCCAGCAAGCTGCGCGTGCCGGATGTGGAGAAGATCCTGGAGAATGCCTTATGAGCTGGGAAGTCACCCATATCGGTTTCAGTGACGAATCGAACTGGAACACCGGTCGATTTAGAAGCCTTGGTCTTGTTACAATGCCAAAGGAACATCTCGACTGCCTTACGCAAGAGCTGAGGCAATTACTTACCGACTCGGGAATAAAAGAATTCAAATGGAGAAAACTGAAAGGGGCCAGGGAACGGTTTGCAGCAGAAAAGCTATGCGACTTTGCAATCAAGCATACCTATGGAAGACTACTACGCATAGATGTTCTTGTTTGGGATATCCAGGATAGCAGGCACAACGTTCAAGGTCGCGATGATATCGAGAATTTGCAACGCATGTACTATCACCTGTTCCGAAATGTCCTGCGCATGCGGTGGCCGGACAATGCTGTGTGGCGTCTCTATCCTGACGAGCACACTGCAATGGATTGGCAAAGTGTAGAGGATTGCCTGTCAGCAGTTAGCACCCGCGTCGAGATAGAGCGCTCACTCCTTACAGGTGGAAAGTTAGCTGTGCGACTTCGAAGGGAATTTGGTATCGAGGATATCGCTGAAGCCACCTCGCATGATAATCCACTCCTTCAGGTTGCGGACTTGTTTGCCGGGTTAGCGGTTTTTTCAAGGGACAAGTTCGAAAAATATCAGAAATGGCTCGAAGCTGCATCTGCTCAAAGAAGGCTGTTTGAGAATGAATTGGATGCCACAAACACCTCTAAACGACTTGTGGAACGATTTCTGGTGCTCAAACACTTTGATGCTGAGTGCAAGAGGCGAGGGCTTGGCGTTAGCTTAAAATCTAAGCGAGGACTATGGACCCCAAGACCTGAAAATCCTATCAACTTCTGGTTCTACGAGCCTCAGCATCCTGAAGACAAAGCACCTAGAAAAGCAAGGGGGTAATATGAACCGTCCATTGGACGACACCGCCCCTGCCTTTCGCGCGGCCTGCGAGCGCTGGCCCCATGCGCCCAATCTCCAGCAGCACTACCGGGACCTTGCCCGGACCTTCGAAGAAGAAGGCAGCAGCCTGATTGAACTGACCAAGTCTTTCCTGGAGGCTGTCTGCTGGACGGTGATCAACGAGTTGGGGGCTACACCGCCGGATTCTTCTGCACCGACGACAACGGAACTGCTCTCGTGCGTGTTGGATGCCCTGGAGCTGCGCAACCGGCGCGGCGTGGGGCCGTTGGGCAAGGTGATCTCGGGACACAACAAACTGGCCGAGGGATTAAACGAACTGCGCAACCAGGACGGCAGCGTGGCCCACGGCATGGATGGGTTTCTCGATGCCATCTCAAGTCGCCATGCACGAGTGTATCTGCTGTCGGCCGACTCCGTCATCGCCTTGATCCTCAGCGCCTACGACGGCAAAGAACCAAACCTGCTCACAACCAGAGAGCCGCCGGACCGCTTCCGGCACCTGAACGAGCGCATCGACGCGGGATGCGCTCTGGATGCCGAGGTGGACATGGAGGAAGGCGTCCTGGTGGTACGCGTGCTGGCCGGCGATCAGACACCGGGTGAAGCCATCGAGCTGCGGGTGCCACCAAGTGAATTGCTGTATCACCTGGACCGGCAGGCGTATCTGAGCGTGTTGGAGGTATTGCGAGAGGTGCCGCCCGCAGAACGCGAGGAAGAGACCGAGCCTGTCGTGGAAGAGGAAACAGAGGCGGCCGAGGTCGTCACCGAAGGGGAAAGGGCGGCCCCGCCGAAACCGGCCCCCAAGCCCTCGAGACTGCAACTACTCGATGCGTATCAGGGACGGTATCGGGACAAGGTAACTGCTCTTTATGAATTCGTGATTCACAACTTGCTTAACGGCAATGACGCCCAAGCGCAGCAGGTGCTTCGGTTCGTGAACACGCTGCTGGCAGAGATGGAGAAGCTCGCGGTGGTGGATTGCGCCAAGCGGCCGTCGGTCAGGTCCCGCGTCAAAGTGTATTTGAAGCGGCTGATTACGGTCGCAGGCGTTGAAGGACTGTCCATCGGACAGGGCCAACCGCTGCTTGAGTGGTTGAGCCGAGAGATCGAAGGCGCGAACAATCATGACCAATCTCTCTGAGAACGCCATCGAACAGATGGCTCTGGATGAGCTCCAAGCGCTGGGCTGGCAGGTGGCCTTCGGTCCGGACATCGCCTTCGATGGTGCTTCACCCGAACGGGAAGCGGCGGCCAACTACGGCGACGTGGTGCTGGCACGGCGCCTGCGCGAGGCGCTTTCGCGCATCAATCCGGAGATGCCGGACGCAGCCATCGAGGAGGCCATGCGCCAGGTGCTGACGCTGGAGAGCCCGGCGCTGATCGAGAACAACCGGCGTTTCCACCGGATGCTCACCGACGGCGTGGATGTGTCCTGGATGGAGGCGGAAGGCGAGCGGCACGGCAAGGTGTGGCTGCTGGACGTGGAGAATCCCGAAAACAACGATTGGCTGGCGGTCAACCAGTTCACCGTAATCGGAAACAGAAGTGAACGGCGGCCGGATATCGTGTTGTTCGTCAATGGCCTGCCGCTGGTGGTGATCGAGCTGAAAAACCCCGGGGCTGAACAGGCCACGCTCCGCCAGGCCTTCAACCAGTTGCAGACCTACAAGCAGGAGATCCCCTCGCTGTTCGCCCACAACGCGATCCTCGTCATCTCCGATGGCATGCAGGCACGCTTCGGCACCATCACCTCCGGCTGGGACCGCTTCATGCCCTGGCGGACCATCGACGGCACCGACCTGTACCGCGAGCCGGGCAATGAAAAGCAGAGCGAAGGCGTGGCGCAGCCGGGGCTTGTGACCCTGATCCGCGGAATGCTCGCGCCTGCGCGTTTTCAGGACTACGTGCTGAACTTCATCACCTTCGAGGACAACGGCGGTGGTACCGCCGGCCTCGCCAAGAAGGCGGCGGGCTACCACCAGTACCACGCCGTGAACCAGGCGCTGGCTTCTACGCTGATCGCCTGCGGCATCGAAGCGGCGCCGGATGCGCGCTATGCGCGATTTGTCGAAGCCGAAGCCGCCGATCCCTTTCGGGTCGCCGAACCGGTAGGCGAGTACGGAAGCCGATTCGGCGACCGTCGGGCCGGCGTCGTCTGGCACACCCAGGGCTCAGGCAAGAGCCTGTCCATGTTGTTTTTCGCCAGCAAGGTCATTCGTCACCCGGCGATGGAGAACCCGACCATCGTCGTGATCACCGACCGCAACGACCTCGACAGCCAGCTCTTTTCCACCTTCGCGGCCAACCGGCAGATCCTGCGCCAGACCCCGGTGCAGGCGGAAAGCCGCGCCCATCTGCGGGAACTGTTGCAGGTGGCCTCCGGCGGGGTGATCTTCACCACCATCCAGAAGTTCTTCCCCGAGAACAAGGGGGATACCCACCCGCTGCTTTCTAAGCGGCGCAACATCGTGGTCATCGCCGATGAAGCCCACCGCAGCCAGTACGACTTCATCGACGGTTTCGCCCGCCACATGCGCGACGCGCTGCCGGGCGCCTCCTTCATCGGCTTCACCGGCACGCCAATTGAGAAGGAAGACAAGAACACCCGCGCCGTCTTCGGGGACTACATTTCCATTTACGACATCCAGCGGGCCGTTGAGGACGGCGCCACAGTGCCCATCTATTACGAGAGCCGACTGGCCAAGATCGAGCTCGACGAGGCCGAGAAGCCCAGGCTGGACGAGGAATTCGAGGAGATTACGGAAACGGAGGAAGACGAGGCGCGCAAACAGCGACTGCGCAGCAAGTGGGCTTCGCTCGAGGCGTTGGTCGGGGCCGATAAGCGTATCCGACTGGTGGCCGAGGACTTGGTGGAACATTTCGAGCGGCGCCAGGAGGCGCTCTTTGGCAAGGCGATGCTCGTGTGTATGAGCCGGCGCATCTGCGTGGCCATGTACGAAGCCATCACGCGCTTGCGTCCTGATTGGCACGGCGAAGACGATGCAAAAGGCAAGATCAAGGTAGTGATGACCGGCTCCGCGTCCGACCCGCCCGAATGGCAGCTGCACGTGCGGAATAAAGCAGCGCGCGATCTGTTGGCCCGGCGCTTCAAGGATCCCGACGATGAGTTGCAGCTGGTGATCGTGCGCGACATGTGGCTCACTGGCTTCGACGTCCCCTGTCTGCATACGATGTATATCGATAAACCCATGAGCGGCCACAACCTGATGCAGGCCATTGCCCGGGTGAACCGCGTCTTCCGCGACAAGCCTGGCGGGTTGGTGGTGGACTATCTGGGGATTGCCGATTCGCTCAAGCGCGCCCTGGCCGTCTATGCCGAAAGTGGCGGCCGGGGCAGTGCGGCCATCGACCAGGCCGAGGCCGTGGCGGTGATGAAGGAGAAATACGAGGTGGTGCAGGGCATTCTGCATGGCTTCGACTACCGGACGCTGCTCAGCGTAGACACCGCCGCCCGCATGCAGGGCATCGCGGACGCCATGGAGTTCATCCTGAGGCAGGAGGACGGCAAGAAGCGATATCTGCAGGCAGTGGCGGCGCTGTCCAAGGCGTTCGCCCTGGCGGTGCCGCACGAGGAGGCGCTGGCCATCCGCGACGAGGTCGGCCTTTTCCAGGAGATCCGGGCGGCCTTGATCAAGGCCACGGTGAGCCAGGGGGAACGCACGCCGGAGGAGATCGAGGCGGCGGTGCAACAACTGGTTTCGAGGGCGGTTTCGGGTCACGAAGTGGTGGATATCTTCGCGGCCGCAGGGCTCGACAAGCCGGACATCTCCATCCTGTCGGATGAGTTCCTGGCCGAGGTGCGGGCGCTGCCGCAAAAGAACCTGGCGGTGGAGACGCTCAGGAAACTTCTGCAAGACGAAATCAAGGTGCGACTGCGGAAGAACGTAGTGCAGTCGCGGGCGTTTTCCGAGATGCTGGAAGAGGCGTTGAACAAGTACCACAACCGCGCCATCGCCGCGGCCCAAGTCATCGAGGAGTTGATCGCCATCGCCAAGCAGATGCGCGAAGCCCAGCGCCGGGGTGAGGCGCTGGGGCTCTCGGAGGACGAGGTTGCCTTCTACGACGCCCTGGCGGCCAACGAGAGCGCCGTTGGGGTGCTGGGCGACGAGACGCTGAAGAAGATCGCGCAGGAGCTGGTCGAGCGGGTGCGAAGCAGCGTGACGGTGGACTGGAGCCGGCGGGAAAACGCTCGGGCGCAGCTACGGGTGCTCGTCAAACGAATTCTCCGGAAGTACGGCTATCCACCGGACAAGCAGGAGCGCGCCACCGAGCTGGTCCTCGAGCAGACCGAGGCGCTCTGCAGCGAGTGGGTTGTCGGGTGATGCCCATGCCCGGTGAGAGCTGGTCGCTCGGCATGTAGCAGCGGTAGTGCGAACCACCCCGTAGCTCGGGGGAGGGGGGTGGCGTGGACCCCGCCGGAAAGGATGCCGCGTCCTCGCCGGCCGCGATGACGTAAAGGCCTCTCAGGGGCGCGCCGCCCCCGGGCGGGCGGAACATGAGGGCTCACTCAGCAGTCACGGAACGGTGAGGCAGATGATCCCCGCCGTGTACCGTAGCCCGACCCCCCCTACCCAGAAGCTGCACTCCCACCCTGCTGCGGCGGACGGGTCCCCCCAAGCGAGCGGGCGGCCGCCGCCGTTGTAGACGGAGCCGACCCAAGCGTCATCGACAATGCAAACGCCCTGAAGAGGAAAGTCATTCTCGTCGTCGCAGTACGCGGCCACCTTGTGAAGCCCCGCGTCACGGGCCTCCTCCGAGCGCTCGCGCATGTAGACCTTACTCTTCGCCGGCAACGCTGCGGTGAGCGACATCTCGAGCGTCGAAGCATCCTGCGACCCGTTGGCGACCATTGAACCGAAGGCGAGCACGCGCCCGCTTCCACCGACGACCCGGACACGGAGCCGCCCGTTTGCTGTCGGGCGAGCCCCGAGCCCGAGGTCGCTCAGGCTAACCTGCATGGCTTCTAGGGGGCGGAGCGTGTAGTTCCGGGACCCGAGGTGTGTTCCGTCTCCGTCAAGCAGCTCGACCTCGACGGTCGTTGTGCGTCCCGCCACCTCGACGAAGCCGAAGTTGGACCTGAAGTCACCGTCCGGCCCCTGATTAACCCCAGGGACGTCCGTAGCCTCACCAATACCGATGGCAAACGACTCCGGCACCCCAGCGAAAAACTGACCCTGCGAGTATCGCGGATCGGCCCCCGGCTGGTTGTAGATGCGAGCGCTCGCTAGGATCGCCTTGTCGCAGGTCACCCTGAGAGCGCCGAACGCCTGCAATCCGAACAGCGACCACACCGCGTCGTCGATACGGCGGACCTCATCCGCCCCGAGCACGAGTCGGTAGCTCGGCGGATCGAGGTTCTCCTGGTTCCGGAGCAGGAGCTGGATCTCGCAGGTGGTCTGGGCCGAATTCTGGTTCGACAGCCACAGGGTGGTTCGCCACCACGAACCCTGCGCGCCTGGTCCGTGCCCAACGGAGGGAATGACCAGGTCCGTAGCCGCGAATGTCGCCTGCGCCGAAGGAGTCCAAGCCTGCGTGACGACCCAGACTGCCAGGACGAGGCAACGGTGAAGAGGTAGGACGCGCTCCATACACATGCCGACCTCCCGGACACTACGCGTTTTGCAATGATAGCACACTTCCTCCCACCGGCCTGAACCCCACCCGAAGGTGTCACGTCCAAGCCGATGTTTCTGTCCAACTTACCACCGGTGGTGAGCGTACTGCCGGTCCGGCGAGCCAGCAGCGGTGTGCAAACGACGTGTGTAGGGAGGTCTGATGGGGCGCCGGGGCAACTTGATGCTGGACGACGAGGCGTGGGAGGCGCTGCAGCAGACCGAGCGCGGCCAGCGAAGCCGGTTCCTCAGCGAGGCGGTCAAGCGGGCGACACTCCAGCGCCGTCGCCGACGTGCCGTAGGCCGGCTCGACGCGCTGCGTGCGGGGCTGAGGCACCCGGGCGGGAGGGCGGAGGAGTGGGGCCGGGAGGACCGGGAGGCTCACCGGGCGTGATCGTGGTTCCGGACCCTTCCGTCACCCTGAAATGGGTGTTGCCGCGGGACGAGGAGCAGGGCCGGAAGCGGGCCCGGCGGGTCCTCGGCAGCTTCGTGGCCAGGGAGCTGGAGCTCGTCGTGTTCCAGCTCTGATTCTATGAGGCCGGGAACATCCTCGTCCGCCGTTTCGGCGAGCGGCCGGGCGGTGAGCTCCTTAGCTGGCTGGTCGAGCTCGCCATGCCCGACATGTCGCCGGGCAAGGGCTGGGGCGAGACGGCGGCGACGCTGGCCGCCCGGCACGGTGTCACCTTTGATACTTGATACGCGGCGTACCTGGCGGTGGCGACGGCGGTGGGGGGAACCCTGGTGACGGTCGACGCCTCCTTCGTGTGTCGGCTGAGCCCTCGCTCACGCGCGGTGCTGCTGCGCGACCTCGACCAAAGGGTGTGACCGGTTCACTGCGCACGCGGGGCTGAACGCCGTGGGGAAACGGGTCGCGGCCGTAGCCGTGCGGGTCGCAGGCGCCGCAGGCGCCGGAGAGGGCGGGGGACGGCGTACGGCCGCCCCGTTTCCCGAGGCGTCGCCACCGCCGCGGGCGTTGCCCGGGGCGGTGAGCAACCCTCTCCGCGACCCCGCGCCCTATGCCGAACGGGGCTCCCCGCGCACGCGGGGCTGAACGCCGTGGGGAAACGGGTCGCGGCCGTAGCCGTGGGGGTCGCAAGCGCCACAGGCGCCGGAGAGGGCGGGGGGCGGCGTACGGCCGCCCCGTCTCCCGAGGGCGGCGCCGAAGCCGAGGGCCGCGCCCGGGGCGATGCGCGACCGGCCCACCGCCCGCGCCCCCGCGATTCCACCGCTCCCGCGGGGCGTCGCCGCGGGTCCGGCACGGCCCGGAGCGCTGCGGCCCGTACCTGTCCGCGCGGGGGTGACAGTGGGAGGTGAGAGGGCGGACGTGCACAGCTCGAGGCGGGCCGGACGCGGGGCGAGGGGTCCGGCGGCGGGTGGGAGCTCCGGGGAGGTGACGATGCGCGACGGACGTGAGGGTCGGATCGTCGGCTTCCCCGGCTCCCGCGGGCCGGGGGGAGGCGGTGGCGGACGGGCCGGGGGGACGCGGCGGGGCACGGGGCGCCGGCTCGGGTGGCGCTGGCGGTGGCGGAGGCTGCCAGCGGGGGTGTCGCCCGGGCCGGAGCCGGTGCGGGTGCACGAGCTCGGCGCGCTGCGCCTGGCGGTGGAGGCCGCGGCCCGGCGGCGGGTGGACGTGGTGGTGGAGCGCGAGCGGCTCGAGGTGGACGTGGACGACGGCGGACCGCTGGTCCGGGCGGAGCTGCCGGAGCCGGTGCTGGGCAGCCGGAAGCTCGTGGCCCGTCTCACGCCGTGGGCGGCCTCGCAGCTCGCGCGGCACGTCGCGATCCCCGAGGGGTACGCTCGCCGCACGCTGCTCCACGCGCCCGACCTGTGGGCGGCGTCGGTGAACCGGTGGCTGCGGCCGCCGCGTCCGGGGCGCCCGGGCCCAGGGAGGTCGCCGCTGCTGCTGCGCCTGCGGAGCCCGGAGGAGACGGACGGCGAGCCGGAGGTGCGGGCGGTGCTCTCGAACGCCTACCGGATCCTCGACAGCCTGGAGGTGCTGGACGAGCTGGAGGAGGCGCTCGCGCGGTGGGTCGAGGACCTCGCGCTGGTGGACGCGGAGACGGACGGCGACGGGCTCTGGGTGCGCCTCGCCTGGAGGCGGCCGGAGCACACGGTGGAGGTGGGCGACGCCGTCCAGGCCGGGGTGGCGGTCCACAACTCGGAGGTCGGGGACGGCGCGCTCGAGGTGCGCTCGTGGCTGCTGCGCCTGGTGTGCACCAACGGGATGGTGATCCCGAAGCGGGGCGGCGGGCTCCGGCGGGTGCACCGCGGCGCGCGCCGGCCGCCGGGCCGGTGCCGGCCGGAGCGGTGGCCGGCGGGGCGGCGGCCCGGCGAGGGGCTGTGCGAGGCGCTCGGGAACGCCCTCGACCCGGCGGTGCTGGACGGCTTCCTCGACGCCGCCGGGCGCGCGCGGCGGATCGTGGTGCGCCACCCCGTGCCGGCGCTGGCGCGCCTGGTGGAGCGGCGGCTGGTGACCTCGCGCGAGCGGGTGCGGATGGTGGAGCGGGTGGAGCGGGTCGCCCGCGAGCCGTCGCTGTGGCAGTTCGCCAACGTCATCACCGCCGTGGCCCGGGAGCGGCCGCCCGCCCGGCGGTGGGCGCTGGAACGCCTGGGAGGCGAGCTGCTGGAGCCGGGGCCGCTCCAGGAACTGGTGCTCGATCCGTGAGCCCCGCCGCCGCGACGCTCCGTGGCCCGCGGTCCGCCGCCACCCCGGACGGGGATGCGCCCGTGCCCCGCCTCGCCCGAGGGGACACTCCCCTCGCGCGACGGCGGGGCCGTTCCGTGGGGATCCCGGGCGGGGTCCGACGGGGCGGACGGCGCCGTGGTGGAGCGGCCTGGGGGTGGTGGACGCCCCCCGTTGCGGACCGGATGGACCTCGCGGCGGGCCTTCGAGGGATCGGCCTCACCTTCGGACCCCGAGGTGACGGATCCGGGGCGATCGTGCCGGAGCCCGGCGGAAGGGGCCCCGAGGTCCGCATCGGGGAGGTGACCGATGGCGGACACGGACTCGACGGGGAGGCGTTCGCGGGATACTCGCGGCTCGAAGACGTGGAGGGTTCGAGGCGAGTGCGCGCGCGGCATGGGGTCGCGCTCGCCGAGCCCGAGGAGCTCGAGGGACGGTTCGGATCACCGACGATGATCGTCTCCGTCTCGCGAGGGAAGCCGCTCGAGAAGCCGGGCCCGACGGGGCCGGGTCGTGGAGACCAGCCGGCGGGCCGGGAGTCCGGCGAGGGCTCCGACGGTCCCGGCGATCGGCCGGGGGACGGCACCGGTCCGCTCTCGCGCGGGGAGAGCGGACCGCGGCGCCGCCGTCAGCGGGACCCCGGACCGGCCGCCCCGACCGCCCGCCGGAGCGCCGCCTCCCCTGGGAACCTGCGCAGGTCCTCCTCGCGGACATCGGCCCAGGCACGCCAGCCCGCGGGATCCTCCACGAAGGCGCGGCGCTCCGCGTCCCACACGAGGAGACGCCACCGCCAGGCCGTGCGGTCCAGCACGCGCATCATCGCCCGCCCCCGGACGAGGCCGAAGAAGGGACGGCCCGCCCCCACCAGGCGCGCGTAGGCGAGCGCCTCCGGCCACCGGCGACCCTCCCGATCCTGGAGGGAGGGGTCCGCCCCGCGGGCGAGGAGGAGGTGGACCACCTCCGCATGGCCGGCGCCGGCCGCCGCGTGGAGGGGGGTCTCGCCGCCCGGGCCGGGCAGGTTCGGATCGGCACCCGCGTCCAGCAGGAGGCGCACGGCACCGATGTGCCCCCTCCCGGCGGCGCGGTGGAGGGGGGTGAGCCCCCGGGTGCGCCCCAGATCGGGGTCGCCTCCGGCCGCGCGAAGAAGACGCTCCAGCGCGGCGGTGTGCCCGACCTCCGCCGCGGTGTCCACCGGGGTGCCCGCCCGGGCACGCCGCAACGGGTCCGCGCCGGCCCGGAGCAGCTGGGCGACCACCTCCGCGGCCCGCTCGCCCCGCGCCGCCGCCGCCAGGTGGAGCGCGGTCTCGCCGTCCAGACCCGGACAGGGGGCGTCGGGATCGGCCCCCGCGGCGAGAGCCGCCCGCACCCCCGCGAGGTCGCCCCGGGCCGCCGCCTCGCACAGCCTCGCGAGCGCATCCGACATGGAGACCTCCCCACCCGGCCCACTGTACCCCGGACCTTCCCCGGCTGCCGGCGCGCCTCCCGGACGAGCCCGGCAAGCCGGCGGCGCTCGCCGCGCCCGTCCCCGGCGGGGCCGCGCCCCACCCCGGCCCCGCCCCCTCGCGGCGTCCGCGGGAACCGCCGGCCGCCCGGGCGGCGGTGCGGGGACGCGCTCAGGGGGAGACGGGCCGCGCCGGCGCCGCGGGTGTGGCCCGGCCCGCCGGCCGGCGGGAGCCCTCGCGCAGGTCGTAGGCGGTGAGGTCCACCTCGGCCATCCGCGCCCGCCAGATCCGGTTCGGGGGCACGAAGACGAAGGCGGAGTGGACCGGATCGGCCGCGCCCAGGGGCCAGGCGCCGGCGACCGCCAGCGTCTCCCGGTCCACCGCCGCCAGGACGTCCTCGCCGCCCTCGACGCCCGCCACCCAGTAGACGCCGCGCCCGGGATCCAGGGCGAAGACGCGGTCGCCGCGCGGCAGCTCGCGGCCGGTGGGCGCACCGTCGAGGGTGGCGAGCTCGATCCGTCCCACCCAGCAGGTGTGCCGCCCGGTGTCGGCGAACAGCATGTCGGTGGCAGGAGAGCCGGCCCGGTCCGGGTCGAAGGCGGCCGTGGCCACCACGGAGCGCGCGTCGATGGAGAAGACGGTGACCCGCCCGCGCAGCGGCTCCACCGCGAGCAGCCGGTCCGCCGCCGGATCGGCGGCCACCAGCAGCTGGCCGGGACCGCCCTCGCCCTCGCCGGTCTCGGCGCCGGGGACGGCGAGCACGCCGTCGGCGGCGAGCGCCGCGAGGTCCGCCACCGCGATGGCGCCGTGCTCGGGGTAGGCGGCGAAGGCGAGCTCGCGGACGGGGTCCACGGCGAGGCCCGGGAGGCGATCGGTGGTGCCCGGCGGCAGGTCGAGGGGGATGGTGGCCAGCGGATGCCGCAGGTCGTCCTCGGCCAGCACCGACAGGGTGCCGTCCCAGGCGTTGAGCACCACCAGCAGGCCCAGCCCGGGCACCGCGCGCACGGGAACCGGCCAGGTGCCGGTGGTGAAGGTCTCGAGCTCCCGGCGTGCCGTGTCCCACGCCATGAGGTACGACCCGCCGAGGCGGCTCTCGGTGACGAGGCGGCGCCCGCCCTCCAGCGCCACCAGCTCCTCGGCGCTGTCGCCGAGGCGGTATCCGGTCACCTCGCCGGTGCCGGGGTCCACCGCCCACACGGTGGAGGCGTCACCGTTGGGGAGCCAGGCGACGCCCGTGGTGGGGTCGATGGCGATGGCGCGCGGCTTGCGCCCCACCGGGATGTCCCGCTCCAGCGACAGGGTGTCGAGGTCCACCACGAGCAGGTGCCCGCCCACCCCGGCCACGAGGTCGCCCTCGGGCCGCTCCAGGGTCACCAGCAGGAGGCGGCCCCGGGTGGCGTCCAGCTCCATCCGCTCGAGCTCGAGGCCGGCGGGGACCCGGTACGAGCCCAGCGCCGTCCCGTCCATCGCCAGGGTGCGGACCTCGTCGGCGCCGACGCCCACCACCAGCCGGTGGCCCACCGGATCGAGCAGCAGCCGCCGGGCCCGCTGCCCCGCGGGGAGCTCGAAGGTGACGGTCCCCACCACCGTCCGGGTGTCCGGGTCGAACCGTTCGATCCGTCCCTCCGGGCCGGTCCGGGCGAGGTCGAGCAGGTAGAGGTCCCCGCTGCCGGGCTCCAGCACCGGCTGGCCCGCCCCCGGGCTCACCGCGTCGCTGGACCAGGCGAGCTCCAGCGTGTCCTCCCGGAACGCCCGCAGGGTGGGTGCCTCCGGCGTCGCCAGGTAGACCAGCCCGCGGCCGCCGTCGCACACGACCGTGCCGCTCGAGGACGGCACGCGCGCCTCGGGCCCCACCGCCCCCGCCTCCGGGTCCACCCGGAGGAGCCTGCCCGTGCTCGAGGCGTGCACGAACAGGAGCCGCCGCTGCGGCTCGGCGTAGAGATAGGTGTACCCCCGCGGGAGCCCCGAGTCGATGGTGGCGATCCACCGCCGGGTGTCGAGGTCCATCACCGCGAGGTGGGGCGTGAGGATCCCCGAGACGTAGAGCCGCCGCGCCGCGGGGTCCACCGCGGCCCAGAACAGCTTGAGGGTGTTCTCCGGCAGCTCCCGGCCGAGCTCGGCGATCAGGTTCACCCGCCGGACCTCGAACGGCTGCTCGCCCGCGGCGGCGATCCCGCCCGCCACGAGCGCCGCGGCCGCCGCCGCCACCGCCCGGTGCGACCACGATCCGTCCCGCATCGCTCCCCCCCGGCCAGTATGACGCACCCCGCCCACCGCGGTTGACGCGCCCCGGCGCGCCGCCCCATCCCGGCCCGCCCGCCCACCGGGGACTGTCCCCATCCCGCGGGACTGTCCCCATCATCTCCCGCACGCGGGGGACTGTCCCCATCTCCCGCGGCAGGGGAGGGGGCGAGCTGGGGACGCACTCCATCCGGCGTCCGCATCCGGTCGCGGGGACGCGGCGGGCGCGACGGGGAGGTGGGGAGTGTCCCCAGCTGCCGGAGCCGGGAGCTGGGCGCTCGCGTAGACTCGGGGCGTGAGCTGGCGCCGGTGGACCGTGCTGGGTCTGGCCGCCGCGGCGATCCTGGCCGTGGGCGCGGCGCACCTCCCCCCGGTGCAGGAGGCGGCGTGGCGCCGGGCCGCGGCGTGGGTGGCCCGGGAGACGGGGTGGCGGCTCGCGGCGCGGCGGGTGCGGCTCCGGCTCCTGCCCGCACGGCTTGTGGCGGAGGGGCTCGCGGCCGGGGCGGACCCGCGCCGGCCGGTGGTCCGGACGCGCCGGGTGGAGGCCCGCTGGTCGTGGTGGAACCTGCTGGCCCGCCGGCGGCTGCGCTCGCTCGAGGTGGAGGGGCTCGAGGTGGACGGGGAAGCGCCGCTGCCGCGGCCCGCCGGCGCGGCGCCGGCACCGGCGCTGCCTCTCGCCATCGGGCGGTTCACGGTGACGGCCCGCGGTTCGTGGCCGGCGGGGCCGGTGGAGGTGCGGGCGGAGGGGGTCCGCCTCGCGGGCCGCGGCGACGGCACGCTCCGCCTCGAGCTCTCGGGGCGGGTGCACCTGGCGGCGCACGGGGTGGAGCTGGTCGCGGGCCGGCTGGAGGCCGACGCCGTCCTCGCCGGGGCCCGGCCGGTGGCGCTCGCGGCGCGGCTCGCGGCCGACCGCGCCGGGGTGCTGGCCGCCCGCCTCGAGCCCGGCGATCCGCCCGCGGTGGCGCTCTCCGGCCGCCTCGACCTGGGCGTGCTGTGGGCGCGGGCGGTGGCCGCGCTGGGCGCCCCGGTGGGGCTCGCGGTGCGGGGCCGGCCCAGGCTCGCGGCGCGGGTGACGGTGGCGCCGGGCGCGCTCGCGGCGCGCGGGGAGCTCGCGGGCGGCGGGCTCGAGGTGGCGGGGCTGCCGCTGGACCGGGCGGCGGGCGGGTGGGACGGCGCCTCCGGCGCCTGGCGCGCGGAGGTGGCGGGGCCGTGGGGCGAGGCGCGCGCGCACCGGGACGCGGACGGCGCGGTGGAGCTCGCCGCGCGCCTGGACGGCCTCGAGCCGCCGGCGCCGCTCTCGGCGGCGCCGGGCGGCCTCGTCCCGCGGGTCCCCGTCCGGCTCTCGGGCTCGGTCACGGCGCGGCTGCCCGCCGGGTGGCGGCCGGAGCGGGGCGCCGCCGGGGTGACCGCCTCGTGGGACCTGGAGGCGGCGACGGGCGCGGTGCGCGCCGCGGTGCGGGGGCGGGCGGCCGACGGCGCGGTGGAGCTGGAGCGGGCGTCGCTCGCCGCCCCGGGCGGGGCGGTGCGCGCCTCGGGGCGGGCCTGGCCGCGCCTCCGGCTCGACCTCGCCGCGGAGATCCCCGACGCCGCGGCGTTCGCCCGGGCGCTCCGCGGGGCGCTGCCGCTGCCCGGCCCGCCGGCGGGGGTGTCCGGCTCGCTCCGGGTGACGGCCCGGGTGGAGGGCAGCCCCGCCCGGCCGCGGGTGCGGCTCGAGGCGGAGGGCCGCGCCCTCGCCCTCGCCGGCCGGCGGCTCGAGGCGGTGCGTCTCGCCGCGGAGGGGGACGCGCGGCGCGCCAGCGTCTCGCTCTCCGCGGAGGCGGCGGGTGCGGAGGTCGAGGCGGGCGGGGAGGTCTCCCTCGCCCGCCGCGAGGTGGCAGGCACCGCCACGCTCCGCACCCCGTCGGTGGGCGGGACGCTGGCGGCGCTGGGGCTGCCCGAGGCGGCGGCGGGGCGCGCCCGGGCCACGGTGCGCGGCCGCTGGGCCCCGGGCGGGTGGCGGGCGGAGCTCGACGCCGCCTGGACCGGGGCCGCGGCCGGTGGGGTGGCGCTGGGCGAGGTGCGGGTCCGGGCGGCGGCGGGACCGTGGGGCCTCGACGTCGGGCGGCTCGTGGCGGAGGGGCCCTCGGGACGGCTCGAGGCGTCGGGCCGGGTGGAGGGGTGGGGCCCGGCGGCGCCGCTCGCCGCGCGGGTGGCGGTGCGCGGCTTGAGGACGCCCGCCCCCGCCGCCGGCCGAGCGGAGGCGACCCTCCGCCTCGCCGGCACCCTGGGGCGGCCGGAGGCGGCGGGCGAGGCGAGGTGGCGTCCGGAACGGGCGGGGCCGCTGCTCGGGCTCCGGGCGCGGCTCGCGCTCGCCGGAGGGCGGCTGACCGCCGCGCCGGTGCGGCTGCTCACCGCGGCCGGGGAGGTGGTGGCCTCGGCGGAGGTGCCGCTGGGGCTCCTGCCGCGGCCGCGGTGGCTGTGGCCGGGGGCACCGGCCGGACCGGCGCGCCTCACGGCCGACGGGTGCGCGCTCGAGCTCGCCCCGGTGCTCGCGCTCTCCGGCCGCGAGGCCCCGCTGGACGCCTCCGCCGACCTCGCCCTCGATCTGGAGGTGGACGGGCCACGCCTCGCCGACCTCCGCGGGACGCTCCGCCTCGAGGGGCTCCGGCTCGCCACGCCCATGGTCACGCTCGCCGCCCGCGGGCCGGTGGAGGCCGGGCTCGACGGCGGGCGGGCCTGGCTGGGCCCGCTCCGGCTCGCGGGCGACGGTACCCGTCTCGAGCTCTCCGCCTCGTGCGAGCTCGGGCGGCGGTGGGTGCGCGCCCGCGCCCGGGGCACGGTGGGGGCGAGCGTCCTCCGGGCCCTCCTGCCCGCGGCCCACGTGGAGGGCGGGCTCCGGCTGGAGGCGCGGCTCGAGGGGCCGCTGGGGGAGCTCGCGGGCGGCGCCCGGATCGAGCACCGGGGGAGCGTGCGGATCGCCGACCCGCCGGTGGAGGTGCGCGGGGCGTGGGTGGAGGTGTCGCTGGGGAGGTGGGGGCTCTCCATCGAGGACGGCGGCGCCACCGTCAACGGCGGCACGGTCACCCTCGGCGGCGGCTGGGACCCCGCCAGCGGCCAGGGGGTGGTGGCGGAGCTGGAGGGGGTCACGCTGCTGCTCGGCCCCGGCGTCCTCACGCGATGGAGCGGGCCGCTGGCGGTGGAGCCGCGGCCGGAGGGCGCGGCGGTGGTGGCCGACCTCGAGCTGGAGCGCGGGATCTGGGACGGGCCGTTCGACCTCGCCGCCGCCACCGCCCCGGCGCCGCCCCCGCCCGCCGCCGGCGACCCGCTGGAGCGGGTGACGCTCGAGATCGAGGCCAGCGGGGGGCCGGGGATCTGGGTGGACAACAACCTGGGCCGGTTCCGGGTGACGTGGCGCCACCTCGAGGTGGGCGGCACGCTGGCGCGGCCGCTGCCCGCCGGGCGGCTCCGGGTGCTGCCGGGCGGGGAGCTGGCCGTGGGCGGACGCTCGCTGAAGATCGTCCGCGGCACGGTGGAGCTGCCGGGACGGCCGGGGGCGGCTCCCGAGATCGAGATCGTGGCCCGCGACGAGACGGTGGGCGGCGGGGTGCGCCAGCTGGGGCTCGCCGAGATCCTCCAGGCGGGCGCCTCCACCGCGCTGGGCCGCCTGCTGGGGGCCGAGCCCGCCACCGCCCCGCCGGTGGAGGTGGCGGCCGAGACCGAGACGGTGCGGGCCACCCGCCTGACCCTGGGCCAGCGGTTCGGGCGGCACGTGACGCTGTACGTGAGCACCGACCTGGGCAGCTCGGGCGACCGGACCACGCTGCTCCAGCTCGGGGGCTTCCGGCAGCTTCCGGGGCTGGTGGCGCAGGCGTTCGACTCCACCCTGGAGCCGTCCGGGTGGGCGCTGCTCGAGCGGTGGCGGTGGGGCGGATCCCGGGACGAGGAGGCGGCCGGGCCGCGGCTCGAGACGGTGCGGCTCGCCGGGCCGTGGCCGGTGTCGCGGCGGTTGCTCCGGTGGGCGGCGGGGATCCGCGCGGGCCAGCGGTGGGACCCGTTCCTCGCCTTCGCGGCCGAGGTGCGGCTCGAGCGCGAGCTGGCCGCACGCGGGTGGCCCGAGGCGCGGGTGCGGGCCGAGGTGGAGGGACCCCCGGAGAGGCCCCGGCTGGTGCTGCGATGCGAGCCCGGGCCGCGCCTCTCCGTGCGCTGGGAGGGCGACCGGGTGCCGCGGGCGGTCCGCCGGCGGGTCCTCGCCCTGTACCGCGGCGGGGCGCTGGAGGCGGCCTCGCTCGAGGCGATGGCGGCGGCGCTGGAGCGCGAGCTCGCCGCACGCGGCTACCCGTTCGCCCGGGCCGAGGTACGGCGCGAGCGCGGCGGGCTGCGCATCGCCGTCCGCCGCGGCGAGCGCCTCGAGCTCGAGCGGCTCGACCTCGAGGGCGTGCCCCCCGAGACCGCCGCCGCCGTGGCCGGCTGGATGCACTCGCCCGCGGACCTCGCCGCGCTGCTCCGGGCCGACGCCGGCACCCTGGCGCGGCTGGCCGCCCTCCTCGCCGCCGAGGGGTTCCCGGAGGCGCGGATCGGCACCCCGGAGCGGGTGGACACCGGCGGCCGCCGGGCGGCGATCCGGGTGCGCGTGGAGCCGGGCCCGCGCATGACGGTGGGCGAGGTGCGCCTCGAGGGCTCCGACCCGCTGGGCCGGCTGGCCTCGCCCGCGTTCCCGCTGCGCGAGGGGGCGCCGCTGAGGCGCCGGCTCCTCGAGGCGGCGCGGCGGTCCCTCCTCGGCGCCTACCGCCGGGCCGGGTACCCCGCGGTCCGGGTCCGGGTCCGGGTGGGGCCGGCGCGCGGCGGCCGCGCCCCGGTGACGGTGCGCCTCGACCCCGGTGCGCGGCGCACCGTCGGCGTGGTGCGGCTTGCGGGCCTGCGGTACCTGCGGCCGGAGACCCTCCTGCCGGGGGTGGCGGTGCGCCCCGGCCGGCCGCTGGTGGACGCCGACCTCGACCGCACGGTGGCCCGGATCGCCCAGTTCCCGCCGGTGGAGTCGGTGACGGTGGAGGTGCCGGAGGGGGAGGGCCCTGCGGAGGTGGTGCTCCACGTGCGTGAGCGGCCACGCTGGAGCGCCGGCGCGGGCCTCCGCTGGCAGGGGGAACGCGGGCAGCAGCTCCTGCTCGAGGCCGCCGACGAGGACCTCCTGGGGCGGGGGGTGGCGCTCAGGCTGCGGGCGCGGCTCGGCTCGAAGGACCGGTCGGTCTTCGGGTGGCTCGCGGTGCCGGCCCCGCCCGGGGGCTCGCGCTCGTGGGCGCTGGTGGGCTCGCTGCGGCGCACAGATCGCGGCGACGTGCGCGACCGGACCACGGCGCTCGTCGCCGAGACCCGGTGGCGCGCCGGGGACGGGCGGGAGCTGCGGCTCTACCTCGAGTCGTCGTGGGCCCGGACCACGGCCATCGCCTCCGGCGAGCGGGTGGAGTCCTCCCACCGGGCGGCGGTGGGCGCGCAGGCGCTCTGGGACCGGCGCTCGAGCCCGCTCGACCCCCGGAACGGGTTCCTGGCCGCCCTCGACCTGTCGGTGGCGCCGGCGGCCCTCGGCGCCGACCCACCCACGGTGCGGGCGGTGGCGCACCTCGCCTGGGCGGCGACTCCGCGGGAGCGGCTGACCCTGGCGCAGTCGGTCCGCCTCGGCGCCGCCCGCGCCCTCGCCGGGAGCCTCGCGCGCGCCGACCGGCTGTTCGCGGGGGGCGAGACCTCGGTCCGCGGGTTCGACCAGGACGCGCTGGGGCCGGTGACGTGCGACACGCTGGGGTGCAGGCCGGCGGGCGGCGGGGCGCTTCTCGTGCTGCAGCAGGAGGCGCGGTGGCGGCTCGGGGGAGCGCTGGAGCTCGCCGGCTTCCTGGACGCGGGCCAGGTGTGGCCCGGCTGGTCGGACGCGGACGCGCGCCTCGGTGTGGGCGCGGGGGTGGGCCTGCGCGTCGCCACCCCGGTGGGTCCGCTGCGCCTCGACCTCGCCTGGCCCGTGGCCCACAAGGGATCGAGCTCGGGGCTGCACCTCTACCTCGGCGTGGGCCAGCTGTTCTGAGCGGCACCTCGCGGCGGGCACGAAGGGCGGGGCCCGGCGCTGCGGCCGGGCCCCGGGAGGAAGGAGGGGGTCGGTCGATGTCCTCGGAATCAGCGGCGGCGCCGCACGGACCGGCGGCGGCCGCGCGCCTCCCGCCGCACGGTGGTGCGGCGGGTCACCGTGCGCGAGCGGGTCACGGTGGTGCGCCCACGCGTGAGGGCTCGCGAGCGGGTCACGGTGGTGCGCCCGCGCGTCACCCCGCGGCGGGAGACCGCCGGCGCCCGCCGGACCACGGTGCGGCCGCGCCGCTGGGCCGCCACCCGGCCCCGCCAGGACACGCCGCGCCGGACGGTCGCCGCGCGGTCGCGGGAGGCCCCCGCCCGCGGCACCCGGATCACCGTGGTCCGGCCCGGGCTCTCCCGGCGGAGGCCGGAGCCCCGCGGCGCCCGCCGCGCCGTCCCGCCGAGCGCACGGTCCCGCCGCACCACGGTGCCGCGCGTCACGTGCCGCTGCCCGCCGGTGCCGGACCGTGCGCGGTCCGCCCGCACCCGGGGCCGGTCCGCCGCCGGGCCGCGCGCCGCCGGCCGCCGTGCCGTGACGCGGTGCCCGGAGCGCGCCGTGACCCGGCCCGTCCCCGGGCGGGCGGCCGTCACCCGGCCGCGGGCCCGGGCCTCGATCCGCCGCGCCACCTCGGGCCGGAGCGCGCGCTCCACCACCGGCCGGGCGTGACGCTCGATGTCGCGCTCCACGCCCAGCGGCCGCGCCACGGTCACCCGCCGGCCGCCGATCCGCACCTCGCGCCGGTCGAGGCGGACGGTGGGCAGCGGCCGCCCCAGGTGCGCCTCCACCACGGACCGGCGAGGTCCGCCGTCGAGCGGGAGGATCCGGCCGCGCGGCGCCCGCCGCTCGATCTCGCCGAAGCGGTACGCGCGCGTCGCCACGTCGTCGGCCGCGAGGCCGCGCCAGTCCACCCAGGTGGCGTACCGCGCGTCGTCCCAGCCGTCGCGGTAGCCGCGCCAGTAGCCGTCACGGTACCCGTGGCGGTACCCGGCGCTCCAGGCGTGATGCCACCCCGGCGGCGCCGCCGGCAGCCAGCCCACGTAGCCGCCCCACGCGTACCAGGTCACCACCGCGGGCCGCCAGGTGTACCCCGGCACCCACACCCATCCCGCCGGCGCCAGCGCCCAGTGGCCGAAGTGGTGCGGGATGTAGCCCCACGGCTCGTACGCCACCCAGGTCCAGCCCAGGTCGGTCCACACCCAGCGGCCCCACGTGTACGGGCGCCAGGAGGCCGCGACCCAGGGGCGCCACACCCGGCCGAGCCCGTCCACCCACACCCACTCGCCGTAGGGCGCGAGGGCGGCCTCGAAGTCGAGGCTCCAGGACGGGTCGTACCAGGCGTCGGTGTACGGCTCCCAGGTGGAGAACCCCATCGAGAACCCGAACCCGTCGGAGCCGACGTGGATCCCGAACCACCCGCCCGCGCCGGCCGCCGCCGGCAGGAGCAGCGCCGCCGCCAGCAGCGCCACCACAGGCCCTCGAGCTCGCGTCCGCCTCATCGTCGCCTCCCCGGCCGCCGTCCCGGGCGGCCTCACCCCGGGAGCAGCAAGCGGCGTGCCACCCTGGCCGGTGAGACGCATCGCGCCGGGATGCAGCGGGTTGTGCGACTCCGGGGCGATCCGCGGAGGAGCCGCCGGGCGCCAGCCGTCCTCTCCGGTGGACACGCGGTGGCCATCGCCTGGCCGGCCGCCCGGAGGAACCCGGGGGTGGACGCGGAGGCCTACTTGCGCCGCCGCCGGTACGGCGGCTCCTCGTCGTACAGCGCCGCGCACTCCCGGAGCTCGGGGGCGGCACCGGCGCGGCACACCGCGAAGCGGGCGCCACGGTACATGGAGGCGGAGCCCACCTCGCCGTCGCGGTTCACGGCGTAGAACGTCACCGAGAACTTCGGGCGTCCCCGTCCGTCGAGGAGGTACGGGACGCGGGTGGCGCGGACGATGCGATCCAGCGCCTCGAGGCACGCCTCGGTGGGGTTCCTGCCGCGCCGCATCGCCTCCACCACGGAGTGCGAGCCGGCCACCTGGATCACCGACTCGCCGCGGCCGGTGGCGCCCGCCGCGCCCACCTCGTTGTCCACGAACAGACCGGCGCCGATCAGGGGCGAGTCCCCCACCCTCCCCGGGATCTTGAAGAACAGGCCGGAGGTGGTGGTGGTGCCGCCCACGTCGCCGCGCTCGTTCACCGCGCACAGGTTGATGGTCCCGGTGGGCCGGACCGGCCCGTACTTCTCGATGAACCACGCCACGTCCGGGTCCTTCACCTCGTCCGGCGGCGCGATCCAGTCGTCGGCGTCGGACATGTGCTCCTTCCAGTAGAGCCAGATCTTGCGCGAGCGCTCGGTGAGCAGGTTCTCCTCCGGGAACCCCATCATGCGCGCGAAACGCAGGGCCCCCTCGCCCACCAGCAGCACCCGGGTCGTCCGCCGCATCACCTCCAGCGCGACGCGGGCCGGGTGCCTGATCCGCTCCAGCGCCGCCACCGCCCCGGCGCGCATGGTGGGACCGTCCATGCAGCAGGCGTCGAGCTGGACCACGCCCTCGGCGTTGGGGAGGCCGCCGTACCCCACCGTGACGTCGTCCGGGTCGGCCTCCACGATGGCCACCCCGTCCACCGCCGCCTCCACCGGCGCCACGCCCGCCCGCATCCGCTCCACCGCCCGCCGCACCGCCTCGAGCCCGTTGGCCGAGGCCACCGCCACCGGGAGGCGGGCGCCCCCGGCCGAGGGCTCCGCCCTCCGCCCCAGCGCCGCCGTGGCCGCCACCGCGGCCGCACCCTGGATCACCTCGCGCCGGGTCGGGCCGGCGCCACCCGCAACCCCGCTCTCGTGGCCGTCCATGCCGCCATGCTCGCGCCGCCCCGCGGACGTGTCAAGCGACGGCGCCCTCGCCGGACGTTCCCCGATATCCTCGGACCCTGTCGCATCCATCGTGGCCCCCCGGCGGCCGGGGTGCGCCACTCCCCCGGGCCGGGCCGGTCGTGGGGGCTCCTCGTGGCGTGACGGCGGCGGTGGTCCGGGGGGCCGGCCGCGCGAGGACGCCCCGGACGCGCCCCGCGGATCGCTCGCGGATGGAGACGATGTAGACTGTGCCCGTGCTCCGGATGGCCCTCGCGATGGTGGCAGCGGTCGCGGCGTCGGTGGCGGCCGGAGCGCCCGCGGACCGGCTCCTGGTGGGCGGCGTGGTGCACACCCCGGACGGCCCCCGGCGGGCCGCGCTGGCGATCCGCGGCGGCCGCATCGCGGCCGTGGTGCCCGAGGCCGAGGCGGCGGCCTGGCGCGGGCCCCGCACCGAGGTGGTGGATCTGGAGGGCGCGCACGTCCTTCCCGGCCTCGCGGATGCCCACCTCCACCTCGCGAGCTACGGCGCGGCGCTGGAGCAGGTGGACTGCGCGGGGCTCTCGAGCTGGACGGCGTGCGTGGAGCGGGCCGCCCGACGGGCGGGAGAGGTTCCTCCGGGAGCGTGGGTGCTGGGCCGCGGGTGGGATCAGAACCTCTGGCCGGGGGGGGCCCTGCCCGACCGCGCGGCGCTCGACCGCGCCGTCCCCGACCGGCCGGTGCTGCTGCGCCGGGTGGACGGCCACGCGGCGGTGGCCAACGCCCGCGCGCTGGAGCTCGCGGGCCTCGGCCCGGATACCCCCGACCCCCCGGGAGGACGCCTGATCCGCCGGGAGGACGGCTCGCTCACCGGGGTGCTGGTGGACACCGCCGTGGACCTGGTGGCGCGGGCGGTGCCCCCACCCGATCGCGCCACCGTCGAGCGAAGGATCGCGCGGGCGGCGGCGAGGCTCGTCCGGTACGGGATCACCCAGGTCCACGACGCCGGGACCACGGCGGCGGAGCTCGAGGCGCTCCTCGCGATGGAGCGGGAGGGCCGGCTCCCGATCCGGGTGTGGGTGATGCTGGACGGCTCCGACGACGCCCTGCTCCGGCGCTGGTTCGCGCGGGGGCCGCTCAGCACGCCGGGGCGGATGGTGCGGGTGGGCGCGGTGAAGCTGTACGCCGACGGGGCGCTGGGCAGCCGCGGCGCGCTGCTCGGGGCCGACTACGCCGACGATCCCGGCAATCGGGGTCTCGCCGTCACGCCCCTCGGGCGGCTCCGGCGCACCGTCCTGGAGGCCGACCGGGCGGGGTTCCAGGTGGCGGTGCACGCCATCGGCGACGAGGCCGTCCACCGGGTGCTGGACGTCCTCGAGGCGCTGGGCCCGCGGCGCTGCCGGCGCCACCGCCACCGGATCGAGCACAGCCAGACGGTGCGCCCGGAGGATGTCGGGCGGTACGCCCGCCTCGGCGTCATCGCCTCGGTCCAGCCCACCCACTGCACCTCGGACATGCCGTGGGCGCCGCGCCGCCTCGGCCCCTGGCGCATCCCCTGGGCGTACCGGTGGCGGAGCCTGCTCGACGCCGGGGTGCGCCTCGCGGGCGGCTCCGACGCTCCGGTGGAGGACCCCGACCCGCGCCGCGGGCTGTACGCGGCGGTGACCCGGCAGCTTCCCGACGGCACGCCACCCGGCGGGTGGAACCCGGCCGAGCGCCTCACGCCGGAGGAGGCGGTGCACCTCGTCACCGACTGGGCCGCGTACGCGGCGTTCGCCGAGGCGTGGTGCGGGCGGATCGTGCCGGGTGCGGTGGCGGACCTCACGGTCCTCGACGCGGACCCCGCCGCGGTGCCGCCGGCACGGATCTTGCGTCTTTCCGTACGGCGCACCATCGTGGGTGGTGTGGACCGGTACGTGGCGGAGGCGGCCAGGTGAGACACGCGGCGACCATCGCCGGGGCGGTCCTCGTGACGGGAGGGCTCATGGGGATCTTCGGCTGTGACGGCGGCGGGCCGGCAGCGGCGCGCGAGCCGGACTGGACCGCGCTCCGCGAGCGGATGGTGCGGACCCAGATCGAGGCGCGGGGGGTGCGCGACCCGCGGGTGCTCGCCGCGATGCGCACCGTCCCCCGGCACGAGTTCGTGCCCGAGGCGTGGCGGGCCGAGGCGTACCGCGACTCGCCGCTGCCCATCGGTGACGGGCAGACCATCTCGCAGCCGTACATCGTCGCGCTGATGAGCGAGCTGCTCGAGGTGGGGCCGGGCCAGCGGGTGCTCGAGATCGGCACCGGCTCCGGCTACCAGGCGGCGGTGCTGGCGGCGATGGGGGTCGAGGTGTACACCATCGAGATCCGCCCCACCCTCTGCCGCCAGGCGGCCGGGACGCTGGACCGGCTCGGCTACCGCAACGTCCACGTCCGCTGCGGCGACGGCTACGGCGGCTGGCCGGAATCGGCTCCCTTCGACGGGATCGTGGTCACCGCCGCGCCGGAGCGGATCCCGGACCCGCTGCTGGACCAGCTGAAGGTGGGCGGCCACCTGGTGATCCCGGTGGGGTCCTTCTTCCAGGAGCTCAAGGTGATCACCCGCACCGACGAGGGGTTCTCGGAGCGCTCGGTGATCCCGGTCCGGTTCGTGCCCATGACGGGGAGGATCGAGCGGGAGGGCGGGTGATCCGGCCGTGCACGTCGCCGAGACCTTCGCCAGCCTCCAGGGGGAGGGGATCCTCGCCGGCACCCCGTCGTTCTTCATCCGCACCTCGGGGTGCGACCTCCGCTGCGCCTGGTGCGACACCCCGTACGCGTCGTGGCGGCCGGAGGGCGCCCATCGCCGGGTCGAGGAGCTGGTGGCGGAGGCGGTGGCGAGCGGCCTCGCCCACGTGGTGGTCACCGGCGGCGAGCCCCTGATCCAGCGCGAGATCGGCCGCCTCACCCGCGCCCTCGCCGCCGCCGGCCTCCACGTCACCGTCGAGACCGCCGGCACGCGCGCCCCCGAGATCCACTGCGACCTGCTCTCCCTCTCCCCCAAGACCGCGATCTCCGATCCCGAGGGCCCGTGGCGCGAGCGCCACCGCCGCCGCCGCGCCGACCTCGCCCCGGCGCGGGCGCTGCTCGCGCGCCACCGCGAGCACCAGCTCAAGCTGGTGGTCCGCGGTCCCGAGGACGTTCCCGAGGTGCTGGCCCTCCTCGACGCCCTGCCCGAGGCCCGCCGCGACCGCGTCCTCCTCATGCCCGAGGCCCGGACCCGCGCCGAGCTCGCCGCCCGCGCCCCCGTCGTGGCCCGCCTCTGCCTCGAGCACGGGTTCCGCTACTCCCCCCGCCTGCACCTCGACCTCTGGAACGCCGCCCGCGGGCGGTAGAGCGGAGCCCGGAAACCACGGTGGGCGCTGCACGATCGCGGCGCGGCATCCGCCGGGTGCGGTGCGGCCCGGCGGCCGCCGGGAACCGTCCCGGAGACCGGGGCAACAGCTGGGACGAGATGGTCCGCCCCGCGCGACATCCCTCCAGGCCGAGGCCCCGGCACGGGAAGTCCCGACACCACCTCCCGCCCACCGCGTCGCCGTCGCGCCGTCCCCGGCGGGGCCGGGGTGCCGGGCGCGAACCCATTCCCGCAGGGCGCCATGGTCACCGTCCCCATCTCGGCGCAGGGGAGCAGGGGCGCAGGGGAGTGTCCCCATCTCGGGGCGGGGGCCCAGGGGGACCGTGGCCGGATCCGAGACCGGGTCCGGGATGCGCTCACGATCCCGGAGACCGTGCGCGGAGGCGCTCCAGGGAGCGCGGACCTCGGTCCGCAACCTCCCCCCGCCCGTGGCGGCTTCCACCTGCGCCTCGCCCGACGCGGGCCGGACCGCGCTCCCTGGAGCGCGGTCCGGCGCGGGCGGGGACACCCGCGCCACCACGGGTGATGGGATCGCTGACGGGGCCGCGGCGGCGGATCCCAGGCGCGTTGTGGGGGCGCGCGTCCCCGCGCGCCGTGGGCGGGGGGCGGGGACCCGCGGCGGCCGGGAGCGCCCATCGCGACGTGCACCCGCCCCGCACCTGCGGCCGCCTTGCGGAGCGCGGACCTCGGTCCGGCACGCGCTCCAGGGAGCGCGGACCTCGGTCCGCAACCTCCTCCCGCCCGTGGAGCCTTCCACCTGCGCCTCGCCCGTGCCAGCCCGCGCGGCCGGCTCGCCCCTGCGGGCCGGACCGCGCTCCGCGTGATGTCCGGCCCCGCCGCCGCCCCTCGGGATGACAGGGGCTCCGCGCGGCCCCCGCCGAGCCGAGCCCGGCGTCCGCGTCTTGCCGCCGTGCGGCGCCGTGGGCTAGACTCGGCGCCCTGGAGGGGGGCGCGTTGGGCTTCTTCCGCGTGGCCAAGCTGTTCGAGGTGGAGTACGGGCACCGGCTCGCCAAGCACCCGGAGAAGTGCCGCTTCCCGCACGGCCACCGGCTGCGGATCGAGGTGGTGCTCCGGGCCGGGCGGCTGGACGGGCACGACATGGTCTGCGACTACGCGGCGTTGAAGCTGGTGGCGCTGGAGCTCATCGAGCGCCTCGATCACGCGCTGGCCATCAACGCCGACGACCCCCACCGCGAGGCGCTGGAGGCCACGAGCGAGCGGCTCCTCGTCTTCGAGGGCGCCGATCCCACCACCGAGGTGCTGGCGCGATGGCTCTACGAGGGGCTCCGGGAGCGCCTCGAGGGTGGCGCCGAGGTCCGCTCGGCGGGGGGGACGGTGTACCGGATCCCGCCCGGGATCGAGGTGGAGCGGGTCCGGGTGTGGGAGACCTCGTCGTCCTGGGCGGAGTACGTGGGCGGCCCATGAGCGAGCCGCCCCTCTTCGCCCCGGACGCCGTCTCTCAGTGGCTGGGGCGCCTGCGCCCGCCGGTGGCCGTCACGGGCGGGACCGGGTTCGTGGGCTCGCACCTGGTGGACGCGCTGGCCGCGGGCGGGCTCCGCCCGCGGGTGCTGGTGCGCGACCCGGAGCGGCCGCGCTGGATCGCGGGGCGGGACGTGGAGTGGGTCGCAGGGTCGCTCGAGGACGCGGACGCCCTCGAGCGGCTGGTGGCGGGCGCGCGCACCGTGCTCCATCTCGCCGGGGTGGTCCGGGCGGGCTCGGCGGCGGCGTTCGATCGCGCCAACCGCGAGGGAACCGAGCGCCTGGTGGCGGCGGTGCGGCGCGCGGCGGCCCCCGACGCCCGGGTGGTGTACGTCTCCTCGCAAGCCGCGCTGGGCCCCTCGCCCACGGTCTCCGGCCTCGGTCCCGAGGCGGTGCCGCGGCCGGTGTCGGCGTACGGACGCTCCAAGCTCGGCGGGGAGGCCGCGGTGCGCCACCTCGCCGGCGGTCGCGAGTGGGTGATCCTCCGCCCGCCCGCCATCTACGGCCCCCGCGACACCGACGTGCTGGCGTTCTTCCGCATGGCGGCCCGCGGGCTGGCCGCGATCCCCGCGGGCGAGCGGTGGGTGACGGTGGCCCACGTCGCGGACGTGGTCCGCGCGGTGCTCGCGGCGGCGGCGGAGGGGGTCGCGGGCCGCGTGCTGCACCTCGGGGAGCCGCGGCCGTACCGGCTGGAGGCGCTCATCCGCCTGCTGGCCGACGCGGGAGGCGTGCGGGTGCGGGTGGTGAAGGTGCCCGCCCTGGTGGTGCGGGCGGCGGGCGCGGGGGGGTCGGCGCTCGCACGGCTGGGGCTTGCCCGCGTCGCCATGACAGCGGACAAGGCCCGGGAGCTGCTCGCCCGCCACTGGACGCTGCGCACCGCGGACTCGCTGGAGGCGCTGGACCTCGGCGCGACGACCCCGTTCCCGGAGGGGGCGGCGGCGACGTGGGACTGGTACCGGCGGCGGGGGTGGATCCGCTCTTGAGGTAAGATGACGTCACGTTCAGGAGGAGGGGTCGTGGACGTTTTCCGGAAGTGCTTCGAGTTCGAGGAGGCGGAGATGGTGCGCCGGGCGGGGCTCTACCCCTACTTCCGGCAGATCTCCTCCGCCCAGGAGCCGGTGGTGACCATGGACGGGAAGCGGGTCATCATGCTCGGCTCCAACAACTACCTGGGCCTCGCCAACCACCCCGAGGTGAAGGCGGCGGCGCGCGAGGCGCTGGAGCGGTACGGCACCGGCACCGCGGGATCGCGGTTCCTCAACGGCACGATGGACCTGCACGTCAGGCTCGAGGAGCGGCTGGCCGAGTTCATGCAGCGCGAGGCCGCCATCACCTTCTCCACCGGGTTCCAGGTCAACCTCGGCTCCATCTCCTGCCTGCTCGACCGCCGCGACGTGGTGTTCCTGGACAACCTCGACCACGCCTGCATCATCGACGGCGCCCGCCTGGGGTTCGGCAAGGTCGTGAAGTTCAAGCACAACGACGTCCGGGACCTCGAGGAGCGCCTCGCGCAGTTCCCGGACGTCGGCAAGCTCATCGTGGTGGACGGGGTGTTCTCCATGGAGGGGGATCTCGCGCCGCTGCCCGAGATCGCGGAGGTGGCGCGGCGCCATCACGCCCGTCTGATGGTGGACGACGCGCACGGGATCGGCGTCTTCGGCGACCACGGCCGGGGAACCCCGGAGCACTTCGGGGTCGAGCAGGACGTGGACCTGGTGATGGGCACGTTCTCCAAGTCGCTCGCCGCGGTGGGCGGCTTCATCGCCGGCCGCCACGAGGTGATCGAGTGGATCAAGCACCACGCCCGCTCGCTGATCTTCTCCGCCTCCCAGCCGCCGGCCATCGCCGCCGCGGTGCTCAAGGCGCTGGAGATCATCGAGCGCGAGCCCGAGCGCCGGGAGCGGCTGTGGGAGAACACGCGCTACATGAAGCGCGAGTTCGAGACCCTGGGCTTCGACACCGGGGGCTCCGAGTCGCCGGTGATCCCGCTCGTGGTGGGGGAGGACATGACCGCGTTCCAGATGACCGCGCGCCTCCAGCAGGAGGGGGTGTTCGCCAACCCGGTGATCTCGCCCGCGGTGCCGCCGGGGCGGGCGATGATCCGCACCTCGTACATGGCGACCCACACCCGCGAGCACCTCGACCAGGCGCTCGAGGCGTTCGCCAGGGTGGGCCGCGAGCTCGGCGTGATCTCCTGACCATGGGCGTCGAGATCCGACCCGTCCGCAGCCGTGCCGAGCTCGCCGCCTTCATCGAGCTCCCGTGGGGGATCTACCGCGACGACCCCAACTGGGTGCCGCCGCTCAGGGCCTCGGTGCGGGAGCTGCTCGACCCCGGCAGGCACCCGTTCTACGGCGGCGGCGAGGCGGCCCAGCGCGAGCTGTACGTGGCCTGGGAGGACGGCCGCCCGGTGGGCCGCGTCGCCGCGATCCTCAACCACGCCCACAACCGGTTCCACGGCGAGAACGTGGGGTTCTTCGGGTTCTTCGAGTGCGTGGACCGGCAGGAGGTGGCGAGCGGGCTGCTGCGCGCCGCCTGCGAGTGGCTGGCGCGGTTCGGCGCCACCGCCGTGCGCGGCCCCATGAACCCCTCCACCAACTACGAGTGCGGCCTGCTCGTCAAGGGGTTCGACAGCCCGCCGGTGCTGATGATGACCTACAACCCGCCGTACTACGAGCGCCTCGTCGAGGGGTTCGGGTTCTCCAAGGTGAAGGACCTGTACGCCTACTGGTCGCCGGTGCACGGCGCCCACCTCGACCGGCTGGAACGGGTCACCGACCGCGTGCGGCGGCGCGAGCCGTCGCTCTCCACCCGCGCCGGCGACCTCAAGAACTTCCGGCGCGAGGTGGACCTGGTCCACGAGATCTACAACGACGCCTGGGAGAAGAACTGGGGGTTCGTCCCCATGTCCGACGGGGAGATCGAGTGGCTCGCCAGGGAGCTCAAGCCGCTGGTGGACCCCGAGCTGCTCCGGTTCGCGTTCTGGGACGGCGAGCCGGTCGGCTTCCTGCTCGCGGTGCCCGACTGGAACCCCGTGCTCAGGGAGCTCGACGGATCGCCGTGGCGCCACCCCCTGAAGACCCTGCGCCTGCTGACCACCGCGCGGCCGCGGAAGATGGAGGGCCTCCGGCTCATCACCATGGGTGTCCGGCAGGGGTACCGCAAGCGCGGCATCGAGGGGGTCCTCTTCTGCGAGGCCCTGCGGGCGGCGCTGGACGTGGGCTACCGGTGGTGCGAGTACTCGTGGATCCTCGAGGACAACGAGCTGACCAAGCGCACGGTGCGGCTCATGGACGCGGAGCTCTACAAGGTCTACCGCGTCTACGAGCGGCCCGTCGCCTGACGGGAGGTCGGTCGTGCACCCCCCGAGCCTCGGCGATCTGTTCTGGCTGTTCCTCATCATCACCTCGCTCCAGCCGCTCGTCCGGCAGCGGATGCTGGTCGCGGCGCGGCTCAGGGCGATGCGGCAGCTCGAGCGCCGGCGCGGCAGCCGGGTGATCACCCTGATCCACCGGCAGGAACGGATGAGCTTCCTCGGGTTCCCGCTGGTGAAGTACATCGACATCCAGGACTCCGAGGAGGTGCTGCGCGCCATCAAGCTCACCGACCCCGGCATGCCGCTCGACCTGGTGCTGCACACCCCGGGCGGCCTGGTGCTGGCCGCGGAGCAGATCGCGCACGCGGTGCGCGCCCATCCGGCCCGCACCACGGTGTTCGTACCTCACTACGCCATGTCCGGCGGCACCCTCATCGCGCTGGCCGCGGACGAGATCGTGATGGACCCCAACGCGGTCCTGGGGCCGGTGGATCCGCAGCTGGGGCAGCACCCGGCGGCCAGCATCGTGCGCGTCGTGGAGGCCAAGGGCGCCGCGAACTGCGACGACCAGACGCTGATCCTGGCCGACACCGCCAACATGGCGCTCATGCAGGTGCGCCGGTTCGTGCTCGGCCTGCTCGAGGGGCGCATGGACCCCGCGGCCGCGGAGCGCCTCGCCGACACGCTCTCCCAGGGGTACTTCACGCACGACTACTCGTTCACGGTCGAGGAGGCGCGGGAGCTGGGGCTACCCGTCTCCACCGACATGCCGCCGGAGGTGTACGACCTCATGGCGCTGCACCCGCAGCCCGTGCGCCAGGTGCCGACGGTGGAGTACATCCCGGTCCCGTACCGCGGCCGCGGCGGCAACGGCGCCTGACCGGGCGGCCCCGGTTCGCGGGGGCTCAGCCATCCGGGGGGTCCCGCCGGTCCCGTCCGATGTACACCTCCACGCGCCGGTTGCGGGCACGCCCCGCCTCCGAGTCGTTGGGGGCGACCGGCCGGCTCTCGCCGAACCCGCGGGCCTCGAGCCGCCTCGGGTCCACGCCCAGCCGGGCCAGCGCCAGCGCCACCACGTGGGCGCGCAGCTCCGAGAGCACCAGGTTGAACCGCTCCGGCCCCACGTCGTCGGTGTGACCCTCGACCCGGACCGGGCCGCCCGTGGCCCGCGCGAGCCGCGCCACCTTCTCGAGGGTGGCGCCCGCCTCGGGACGGAGGCGCCAGCTGCCCGAGTCGAAGAGCACCGACTCGGCCAGGGTCACCCTGAGTCCTTCCGCCGTCTCCTCCGCCCCCAGCTCGCGGATCAGATCGCTCTCGGCTCGCGGCTCCGGCTCGGGCCGGGTGTAGCCGGCGATGCGGATCCCGCGCACGAGCACCGGGGCGTCGGCGAACGGGACCTGCGTCCCCACCACCCGCCGGAAGTAGAGCGTCAGGACGCGCGGCGGACGCTCGGGCCGGAACGGCAGGTGACCCACCCGCCGCCCGTCGACGAAGAAACGGACCTGCCCGCGCCGGACCTGGATCGCGACGCGGTGGTCACGTCCGGGAGGGTACGGCCGGCGGAACGCCCACCGCCCGCCCAGACTGCCCCGGGCCTCCTCCTTGGCACCGAAGGCGTACGGATCGCCCACGGCGACGATGGCGCCCACGAGCATCCAGTCCTCCGACGGCGCGCCCCGCCGCACCGCCTCGAGAACCTCCTCGGTGTGCAGCCCCAGCCGCAGCATGGGCCGGCCGGGCTCGAAGCTGTGCACGGTCATCTCCAGCGAGAACTCGGCCGGCAACGGCGCCTCGAGCGGCAGGTAGAGCACGGTCCCGTGCTCGAGCGGCCGGATCCACATCCGATCCTCGAAACGCGCGCACTCGTAACCTCCCCGGCCCACCTTCCAGCCGGGCAGCAGCTCCCCCACCGGACACGCCTCGAGCCGGTCCTCGTGGAGGACGCGGTCACCGGGCTCGAACCGGTACCGCTCCGCCGCTCCCTCGATGCCCCCGGCCCACACCATCCGTCCCAGCGCGACGGCCAGGACCAGCACGACGCCGCGACGTCCGATGCCCATCGTGGCCCTCCACCGGAACCGTCCGCCCCGTCCGCCCCGCCCGGCGACCATGATACCGCCGCCACTCCCGACGGCCGCGCCGCCGCTACGGCTCGCACAGCGGCTCGGGGTCGGCGGCGGCGGCGCCGGCGGCGCGCCGGAACCGGCGGACGAGCCGGCGGGTGAGCCGCTCGTATCCCGGACCGCCCCCGACCTCCTCCTCGCGCAGGGGGATCTGGACGGCGGCGAGCGCCTGGTGGCCGCCCCCGAACCCGCGCCGCCCGGCGAGCCGGTGGGCCACCCGGCCGGCGCTCCCCTCGCGGTCCGAGGTGCGGATGGACAGGTGCAGCCAGGCGTCCACGCGACCGAAGGCGAGCGACCACGTCACCCCCTCCACGCGCAGGAGGAGGTCCGCCGCCTCCGCGATCATCTCGGGGCTCGACAGCTCGCCGAGGTCCGACACCACCGTGTGCGCGGCCACCGTCGCCCGGTCCAGCGCGCGCCGCAGGTTGGAGAAGTACGCCCGCGGCAGCGGCGCCGCCACGATGCGCCCCA
This sequence comes from uncultured Thermoanaerobaculia bacterium, assembly GCA_964440565.1. Lineage (GTDB taxonomy): Bacteria > Acidobacteriota > Thermoanaerobaculia > Thermoanaerobaculales > Sulfomarinibacteraceae > CAYTTB01. Next base: position 37,578 of record CAYTTB010000016.1, read on the forward strand.
GAGCCCTGGCGTTGGCGCGGGGGTACAGCTCCAGGAACGCCTCCACGTCGGCCCTGGTGCTCTCCCGCCCGAGGTCCTGGGTGTCGGAGCGGATCCCGTACACCAGCGCGGTGGCCAGGCGGGTCGGGATCTCGATCCGGGCCGCCCTGAGGTACTCGTACAGGATCGTGGAGGTGGCGCCGTAGCGGGAGCGGATGTCCGTGTAGCGGGCCGAGCGCGTCTCGCGCCGGATCGGGTGGTGGTCGATCACCACGTCCACCCGGACCCCCGGGGGCAGCGCCAGGTTCCCGGCTCCCGGCTGGGCGTCCACCACCGCGAGACGGTCGAACCGCTCCAGCTCCACCTCCTCGAGCCGGCGCAGGTTGAGACCCAGGTACCGGAGCAGCGCCTCGTTCTCGGCCCGGCCCACGATCCCGCCGTGTGCCAGCGAGCAGGCGATCCCCAGCCGCTCGTTGGCGATCTCCCGCAGCCCCGCCGCGGCCGCGATGGCGTCGGGGTCGGGGTTGTTCTGCATGGCGATGAGCAGGGTCCGCGCGCCCTCGAGCGCCTCCTCCAGGCGCCGCAGCCGTTCGCCGGGCTCGATGCGACGTCGTGCCAGCGCGCACCTCCTCTCCGCGCGGGAGTATAGCCGCGTTCCGGCGGCGGGCGAGGGAACGCCGTACAATCGGCCGCGAGCCCGATCGGAGGTGGGCGATGGCGGTTCGGACGTCCTGGAAGGCGGCGGTGGCCGTGGCGGCGGCCGCGGCCCTGCCCGTGGCCGCGGTGGCGTGGCTCCGCGCCGGCACCGCCGGCTCGCGCCTGCCCGAGCGCGGCACGACCGGGGAGCGGGTGCCCGGGCTCGAGGCGCCGGCCGAGGTCCGGATCGACGCCTGGGGTATCCCCCACGTCGCCGCCGCCACGGTGCGCGACGCGTGGCTGGTGGAGGGGTACCTCCACGCCCGCGAGCGGTTCTTCCAGATGGAGCTGGCCCGACGCGCCGCCGCCGGGCGCCTCGCCGAGCTCCTCGGCGAGGGGCTCCTGCCCCAGGACCGCAAGCTCAGGACCTGGCGTCTCGCCGCCACCGCACGGGCGCAGGCGGCCCGGCTCGCGCCGGGTGAGCGGGAGGCGCTCGAGGCGTACGCCGCCGGCGTGAACGCCGCGATCGGGCGGTGGGGCCGCTGGCTGGCCCCGGAGCTCGTGATCCTGGGCGTCGGGCCCGAGCCGTGGCGGGTGGAGGACACCCTGGGGCTGGGGCTCATCTTCGAGCTCGGGGTGTCGCACGCCATGGGGGAGGAGCTCCAGCGGGGCGCCCAGCTCGCCCTGCTCGGCCGCGAGCGGGCGCTGGAGCTCTGGGGGTGGCCGCCGGAGTGGGGACGCCGCTTCCTGCCGCGCCGTCCCGCCCGGGTGGCGCCGCGCGCCCCCGACGACGCCGTCACCCCGCCCCTCGGGGCCCTGGCCTCCAACAACTGGGCGCTGGCGCCCTCCCGCACCGCCACCGGCCGGCCGCTGCTGGCCAACGATCCCCACCTCGCCATCCAGCTTCCGTCGGCGTGGTACCCCGTCCACCTCACCGCCCCCGGTCTCGACGTCGCCGGGGTGTCGCTCCCCGGGGCACCCGGCGTGATGATCGGGCACACCGACGGCGTCGCGTGGGGGTTCACCATGGCGATGCTGGACGACCAGGACCTGTTCGTGGTCCGCCTCGACCCCGCCGGCCGGCGGGAGTGGCGGGACGGGCGGTGGCGGGACCTCCAGGTGGTGCGAGAGTCCATCGCCGTGGCCGGCCGCGAGGAGCCGGTGACGCTGGAGGTGCGGATCTCGCGCTTCGGCCCGCTGGTGCGCGTGGGCGGCGGGCACGGTCTGGCGCTCTCCTGGACCGCCCTCGAGGGCCCGTCCCCGGTCGCCGCGTTCCTCCGCCTCGACCGCGCGCGCACGGTGGAGGAGGCGGAGGCGGCGTGGCGCGGTGCCGTGGGTCCCGGCATGAACCTGGTGGCCGCCGACACCCGCGGTCACATCCTCCACCGGGTGGTGGGGGAGGTCCCGCTCAGGGCGCCACGCACCGGCCGGGTCCCCACCCCAGCCGAGAGCTCGCGGGTGGCGTGGCGCGGCCTCCGGCCGATGGACCGCAACCCCCGCACCCTCGATCCTCCCGAGGGGTTCCTCGCCACCGCCAACCACGATCCGTTCGCGGAGGGGATGTACCCGGAGTCCCAGCGGTTCCCGGGGGAGTTCGCGGCCCCGTGGCGGTACCGGCGGATCCGCGAGCGGCTCGCGGCCCGCACCGACTGGGACGTCGAGGACACCCTCGCCCTCCAGATGGACGTGGTCTCGGGACGGGCCCGGGCGGTGCTGGTGCTGCTGGGCCCCGATCTCGCCGCCCACGGCGGCCCCACCGCCCGGGCACTGCTCGCCTGGGACGGTGCCTTCCGCGCCGGGCAGCGCGAGCCGCTCCTCTACACCCGGCTGGTGACGGACCTCGCCGCCGCCGCCTCGGGGGACGAGGCGCGCCGGCTCGGCCTCGAGCGGCCGCTGTTCGGGCCGGCCGAGGTGCTCCGCCTGCTCGCCGGCGCGATGGGCGAGTCGTGGTGGGACGACGTGACCACGCCGCAGGTCGAGACGCGCCGCGACATCGTGCGGCGCGTCCTCGACCGCCTCGACCGCGATCCGCCCGCGGGCCGCTGGGGCGACGTCCACCGCGACCGGTTCCGTCATCCGCTGGCGCGGGCCCCGCTCGTGGGGCCGCTGTTCGAGGCGGCGTGGTCGCGCGGCCCGCTGCCGGCGCCCGGCGACGGCACCACCGTGAACGCCCACTACTGGAGCCGGTCGCACCCCTACGAGGTGGCCGCGATCCCCTCGATGCGGTTCGTGGCGGACGTGGGAGCGTGGGACCGGTCGGTGCTGGTGGTGCCTCCCGGCGCCTCCGGCCGCCCCTGGTCGGCCCACTACGACGACCAGCTCGTGCCCTGGCACACGGGTGGAGCGGTGCCGCTTCCGTTCGGGGAGGAGGCGGTCCGGCGCCTCACCCGGGCCACGCTCGTCCTGACCCCGGGAGCGGAGTAGACTCTCGCCGTGTGCTGGCGCCTGGCCCTCGTGACCTGCGGGCCGCAGCTGGAGGTGGCCCTCCAGGGACCCGGCTGGCCGTGCGCCTCGACCGTGCGCGTCGTGGGCGGCGCCCCGCGGTCGGCGCTGCTGCTCGCGGCCGTGGACCTGCTGGTGGAGGAGGCCGGGGTGGAGCGCGCCGCCCTGGAGCGGGTGCTGGTCACCCGCGGCCCCGGATCGTTCACCGGGATCCGGGCCGGCCTGGCCACCGCCCACGGCCTCGCCGCCGCCGTCGGCGCCCGCCCCCTCGCGTTCTCCTCCCTCCTGGTCCAGGCCGCGCGGTGCGACGGCCCCGGCGAGGTATGGGCGGCGCAGCCGGGGCGGCGGGGCGAGGTGTACGCGCAGCGGTTCCGCCTGGAGCCCGGGGCCGCCCCCAGGCCCCTGGCCGGGATCGAGGTGCTCCCCCTGGCCGAGACCGTGCGGCGGGGGCCGTGGGCGGCGCCGGAGGCGCTCCCCCTTCCGGGCCCGCGGGCGCCCGTCGCGCGCACCGCCGCCGAGGCGCTGCTCGAGCTCGACCGCCTCGGGATGGCGGCGGAGCCCCCCGAGCCGCTCTACGTGGAGGGGCCGCCGGTGCACCCGGGGGGGCGCGGGTGAGCGCGGTCAAGGTCCGCCGCCTCGTGGTGCGGCCGCCCGCCCCCGGGGACGTGCACGAGCTGGAACGGCTGGAACGGCTCTGCTTCCCCGACCCGTGGCCCGGCGCCGTGATCCTCGCCGAGGTGGGCGCCGCCGGCCGGTTCCACAGGGTGGCGGCGTCGCCGGACGGGCGCCTGCTGGGGTACCTGTTCGCGGCCTGGCAGTACCTCGACCTGCACGTGCTCAAGGTGGCCACCGACCCCGAGGCCAGGCGGCGGGGGATCGCCACCCGGCTGATGCACGCCGCCGTCCGCCACGCGCGCGAGCTCGGGGCCGAGTCGGTGACGCTGGAGGTGCGGCGCTCCAACCTCGCCGCGCAGCGGCTCTACCTGGGGCTCGGCTTCTCGGTCGCGGGCCGCCGTCCCCGCTACTACGGCGACGGCGAGGACGCGCTGGTGATGACGCTGCCGCTCGCGCGCCGCGGTAGGATGGGGCCATGAAGCGGCTCGGCGAGCTGCTGCTGGAGCGCGGCGCGGTGACCGTGGACGAGCTGCAGACCGGGCTCGACGCGGTGATGCGCAAGGGCGGGCGGCTGGGCACCCACCTCCTGGAGTACGGGTTCGTCGAGGAGGGCCAGCTGCTCGAGGCGCTCTCGGAGCAGCTCGGCGTCCCCGCCGTGAGCGAGGAGACCGTGCTCGGCGCCTCCCGGGAGGCGGTGCGGCTGATCCCCCGTGCCCTCCAGGAGCGGTACCTGGCGGTGCCGATCGCCGCCACCGCCGACCGCCTCGACGTGGCCATGGTCAACCCCCGCGATCCCGAGGCCCGGGAGGCGCTCGAGCGGGCGGCGGCGCCGCGAGCCGTGCGCCGGTTCGTCTCCACCGAGCGCGCGATCCGGCGGGCGGTCCAGGCGGGCCCGGCGGCCGCACCCCCCGAGCCACCGCGCCGGGAGCCGGAGCGGGAGGTGCTGCCCTCCCCCGAGGCCTGGGAGGCGTTCTGGTCGGTGCCTCCCGCGCCCGCCGAGGCGCTGGGCCGGCTGCAGCCGGCGGGTCCGGCGGCGCGGGCGGTGCGCGCCGTGCGCTTTCCCGGGCTCGAACCCATGAGCGCCTCGGCGGTGACGACGCTCCCTCCCACCCTGGACCGCGCCGCCCTGCTGGCCCGCCTGGCGGAGGTGCGGCGGCGTGACGAGGTGGCCGAGCTGCTCGTCCGCTACCTGCACCGCTACCTGGGCCGGGTGGCGCTGTTCGTGGTCCACCGCAACCGGGTGGTGGGCTGGACCGGCCACGGGGAGGGGGTGATCGTCGAGGATCTCGAGTCGCTGATCCTGCCGCTGGACCGCCCCTCGCTGTTCCTGAACCTCCTCCACACCGGCGAGTACTACCGCGGGCCGGTGCCCCCCGGCGAGGCGAACCGGGTGCTGGTGGAGGCGCTGGGCAAGCCGACGCCCGAGGAGGTGCTGGCGGTGCCGCTCCGGCTCAAGGGGCGGGCGGTGGTGTTCGCGCTGGGCGACAACCCCGGCCTGCCGCTCGGCGACGTTCCGGTGCCGGAGATCGTCTCCACCTGCGAGCGTGCGGCCCTCGCCTTCGAGATCCTGATCCTCCGCTCCAAGATGCTGGAGTGAGCACCGGCGGGCGTGGGTCCGCTACCATGGGGCCACGACCGACGGGGGGGACGGGATGTGCCTGGCGATTCCGATGCGGCTGCTCGAGCGGGACGAGCTGGAGGGGATCGCGGAGGTGGACGGTGTCCGCCGGCGGATCGCCCTGATGCTCGTGCCGGAGGCCGAGGTGGGCGACTGGGTGCTGGTCCACGCGGGCTACGCCATCGGCACCGTGGACGAGGGGCGGGCGCGGGAGACGCTGGAGCTGCTGGAGCAGTACAGCGGCCTCGGGGGGCCGCAGTGACCGGGCAGGCGCGCCATCACGACCCGGCGGTGGTGTCGGGGCTCCTCGCGGAGCTCGAGCGCGCCGCCGCCCGGCTGCCCCGCCGGATCACGGTGATGGAGGTGTGCGGCACCCACACCCACACCGTGGCTCGCGCCGGCCTCCGCCGCCGCCTCCCCCCCACCGTCCGCCTCGTCTCCGGCCCGGGCTGCCCGGTGTGCGTGACGCCGGTGGGCTACCTGGACCGGGCGGAGGCGCTGGCGCGCCAGCACGGGGCGGTCCTCGCCACCTTCGGCGATCTGCTCCGCGTGCCCTCGAGCTCGGGATCGCTCGAGGAGCTCTCCGCCGAGGGGTACCCGGTGGAGGTGGTGTACTCGCCGCGCGACGCGCTCGATCTGGCGCGCCGTGACCCCGCGCGCACGGTGGTGTTCCTCGCGGTGGGGTTCGAGACCACCGTCCCCACCGTCGCCGCGGCGCTGGAGGAGGCGGAGCGGGACGGAGTGGACAACTTCCTGATCCTCCCGGGGAACAAGGTGATGCCGCCGCCGATGCGGGCCCTGGCGATGGCCGGGGACGTCGAGGTGGACGGGTACATCCTGCCCGGGCACGTGAGCGTGATCGCGGGCTGGGGAGCGTTCCGGTTCCTCGCCGAGGAGCACGGGCTCCCCGGCGCCGTGGCCGGCTTCACACCGGCGGACGTCCTGCGGGCGGTGGTGGAGATCGTGCGCCAGGTGGCCGACGGGCGCGCCGAGGTGGTGAACCTCTACGGCCGGGTGGTCACCGAGGAGGGGAACCGGGTCGCCTGGGGGCTGGTGGAGCGGTACTTCGAGCCCGCCGACGCCGAGTGGCGCGGCCTGGGCACGATCCCCGACTCGGGGCTCGCGCTCCGCGCGGAGTGGGCGCACCGGGACGCCTCGCGCCTTCCGGTGGAGCTGCCGGCACCGCGCGAGCCCGCCGGGTGCCGGTGCGGGGAGGTGCTGCGGGGCGTGGCCGGGCCGCCCGACTGCCCGCTGTTCGGGGGCGCCTGCACCCCCGAGCGCCCGGTGGGCGCCTGCATGGTCTCCAGCGAGGGCACGTGCGCCGCCTGGTTCCGGCACGAGCGGTGGGCCGCGGGAGGCAGGGCGTGAGCCGCCGCCCGCGCGTCCTCCTCGGCCACGGCGCGGGCGGCCGCCTCACCGGCGAGCTGGTCCGGGAGCTGTTCCTGCCGGCGTTCTCGAGCCGCGCGCTCGAGCCGCTCTCGGACGCCGCGCTGCTCGGCGAGCCGCCGCCGGGCCGCCTCGCGCTCACCACCGACGCCTTCGTGGTGGACCCGCCGGTCTTTCCGGGAGGCGACCTGGGCCACCTCTCGGTGACGGGCACCGTGAACGACCTCGCGGTGGCGGGCGCGCGGCCCCTCGCCCTCACCTGGGCGGTGATCCTGGAGGAGGGGGCGGCGATGGAGCTCGTGGCCGCCTGCGCCGAGGGGGCCGCCACCGCCGCCCGCGAGGCCGGGGTGGAGATCGTCGCCGGCGACACCAAGGTGGTGCCCCGCGGCCGCGGCGACGGGATCTACGCCGCCACCGCCGGGCTGGGGGTGGTGCCTCCCGGGCGCGACCCCGGGGACCACCGGATCCGCCCCGGCGACGCGGTGCTGGTCACCGGGCCCGTGGGCGACCACGGGGCCACCGTGATGGCCGCACGGCACGGCCTCGACGCGCCGGGCCTCGTCTCCGACTGCGCCCCTCTCGCCGACCTGCTGGAGCGCCTGTGGGAGGCCGGGATCGAGGTCCATGCGATGCACGACCCGACCCGCGGCGGCGTCGCCACGGTGTGCGCCGAGGTGGGCGAGCGCACCGGCCTGCAGGTGGCCCTCGACGAGGCCCACCTCCCGGTGCGGCGCGAGGTGGCGGCGGTGTGCGAGCTGCTGGGCCTCGACCCGCTCTACCTCGCCTGCGAGGGACGGGCACTGGTGTGGGTCGCCGGCGAGGACCGGGAGCGCGCGCTCGAGGCGCTCCGCGGCCACCCCCGGGGGCGCGAGGCCGCGGCGGTGGGCGAGGTCCGCGAGCGGCCCGCGGCCGGCTCGCCGGCCGTGCTGCTCGCCCGCTCGGGCGGTCTCCGCCCGCTCGACCTCCTCTCCGGCGCCGGCCTGCCGCGGATCTGCTGAGGCCACGCGGGCCTCAGCCGTGGCCGTGGCCGTCCGCGCGCCAGTGGCGGTGCGGGTGGGCGTGCTCCTCGCGTCCGTGCCGGTGGCGGTGGCGGTGCACCAGGTTGGCCCGGAGCAGCAGCGACCCGTCGTCCAGCACCTCCGCCGCCGGTCGGTCGGCCAGCACCCGGTGGTCCTCGCCCAGCACCACCGCCCGCCGCGCCACCACGTCCGCGATCTCCAGGTCGTGGGTGGCGACGACCAGGGTCCTGCCGCGGGCGGCCAGCTCGAGGAGAAGGTCCACCACCGCACCGTGCGTGCGCGGGTCCAGCCCCCCGGTGGGCTCGTCGAGAAGCCACACCTCGGGATCGAGCGAGAGCACGGTGGCGATGGCCACCCGCTTGCGCTCCCCCACCGACAGCCGGTGGGGCGAGCGGGGGACGAGGCCCACCACGTCCATCCTCTCGAGCGCCCGCACCGCGCGCGCCGCCACCTCCGCCTCGGGCAGCCCCAGCTGCGCCGGGCCGAACCGCACCTCGTCCCCCACCGTGGGGAGGAACAGCTGCACCTCCGCATCCTGGAACACCAGGCCCACCCGCCGCCGGAAGCGGGCGTTCCAGCCCGGGTCGCGGATCCGGCGCGCGGTCACCGGCTCGCCGAACGCCTCGAGCCGCCCCCGGGTGGGCACGTCCAGCGCCGCCAGGAGCCGGAGCAGGGTGGACTTGCCGGAGCCGTTGGCGCCCAGCAGCGCCACCGCCTCGCCGCGGCGGATCTCGAGGTCCACCCTCTCGAGCGCGACGGTGCCGTCGGCGTAGGCGTAGCCCACGTCCTGGAGCCGGAACACCGCCTCCGTCACGGCACCCTCCCCGCCGCCACCGCCGCCGCCGCGAGGAGCCAGGCGCCGCCGAGCAGGAGGAGGTCTCCCGTCCCGAGACGCCCGCCCCCGCCCACCGGCGCGCGCCCCGCCCAGCCGCGGGCGATCAGGGCCTCCTCCGCCGCCTCCCCCGCCGCGAGGCTGCGCCGCAGCAGCCACGCCGTCTGGCCCCACAGCCCGCCGCGCGCCGCGGGGCCCGCGCGCACGGTGCGGGCGAGGCGCGCCTCGGTCGTGGCCCGGGCCAGCCGCAGCAGCACGTGCAGGTAGCGGTGGGTCACGGCCAGCGTCAGCACCGCCGCCGGCGGCGCGCCGAGTCGCGCGAGCGCCCCGAGCAGGCGGTGCCACGGCTGGGTGACCGCGACCAGCGCCGCCACCCCCACCGAGGCGGTGACGCGCAGCACCAGCCTCGCGGCCACCAGCAGGCCGGTGGAGGTCACCGCCACCGTGGCCGGCAGCGTGACCGGCCCGAGCCGCACCGGCGCCTCCGCGAGCCGGATCGCCGCCACCGGCGGCCCCGGCGTCACCAGGTCCAGCGTCGCCGGCGCCGCCACCGCCACCGCGAACAGCGGGACGAACAGGACCGTCCTGAGCGCGAAGTACGCGGCGGGGACGCGCGAGGTCACCGCGGCGAGCAGCGGCACCGCGGCGAGCGCCGCCAGCACCGCGGGCCGGTGGGCGAGCGCCGCGGCCAGCAGCAGGGCCAGCGCCGCCCCCAGCACCGCCCTCGCGTCGCGTCGCTGCAGCCAGCCGCCCGCGCCGGCGAACCGGGCCTCCAGGAGGTCGCGCTCCACCGCCCCGGCGAGGGCCGCCAGGGTCGCGTGCGCGGCGTCGCGGCTCACCGCCCCCGTCCCGCGAGGCGCGCCGCCACCCAGGCCGCGCCCGCCACCACCAGCGCCCCGCCCACCGCCGAGGCCACGTACCCCGCGGCGCCGGGCAGCCCCGGGACCGCGTAGTCCGGCAGCGGCGCCCGCCACAGCCCGGCGAGCCGCCGGAGCCCCTCCGGGACCCACCCCACGAGCCGGCCCAGCTCCTCCGGCCCCCACTCGCCCCACGCCGCCCCGCCCGCGAGCAGCCCGAGCGGAGTGAGCGCCGCCAGCACCCCGAGCGCCACGACCGCCCGCACCGGCCACCGGCGGCTCATCGCCCCGCCTCCCCGAGGAGCTCGGGCACCCCCCGCCGGATCGCCGCCAGCACCCCCGCGGTGAGCGCTCCCTCCGCGACCCCCACCAGGAGGTGCGACCCCACCACCGCCGGGACGGTGACCCCGAGCCCGTACGGGCAGTAGAGCGGCGCGCCGTCGGCGCCGTGGGCGACGAGCGGCTGGATCCCGAGCAGCACCGCGGCCACCACCGCCGCCGCCACGGTCCCCGCCCAGCCGCCCGCCGCCGCCGCCACCGTCCATCGCCGCGGCGACGGCCGCCTTCCCGCCACCCACCGGTACACCCGCCATCCCACCAGCGGCAGCGCCACCGCCATCACCAGCACGTTGGCGCCGTAGGCCAGGATCCCCCCGTCGCCGAACAGCACCGCCTGGACCAGGAGCACGAGCGCCATCCCCAGCACCGCCGCCCACGGCCCCACCGCCACCGCCATCACCACCGCGCCCGTCGCGTGGGCGCTGGTCCCGCCCGGCAGCGGCACGTTCAGCATCATCACCACGAAGGCGAACGCCGCCAGCAGGGCGAGCCGCGGCGCCGCGCCCCGGTCGAGCTCCTCCCGCGCCCGCCGCGTGGCGTGGACCATCACCGGAGCCGCCACCGCGAGGCTCGCCGCGCAGGTGGCCGGGGACAGGTAACCGTCCGGGATATGCATCTCGGACGAATCGTAACACGCCTCGCGCCCCCGGCGACCCGCCCCCTCGCGGGATCGCGGACCCGCGACCCCGCGCGGCCGGAGGGTGCTCGCTGACCCCCGATCGTTGCACTCTGCCCGCTGCCCTCCGATGCTGTCCGCCTCCCGCCGTCGCATGGCCGCGGCCACGCTATGCTGGCGCGGCACGGGGGTACGGAGGGAGGTCGGCGATGCGGTTCCTGACGCTCGAGGACGGCGAGCTGGGCGCCGTGGTGGGGGGCGCGGTGGTGGTGGCGGTGGGCGCGGCGCTCGGCGCGGCGGGCAGGGGGGACCGTGTCCCGCGCCGGATGGAGCACCTCCTCGGCGCGAGCCCGGAGGAGCTCCACCGGCTCTGGGACCGCGTCCTCGACGCGGCCGCGGCGGGGCGGGTCGCGGGCGAGCTGGACGAGGAGGCGGGCGCGGTCCGCGGCCCGCGGGGAACCCTCGGGGTGGCGCCGCCGATCCGTCCCGTCCGCAACCTGATCTGCATCGGCAAGAACTACCGCGAGCACGTCAACGAGGTGCGCGGCACCGCCCTCGGGGGGCTCCCCGAGGCGCCCATCGTGTTCACCAAGGCCACCACCGCCGTGATCGGCCCCGGCGAGCCGATCCCCGTCCACGCCGGCCTCACCTCGGAGCTCGACTACGAGGCCGAGGTCGCGCTCGTCATCGGCCGCGGCGGGCGCGCCATCCCGCCCGAGCGGGCGTGGGAGCACGTCTTCGGCTACACCATCGTCAACGACGTCACCGCCCGCGACCTGCAGCGCCGCCACCGGCAGTTCTTCCTCGGCAAGAGCCTCGACGGCTCGGCCCCGATGGGCCCCGTCGTGGTTCCCCGCGCCGCGATGCCGGAGCCCGCGGCGATCGAGATCCGCTGCCGGGTCAACGGCGAGCTCCGTCAGCAGGGGCGCCTGGACCAGCTCATCTTCGACGTACCCACCCTGATCGCGACCCTCTCCGCGGGGATGACCCTGCTCCCCGGCGACATCGTCGCCACCGGCACCCCGTCCGGCGTGGGCGCCGGCCTCGACCCGCCGCGGTTCCTGCGCCCCGGGGACCTGATCGAGATCG
>CAYTTB010000017.1:0-45416 GCA_964440565.1 uncultured Thermoanaerobaculia bacterium
TCCCGCGAGGGACCGCGCCTGCTCGCCAGCTTCCTCGAGATCGCGGGCGTGCCGCCGCGGCAGTGAGGCTCGGCCCCGCAGCCGCGGCATCGCCCTCCGCTCCGCCGGAGGCGGACGTGGAACTCCACCGCCCCCTTCCCGTACACCGTCCGGAGCAGCCGGTGGTCACGAGGCCCGGGAGCGTGATACACGAACCACGTCGTCGCCACCGCTGGTTCCCTGTCTCTCTCGGCCAGGAGTCATCCCGCCTGGCGGCGACTCTTCCACTGCCCGACCCGCGCTCCCCACCGCAGTCGCGAGATGAGCTCATCGCAGGGAAGGAACCGCTGTCGGCCACGCCACCCGGGAGAGGGAAGTGTCCCCAGTGCCGTGCGGGCCGGGGGCGGACCTCGGCGGCGGGGAGGGCGAGGGCCCGGAAGGTATCGCAGGAGATCTTGTGAAGGTCCCGGCGGGAACGGGGGTTTGACAGAGCTCGTGGGCGGTGGCACAATCGCCGAGGCCCTCCACGGAGCGGGTCGGGCAGAGCACTGTGACGGAGGGAGGAGGGGCAGGCATGGTGCGCCGCACCAACACCATCATCATCGTCCCCCACACCAAGGCCAAGTTCTACAAGTTCTCGTTCACGACCCGCACGCTGGTGCTCGCCGGGATCGGTGCGGTGATGGCGGTGGTGCTCTCGGTCGTCGCGTTGCTCGCGAGCGGGAGTGCGGTGGAGCGGCGCATCGAGCTGAGGCGGCTCGAGCGGGAGAACGCCGAGCTCAGGGAGGTCAACCGGAGGCTCGAGGCGGCCATCGGCGAGGTGCAGGCGAAGCTGGAGGAGTTCGAGGAGCGCACCGCGCGGCTCGCCCTGGCGGCGGGGATCCGGCCGGACCAGACGCTGCTGCTGGGTGGCGATGGCGGCGAGGGCGAGGCAGCTGGGGGGCCGTACGACCGGGTGCGGGAGGCGCCGGAGGAGCTCGAGCGGGGCGGCGAGTGGGTCGAGCGCAACCTCGACCGGCTGGAGAAGGTGCTCACCGAGCGCAAGGAGCTGCTCGGAGCGACGCCCACCATCGCCCCGGTGCACGGGCTGTTCACCGACGGCTTCGGGGTCCGGAGGGATCCGTTCACCGGCCGCAGGGCGCGGCACCGGGGGCTGGACATCGCCGCGCGCATCGGAACCCCCGTCCGGGCGCCCGCGGACGGCGTGGTGGTGTCCACGGAGCGCGACCGCGGCTACGGGAAGATGGTGCGCATCTCGCACGGTTTCGGGTACGTGACCGTGTTCGGTCACCTGCACAGGATCCTGGTGCGGCCGGGACAGCGGGTGCGGCGCGGCGATATCATCGGGGAGGTGGGGAACACCGGCCGGTCCACCGGTCCGCACCTGCACTACGAGGTGCGCAAGGACGGCCGGGCGGTGAACCCGCTCTACTACATCCTCGACGCGTCCTGAGCCCGGCGCGCCGGGGCGGGGTGCACGTGCCGGGGCTCGCCCCGGCATCTTCAATAGGGGTGCAACGATGAGCAGCGTGGTAGAGAAGGCGATCGAGGCCATCTTCGGCTCGAAGCACGAGCGCGACGTCAGGCGGATGCGGCCCACCGTGGCCGCCATCAACGAGCGCGAGCCGGAGCTCGAACGCCTCTCGGACGAGGAGCTCAAGGAGCGGTTCGCGCGCATCCGGGAGCGGGTGCGCGCCGCCACCGCGGAGCTTCCCGAGGATCCGATCGAGCGCCGGCGGCACGTCCAGGAGGTGCTGGACGCCGAGCTGGTGGAGGTCTTCGCCATCGTGCGCGAGGCCTCCAAGCGTACCCTCGGCATGCGCCACTTCGACGTCCAGCTGATGGGCGGGATCGTGCTCCACGAAGGGAAGATCGCCGAGATGAAGACCGGCGAGGGCAAGACCCTGGCGGCGACGCTGCCGGTGGCGCTCAACGCCCTCACGGGCCGCGGCGTGCACGTGGTGACGGTGAACGACTACCTGGCCCGTCGGGACGCCGAGTGGATGGGGCAGGTGTACCGGTTCCTGGGGCTCTCCGTGGGGTGCATCCAGAACCAGATGGACGACCTCGAGCGCAAGGAGGCGTACGCGGCGGACGTCACCTACGGCACCAACAACGAGTTCGGGTTCGATTACCTCCGCGACAACATGAAGTTCGACCTCGACCGGATGGTCCAGCGCGGTCACGTGTACGCGATCGTGGACGAGGTGGACTCGATCCTCATCGACGAGGCGCGGACGCCGCTCATCATCTCCGGCCCCTCCGAGGTGTCGGTGGACCTCTACTACCGGGTGGACCGGATCATCCCCAAGCTGGTCAGGGGCGAGGAGATCGAGGACAAGTACGGCAACAAGACCGTCACCGGCGACTACCTGGTGGACGAGAAGGCGCACACCGCCACCCTCACCGAGGAGGGGGTGGCCAAGGTGGAGAAGCTGCTCGGCGTGGACAACCTGTTCGATCCGACGAACGTGGACATCCTCCACGCCGTGAACCAGGCGCTCCGGGCGCACGCCCTGTTCCACCGCGACCGCGACTACATCGTCAAGGACGGTCAGGTGATCATCGTGGACGAGTTCACCGGGCGCCTGATGCCGGGGCGCCGGTGGTCGGACGGGCTCCACCAGGCGGTGGAGGCCAAGGAGCGGGTGAAGATCCAGTCGGAGAACCAGACCCTGGCCACCATCACCCTCCAGAACTACTTCCGGATGTACGAGAAGCTCGCCGGCATGACCGGTACCGCCGAGACCGAGAAGGAGGAGTTCGCCAAGATCTACGGCCTCGACGTGGTGGTGATCCCCACCAACAAGCCGATGATCCGCGTGGATCACCCGGACGTGGTGTACAAGACCGAGAAGGAGAAGTTCCGGGCGGTGATCGAGGAGATCATCGACTGCCACCGGCGGGGCCAGCCGGTGCTGGTGGGCACGGTCTCCATCGAGAAGTCCGAGCGCGTCTCGGCGATGCTCAAGAAGCGGAAGGTCCCGCACGTGGTCCTCAACGCCAAGTACCACGAGCGCGAGGCGCAGATCGTGGCCCAGGCCGGGCGCTACGGCGCCGTGACCATCGCCACCAACATGGCGGGCCGCGGCACCGACATCGTGCTGGGCGGCAACCCGGAGGGGCTCGCGAAGGCCGAGGCCGACCCCGCCACGGACCCCGAGGGGTACGCGAAGGCGCTCGAGAAGTACCGGAAGATCTGCGCCGAGGAGAAGGAGAAGGTCCTGGAGGCCGGGGGGCTGCACATCATCGGCACCGAGCGCCACGAGTCGCGGCGGATCGACAACCAGCTCCGCGGCCGCTCCGGTCGGCAGGGCGACCCCGGCTCGTCGCGCTTCTTCCTCTCCCTCGAGGACGACCTGATGCGCATCTTCGCCGCCGACTGGGTGCGCAAGATGATGGATCGCCTCGGGATGGAGGAGGACGTCCCCATCGAGTCGCGGATGGTCTCCAAGTCCATCGAGCGGGCGCAGAAGCAGGTGGAGGCGCGCAACTTCGAGATCCGCAAGCACCTCCTCGAGTACGACGACGTCATGAACAAGCAGCGCGAGGCGGTGTACTCGATGCGGCGGCGGATTCTCGAGGGCAAGGAGGGGCGCGACTACATCCTGCGGGTGGTGGAGGACATCGTGGAGGGGCTGCTGGAGGAGCACTGCCCCGCCGACGCGGACCCCGAGGACTGGGATCGGGACGGGCTCGCCCGCGCCGTCACCCGCTACTTCGGCTTCTTCCTCACCGAGCTCGAGATCGACTGGGATACCGTGAACCGCCCGGAGCTCGCGGAGATCCTCCAGGAGGCGGCCCGCGAGCGGTACATGAAGCGGGTGGAGGCGTTCGGAGACGAGCAGTTCGCGCAGCTGGAGCGGTACCTCCTGCTCGAGGAGCTGGACCGGGCGTGGAAGGACCACCTGCTGGCGCTCGACCACCTGCGCGAGGGGATCGGCCTCCGGGCGTACGGGCAGCGCGATCCGCTGGTGGAGTACAAGCGCGAGTCGTACGACCTGTTCGAGGCGATGTGGGAGCGGATCGAGGACAACGTCGTGATGACGCTGTTCCGGGCGCAGCCGGTGGAGGGGCTGGAGCACCGGCGGCGGCCGCAGCGCACCGTGCTCCAGCACCCGGCGGTGCAGGCGCTGGCCGCGGACCGTGCGGCGCGGGAGCGGGTGGCCAACGCCCCGGTGGCCGGCGAGGCGCGCCCCACCACCGTCCGCCGGCAGCAGCCCAAGGTGGGGCGCAACGACCCGTGCCCGTGCGGCTCGGGCAAGAAGTACAAGAAGTGCTGTGGCGCCGCGGCACGGACGGGGAGCTGAGCGATGGCGGAGGAGATCCCGGTCGCGCTGACCTTCGACGATGTCCTGCTGGTCCCGGCCCGTTCGGAGGTGCATCCGAACCAGGTGGACGTGAGCACGCGCCTCACCCGGACCGGGATCCGGCTCCAGATCCCCATCGTCTCCGCGGCCATGGACACGGTGACCGAGGCGCGGATGGCCATCGCCATGGCCCAGCACGGCGGGATCGGCGTGATCCACAAGAACATGCCCATCGAGCGCCAGGCCGAGGAGGTGGACCGGGTCAAGCGCTCCGAGTCGGGGATGATCGTGGACCCGGTGACGGTGCACCCCGACCAGCTGGTGCGCGAGGCGCTGGAGGTGATGGCCCGCTACAAGATCTCGGGGCTTCCGGTGATCGACGAGCGCGGCCAGCTCAAGGGGATCCTCACCAACCGTGACCTCAGGTTCTGCACCGAGTTCGACCGGCCCATCTCCGAGTACATGACCTCCGAGAACCTGGTGACCGCCCCGGTGGGGACCACCCTCGAGGAGGCGAAGGCGCTGCTGCACCGCCACCGGATCGAGAAGCTGCTGGTGGTGGACGGGGAGGGGAACCTCAAGGGGCTCATCACGGTCAAGGACATCAAGAAGGCGCAGGAGTACCCCCACGCCTGCAAGGACGACCTCGGGCGGCTGCGGGTGGCGGCCGCGGTGGGCGTCACCGCGGACCTCGAGGAGCGGTGCGCGGCGCTGGTGGAGCGGAAGGTGGACGTGCTCTGCCTCGACAGCTCCCACGCCCACTCGCGCGGTGTCATGGACGCCGTGCGGCGGATCAAGGCGCGCTTTCCCGAGGTGCCGCTGATCGTGGGCAACGTGGCCACCGCCGAGGCGACGCGCGAGCTGATCGAGCTGGGTGCCGACGCCGTCAAGGTGGGGATCGGACCGGGCTCCATCTGCACCACGAGGGTGGTGACCGGGGCCGGGATGCCGCAGGTGACCGCGATCCGGGAGGCCTCCCGGGTCGCGCGCGAGGCCGGGGTGCCGGTGATCGCCGACGGGGGCATCCGCTTCTCGGGCGACATCACCAAGGCGCTGGCCGCCGGTGCCGACGTGGTCATGATCGGATCGCTGTTCGCGGGGGTCGAGGAGGCCCCGGGGGAGCAGATCCTGTACCAGGGGCGGACGTTCAAGGCGTACCGCGGGATGGGCTCGATCGGCGCCATGAAGGAGGCGCACGGCTCCCGCGACCGGTACTTCCAGGACGGCGAGGAGCTGACCAAGCTGGTGCCGGAGGGGATCGAGGGGATGGTCCCGTACAAGGGGCCGCTGGCCAACCAGCTCACCCAGCTGGTGGGTGGCCTGCGCGCCGGGATGGGCCTCTCGGGGTGCGCCTCCATCGAGGAGCTGCACACCAAGGCGCGGTTCGTGCGGGTCACCACCGCGGGGCTTCGGGAGTCCCACGCCCACGACGTGGTGATCACGAAGGAGGCGCCCAACTACCGCCTGGAGCAGTGAGCGTCGCCGGGGGCGGACCCGGCCGGGGCCGGTACCGCCGGGAGGCGTGTCCCCGGCCGTGCGCCTGCGGGGAGTGTCCCCACCTCGCGGGGGGTGCCCCCTGCGGTGCGGCCGGGCGCCTCCGGTACAATCCGCGCCATGAGACGGGCGCTGATCACCGGGATCACGGGCCAGGACGGTTCGTACCTGGCGGAGCTGCTGCTCGAGAAGGGGTACGAGGTGCACGGCCTGGTCCGCCGCGCCTCGACCTTCAACCGGCAGCGGATCGACCACCTGCGCGACGATCCGAGGAGCCGGGGGCGGCTCGTCCTGCACTACGGCGACCTCGGCGATTCCGAGTCGCTGCTCGGGGTGCTGCACCGGGTGAGGCCCGACGAGGTGTACAACCTCGCCGCGCAGTCGCACGTGGGGATCTCGTTCCAGATGCCCACCTACACCGGAGAGGTCACCGGCCTGGGCGCCGTCCGCCTGCTCGAGGCGGTGCGCACGGTGTGCCCCGAGGCCCGCTTCTACCAGGCCTCCACCTCGGAGCTGTTCGGCAAGGCGGAGGAGGTCCCCCAGAACGAGCGGACGCCGTTCCACCCGCGCTCGCCGTACGGGGTCGCCAAGCTGTACGCCTACTGGGCCACGGTGAACTTCCGGGAGGCGTACGGGATGTTCGCGGTGAACGGGATCCTGTTCAACCACGAGTCGCCCCGCAGGGGCCTCAACTTCGTGACCCGGAAGGTGACCCGGGCGGTGGCGGAGATCGTCGCCGGCCGCCGGGAGAGCGTGGCCCTGGGCAACCTGGAGGCGCGCCGCGACTGGGGGTACGCGGGCGACTACGTGGAGGCGATGTGGCGGATGCTGCAGGCCGCCGAGCCGCGCGACTACGTGATCGGCACGGGTGAGGCGCACTCGGTGCGCGAGCTCGTCGAGGTGGCGTTCGGCGAGGTGGGGATCGAGCTGGAGTGGGAGGGCGAGGGGCCGGAGGAGGTGGGCCGCGACCGGCGCACGGGCGCGGTGCGGGTCACCGTGGACCCGCGCTACTTCCGGCCCGCGGAGGTGGACTTCCTCCTCGCCGATCCCTCCGCGGCCCGGCGCGACCTCGGCTGGCGCCCCAGGGTCGGGTTCCACGAGCTGGTGCGGATGATGGTGGCGCACGACCTCGCCGACCTCGGCGTGGAGCGGGGGGAGGGCGCGCGGTGAGGACCGTTCCTGGCCCGCCGCCGCGCGCGGGCCGGGGAGGGCGGCGGGGGCGGCGTCCCGGCGGACGCCGCGTCGGGGGACGGGGCGGCGCCCGAGCCGCGCGGCGGCGTCCCGCGGGGCGCTCGCCCGGGCGCCCCGCGCGGCGGCCGCGGCGCTCATCCCTCCCCGTCCCGGCGGCCGAGGTTCTCGCGCACGGCGGCCAGGGTCCGCCGGAGCTGGGCGAAGGGGATGCGGCCCAGCGGCGACCCCTGGCGGAACCGGCGCCACCCCGCCTCGTCCAGCGCCTCGAGGGTCGCCAGCCGGGGGCGGTACCGGTGCGGGGCGGGGAGGAACTCGGGGTGCAGGTCCGCCGGCGCCCGCCGGGTCCAGGGGCACACCTCCTGGCAGACGTCGCAGCCCGCCACCATCCGGCCGAGGGCGGGGCGGAGCTCGCCGGGAAGCTCGCCCCGGTGCTCCACCGTGAGGTAGGCGACGCAGCGGCGGGCGTCCAGCACCCCGGGCTCGGGGAAGGCGCCCGCGGGGCAGGCGTCGAGGCAGGCGGTGCAGCGGCCGCAGTGCCCGGTGGCGGGCGGATCCGGCGGCAGCTCCACGGTGGTCAGGAGCACGCCGAGGAACAGCTCCGAGCCCAGGCGGCGGTTGACGAGCGAGGTGCTCTTGCCGATCCAGCCGAGCCCGGCCCGCGCCGCCCACTCGCGCTCCAGGACGGGACCGGTGTCCACGGAGACGCGCCACCCGGAGCCCGGCGCCCGCTCCTCGAGCCAGCGGCCCAGGCGGACGAGGCGCTTCCTGAGCACGCGGTGGTAGTCCCGTCCCCAGGCGTAGCGGGAGATCCACACCCGGTCACCGGGGAGCCGCTCGGTGGAGGGCGGCGGCGAGGTGCGGTAGCTCATCGCCACCGCGACCACCGACCGGCAGCCGGGCAGCACCCGCCGGGGATCGGCGCGGAGGCGGGCGGTGCGGGCCATGTACTCCATGCCGCCGTGCATCCCGGCCTCGAGCCACCGCGCGAGGCGGCGGTCGGGGTCCACGGGCCCGGCGGCGGCGACGCCCACCAGGTCGAACCCGAGCTCCACCGCCCGGCGTTTCAGCTCCGCGGCCAGCCGCTCCACGGGAGCAGTGTAGGCGGTCGCGGTACAGTGGGGGCGTGAGGACGGCCGCGGCGATGGTGGTGGCGGTGCTGGCCGCCGGTGCGCTGACGGCGGCGGAGCCACCCGCGGGGAGGCTGGCGGCCTCGTGCGGCGAGGCGGTGGTGCTCGTGAACCCGGCCGACGGACGCACCGGCGAGGTCGCGGCCGGACCCGTGGGCTGGCTGTACCCGGCGCCCGGCGGGGTGCTGTTCGCGCCCGACCTCGTGCACGGGCGCACCACGGTGATCTCGCTCGCCGCGATGGCGGCGACCTCCCGTCTCGAGGGGGTCACCATGCCCCGGTTCGCCCGCGACGTGCGCGACCGCTACGTCGTGGTGGTCCCCGGGAAGGTCCTGGTGGCGTCGTACCCCGATCGCGCGGTGGTGGCGCAGCTGCGGCTCCCGCTGGCGAGGCCGTGGCGGGCCGCGCAGACGCCGGAGGGCTCGCTCCTGGTGGTGCTGGACCGGGGGGGGCCGGGGCGGGGCGCGGCGGTGGTCGGGGTGGACCTGTGGCAGGCACGGGTGACCGCTGCGGTGCCGCTTCCGGGCGATCCGGCGGACGTGGCGCTGCTCGAGGATCCGCTGCTGGTCGCGGTGGCGGCCGGGGGCGCGGTGACGCTCCGCGACCCCGGCACGCTCGCCGAGGTCTCGCGGCTGCCCGGAGACGGCGCCGTGGCGCTGGCGGCGCTGCCGCGGGGCACCCTGGCGGTGGCGGCGGACGGGCCGCCGCGCCTCGAGCTGTGGCGTGCCCGCGAGCGGCGCGGAGGGCTCGACACGCGGCGCCGTCGGCGGGTGGAGCTGCCCGCGCCCCCGGTCCGGCTGGCGGCCTCGCCCGACGGCGCGTGGCTCGCCGTGGCGCTCGCCTCGGGCGAGCTGGTGGTCGTGGACGCGCGCCGGCTGCGCGCCGTGCGGACGGTGCGGCTGCCCGCCGCGCCACGCGACCTCGTGTGGGCCGATCCGGCGGCGCCGGGCCCCGACCTGCCGGAGTGGTCGGGGTGAGCGGGGAACGCGCCGGCCACGGCCGTGGCCGGCGGCGCTCCCGTGCCGGCTCGGGACACTCCCCGTGAGCTCCGCTGCAGCCCGTGGGGGCGGCCGCGGCCCGGGTGGCGACCCCGGCCCCGGGTGCGGGGCGGGATGCGGTCGCGGTTCCCGCCGCACCGCCGGGTCGGTGCCCTCAGCCGCGGGGCAGCGGCAGGAGCGCGCCGCCGGAGACCGGGAGGTCCACCCCGGTGAGGTGGCGGGCGGCCCTCTCGTCGGCGAGGAAGACCACCGCGGCCGCGACGTCCTCCGGCTCGGCGATGCGGCGAAGGGGGATCCCGGCCACGATCCGGGCCTCGCGCCCCGGCTCCTCCAGGGCGGGCGCCGACATGGGCGTGCGCACCCACCCGGGCGAGACCAGGTTGACGCGGATCGCGGGCGCCAGTTCCTGGGCCAGCGACTGCACCAGCCCCCAGAGGGCGGCCTTGGAGCCGGCGTAGTGGGAGTGGCCCGGCTCACCTCGTTCGCCGGCGGTGGAGCCGACGAACACCAGCGATCCCCGCTCCATGACCCGCGCCGCCTCGCGCGCGAGGTAGTAGGCGGAGAAGGTGTTGGTGCGGAAGACGGTCTCCAGCCGCGCGGCGTCGAGCGACCGGATCGGGCCGGCGTTCCAGATTCCGGCCGAGTGGACCAGGACGTCGGGAACACCGGCGGCACGCACCAGCTCGACGCACCCCGCCTCCTCGGCGAGGTCCGCGCGCACCGGTACCACCCGGCCGGGCGCCGCCGCGGCGAGGGCCTCCACCGGCTCCCGCCGGGTCCGGTACTGCGCCACCACCGTGTCCCCGAGGTCGAGGAACGCCCGCGCGCAGGCGAGCCCGATCCCGGAGGACGCCCCCGTGACCACCACCGTCCGTGCCATGCCGCTACCCTCCCTCCTCGTGCACGAGCACCGCCCTGAGCGGCGCCGCCTCGGCGCCCGGAAGCGGCAGCGGGAGCGCCACCAGCTGGTACCTCCCCGCCGGTACCCCCTCGAGGTCGAGCCCCTCGATCCAGACCAGGCCGCGCTCGGCCAGCGCGCGGTGCGCGGCCAGCGAGCCGTCGGGCAGCGGGTCCACCGAGGGGGTGTCGATCCCCAGGAGGCGGACGCCGGCGTCCGCGAGCAGGTGGACCAGCGCCGTCTCGACCCCCATGAACCGTCCCGCCGCGACCTCGGAGCCCGCAGGGTGGGTGTCCGTCGCGAGCAGCACCCGCTCGGCCGCCGGCCGCCACCCGCGCGGCAGGTCGGCGGGGCCGACGCGTCCCGCCGGCCGGGCCGGGACGCGGACCACCTCGGCGGGCCCCACCAGGAGCTCCAGCGGGAGGGACGCCACGTCGGGATGGCCCGGCGCCACGTGGCGCCCGGTCTCGAGGTGGGTGCCGGCGTGGCAGGTCGTGGCGAGCCGGCTCACGATCCCGCCGCCCATGGGCCGGCTCTCCACGGTGACGCCCGCGTCCCCGGGCCACACGGGCGTGCCGGTGACGAGCTTCCTGGTCACGTCGAGGAGGGTCCGGCTCACGCCTCCGGCTCCGGGGCCCCCTCGATGTGTCGGCGGATCAGGCCGACGAAGGCGTCGTGGTCGAGGATGGGCTTGGCCACGTAGTCGTTGGCACCGGAGGAGAACAGGAACCGCTCCCGATCGCCGCGCATGGCGTGGGCGGTGAACAGGATCACCGGCAGCGTCCGTCCCCGCGGCCGCTCCCGGATCCGGCGGGTGAGCTCGATGCCGTCGAGCCGCTCGCCGTCCAGCACCGACCCCGACAGGGCGACGTCCATCAGCACCGCCGCCGGAACGCCGGCGTCCACGAGGCGCAGCACCTCCGCCGGGTCGTTGGCGTGGATCACCTCGAAGCCGCCGCGCGCCGTGAGGATCGCCTCCACCAGCGTCGCGTTGGCCGGGTCGTCCTCCACCACCAGGATCGTGGCCGCCACGGCCTCAGCCTACACCCCTGCGGGCCGCGAGCCAACCCTCGAGGTCGAGGCCCGCGCCCAGCACCCGCCCGGCCGGGGCGCCCGCCTTGCGCGCCACGGTCACCCCCCAGCGGAGGTCGTCGAGGCCGTCCGTGGCGTGGGCGTCGGGATCGATGGCGAGCACCGCTCCGAGATCGAGCGCCCGCCGCGCCCAGCGCCAGTCGAGGTCGAGACGGTGGGGGTTGGCGTTGATCTCCACCGCGACGCCGGTCTCGGCGCACGCCTGGAGCACCTCCTCCAGGTCCACCGCGTACCCCGGGCGGGCCAGGAGCAGCCGCCCGGTGGGGTGGCCCAGGATCCGGCAGGCGGGGTGGCGCACCGCCGCGACGATCCGCCGGGTCTGCTTCTCCTCGCCCAGCCGGAACGCGGAGTGGACCGAGGCCACCACGTACTCCAGGCCCTCCTGGGCGCCCTCCGGGAGGTCGAGCGACCCGTCGGGGAGGATGTCGGCCTCGAGCCCCTTGATCAGGCGGAGCTCCGGGTGGGCCGCGTTCCACGCGTCGATGCGTCCCCACTGCTCCCGCAGCCGCTCGACGTCCAGACCCCCGGCGTAGTGGGCGGCGGGCGAGTGGTCCGCGATCCCGAGGAACGCGAGGCCGCGCCCCACCGCGGCCCGGGCCATCTCCTCCTCGGTGGCGAGGCCGTCGCTGGCCGTGGTGTGGTTGTGCAGCGCCCCCCGGAGGTCCTCGAGCCGCACCAGCTCGGGAAGCGCCCCGGAGGCGGCCAGCTCCAGCTCGCCGAGGTCCTCCCGCAGCTCCGGGGGGATCCACGGCAGCCCCAGCCGGGCGTACACCGCCGCCTCGTCGGGGGCCGGGATCCTCTCCCCGCCCGTGTACAGCCCGTCCCGCTCGAGGCGGAGGCCGCCCGCGGCGGCGCGGTGGGCGAGCCGCTCGAGGTGTCCCTCGGACCCGGTCTCGTGAAGCAGCACGGCCCCGAACCGGTCCGCGGGGGCCACGGCCACCGTCACCGGGAGCGCGCCCTCGGCGGTGCGCCGCCAGCGCCCGGGCCCCACCGGCCCGAACCCCAGGGCCTCGAGCGGTGCCGCGGCGGCGGCGGGCTCGAGGGCGGCGACGAGCACGATCTCGGCCACCGTCTCGCCGCCGCGCCGCAGCTCCCCCGCCGCCTCCGCCGGGGCGCCCAGGGCGGTGCCGACGAGCGCGAGTGCCGCCTCGGCCTCGGCCCAGGCGTCGGGGAGCAGGCGGCGGGCGCGGTACCGGCGGAGGTCACGGATCCGCTCCAGGATCGCCGCCTGGGTCCGGTCGCCGAAGCCGGGGAGGTCCACCAGCCGGTTCTCGTGGCAGGCGTACTCCAGCTCGCCGAGGGAGGCGATCCCGAGCTCGGTCCACAGCGTCCGGATGCGCCTGGGGCCGAGCCCCGGGATCTCGAACAGCTCGAGCAGGCCCGGCGGGGTCCTCCGCTCGAGCTCGGCGAGGACCGCGGGCGTGCGCCCCTCCGCCAGCTCGCCCAGGACCGCCGCCACGCCGCGCCCGATGCCCCGCAGCTTCAGGATCGCGCCGGAGCGGATCGCGTCCACGAGGTCGCCCTCGACCCGCTCCACGGTGCGGGCGGCGCCGGCGAAGGCGCGGACACGATGCGGGTTCTCCCCGTTGAGCTCCAGCAGGGCGGCGATGCGGCGCAGCGTGCGGGCGGCGGACTTGCGGTCGAGGGTCACCGTGGGCCTCCGTGCGTATGATAGAGTCGCATCGGTCTTCGATGGGGGCGATGCGCAGACTCCGGGCGAGTATCACCTACCCGATCGTGGCCACCCTGGTGCTGCTCACGGTGGTGCCGCTGGTGGGCACCGGGCTCTGGCTCGCCCGCCTGAGCCGCGAGTACCTCACCACCCTGGAGAAGCAGTACCTGACCCGGCAGGCGGTGAGTCTCGCGGCCGAGGTGGAGCTGTTCGTGGCCAACCGGAGGGCGCGGCTGGAGACGCTCGCGGCGACGCTCGCCGCCGTGGGCGCGCCCCGGCGGACGGAGCGGCTCCTCGAGGGGCTCACCGCGGCGGACCCGGCCCTGCTCCAGCTGCAGCTGCTGGACGCTGCGGGCCGGGGTCCGTTCGTGAGGGTCAAGGACCTGCCGGCCTCGACGGTGGCGGGCCTCAACGAGGCCTTCGCGCGCCTGCACCGGGAGGCGCTGGCCAGGGACAGCGCGGTGGAGGACCGGTACGAGGGGGAGGGGCTCCCGTGGGGGGCGTGGCTCATCGCGCTGCCGGTGCCGCGGGGTGCGGCGGGAGGGTGGCGGGTGGTGGAGGCGGCGCTCGACCTGTCGCCGCTGGGACGGCGCCTCGCCGACCCCTCGCTGGGCGGGCTCCTGGTCTCGGTGGTGGACGCCCGGGGTCGCGTGGTCCTGGCCTCCGATCCGGAGCTCCGCGGCGCGGACCTCTCCGGCAATCCGCTGGTGGAGGCCGCTCGCAAGGCGCCGGTGCGGCTGACGCTGGTGTACCCGCACCCGCGGCGGACGGACCTGGGCGAGGTGCTCGGTTCGGTGGCGCCGGTGCCGCGGCTGGGGTGGGCGACGGTGGTGGAGCGCCCGGTGGAGAGCGCCTTCGCCACGGTGCGGCGGATGCAGCGGTGGGCGGTGGGGGGCTCGGTGGTGGCGGCTCTGGCGGCGCTCGGGTTCGGGATCGTGCTCAGCCGGAGGTTCGTGCGCCCGATCCAGGAGCTGGCGCGGGTGAGCTCCCGCATCGCCGAGGGCGAGCTCGCGGAGCGCGCCGAGGTCTCCGGGCGCGACGAGATCGCCCAGCTGGCCGCCAACTTCAACCAGATGGCGGGCAGCGTCGAGATGCTGGTGCGGCGTCTGCGGCGGGCGCTTCGCCAGAACCAGGAGCTGTTCCTGGAGACGATTCGCACGCTCGCGGCGGCGATCGACGCCAAGGATCCCTACACGCGCGGCCACTCGGAGCGCGTGAGCTCCTACAGCATGGCCGTGGCCCGGCACCTCGGGCTGGGTCAGGACGAGGTGTTCCGGATCCGGATCGCCGCGATCCTCCACGACGTGGGCAAGCTCGGGATCCGGGACGACATCCTGAAGAAGCCGGGGGGGCTCACGGAGGCGGAGTACGAGGAGATCAAGCGTCACCCCGCCATCGGTGCCCAGATCATGGAGCCGATCCGGCTGCTCAAGGACATCCTCCCGGGGATCCGCAACCACCACGAACGGTGGGACGGGAGCGGCTACCCCGACGGGCTGGCGGGGGCGGAGATCCCCATGGTGGCGCGGATCATCGGCGTGGCCGACACCTTCGACGCCATGACCACCGACCGGCCGTACCAGCGGGCGCTGAGCGTGGAAGCGGCGCTCGCCAGGATGCAGCAGATGGCGACGACGCACTTCGACCCCACGGTGGTGGAGGCCCTGGTCAAGGCGGTGCGGGCGGGGGACATCACCCCGCCGGAACGCAGGAGCGAGGTGGCGCGATGAGGGAACGGACCCTGGGTGTGCTGTTGCTGGGAGCGACGATCGTGGCGCTCGCGGGATGCGCGAGCTCCGGGGCGCCGGCCGCGGCCCAGCAGCCGGCGTCCGGCTCGGCCGATCCGCTCTACCCGCTGACGCTGATGCGGCAGGGGTCGCTGGCGCTGCAGCAGGGTCGGTACGACACCGCGCTCGAGCTGTTCGAGGAGGCCCGGCGGCTGCAGCCGGACAACGCCACCGTGTACAACATGATCGGGCTGTGTCACCTCAACAGCGGCCGGCTCGACAAGGCGCTCGAGGCGTTCGGCCGGGCGCTCGAGCTCATCCCGTCGTTCTCCGACGCCCGCAACAACCGTGGGCTCACGTACCTGGCGCTCAAGCAGTACCGGAAGGCGGAGGTGGATTTCCTGGGGGTGCTGGCCGACACCACCTACCCCCACCGCTGGCAGGTGTACTACAACCTGGGGATGACCTACCTCGGCCAGGGCGACCTCGCGGCGGCGGAGGAGAACCTGCGCAAGGCGGCGTTCGCGCCGCGGCCGGTGTACGAGGCGTACCTCCGGCTCGCCCAGATCGCCGAGCGCCGGAGCGACCTCGAGGGGGCCGAGGCCCTCCTCCGGCAGGCCGTGGTGGACTTCCCCGAGCGGGTGGAGGGCCACCTCGAGCTGGGACGGGTCCTGCGCCTCGAGGGGAAGGCCGAGGAGGCACGCGCCGAGCTCGAGAAGGTCCTCGAGATGGCGCCAGGCTCCGAGCTCGCCGAGCGCGCGAGGTCGCTCCTCGAGGAGCGGTGATGCCGTTCCACTACCTGCTGACGAACCTGCTCGCGGACGTGCCCGGCGCGGTGGCGGCGGCCTTCCTGGACGGCGACGGCGAGGTGGTGGAGTGGGTGACGCGGCACGGCGAGCCGTTCGCGGTGAAGGTGGAGGGGGCGTACCACGCGGTGTTCCTTCGCGAGCTCGCGGCCCCGCTCGAGCGGCTCGGGTTCGGCCGGCTCCGGCGGTACATGCTGGTGGGGAGCCGGTTCGTCGCGTTGACGCATCTGCTGCCCGACGGCTACTATGTGGTGCTGCTGATCGAGCGCGGCGACTCCGCCGCGCAGGCGTGGCACCACCTCGAACGCGTCGCCGCCGTGCTCGGCCGTGAGCTGGCCTGACGGGGACGCGCCGCCGGGAGGCGTGGATGGCTCGCTCGCTGCTCGCCAAGCTCAAGCGCGGTCTCTTCATGACCCACACCGAGTTCCTCGAGAAGGTCGGGGAGGCGCTGCGCCGTACCGGTCCGGTGGCCCCCGAGCACCTCGACCGGGTCGAGGAGGCGCTCATCGCGGCGGACGCCGGCGTGGAGCTCGCGCTGGAGCTCGTGGGGGGGCTGCGCGAGGCGGTCCGGCGGGGCGAGATCGCCGACGCCTCCGAGCTGCGACCGGCGATCCGGGCGCGGCTCCTCGAGCTTCTCGAGCGGGCGGCCGCCCGTTCGCCCCGGCGCGGCGAGGGCGCGCGCCCGCGGGTGACGCTCGTGGTGGGGGTCAACGGCACCGGCAAGACCACCACCGTCGCGAAGCTCGCCCGCCGCGCCATGGAGGAGGGCCGCTCCGTGCTCCTGGCCGCGGCCGACACGTACCGGGCAGCGGCGGTGGACCAGCTCAGGGTGTGGGCGGAGCGGGTGGGAGCGGACGTGATCGCGCAGCGCGAGGGGGCCGACCCGGCGGCGGTGGTGTACGACGCGCTGGAGGCGGGGAGGGCCCGGGGCGTGGACGAGGTGCTGGTGGACACCGCCGGCCGCCTCCACACCCGCGCCAACCTGATGAAGGAGCTCGAGAAGGTGCTCCGGGTCGCGGGGAAGGTGGTGGAGGGCGCGCCGCACGAGGTGCTGCTGGTTCTCGACGCCACCACCGGCTCCAACGGGATCGAGCAGGCGGAGCGGTTCGGCGCCACCGCGGGCGTGGACGGGGTGGTGCTGACCAAGCTCGACGGCACCGCGAAGGGCGGGGTGGTGCTGGCCATCGCCCATCGGCTGGGCCTTCCGGTGCGGTGGGTCGGCGTGGGGGAAGGGGCCGACGACCTGCTCCCCTTCGACGCGGAGGCGTTCGTGGATGCCCTCCTCGAGGTCGGGCCGTGACGGCGGGCCGGCGGGGGCGGGGGTGAGCGACGACGTCCCCTGGATGCGGCGGGCGCTCGAGCTCGCCCGGCGCGGCTTCCCGGGGGCCTCACCGAACCCGATGGTGGGTGCGGTGGTGCTGGACGCCGCGGGGCGGCTCGCGGGCGAGGGGTGGCACGCCGTCTTCGGTGGGCCGCACGCCGAGGTCGAGGCGCTCCGGGCAGCGGGAGCGCGCGCCCGCGGCGGCACGCTGTACGTCACGCTGGAGCCGTGCGCCCACCAGGGCAAGACGCCACCGTGCACCGAGGCCATCGTCGCCGCCGGGGTGCGCCGGGTGGTGGTGGGGATGCGCGATCCGAACCCCGAGGCCGCCGGCGGCGTGGAGCGCCTCGAGGCGGCCGGGGTCGAGGTGGCGGTCGGGGTGGAGGCGAGGGCGGCGCGGGAGCTCAACCGGCGCTGGCTGGTATGGGCCGAGCGGCGGCGCCCGTGGGTGACGCTCAAGGTGGCGATGTCGCTCGACGGCAAGATCGCCACCCGCAGCGGCGACTCGCGGTGGATCACCGGCGAGGCGGCACGGCGGGCGGGTCTCGAGCTCCGCGAGGAGCACGACGCGATCCTGGTGGGGGTGGGCACGGTGCTCGCCGACGATCCCCGCCTGACCCGGCGGCTGGGGAGGAACCCCAGCCCGCGCCACTTCCGGTGCGTGCTCGACTCGCGCCTTCGGACGCCACCGGACGCCGCCCTCCTCGCCGAGGCCGCGGGCGAGGTGGTGCTGCTCCACACCCCCGATGCCGCCGCCGGGCGGCGCCGCCGGCTCGAGGCGGCGGGGGCGCGGCTGGTGGAGGTCCCGGCCGGGCCCGACGGGCGGGTGGAGCTCGCGGCCGCTCTCGAGGCGCTCGCGGCGCTGCCGGTGGCCACGCTGCTGGTGGAGGGCGGCGCGGAGGTCCACGGCGCCTTCGTGGACGGCGCCTTCGTGGACGAGGTGGTGGTGTACGTCGCCCCCCGGCTCCTCGGCGGGCGGGAGGCGCCTTCCGCCGTGGGCGGCGACGGTGTGACGCGGCTCACCGACGCCGTGCGGCTCGCGATCCGGAGCGTGCGCCGGCTGGGTGGCGACCTCGAGGTGCGCGCTGATACACTGGACCGTCGTCCATGTTCACGGGACTGATCGAGGCCGTGGGTCGCGTCGAGAGCCTCCGTCTCGGAGGAGGTGGCGGCCGGCTGGAGATCGGTGTCGTCTGGCCGGACGGCGACGCGCCGGCACGGGGGGACAGCGTGGCGGTGGCGGGAGCGTGCCTGACGGTGGTGGCGAGCGGTCCCGGCGGGTTCGCGGCCGAGCTCTCCGAGGAGACGCTGCGGCGGACCCGCCTCGGGCGCCTCGTGCGGGGCGACGCGGTGAACCTCGAGCGGGCGCTCAGGATGGGCGACCGCCTCGGGGGTCACCTGGTGCAGGGGCACGTGGACGCGGTGGTCCGGGTGCTCACTGTGCACCGGCGGGGGCGCTGGTCCACCGTGCGGGTGGAGCTTCCCCCGGCGCTGGCGCCGGAGGTGGTGGAGAAGGGGTCGGTGGCGCTGGACGGCGTCTCCCTCACGGTGGCGGCTCTGGCCGACGGGTGGTTCGAGGTGGCGCTGATCCCCGAGACGCTCGCGGCGACCACGCTGGCCACCCTCCGGCGCGGCGACGAGCTGCACCTGGAGACGGACATCCTCGGCAAGTACGTGGCGCGGCGGATCTCGTTCGCCCGGGCGGCGTCGCCCCTCGAGGAGCTGTTCGGAGCCGACGATGCGGCGGATTGATCCCGCCTACCCCGATCTGCTGCCCGTGACGCACGTGCTGCGTCCGGGCTACCTGCCCGGGGAGCGGCTGTCGCTCGATCCGGTGCGGATGGGGGTGGTGTGGCCGGACGCGCCGCGCCGGATCCTGCCGGCCAAGGGGGCGGTGCCGCGCTCGCCGGTGCGCCTGCTCGCCTTCGCGCGGGTGGCGGTGCGCCGGCCCGGGGTGCTCGAGGAGGCGCTCGAGGCCGGCAGCGCCGTGTTGCTGGTGCTGGACGACCCCGAGATCGGTCCCGCGGACCTCGGGCTGGGGGACGCCGGCGGCCGGGTGGTGGCGGCGCTGCCCGTGCTGCCGCCGCCGCTGGACGGGCCGGTGCGCCTTCCCGAGGCGTGGACCGATCGCCCCTGGGGGGCCATCGTGGGTCTCTTCCCGTTTCCCGGAGCGGAGGCCGCTCTGGAGCGGGCGGTGACGGTGCTGGCCGGGGCGGGGGCGCGGTTCGCGGTGGCGGCGCCGCTCCTGCTCACCCCGCGCGACCGGCACCGGATCCTCGACGGCTGCGACGGCAGCGGCGAGGTGGACCGGATCGAGAACTGCCTCTTCCACGCGGACACCAGCCGCGGCCTGCTGGCCCTCGAGAGGCGGGTGGGAACGGTGGCGCGGGCGCTGGGGCTGGAGCCCGCCATCTCGTGCCTGGTGCCCGCGGGCGCCGATCCGGTGGCGGTGCGGACCGCGGCGCTGCTCAGGGTGTGGGCGCGGCGGCTGGACCAGTCGTACGAGGAGAGCTCCTGGGGGTGGCGGCTGCGGCGGGCGGCGCGGGCGGTGGAGGCGCTCCGTCACGACCCGATGGAGCTCGCCGCCGAGGACAACCTGCGGATCGTGCCCGGGTTCGACCCGTGGGTGGAGAGCTTCACCCGCGCCATCTGGCACGGCGGCGAGCCGCTCGAGTCGGCGTGGACGCGGTGGACCGCGGGCCGCGACGGGGCGGCCGAGGGGGCGTCGTGAGACCGCGGTGGCGGCTGCTCGCGGACGGCGCGTTGCCCGGGGCGACCAACATGGCCCGCGACGTGGCGGCGCTGGAGGCGGTGGCGGCGGGCGCCGCCCCGCCCACCGTGCGGCTGTACGCCTGGGACCCGCCCTGCCTCAGCCTGGGCCGCCACCAGCCCGTCGCCGCCGCCGACCTCGCCTTCTGCGGACGCGAGGGGATCCACGTGGTCCGGCGGCCCACGGGCGGGCGCGCCGTGCTCCACCACCTGGAGCTCACCTACGCGGTGGTGGCGCCGCTCGGGGAGACGCTTCCCGCCGGTGCCCAGGCCGCCTACCGGCTGATCTCGGCGGGGCTCGTGCGGGCGCTCGGCGTGCTGGGGGTGGGGGCCGAGCTCACGCCGGAGGCGGCGAGCCGGGCGCTGCCCCATCCCACCAGCGCGGTGCCCTGCTTCCGGGCCCCCGCGGGGGGCGAGGTGGTGGTGCGGGGGCGGAAGGTGGTGGGGTCGGCGATGCGCGTCCACCGGGGCGTCATCCTCCAGCACGGGGCGATCCTGCTGGGCTGGGACGGGCGGCTGCAGGCGGGCGCGGTGGGGCTTCCCGACGACGGGACGCTGCGGCCGTTCGTGACCACGCTCGCGGACGAGCTCGGCGCGCCGCCGGAGCCGGCCGCGGTGGCGGCGGCGGTGGCGGAGGGGCTCGAGCGGGAGCTGGGGGTGCGTCTCGAGCCGGGAGGGTGGCGCGCGGAGGAGCTCGAGCGTGCGGCGGCGCTCGAGGGGCGGTTCGCCGTGGACGGCGAGGGGGCCGAGGGCGCGGCGTGAGCCTCCGGTGGGCGACGCTGTCCTGGCGTCTCGGCGTGATCACGGTCGTGGTGGACGCCGCGGGCCGTCTGGTGCGGGTTCGGTTCGGGCCGCCGGCGCCGGGGGACGGGATCGAGGACCGCGCCGCCTGCGCGGCGCCGCTCGGGCAGCTGGCCGGGTACCTGGCGGGGACGCGGCGCGTCTTCGACCTCGCGGTGGCGCCGCGCGGGACCCCGTTCGAACGGCGGGTGTGGGGCGAGCTCGTGCGGGTGCCCCACGGGAGCGTGGTGACGTACGGCGAGCTCGCGCGCCGGCTCGGCCGTCCCGGGGCGGCCCGGGCCGCGGGAGGCGCCTGCGCCCGCAACCCCGTGCCCATCGTCGTCCCGTGCCACCGGGTGGTGGCCGCGGACGGCTCGCTCGGCGGCTACGCCGCGGGGATCGCGGTCAAGCGCGCGCTGCTCGAGCTCGAGGGGGTGCCGGCCGGGAGCCTGCCGGGCCTCACCGCCGCCAGGCGATGACCTCCCCGGAGGCCACGGTCCGCTCGCCTCCGGCGGTGGCGAGACGGAGGCGCCCGTCACGGGTCACGCCGAGAAACGTCCCCTCGATCCGCTCGCGCCCGGAGCGGAGGCGGATGGGGTCGCCGGGGCGGTGGACGAGGCGCGCCCGCCAGGCGGCGAGCGCCGGCCGGGGATCGGGGAGCGCGCACTCGAGGGTGGTGACGAACCGGGGCGCGATCGCCTCGACCCACGCCTCCCAGCCGCGTCCGCGGTCGGGGATCGCCGCCGCCGGGAGGCGGGTCCGCCCCGGCAGGGAGGGGGCGCGGCCCAGGTTGAGGCCGAGCCCGACCGCCGCCCACGGCCTCCGGCCGCTCCGGGCGGTGACCAGCAGCCCGCCCACCTTGCCGTCTCCGAGCAGCAGGTCGTTGGGCCACTTGATGCCCAGGCGCACGCCGGCGGCCGCCTCCACCGCCTCCGCCGCGGCGGCGGCGGCCAGCGCCGGCAGCGCGGCGAGGGCCTCGCGGGGTGGCGCGGGACGGAGCCAGGTCAGGTAGAGCCCGCCCTCGGGTGAGCGCCACCGCCGCCGGCCGCGCCCGCGGCCACGGGTCTGGCGCCGCGCCACGACCAGCGTGGGAGCGAGGGTCAGGTCCTCGGCCAGGATCGTGGTCGCGATGGCCTCGGCCACCGACTGGGTGGAGGCGAGCGAGGAGACCACCGCCACGTGCGGGGCGGCACCCCCCGCCGCGCGCCGCAGGCGGTGGGCCAGCTCCCTCACCCGCGCACCGCCTCCAGGGTGCGCTGCAGCCGCTGGAGCCGGGTGGTGACCTCCTCGAGCTGGCGGCGCGCCCCCTCCACCACCTCGGCCGGGGCGCGCTCCACGAACGCCGGGTTGGCGAGGCGCGCCTGGACCCCCGCCCGGGTCGTCTCGAGCCGGGCCACCTCGCGCTCGATGGCCGCGAGCTCCTCCGGGCCGAAGGAGCCCTCGGGGAAGGCGAGGGCCACCTCCATCCCGCCGAGGAACTCGTGGATGGAGTGCGGGGGCGCCTCCCCCTCGCGGATCGCCTCCACCGCCGCGAGGCGGCCGAGCGCCTCGAGCTGGCTCCGGAGGAAGGCGGCGCGGCCCGCGGGCGCTCCGAGCAGCGTCACCTCCACCGGGTGGCGCTGCGGCAGCCCCACCAGCGCGCGGTAGGAGCGCAGCCCGCCCACCAGCTCCTGGAGCGCCTCGAACTCGGCGTCGAGCTGGGGGTCCTCCCACGCCGCGCGCGGCTCGGGGTAGGGGGCGACGATGAGCATCCCCTCGTGGCCGAGGTGGGCCGCGATCTCCTCGGTGATGAACGGCATCACCGGGTGCAGGAGCTTGAGCGCCTCGAGCAGCACGCCCCGGAGCACCGCGCGAACCTCGGGCCGGTCCACGGCCCCCTTGGCGAGCTCCAGGTACCAGTCGCAGTAGGTGTGCCAGACGAAGTGGTAGAGGGCGTTGCACCCCTCGTCGAACCGGAACGCCTCCCACGCCGCGTTCACCCGGCGGGCGGTGTCGGACAGGCGCGACAGGATCCACCGCTCGGCGGGCCCCAGGGTGCCGTGGTCGAGGCCGTCGAGCTCGGACTCGTCCCCCCGGAGGTTCATCTGCACGAAGCGGGCGGCGTTCCACACCTTGGTGGCGAAGGCGCGGTACCCCTCCATCCGCCGCACGTCGAGCGGCAGGTCTCGCCCGGGCGAGGCCAGGGCGGCGAGGGTGAACCGCACCGCGTCGGCGCCGTAGCGCTCCACCATCTCCAGGGGGTCGATGGTGTTGCCCCTGGTCTTGGACATCTTCTGCCCCCGGGCGTCGCGGACCAGGCCGGTGAGGTGGACCACCCGGAACGGGACGTCGCCCATGAAGTGGCATCCCATCATCACCATCCGCGCCACCCAGAAGAACAGGATGTCGAAGCCGGTGATGAGCACCGAGGTGGGGTAGAAGGTGCGCAGGTCCTCGGTGTCCTCCGGCCAGCCGAGGGTGGAGAACGGCCACAGCGCCGACGAGAACCAGGTGTCGAGCACGTCCGGGTCCTGCTCCACCTCGCCGCCGCACTCCGGGCACCGCCCGAGGTCCTCCTCGGAGACCGTGAGGTGCCCCTGGGCGCAGGTGAAGGCGGGGATCCGGTGCCCCCACCACAGCTGGCGGGAGATGCACCAGTCCTGGATGTTCTCCAGCCAGTGCTCGTAGGTCGCCACCCAGAACTCCGGCACCAGCCGGATCCGGCCCTCCCGCACCACCTCGAGCGCCACCCTCGCGAGCGGCCCCGTGCGCACGAACCACTGCTCGGAGAGGTACGGCTCCACCACCGTGTCGCACCGCTGGCAGTGCCCCACCGAGAGGCGGTGCTCGCGCTCCCCGCGCAGCAGGCCCTTCTCCTCGAGCGCCTCGAGCACCCTCCGCCGCGCCTCGAGCCGGTCGAGCCCGGCGAAGGGTCCGCCGGCCTCGGTGATCCGTCCCTCGGTGTCGAGGATCGAGACGAACTCGAGGCCGTGGCGCCCGCCCACCAGGAAGTCGTTGGGGTCGTGCGCCGGGGTCACCTTCACCGCCCCGGTGCCGAACTCCGGGTCCACGAGCTTCTCGTCCGCGATCACCGGGATGCGGCGGTCGAGGAACGGGTGCACGGCGTGCCTGCCGATCAGGTCGCGGTACCGCGGGTCGTCCGGGTGCACCGCGATGGCGGTGTCGCCCAGCATCGTCTCCGGGCGGGTGGTGGAGACCACGATCTCGCCGCCGCCCTCGAGCGGGTAGGCGAAGTCCCAGAGCTTCCCCTCGGTCTCCTGGTGCACCACCTCGAGGTCCGACAGCGCGGTCCGGCAGCGCACGCACCAATTGATCAGCCGCTTGTCGCGGTAGATCAGGCCCTCGCGGTAGAGCTCCACGAAGGCGCGGCGCACCGCGCGCGAGAGCCCGGGGTCGAGGGTGAACCGCTCCCGGGTCCAGTCGCAGGAGGAGCCGAGCGCACGCGCCTGCTGCGTGATCCGCCCGCCGTGCTCCTCCTTCCACGCCCACACCCGCCGCAGGAACTCCTCGCGCCCGAGCCGGTGGCGGTCGAGCCCCTCCCGCGCGAGCTGCCGCTCCACCATCACCTGGGTGGCGATCCCGGCGTGGTCGGTGCCGGGCAGCCACAGCGCGTTGTACCCCTGCATCCGGCGCCAGCGGATCACCAGGTCCTGGAGGGTGAACTGGAGGGCGTGGCCGATGTGCAGCGTCCCGGTCACGTTCGGCGGGGGGATCACGATGCAGAACGGGGGGCGGTCCGAGGGCACCTCGGGGGTGAAGGCGCCCGAGCGCTCCCACCGCTCGTACCACCTGGCCTCGAAGGCCGCCGGGTCGAACCGCTTCGGCAACGTCGTCTCGTGCATCGTGCTCGCTCCCTGCCGCGGACGGCGGGCGCGAGTCTAGCCCCTCGCGCGCCCGCGGCGCAACAGCACGGGACGCCGGGGAGCTTCGCGAGGTCCCTGTCACCACGTCCCGGTCGTGGTCCTCCCGCGGGAGGGGGTGCCGCCGGCGTCGTGTGACGCCCCGCAGCAGCCGGAGGCGGCAGCGCGCGGGGGCCGGGCTAGTCGCCGCCGGGCTCGCCCCCGGCCTCGAGCTCCGCCTCGAGCTCGCGGATCCGCTGGCGGACCACGATCTCGGCCATGTCGGGGATCACCTCCCACGCGATCCGCTCGATCCGGTCGGCGGCGAGCTCCACCACCCGGCGGGCGATGCGCTCGATGTCGGCGTCGCTCAGGCGGAGGTCGGCCGGGGGTGGCCCGGCCAGGGGCGCCGCTCCCTCGGCGGCCGCCGGCGGGCCCCCGGCGGCGGATGGCGGCTCGGGGGCGGCGGGCTCGGGTGTCCCCTCCTCCACGGCCTCGGGCTCGGAGGGCTCCCCGGCGGGCGCCGCCGGCGGCGCGGCCTCGGTCGGCTCCTCCGGGGTCTCGAACCCCCCGGCGGCGGTGGGGACCGGTGCGGTGGCCGGTGGCGGCTCGAAGGCGGGCTCCTCGGGTTCCGCCGGGACGGGTTCCTCCCCGAACGCCGCCCCCTCCCACGAGGGGGCGGGCTCCTCCGCGGCCGGTCGCTCCTCCCCGAACGGCTGCTCCTCCCCGAACGGTTGCTCCTCCGGGGAGGAGGGCTCCTCGCCCACCGCGGGGGGTACCCCGGGCGCCTGCGGCTCCGCCGCCTCCTCCTCGCGCTCGGGCAGCGGCAGATCCACCGGCTCCTCCGCGGCGGGCTCGAGCTCGAGGCCCTCCTCCGGCGGCTCCATGGGCGCGGCCGGCCGGCGGCCGGCCGCCTCCATCTCGGCGAACCCGGTGGTGGTGAAGTCGAGGCCCTCCTCCGGCACTCCCCCGGCCTCCGGGCCGCCCCACCCGGGCTCCGGGGGGACGGCCGGGGTTCCCGACTCGGGCGTGGCCCCCTCCGCCGGGGCGGTCTCCCCCACCGGCCCGGCGGTGACCTCGGCCGTCGGCTGGGGCGCAGGAGGCTGCTCCGCCTCGACCGGCGGCGTCTCCCCGGCGGCCGGCGGCGGGGTGATGGCTCCCTCGGCCTCGAAGGTGGGGGGCGCCTCGGGGGCGGCGCCTCCGGAGGTGAGCCGCTCCACGGTCTCGATGAGCTGGCGGGCCTCGAACGGCTTGGTGACGATCTCGTCGCACCCCGCGGCGAGCGCCCGCTCGCGATCGAACGGCTCGAACGTCCCCGTGAGCAGCACCACGGGGATGTGGAGCGTCTGCGGGTCGGACTTGATGGTCTCGCACACCTCGTACCCGTCGCGATCCGGCATGAGGACGTCGCAGATCACCACGTCGGGCCGCACCTCGGGGAGCCGCTCGAGCAGCTCGTCCCCGCTGGACACCGCGACCACCTCGTACTCCGTTTCCGCGAAGGTGAGCTCGACCACCTTCTGGATGGTCGGGCTGTCGTCGGCCAGGAGGATCTTCCGGCTCATGCCCGCTCCCATGGTTCGGAGTCCATCATCAACAGCCTGTGTACCACGGGGATCGGCGACCTGTCAACGAAGCGGCCACTTTTCAGGAGCCGCCAGGCGGTGACGCGGCGGGGATCGAGACGCGCGAGCCGGAGGGCGGCGGCGACAGCGGCGGCCTCGGTGTCCTCCGCCACCCGGTCGGCGAGACCTGCGGCGGCGGCCTCGGCGCCGGACAGGAACGCTCCGGTGAGGACGAGGCGCGCCGTCATCGTCCGGGGCAGCGCGGCGAGGCGGGCGGTGCCGCCCCACCCCGTGACCAGGCCCCGTCGCACGCCAGGGTGGCCGAGACGGGCGCGGGGGTGGACCACGACCAGGTCGCACGCCAGCGCGAGGTCCAGGGCACCGCCCGCGCACGCGCCGCGCACCGCCGCCACCACCGGCGCCGGGTGGCGCTCGAGACGGGAGAGCACCGCCCGGCCGCGCCGGGCGTAATCGCCGGCGGTGCCGGCGCCGAGCCGGGCGATCTCGCCCAGGTGGGCGCCGGCGAGGAAGATCCGGCCGCCGCCGGTGAGCACCAGCGGTCTCGCCTCGGCGGCGAGGTCGTCGAGGGTCCCGGCGAGCTCCGCGAGCAGCGCGGCGTCCAGCAGGTGGCGGCGGAACGCGAGGAGGCGGACGCCGTCCGCCTCGGTGAGCGCGATCCCGCTCACGGGTCGTCCGGGCCCGCGCGCGCCGCGAGGCGCTCCTCGAGGTAGGCCACGATCTCGGAGGTGGGCGTGCCGGGCGGGAAGATGCGGTCGATACCCCGCTCGCGGAGGAAGGGGACGTCCTCCTCGGGGACGATGCCGCCCCCGAAGACCAGGACGTCGCCGGCCCCCGCCGCCCGGAGCCGCTCCACGACCTCGGGGAACAGGCGGCGGTGAGCCCCGGAGAGGCTGGACAGCCCCACCGCGTCCACGTCCTCCTCCACCGCGGCCCGGGCGATCGCCTCCGGGGTCTGGCGGAGCCCGGTGTAGATCACCTCGAACCCGGCGTCACGGAGCGCCCGTGCCACCACCCTGGCGCCGCGGTCATGCCCGTCCAGCCCGGGCTTGGCGATGAGCACCCGGTACGGCCGCCTGCCGCTCATGCCGGCATTGTAGACCAGGGCGGTGCCGCGGCGCGTTCAGACCGCCGCGAGGTGGGCCACGCCCCACACGATCCCGCCCAGCAGGAGCAGCGGCACGGCCACGACCAGGAGGAGCGCCCCGGCCGCCGGGAGCAGCACGAGCGCCGTCAGCAGGAACGCGAGCCCGCCGAGGACCATCTTGAACAGGACGCCGAGGACCTTCAGCGGCAGCACCACCACCGCCACGAGCAGCTTGACCAGGGCGACGATCAGGGTGCCCGCGAGGAGCACGGCACCCGCCAGGAGCACGAGCGAACCGATCTCGAGCATCGTCACCTCCTCCGAGGAGTACGCATCCGCCCGCGACGGGGTTCGGGGTGGACCTCCGGGGTCTTTCGGGGCGCTCCACCGGCGGTGCGCTTGGCAGGGGCGGCGCGGGCGGGCACAATGCCGGGCATGGATCCGATCGCGGTCGTGAGGAAGGTGCTCCGGCAGGTGCTGGAGCCGGACGAGCTGCTGGAGGCGCCGGAGGATCTGGAGCGCCATGGGTCGGACGAGACCGAGGATCTGCGGTTCCCACCGGCGCTCGTCGCGCGGCCGCGACGGCGCGAGGCGGTGGCCGCGGTGCTCGCGGCCTGCCGGGAGGCGGGGGTGCCGGTGACGCCACGGGGTGGGGGCACCGGGCTCTCGGGCGGGGCGCTGCCGGTGGAGGGCGGGGTGGTGCTGGCGCTGGACCGCCTCGACCGGATCGTGGAGCTGGACCGTGAGGCGATGACGGTCACGGTGGAGGCGGGCGTCGTCACCCAGCGGATCCACGAGGCGGCGGCGGAGGCGGGGCTGTTCTACGGGCCCGACCCGGCGTCCCTGGGCTCGTGCACCATCGGCGGCAACGTGGCGGAGAACGCCGGCGGGCCGCGGGCGGTGAAGTACGGGGTCACCCGCGACTGGGTGCTGGGGCTGGAGGCGGTGCTCCCCGACGGACGCACCATCCGCACCGGGTCCGCCTGCCGCAAGGACGTGGCGGGGTACGACCTCACCGGGCTCCTGGTGGGCTCGGAGGGCACGCTGGCGGTGGTCACCGAGGCGGTGCTCCGGCTCGCACCCGCGCCGAGGGAGCGCCGCCTGCTGCTCGCGGGGTTCCCGAGCCTCGAGACGGGGCTCCAGGGGGTCCTGGCGGCGCTGGCCGCGGTGACCCCCTCGGTGTGCGAGTTCCTGGAGGCGGCGGCGCTCGAGGCGGCGGCGACGCACCTCGAGCGGACGCTGCCCGTGCCGGGGGAGGCGTACGTCCTGCTCGAGGTGGACGGGCCCTCGCCCGACGCGGTGGACACCGAGCTCGCGGCCGCGGGCGAGGCGCTGGAGGCGGCCGGGGCGGCGGAGGTGGCGGTGGCCATGACGCCCCGCGAGGGCGAGGAGCTGTGGCGGCTGCGGCGGGCGGCGGGCGAGGCGGTGAAGGCGATCTCCCCGTACCGGGAGCTGGACTGCGCGGTGCCGCGGCCGCGGATCGTGGAGCTGGTGCGCGGGGTGCGGGAGATCGCGGCCCGGCACGGCGTGGACGCCATCTGCTACGGCCACGCGGGTGACGGGAACATCCACGTCAACGTCCTCCGCCGCGGGCTCGACGAGGCCGCCTGGCGGCGGGAGCTCTCCGTTCTCACCGAGGAGGTGTTCCGGCTCGCGGTGGGCCTCGGCGGCACCATCACCGGCGAGCACGGCGTGGGCTGGATCCACCGCGAGGCGATGCGGCTCCGGTTCGGGCCGGCCGAGCTCGAGCTGATGCGCGCGCTGAAGCGGGCGTTCGATCCCGGGGGCCTGCTCAACCCGCGCAAGGTGCTGCCCTGAGCGCCCGGGCCGGGCTCGGGAATACCGCCGGGAGGCGGTGCCGTTGGTGCTGGGGACGACACGATCGCGGGGGAGCGGCCCCGGCACGAGGAGGAGGCAGCGGCGATGGGGAGATCGGTCGGCTTCGAGGGCACCGTGGCCCGCGCGCGTGAGGGCGCGACGCGGCGCGGATAGGGGCCCCTCGCATGGCGAGCGGCGGCGGCGACGGGCGGTTCGTGTTCCCGGCCTGGGCGAACCTGCTGCGGCCCGCGGCGGTGATCGGCGCGGTGGGCGGCCTGGCCTACGCCGCGGTGGTGGTGACCTTCGGCTTCTCCCCCAGCGCCACCGACGTGGGCTACCGGCCCCCACAGCCGGTGCCGTTCAGTCACGCGCTGCACGCGGGCGAGCTGGGGCTCGACTGCCGGTACTGCCACGACACCGTGGAGCGGGCGGCGAAGGCGGCGATCCCGCCGGCGGCCACCTGCATGAACTGCCACCGGCGGATCCGGGTCACGTCGGAGAAGCTGCTCCCGCTTCGGGAGAGCGTCGCCACCGGGCTGCCGGTGCGGTGGGTGCGGGTCCACGATCTGCCCGACTACGTCTACTTCGACCACTCGATCCACGTGGCCAAGGGGGTGGGGTGCGAGAGCTGCCACGGCCGGGTGGACACCATGGAGGTGGTGCGGCAGGTGGCGCCGCTGTCCATGGGCTGGTGCCTGGACTGCCACCGCCACCCCGAGCCGAACCTGCGCCCGCGGGAGGCGATCACGGCCATGGGGTGGGTGCCGGAGGGCGACCCCGAGGAGGTGGGGCGGCGGCTGCGCGAGGCGTACCGGGTGGACCCGCCCACCGACTGCATCGCGTGCCACCGATGAACGGAGCGAGCGACGTGCGGGGACCGAGCTACTGGCGCAGCCTGGACGAGCTCGCCGCCACCCCGGAGTTCCGGGAGGCGGTGGCGCGCGAGTTCCCGGGCGAGACCTGGGAGGCGCTGCCGCCCGCGACGCGGCGGCAGTTCATGAAGGTGATGGCGGCGTCGCTGGCCCTCGCCGGGCTCACCGCGTGCCGCTGGCCGGAGGAGGAGATCCTCCCCTTCGCCGAGCGGCCACCGGAGCGGGTGCCGGGCGTCCCCCGCCACTTCGCCACCGTGTTCGCCGTGGGCGGGGTGGGTCAGGGCGTCCTGGTCACCAGCCACGACGGGCGGCCCACCAAGGTGGAGGGCAACCCCCGCCACCCGGCGAGCCTGGGCGCGGCCTCGGCGATGGCCCAGGCGTGGGTGCTCGAGCTGTACGACCCCGACCGCAGCCGCCACGTGGTGGAGCGCGCCCGCGGCGAGCGGCTCCACCGCGACCGGGAGGCGCTGGTGGCGATGCTGGCCGAGACCGCGCGCGAGGCGGCGGCGCGGCGGGGCGAGGGGCTCGCCGTGCTCGCCGAGGCCACCGGCTCGGCCACGGTGGACCGTCTGCGCGCACGGCTCGGGGAGGCGCTGCCCGGGGCGCGGTGGTACGAGTGGGAGCCGGTGTCGTGGGACGCGGAGCGCGAGGGGCTGCGCCTGGCCTACGGGCGCGCCCTGCGGCTGGTGCCGCGCCTCGGCGGGGCTGAAGTCGTGGCCTGCCTCGGGGCCGATCCCGTGGGCGGCCACCCGGACGCGGTGCGGCTGGCCCGGGAGGTGGCGGCGGGCCGCCGGGCCGGGGACGGGCGCATGAACCGGATCTGGTGCGCCGAGGCGGGATGGACGCTCACCGGCGCCATGGCGGACGAGCGCCTCGCGCTGCGGCCGTCGCACCTGCCGGCGCTGGTGGCGGCGGTGGCCGCGGCGCTGGGCGTGATCCCGGAGCGGGCCGTGCCCGCGCTGCCCGGGCCGGAGCGGGCGTGGGCGGGCCGGGTCGCCGCCGATCTCGCCGCGCACCGCGGCGCGGCCGCGCTGCTCGTCGGCCCGCAGCTTCCGGCCGCGGCGCACGCCCTGGCGGCGGCGGTGAACGAGGCGCTGGGGGCGGTGGGCCGCACCGTGGAGCTGATCCCGGACCCGGATCCGGACCGCCCCTCCCACCTCGAGGCGGTGACGGAGCTCGCGCGCCGGATCGAGGCGGGGGAGGTGGCGACGCTGGTGATCGTCGGCGGCAACCCCGTCTACGACGCGCCCGGGGACCTCGGCCTCGCGGAGCTCGTCGGGGGCGTCCCGCGCACGATCCGGCTCGGCCTGTACGAGGACGAGACCTCGCGCCGCGCGACCTGGCACGTGCCGCGCGCCCACGGCCTCGAGAGCTGGGGCGACGCGCGCGCGTGGGACGGGACGCTGGCGGTCCGGCAGCCCCTCATCGCCCCGCTTCACGGCGGCTGGACGGAGGCCGAGCTGCTGGCCGTGCTCCTGGGCGAGGCCGGGCCGCGGGCGCACGAGCTGGTGCGGGAGACCGTGGCCGCGATGGCGGGCGACGAGCCGCCCGACGCGTTCTGGCGCCGGTGCCTGCACGACGGCGTGGTGCCGGGCAGCGCGCCGGCACCGGTGCGGCCGGCCCTCCGCCGCGACGCCGTGGCGCGGGCGGCGGAGGAGCTCCCGCCAGCCGACGACGGCGGCCTCGAGCTCGAGCTGGTGCCCGACCGCAAGGTCCACGACGGGCGGTTCGCCAACAACGGCTGGCTGCAGGAGCTGCCGGACCCCATCACCACGATCACCTGGGACAACGCGGCGGCGATGGCGCCGGCCACGGCCGCGGCGCTGGGGGTGGCGAGCGACGGGGTGGTGCGGCTCGAGACCCCGGCCGGCGCGGTGGAGCTCCCCGTGTACGTCCTCCCCGGCATGCCGGAGGGCGTGGTCACCGCGGCGCTGGGGTACGGGCGCGAGGCGGCGGGCCGGGTGGGCGACGGGGTGGGGGAGAACCTCTACCGGGTGCGCACGGCGGGGGCGCCGTGGCTGGTCACCGCGGTGACGGGCCGCGCCACCGGACGGCGCCACCGGCTGGCGGTGACCCAGGACCACCACGCCATCGACCGGATCGGGTTCGAGGCGCGCCAGCTCCGGATCGGCGAGCTGGTGCGGGAGGTGACGCTCGAGCGGTACCTGGAGGACCCCGGGGCGGTGCGCGGCCACGAGGAGGACCTGCACCTGGTCTCGCTGTGGAAGGAGCACCGGTACGAGGGCGAGCAGTGGGGGATGGCCATCGACCTCTCCGCCTGCACCGGCTGCACCGCCTGCGTGGTGGCGTGCCAGGCCGAGAACAACGTGCCGGTGGTGGGCCGGGAGCGGGTGCTGGAGGGGCGGGAGATGCACTGGATCCGCATCGACCGCTACTTCGCCGGGCCGCCGGACGGGCGGGTACGGGTCGTCCACCAGCCGGTGGCGTGCGTCCAGTGCGAGAACGCGCCGTGCGAGCAGGTGTGCCCGGTGGCGGCGACCCAGCACACCCACGACGGCCTCAACGCCATGGTCTACAACCGGTGCGTGGGCACCCGGTACTGCTCCAACAACTGCCCGTACAAGGTGCGCCGGTTCAACTTCTTCAACTACCACAAGGGGCTCGGGGCGCTCCAGGCGATGCAGCACAACCCCGAGGTGACGGTGCGCTCGCGCGGGGTCATGGAGAAGTGCACCTACTGCGTGCAGCGGATCGAGGCGGCGCGCATCGCGGCGCGGCGGGAGGGGCG
Source organism: uncultured Thermoanaerobaculia bacterium (assembly GCA_964440565.1). Classification (GTDB taxonomy): domain Bacteria; phylum Acidobacteriota; class Thermoanaerobaculia; order Thermoanaerobaculales; family Sulfomarinibacteraceae; genus CAYTTB01. The sequence goes on from CAYTTB010000017.1 coordinate 32,113, forward strand.
GCCCATCGCCGACGGCGAGATCGTGCCGGCCTGCGCCCAGACCTGCCCCACGGAGGCCATCGTGTTCGGCGACCTCAACGACCCCGGGAGCCGGATCTCGAAGCTCAGGGAGAGCCGCAGGGGGTACGCGATGCTGGCCGAGCTCAACGTCCGGCCGCGCACCCACTACCTGGCGCGGCTTCGGAACCCCGCCGCCGGCGGGACGGAGGGTGAGGCGTCATGAGCGCGCTGCCGGCCGCGGAGCTCGAGCGCCTCGACAACACCGCCGAGACCCCGGGGCGGCGGGCGCCGCTGGTGCTGGGCGACCCGGGGTTCGCCGGGGTCACCGGGGCGGTGGCGGGGGTGGTGGAGCGGCCCAGACCCCCGCGCGCCTGGTACGTGGCCTTCGCGATCTCCTCCACCCTGGCGCTGATCCTGGTGGCGATGGTCGTCTACCTGTTCCTGGTGGGGATCGGGGTCTGGGGCGTGATGGTCCCGGTGGCGTGGGGGTTCGCCATCGTGAACTTCGTCTTCTGGGTCGGGATCGGGCACGCCGGCACCCTGATCTCGGCGATCCTGTTCCTCCTGCGGCAGAAGTGGCGCACCTCCATCAACCGGTTCGCGGAGGCGATGACCATCTTCGCCGTGATCTGCGCGGGGCTGTTCCCGGCCATCCACGTCGGCCGCCCGTGGGTCGCCTACTGGCTGTTCCCCATCCCCAACCAGATGCGGATGTGGCCCAACTTCCGCAGCCCGCTGCTGTGGGACGTGTTCGCGGTCTCCACCTACGCCACCGTGTCGCTGCTGTTCTGGTACATGGGGATGATCCCGGACCTCGCCACCCTGCGCGACCGGGCACGGACCCGGGCGCGCCAGATCGTGTACGGGATCCTGGCGCTGGGATGGCGCGCCTCCAACCGTCACTGGCACCGGTTCGAGTGGGCCTACCTGCTGCTCGCGGCGCTCGCCACGCCGCTGGTGCTGTCGGTGCACTCGGTGGTGAGCTTCGACTTCGCGGTCTCCATCCTGCCGGGGTGGCACACCACCATCTTCCCGCCCTACTTCGTGGCCGGGGCGATCTTCTCGGGGTTCGCCATGGTGCTCACGCTGGCCATCCCCGCCCGGCAGCTGTTCGGCCTGCGCCACATCATCACGCTGCGCCACATCGACAACATGGCCCGGATCACCCTGGCCACCTCGCTGATGGTGGGGCTCGCCTACGCCACCGAGCTGTTCATCGCCTGGTACTCGGGCAACCTGTACGAGCGGTTCGTGTTCCTCAACCGGGCGCTGGGCCCGTACGCCTGGGCGTACTGGATCATGGTCACCTGCAACGTGTTCATCCCGCAGCTCCTGTGGTCGCGCAGGGTGCGGCGCAGCCTGGTGGTGCTCTGGGTGATCTCGGTGCTCGTCAACGTGGGGATGTGGTTCGAGCGGTTCGTGATCGTGGTGACGTCGCTCTCGCGGGATTTCCTCCCCTCGAGCTGGGGGTACTTCAGACCCACCTGGGTGGACCTGCTCACCCTCGCCGGCAGCTTCGGCCTGTTCTTCACGCTGTTCCTGCTGTTCCTCAGGTTCCTGCCCATGGTGGGGATGGCGGAGGTGAAGGCCGTGATGCCCGAGGCCAACCCGCACCCCGAGGAGCACCTGCCGCAGGGCGACTACCACGGCGAGATCCCGCACCAGCACGAGGAGGCGGCCAGGGAGGTGGAGCTGTGAGCGGCGAGAGGGTGTGGGGGCTGCTCGCGGAGTACCCGGATCCGCACGCGCTGGTGCACGCCGCGGAGGCGGTGCGCGAGGCCGGGTACACCCGCTGGGACGCGCACGCGCCCTTCGTGGTGCACGGGCTCGACGAGGCCATGGGGATCCGGCCCAGCCGGCTGCCCTTCGTGGTGTTCGCCGGCGGGCTCGCCGGGGCCGTGGGCGGTCTCGCGCTGCAGTGGTGGACCAACGCCGTGGACTACCCGTTCCTCATCAGCGGCAAGCCGATCTTCTCGCTGCCGGCGAACGTCCCCGTCGCCTTCGAGATGACCATCCTGCTGGCGGCGATCTCGGCGCTCCTCGGGATGCTGGCGGCGAACGGGCTCCCGCGTCTCTTCCACCCCCTCTTCCGGGTGGAGCGGTTCCGGCGGGCCACCGACGACCGGTTCTTCATCTCCGTGGAGGCCGCGGACCCCAGGTTCGGTCCGGAGGCGACCCGCCGCCTGCTCGAGGCGACGGGGGCGGTGGCGGTGGAGGAGGTGCCGGCGTGAGCTACCGCGAGGCGTGGCGGGCGCTCCCCCAGTGGATCAAGTACCTGCTGGCGGTGGCGGTGGCGCTGTCGTGGGTCCCCCTCGCCTTCATCGCCAGGGCGCGGGTGGCCACGAGCCCCAGGCCACGGATCCACCTCGTCCCGGACATGGACAACCAGCCGCGGTACGAGGCGCAGCAGGCGAACCCGCTGTTCGCGGACGGGCGGGCGATGCGGCCGCCGGTGCCGGGCACGGTGGCGGTGGAGGATCCGGTGGAGCCGGGGCCGCTCGAGACGGGCCGCGACGGCGACGGCTGGGTGGCGGTCAACCCGCTGCCGGTCACGCTGGCGCTGCTGGAGCGGGGACGGGAGCGGTTCGGGATCCACTGCGCCCCGTGCCACGGGCTGGACGGGTACGGTGACGGGATCGTCGCGGTCCGGGCCGAGCGGCTCCAGGAGGGGACGTGGGTCCCCCCCGCGTCCCTGCACACCGGGACGGTGCGCTCCCGTCCCGACGGCCGCATCTTCGACACCATCACCCACGGGACCCGCAACATGCCGGCTTACGGCGCGCAGATCCCGGTGCGGGACCGGTGGGCGATCGTCGCGTACGTGCGGGCGCTCCAGCGGAGTCAGCACGCGACGCTCGCGGACGTCCCGCCCGAGGTCCGCGACCGGCTGCGGTGAGGAGGAGGCGATGACACCGGTGGAGATCGGGGAGGAGGCGCGTCACCTGGGCGAGCTCGGGCCACGCCTCGAGCGCGTGGGCGCCGCTGCCGCTGCGGCCGGCCTCGGCGGCTCGGCGGTCCTGGCGGCGCTCACGGGCACCGCCGGCCCCGCCCTGGAGGCGTACCTGGTGAGCTGGAGCTGGTTCACCACCGTGGCCCTGGGGGCGCTCTTCTTCGTGCTGCTCCAGCACGCCACCCGGGCGGGGTGGAGCGTGGTGGTGCGGCGCGTCGCCGAGGGGGTGGCCTGGCTGCTGCCGCTGCTGGGCGTCGCGGCGGTGCCCATCCTCCTGGGGATGCGCCACCTGTACAGCTGGAGCGCGCCGGCGGCCGCCCACGACGCCCTCCTCGCCGGCCGGCGCGCCTGGCTGAACCCGCCGTTCTTCGTGGGCAGGGTCGCGCTCTACTTCCTCGTCTGGGGACTCCTGGCCCGCTGGTTCCTCCGGACCTCCACCGCCCAGGACGGCTCGGGCGAGCCGGAGCTCTCGCTGGCCATGGAGCGCCGCAGCTACCCGGCCCTGGTCGCCTTCGCGGTCACCCTGAACTTCGCCGCCTTCGACCTGTGGATGTCGCTGGATCCCCACTGGTTCAGCACCATCTTCGGTGTCTACGTCTTCGCCGGATCGGTGGTGGGGTTCCTGGCGCTTCTCCCGCTGCTGCTGGGCTTTCTCCAGCACCACGGGAGGCTCCGGCGGGCGGTGACGGTGGAGCACTACCACGACCTGGGCAAGCTGCTGTTCGCCTTCACCGTCTTCTGGGCCTACATCGCCTTCTCGCAGTACCTGCTCATCTGGTACGGCAACCTCCCCGAGGAGACCGGGTGGTACCTCGTGCGGCAGACCGGGGCGTGGGGGTGGGCGAGCCTGGCGCTCCTCTTCGGGCACTTCGTCATCCCCTTCCTCGCCCTCATCTCGCGCTACCCCAAGCGGCGCCCCCGCCTGCTGCTGCTGGCCGCGGTGTGGATGGCGGTGATGCACTGGGTGGACCTGGTGTGGCTCGTCATGCCCCAGTTCCACCGCGACGCGGTGCCCTTCGGCCCGTACGAGGTGCTCACCTTCCTCGGGCTCGGGGGGCTTCTGGTCGCGGCGCTGGCCCGCCGGCTTGGCCCGCACCCCCTGGTCCCCGAGGCGGATCCCCGCCTCGCCGAATCGCTGATGTTCGAGAACGCGTGAGGTGAGCATGCGCACCGACGAGGCTGGCGTGAGGAGGAGCGCGGTGCTCGGTCTGGTCGGGGCCGTGGCGCTGCTCGTGATCATCGTGACCCTGCAGGCGTACTTCGCGCGGCTGCGGCGGGGGGAGGCCGGGCGCGATGCGGCCGCCCCACCGCCCGCGGAGCTCGCCACCCTCCGCGCGAGGCAGCTGGAGCGGATCGGGGGGTACCGGTGGGTGGACCGGGAGCGGGGGATCGTGGCGATCCCCATCGGGCGGGCGATGGAGCTGGTGGCCCGGGAGTCCGGCCGGCGGGGCGCCGGATCGAGCGGGTAGGCCGGCGGGCGGTCGGGTCCGGCGCCGGCGGTGGCCGGCGGTGTAGACTGCCCGGCGGAGGTGAGCGTGCTGCGGGAGGAGATCCTCCGGATCTGGCCGGAGATCGGATGGATCGAGGACCCGGACCTCAGGGAGCGGGTGCTCCGCTGCTGGGAGCTCGCGTTCGAGCGCTCGCCGCTCGAGCCCGCCGATCTCGAGCGGATCCCGTTCACCCTCAAGGTTCCCGACTGCCCGGTCTCGTTCCTGGCCCACAAGCGGCTGGTGGTGCACGTGGCGCGGGACGCCGGGCGGAAGATCCGCGAGTTCTTCGGTGACGCGCTGCCGCTCGACATGGACACCCTGATCGCCGGAGCCATCCTCGCCGACGTGGGCAAGCTTCTGGAGTACGAGCCGGACGGCGCGGGCGGCACGCGGCAGAGCGCGCGCGGGAAGTACCTGCGCCACCCGTTCACCGGCGTGGCCCTGGCCATGGAGGCGGGCCTTCCCGACGCGGTGTGCCACATCGTGGCCACCCACGCCGGGGAGGGCGACCTGGTGGCGCGAACCGCCGAGGCGTGGATCGTGCACCACGCCGACTTCATGACCTACGAGCCGTTCGTGCGCCGCCTCGAGGTGTGATCCCGCGGGGCCGTATACTGGACGCACCGGCAGGGCCGGACGTCCAGATGGCCGACAGCGGCGAGGCGACCCGCGCGTTCTTCGGGACGAGCCCGAGGCCCCGCGAGGGCGAGGTGCGTCCGGGCGAGACGCTCGCCGGCCGGTTCGTGGTGATCCGCGAGATCGGCCGCGGCGGCAGCGGGGTCGTCCTGGAGGCGCACGACCTGGAGCTCGACCAGCGGGTGGCGGTGAAGCTGCCGTGGCCGCACCTCGACACGCCCGAGGGGCGGGAGCGGCTGCGGCGCGAGGTGCGCGCCTGCCGCGGCGCCCCGCGGGAGCTGGTGGAGGTGTACGACCTGCACGAGCACGGGGGCCGGCCGTTCCTCACCATGGAGCTGGTGCGGGGGGAGAGCCTGGCCGAGATCGTGGCGCGGGAGGGGCCCCTGCCGGTGGAGGCGGTGGTGCGCATCGGCCGCGACCTGGCCCGGGCCCTCGCGTTCCTCCACCGCCGGGGGGTGGTCCACCGCGACGTCAAGCCGGGCAACGTCCTCATGGAGCCGGGGGGGCGGGCGCGCCTGTGCGACGCCGGGCTGGCCCGCCCGGAGGAGCCGGGCGCCACCGTCACCGAGACCCGGCTGGTGGTGGGCACGCCGGCCTACATGGCCCCGGAGCAGGGCCTGCCGCACGGGGCCTGCACCGCCTCCGACGTGTACGCGCTGGGCCTCACCCTGTACACGGCCCTCACCGGCTCGCCGCCGCTGGACGGGGGGTCCGCCCTGGCCACCCTCCTGCGCCGGCAGCGCGAGCGCCCGCCCCCGGTGCGCCGGGTGCGGCGGGACATCCCGCGCTGGCTCGACCGGCTGCTGCGGCGGATGACCGACCCGAGACCGGGGGAGCGCCCGCCGGCCGAGCGGGTGGCGCGGGCGCTGGAGCGGCGCGCGTACCGGCCGCTGCCGCGGCGGCGGGCGCTGGCCGCGGCGGTGGCGCTGGCCGCGGCCGTGGCGGCGGCGGTGGGGGGCGGCCGCCGGGCACTGGTGCGCCGGGCCGTGCGGGTGGAGGTGCGGGACGGGGCGGTGGTGGGCCTCGACCGGCGCGGGCGGGCGGCGTGGCGCCTCGCGCTCGCGGGCGACCGGGTGAGCGTGGCGCGCGGCGATCTCGACGGGGACGGCCGGGCGGAGTGGGTGGTGGCCACGGGCACCGCGGGCGGCGCGAGAGAGGGGCCGCCGCCGCCGGCCGTGGTGCGGGCCGTCGACCTGGAGGGTGCGGTCCTGGCCGAGGCGGAGGTGGCGCGGGTGGTCGAGGTCTGGCCGTTCCCCTACCGGCGCTGGCTGGTCCCGTGGGCGGCCTGCGCCGACCTGGACGGCGACGGCCGGGACGAGGTGGTGGTCAACGCCCACCACCCTCTGTTCTACCCGGACGTGCTGGTGGTGCACTGGCCGGGCGCGGGGCGGTGGGTGCAGCTGCTGGCGCACGCGGGGCGGATCTTCGCCGTGGCGCCGGAGCCGGCCCGCGGCGGCCGCCCGGGACGGATCGCGTTCCTGGCCCGCTCCAACCGGCTGGGGATGCTGGCCTGCCTCGGGGTGCTGGAGCCCGCGCCGCCGCCGCTGGGCGAGGGCCGGGACCCCCTCGTCCTCGGCGAGCGGCGCATGACCCCCGGGGGCCCCGACGGCACCGCGCGCTGGCTCGCCTACGTGCCGCTGGGCGAGGGGATCCGCAGCGGCCACCGGCGCGGCGAGCGGCTCGTGCCGAGGCCGGACGGGGGGTACGCGGTGCGGGGAGTGGCGGGGGTGACGGGCGTGGACCGCTTCTTCAACCCCCTCCCCGGCCCCAACGCCGGCCGTGACCTCGCCACCCTGAGGCTCGAGACGATCCGGGCCATCGCGGGCCTCCGCTTCGACGCCTGGGGACGCTCCCCCGATGCGGTCCGGGCCGACATCGCTCGGATCCGCGCCCGGGCGGGGCCGCTGCTCGACGAGCCCGCCTACCGCGCCCTCCTCGCCGGGCAGGGGGCGCGGGCGCTGGCCCGCGCCGGCGACCTCGCGGGGGCGCTCGAGCTCCTCGAGCCCGCCGCCCGCGACCTCGCCACCGACGAGCTCCGCTACCGGCGGGTGCACCTGCTCGCGCTCGCGGGCCGCCTCGAGGCGGCGTGGCGCGCGGTGACGGCGCTCCTCGACGATCCCCACACCGACCGGGCGTTCGACGCCGCGGTGCTCGCGGTGCGCCTCGCGGTGGCGCTCCACGACCCGGCCCGGGTGGAGGAGGCGGTGCGCCGCCTGTGGGCCTCGGTGGACATCCAGCAGCGGGAGGGGGCCAACGAGCTGGCGGTGGCGTGGGCGAGGGCGCACCTGTGGTGGGACCGGGTGGAGCCCGCCGACCTCGAGGTGCGCTCCGGGCCGTACACCCCGGCGGGGGAGGCCATCGCGGTGCTGGCGCGGTGGCGGACGGGGCGGACGCGCCCGGGCGATCCGGAGGCGGCGCGGGCGCTGGCGGCCCGTCTGCCGGAGGCGGTGTGGGAGGCGCGGGCGGCGGAGGCGGCGGCGCTGCTGGGCCTGGGGCGGCCGGAAGAGGCGGCGGCCCTCCTGGGGCGGGAGCTCCCGGCGCTGCGGCGGGCGGCGGCGGACGACTTCGCCGCCCGGCAGGCGCTGGAGCTCGCCGGGGCGCTGCGGGTGGTGGCGCTCGCGAGGTCCGGGAAGACCGCGCGGGCGCGGGCGGAGGCGGCGGCGCTCGCCCCGCACCTCGCCCCCGGGCTGCTGCCGCGGCGGCTGGTGGCGGAGGCGATCCCGGGCCCGTCACCGGACGGCGGGCCGCCGCGGGCGTCCGGGAGCACCACCGGCCGCGGGGCCAGGTGAACCCTCGCCGATGGCGGCGGTGGGGGCGCCGGACACCGCCCGGCACGGGGCGGGAGCGGGAGGGCGGCTCCATCCTGCAGCGGGAAGCTGGCCACGACCGGCCCCGCCTCCCGGGCACGCGGCGCACGCACGGGCTCCGGCCGGTGGGGGGCGTCCTCCGTCCGGCTCGTGTACCATCTCCGGTAGCGGCATGAGCGGCGACACCGAGAACACCTCGACCTGGAACGCCCAGCATCGCGACACCCGGGTTCCCTCGGGGCTGCGGCCGGGCCGGGTCCTGGCCGGGAGGTTCCGGCTCCTGCGTGTCCTGGGCGAGGGGGGCACCGGGGTGGTGTACGCGGCGCTCGACGAGCTGGTGGGCGGCGAGGTGGCGGTGAAGGTGCTCCACCCCCACCTGGACGACCCGGGGAGCCGGGGGCGGCTGCGCCGCGAGGTGCGCACCACCCGCACCCCCCACCCGAACCTGGTCACCGTCCACGACCTGCACCGCGACGGCGACCTGTGGTTCCTGTCCATGGAGCTGGTGCGCGGCGAGACCCTCCGGGACCGGCTGGAGCGGGAGGGCCGGCTGCCGGTGGCGGAGGCGATCCGGATCGGGCGGGAGGTGGCCGGGGCGCTCGCCCACCTCCACCGCCTCGGGATCGTGCACCGCGACGTCAAGCCGGGCAACGTCCTGCTCGAGGAGGGGACCGGCCGGGCCCGCCTGTGCGACGCGGGGCTGGCCCGTCCGCTCGCGCACGGCGAGACGGTCACCGAGGCGCGGATGGTGGTGGGCACCCCCGCCTACATGGCCCCCGAGCAGGCCACCGGTGGCGAGCTCACCCCCGCCACCGACGTCTACGCGCTGGGGATGACGCTCCTGCGGGCGCTCACCGGCGAGGTGCCGCTCCGGGACGCCACCGCGCTCTCCACCCTGATGCTCCGCCAGCGGCGCACCCCTCCGTCCGCCCGGCGAACGTGCCCGGAGGTCCCGCGCTGGCTGGACCGGCTGCTGCGGCGGATGACCGACCCCGATCCGGGCGAGCGGCCCGCCGCCGCGGCGGTGGCCCGGGCGCTGGAGCGCCGGCGGTGGCGGGCCCTCCCGCGCCGGCGCCGGCTCGCCGCGGCGGCGGCGGTGGCGGCGGCGGTGGCCGCCGCGGCCGGGGGGTGGGCGTGGTGGCGGGCGGCCGTCCCCCTGCGGGTGGAGGTGGACGCCCGGGGCGTGCGGGGCGTGGACTCGCGGGGGCGCACGGCGTGGGCGATCCCGCTGGCGAGCCAGGAGGTCCGGTTCGAGCGCGCGGACCTCGACGGCGACGGGGAGCCGGAGACCGTGGTGGGTTCCTGGTCCCCCGCCGACCCGGCCGGCTCCGGCCGGGTGCTCGCCGTGGACCGTTCCGGACGGGTGCTCACCGACGTCCGGCTGGCCGATCTCGTGGACCGGTGGGGGTTCCCGTACCGGCCCGAGCTGGTCCCCTCCGTCGTGCTCGGGGATCTCGACGGGGACGGCGGGCCCGAGGTGGTGGTGGCCGCGCGCCACCGCACCTACTACCCCTCGGTGCTGTTCGCGTGGTGGCCGCGCCGGGATCGCTGGGAACGGCTCATCGAGCACTCCGGGCACATCTACTCGCTGCACGTCCTCCCGGCACCCGGCGGCGCGCGGATCGCGTTCCTGGCGGTGAACAACCGGCTCGGGATGCAGTGGTACCTCGGGGTGGTGAGGGTTCTCGGGCCGCCCGGAGGCGACGGCACCCTCGCCGGCGCCGGCTGGGTGGCGATGTTCACGGGGAGGGGTCTCACCCGGGACTCCGCTCGCCTGCACACCGTGGCGTACGTCCCGCTGGGCGAGTCGTGGCGGGGATCGTGGGGGAAGGTGGGGCTCGAGCCGCGGCCCGGCGGCGGGTTCCGGGTGCTCGGCGGCCCCCGTCCGCTGGCGGTGGACCGGTTCTTCAACCCGGTCCCCGGCCCCAACGCGGGTCGCGATCTCAGGGCCCTCCGGCTCGAGGCGATGGCCCGGCTGGTGAAGCTGCTGGTGCCGGGCCGCGGCCCGGCCTCGGCCCCCGCCGCCGCCTCCAGGATCGAGGCGGCCCGCGCGAGCCTGGGGCCGCTGCTCCGGGAGGCGCCGTACCGGGCGCTGCTCGCCGAGCGGGGGGCGCGGCTGCTGGCCCGCGTGGCCGGGCCCGGCCCGGCGCTGGAGCTGCTCGCCCCCGCCACGGAGGAGCTCGCCACCGACGAGCTCCGCTACCTCGAGGCGCACCTGCTCGCGGTGGCCGGGCGCCTGGAGGCGGCGGGCCGGGCCGTGGACCGGCTCCGGGACGATCCCCACACCGTGCGGGGGGTGTTCGACGCCCAGCTCCTCGCCCTCCGGCTCGCCATCGAGCGGCGCGATCCCGCCGGCCTCGAGCGGGAGCTCGCCCGCTTCGGCAACGAGCTGCGGCCCGTCTACGAGGGGTCGGGCGACCTCGCCGCCCTGCGCGCCCGCGCCCACCTGTGGTGGGACCGGATCGAGCCCGCCGACCTGGAGGTGGCCAGCGGCACCTACACCCCCGACGGCGACGCCGTCGCGATCCTGTGCCGGTGGCGGGCGGGGCGCCTGCGCCCGGACGACCTCGAGGCCGCCGGGCGCGCCATCCGGGACCACCCGGACGCCGCCGCCGAGGGCCGTCTCGCGGCCGCCGCGGCCGAGCTGGGGTTGGGCCGGCCGGGCGAGGCCCACCGGCGCCTGGCGGCGCTGACGCCGGCGCTGGCGGAGCTCGCCCGGGACGACTTCTTCTTCCGGCAGCTGCTCGATCTCGCCCGCGCGCTCGAGGCGGAGGCGGCGCTCGAGGCCGGCGACCCGGACACGGCCCGCCGCCTCGCCCGCGCGGCGCTGCCCGAGCTCGCGCCTGGCCTGCTTCCGTCCCGGATCCTCCGGGAGGTGCTGGCGGCCGTGGGTGAGGGCTGACCGGACGGGCGGCGGTCCGGCCTTCCCGCGCTCCCGCGATCGGGCCCGCCTCCGACCCCACCGCCACGGGGCGGGAGGCGCCGTGCGGGCAGCTCGGACCCGCGATGGCCGCTCCCGTGGCGCCGGGCCCGGGCGCCGGTTGCCGGGGCGCCCGGCGGTGTGGTACGATCCGGTCATAGAGCGCAGATCCGCCCGTGCCCGCCACGGGTGGAGGACCACAGGGAGGTGACGACGACCCTTCGCCAGATCGTCTCGACGCGGCGGATCTCGATCGTCCTGGCCGCCGTGGTGCTGCTGTGGGCCGGCACCGCCGGGGCGGGGATCGTGGGCAGGACCTGGACCCAGGAGGCCATGGGCCTGACCCTCCGGCTCGAGGCCGAAGGCAGCATCCCGGAGGAACCTCCACCGGCACCTACGTGCTGCAGGGCGACGTGCTGGTCACCCAGGCCGCCGGTGGCGGGCAGCAGGTCTACGAGGTGAGCCAGCCGGATCCGAACACGCTGGTGCTCACCGACCTCTCCGGCGGCACGCTGGTGCTGCGCGACACCGCGGCCGCGGGTGGGGTGGCCGTGCCGCCGGCCCCGCCCGCGGGCGGCTCCGGCGCCGGCCGGGCGAGGTCCGCGTGCGCCTGCCGTGCGCGGGTCCCCCGCATCGCGCTGCGCCGGGGGCGGCGCGAGCTGTTCGCGGCGAGAATCCCGAGGCTGGTCGACGACAGCCGGTGCAGGAGCGTGGGTGGCATCAAGGCCTGCTACGCCGGCTCCAGTCAGTGTTACTGGGAGGGCGGCGATCGCTGCACCTCGAAGGGGGGCCGCCGGTGAGCTGGCACCGGGTCCTCCTGGTGGTGGGATGCTGCGCCGGGGTCGTCGCGGCGGGGGAGCCGCAACTGGTCGCTCGGCGGGCGGTTCCGCTCTCGCGGCTGCAGCTCGAGTTCTCGCCGACGTCCGGGAGACACGAGGCGTGGAACGTCCTCCGCGTGGCGCCGGTGGGGGCGAAACGTTTCCTGGTGCTGCTTGAGCACGAGCGGTACCGGGTCTCCCCCTGGGCCCATCCCGACCGGGCCACCGGCGAGGACGACGGCAGCCGGGTCCCGGTCCGTTCGGTCACCTTCGAGAACGACCAGGAGCGGCTGGTGCTGGCCCTCGTCCGAAAGGATGGCAGGGTACTGGCGCTCGGAGACGAGCCCCGGGCGGCCGAGCCGCGCCCGGTGTTCGCCGCCGGCGCGCAGACGGTGCCGCTCGTTCTCGACGAGCGCGATACGTGCCCGTACGCCATCCTCGCCGCGGGGCGGCGCGCCCTCCTCTGCTACGACCTGGAACTCCGCTTCCTCTCGGAGCGGAGGCTGCCTCTCGACGAGATCGGCTACCCGCGGGTGACCTACGACGGCGTCGAGTACACGCTGTGGTTGTTCGGCCGAAGGTACGCGGAACGTCCGAAGCCGCCCGGAAGCTACGCCCGGGCCGCCCGGGCTCCGGCGATGACGCCCGAGGGGTTCGGGGTCCGGTACCGCCCGGGAGACGGATCGGTGGAGCCGATGCCCATCGACCGGGACGACCTCCTCGCGCGGCTGAACCGCGTAGCGCGGGGGCCGGAGGGCGAGCGGCTGCGGCTTCACCCCGCAGGCCTGGCGGTGGTTCCGTTTCGCGACCTCGACACCGACGAGCCGTTCTGGGTCCTGATCGAGGGGATCGCCGCGCAGCGGCTCGGCTCCCGCTACCAGCTGCGCGGCACCAGGGTGTTCTTCCGTGCCCGCCTCGATCGGACGGGGCTCGGCACCGTGCAGCAGCTCCCGTTCTGGGTCGTCCAGGAGGACCGTGCGGATCCTTTCGTCGACGAGGAGCGCGGGGTGGTGTCGCTTCCGACGTTTCTCCGGGAGGAGGACCTTCAGCCCTACTCCCTGGGTGACAACGACGTCGTCCTGTGGTTGCAGCTCGCCTTCGCCAGCCCCGATGAGGACGGAAGGGTCCCGAGGGAGAAGGGACTCCTGCAGACACTCGCGATCTTCCGGGGGACCGACAATGTGCCGCGGTGGGTGCACCTGGACCTGGATCCCTCCCTCAAGCGCTCGTGGCGCCGACGGCTGTCAACCAGCGCACTCGAGGTGTGGCCGTTCTTCCTGCTGGACCGTGTCGGCCGTACTGCGTTCGCCTTCGCCGCCTCGTGCGAGCCGAGACGCGGCCACGAGATCCCCTGCTTCGCGGTGATGGACCTGTCGTACTGAGGCACGCGCCCGGGCGCGCCGGGTCGGGCCGACGCCCGTCCGGTCAGCCTTCACCCACGGCCGCCAGCACCTCCCGGAGGATCCGGGACTGCAGCAGGCCCGGCGCGAGCTCGGGCAGCCCCGCGCGTGCGAGGCGCCGGGCGGCGAAGTCGTCCACCGCCGCGCGCCGCAGCGCCCGCACCTCGGGCCGCCCGGTGGGGATCTCCCGGTCCGCGATGGCCGCCCCCGTGGCGCCCGGCCCGGGCGCCTGGACCTTCCCCAAGAACTGACGGTGTTGAGTTGTAAGTCGTTGTGATTCAGA
>CAYTTB010000018.1:0-44273 GCA_964440565.1 uncultured Thermoanaerobaculia bacterium
GCCACGGATGCGGCTCCGGATCCGGTCACGGCTACGACGCCGCCGTGTCCGAGGACAGACGAGTTGGGGACACTCCCCGCGAGTTGGGGACACTGTTCACCTCGGCAGGTGACATCCGGTCCGGACCGTGCGCGGACCCGGTCACGGATCCGGCGGCGGCCCCGGCTCCGGCCCCGGTCGCGGTCGCGGTCCCGGCTCCGGTTCCGGCTGCGGATACGGATGCGTTCCCCCGGCGCCGCGTCGCTGCCGGTCGCCGGCGGCGGACCTCCGCCGTGCGGCGATCCTGCCGACCTCCCACCCGGCGGGACGGACAGGACAGGTGAGCCGAAATATCGGGGAAACTCCTCTACCATGGGGTGGTGGAGGCGCTCCTCGGTCTGGGCGGCAACCTCGGCGACCCACCGCGGGCCTTCGCGGCGGCCCTCGCCGGGCTCGCCCCGGTGGCGGCGGTGGTGGCGGTGTCGCGGCTCTACCGGAGCGAGCCGGAGGGGCCGCCGCAGCCCCCCTTTCTCAACGCCGTGGCGCGAGTGGCGGTGCGGGCGCCGCTCCACCAGCTGCTCGAGCGGTGCCGGGCGCTCGAGGACGCGGCCGGGAGGGTGCGCGGCAAGCGGTGGGGGCCCCGGCCGCTCGATCTCGACCTCGTGATCGCGCAGGGCGTGGTGTGCCGGGGGCCGCGGCTGGAGCTGCCGCACCCGCGGTGCCACCTGCGGCCGTTCGTCCTGCTGCCGGCGGCCGAGGTGGCGCCCGGGTGGGTGCATCCGCTCCTCGGCCGGACGGTGGCGGAGCTGGCCGCGGAGGTGGCGGCCGGCGGTACGGAGGCGGTGGAGGGGCCGGGGTGGGCGCCCGTCGCCTGCCCGGCCGGCGCCGGGTGAGGGGCGCGCGGCGGCGGACCGGTCAGCCGGTGCGGACCACCCGCGTCCTGGCGATCATGTCGTGCAGCCCGTGCTTCTCGGCGTCGAACAGGATCATCAGGAAGCCGACGTAGAGGACCATGCTGGACACCAGGTAGCCCAGGAGGCGCAGCGCCGCGGTGCCGTAGCCCACCGGCTCCACACCGTCCTCGCGGACCACGCGGAGCCTGAACAGCGCCTTGCCGGGCGTGGCGCCGCGGGTCGCCCAGAAGTAGAGGGGGTAGGCGATGGCTCCGGCGACGGCGGCGAGGTCGAGCAGCAGCCCCACGAGGAACCCGAGGGCGCCCCGGCCCATCAGCCACGCGGCCGGGACCGTGATCACGACCATCGCCACCCACACGATCACGATGTCGACGAGGTAGGCCACGAGCCGGATGCCGAACCCGGCGGGCTCGCCCGCCGGCTGGCGGCGCGGGCGGGCGGCGCGGGCCGGCACCGCCGCGGGTGGTGGAGGTGGGGGAGCGGGACGGGCGGACGGCGCCGGCGGGGGCGCTGGCGCCGGGGGCGGCGCGGGCGGCTCCGGGGCCGGAGGCGGAGGTGGGGCCGGCCGGGGCCGGGGCGGCGCCGCGGGAGCCGGCTCGGACGGGGTCGGCTCGGGGGCCGAGGGCATCTCGGCGGCGTCGATGACCACGGTGGCGCCCGGTTCCGCCACCTCGCGGAACGTCGCCTCCACGGCCCCGAAGCGCACCGTGTCGCCGTCGGAGAGCCGGTGCTGGGTGACCCGGTGGCCGCGGACCCAGGTCCCGTTGGAGCTCTCGAGGTCGCGGAGGACGTACCCCTCCGCGGTGGCCTCGATCACCGCGTGGTGGCGTGACACCGACGGGTGCGCGATCACCACGTCGTTGTCGTCGGCCCTGCCGATGGTGGTGGTCCCCTCGCCCACCGCGACCACCTGGGCGGGGGCGTCGTCGCGACGGATCTCGAGCTCGGCCATGCGCGCCTCCGGTTTGCGTTCCGCCGATCCTGGCAGCGATTGTAGCAGGGGTTCACCGGCGCGGGCGCGAGGGATAGCCGGTGATGTCGCGGATCGCGCGGTACAGCGGGCGGAGGCGACGGTACAGCCGGCGGTACACCTCGCGGTACAGTCGGTCGTAGCGCTCCGCCACCTCCGGCCGGGGCTCGAAGGTGTCCCGGACGCGGGTCATGGCGCGGACCGCCTCCTCCCAGCCGGGGTGGAGCCCGAGCCCCACCGCCGCGTCGATGGCCGCGCCGAGCCCGGAGGCCTCGGCGACGTGGGGGCGGGAGGCGGGAAGCCCGAAGATGTCGGCGGTGAGCTGCATCGCCTCGTCGGAACGGGAGCCGCCCCCGGCGACGCGGAGCTCGGTGAGCGCCACCCGGGTGCGCCGCTCGGTCCGCTCCGCCCCCTCGCGCAGGGCGTAGGCGAGCCCCTCGAGGATGGCCCGGTAGAGGTGCGCCCGGGTGTGGACGTCGCCGAAGCCGATCACCGCACCCTTGGCCTCGGGCCCGGGCACCCGTACCCCGGGCGACCAGTACGGCGAGAGCACGAGCCCCATGGAGCCGGGGGGGACCGCCCGGACCAGCTCGTCGAACAGCGTCTCGGGCTCCACCCCCCGCTCGGCGGCGATCCGGACCTCCCGCTCGCCGAACTCCCGCTTGAACCAGGACACCAGCCAGTAGCCGCGGTACACCTGGATCTCGAGCGAGTACATCCCCGGCACCGCCGCCGGGTACGGAGGCACCAGGGGTACCGCCTCGACGTACCGGCGCCGCGTGGTGTTGAGGGTGGCCGACGTGCCGTAGGAGAGCGCGCCGATCGCCGGATCGAGCGCCCCCGAGCCCAGGACCTCGCACGCCTTGTCCGCCGCCGCGGCGATCACCGGCAGCCCGGCCGGGAGCCCGAGCTCGGCGGCGGCGCGCGGCGCGAGCTCCCCGAGGGGGTCACCTGGCGGGACCAGCTCGGGGAGCCACTCCCGGCGCACCGCCACCGCACGCCACTTCCAGTCACGGGGGGAGGCCCAGCGGTGGCGCCGGTAATCGAAGGGCACGTACCCCACCTGGCACCCCACCGAGTCCACGAAGCGGCCGGTGAGGCGGAAGGCGAGCCAGCCGGAGAGGAACAGGAAGCGGCGGATCCGGCGGTACATCTCCGGCTCGTGGCGCTCGAGCCAGTTCGCCTCCGCCTCGGCGCGGAAGTGATCCACGGTCTCGCCGAGGCCGAGCAACCCGAACAGCGCCCCCCACGCCCCGCCGAGCGGCGGCAGCCCCTCGGTCCTGCGCTGGTCGAGCCAGACGATGGTGGGGCGGAGCGGGCGGCCGCGGTGGTCGGTGACCACCACGGTGGCGCGCTGGGTGGTGAGGGCGAGCCCGGCCACGGCGGCGGGATCGGCGCCATCGGCCCACAGCCCCGTGCAGGCGGAGGCGAGGGCGCCCCAGTACACCTCCGGATCCTGCTCGGCCCACCCGGGCCGCGGGGAGACGTACGGCTCGATCGGCACCTTCCGCCGCGCCACGAGCCGCCCTCCCGGGTCGAACAGCAGCGCGCGCACGCTCTGCGTGCCGCAGTCGATCGCCAGGACCAGCTCCCCGCGCCGCGCCACGGTGCGATTATCCCCGATCCGTCCGGCCCGGGGACGTGTATCCTGGCGGCCGTGGCGCGTCCCGCCCTCTGGCTCTACCGCACCGCCGTCCACCTGGCGCTGCCGGTGGCGGCGCCGCTGCTGTGGCTGCGGGACCGGGCGACGGGCAAGAGCCGGCCGCCGCTTCCGGCGCGGCTGGGGCGGGGGCTGCCGGCCGTCGCCCCGGGCGGGCTGTGGGTGCAGGCGGTGTCGGTGGGGGAGGTGGAGATCGCGCGCCGGGTGCTGGCCGAGCTGGAGCGGCGGGCGCCGGAGCTCGGCGTGCTGCTGACCGCCACCACCGCCACCGGGCTCGCCCTGGCGCGGCGGACGGTGGGCGACCGGCACCCGGTGCACCCGTGCCCGCTCGACCTCCCCGGGCCGGTGGGGCGGTTCCTCGACGCCGTGCGGCCGTCGGCGGTGGTGCTGGTGGAGACGGAGCTGTGGCCGGAGCTCCTTCACCAGGCGGGGCGGCGGGGGATCCCGGTGGCGGTGGCGAACGGGCGCCTGTCCGACCGCTCCTACCGGCGGTACCGGCGCGTTCGCGCCCTGCTGGCGCCGCTGCTCGAGCCCGTGACCGCGGTGCTGGCTCGATCGGCCGCCGACGCCGCGCGGTTCGCCGGGCTCGGGATCCCCGCCGCGCGCATCCGCGTGACCGGCAACGTCAAGTACGACCTCGAGCCGGACCCGGCACCCCTGCCGTGGGCGGGGCGGCTCGTCGCCTGGACGGCGGGGCGGCCCGTGATGGTGGCCGGCTCCACGATGGAGGGGGAGGAGGAGACCGTCCTGGCGGCGCTCGAGCGGCTCGACGCCGACACCCGCCCGTTCCTCGTGCTGGCGCCGCGCCACCCCGAGCGGTTCGAGGCGGTGGCGCGCCTGCTCCGCGGGCGGAGGGTGGCGCTCGCCCGGCGCACCGACCTCGGGGCCGCTCCGGAGCGCCCCGACGTCCTCCTGCTGGACACCATCGGCGAGCTGGCGCGGGCCTACCGTCTCGCGGCGGTGGCGTTCGTGGGCGGGTCGCTCGTGCCCACGGGCGGCCACAACCCGCTCGAGGCCGCCGCGTGGGGGGTGCCGGTGCTCACGGGCCCCCATGTGCACAACTTCCGCGAGGTGTACGCCGAGCTCCTCGCCGCCGGTGCGGTGCGGGTGGTCTCGGGCGCCGAGGAGCTGGCCGCGGCGCTGGCCGCGTGGCTGGACGAGCCGCGCGCCGCACGTGCCGCCGGGGAGGCGGGGCGGCGGGTGGTGGAGGCCAACCGGGGGGCCGCCGGCCGCACCGCGGAGGCGGTGCTCCGGCTGGCGCGTTCCG
This sequence comes from uncultured Thermoanaerobaculia bacterium, assembly GCA_964440565.1. Classification (GTDB taxonomy): domain Bacteria; phylum Acidobacteriota; class Thermoanaerobaculia; order Thermoanaerobaculales; family Sulfomarinibacteraceae; genus CAYTTB01. Next base: position 4,791 of record CAYTTB010000018.1, read on the forward strand.
GGCGTGGCGCGGGGTGAGGCGCCCGCGGGGAGGGCTCGCCCCGCGCGTGCTACGCTCCGGGCGTGAGGCTGGAGGCGCTGCTGCTGCCGCTCGCCCCCCTGTACGCGTTCGCGGTGCGCGCGCGGGTGGCGGCGTACGGGCGGGGGTGGCTGCGGCGGGAGCGGCTGCCGCTGCCAGCGATCTCGGTGGGCAACCTCACCTTCGGGGGGACCGGCAAGACGCCCCTGGTGGCGGCGCTGGTCCGGGACTTGGCGCGCCGGGGGCGGCGCCCCGCGGTGCTCACCCGGGGCTACGGTCGCCGCGGGCGGGAGCCGCTGGTGCTGGTGGGCCCCGGCGTCGCGGTACCGGCGGAGCGGGCGGGGGACGAGCCGCTGGAGCTCGCCCGCCGTCTGCCGGGCGTTCCGGTGGTGGTGGACGCCGACCGGGTGCGCGGTGCGCACGCCGCCCGCAGCCTGGGGGCCGACGTGGCGGTGCTGGACGACGCCTTCCAGCACCTCAGGGTGGAGCGCGACCTGGACGTGGTGGCGGTGGACGCGGGCGATCCGTGGGGCGGCGGGCGCCTGCCGCCGCTGGGACGGCTCCGGGAGCCGGTGGAGGCGCTCGCCCGCGCGCACGCGGTGGTGGTGACCAAGCTGCCCCGCGGGTGGGCCCGACCGCTTCGGGCGATCGCCGCCAGGGTGGAGGAGCTGGCGCCGGGGATCCCGGTGGTGGGTTCGCGCCTGGAGCCCGTGCGGGTGCGGACGCCGGAGGGTGTACGAGGGCCGGAGGTGCTCGCCGGGGCACGGGTGGTGGCGCTGGCGGCGGTGGGGCGGCCGGATGGGTTCGTGGCGACGCTCGAGGAGCTGGGGGCGGAGGTGGTGGGGCGGCGGTTCCACCCGGACCACCACCGGTACCGCGGGGACGACGTCGCCGGGGCGCTCGCCGCGGCCCGGAGGCTCGGGGCGGTGGTGGTCACCACCGGCAAGGACGCGGTGAAGCTGCCCGCCGAGGCGCCGGTGTGGGTCCTCGAGGTGGAGGCGGTGCCGGTGGACGGCTCGTGGGACGCGCTGTGGGCGCAGGCGCCGGGGGTGACGGCGTGAGCGGGGGGCGGTCGGCGCTCCGCGACCGGGTGGAGTACGGCGCGTACCTCGCGGCGCGCTGGGTGGCCCACCGGGCCGGGCCGCGGGCGGTGACGGCGGTGGGGGAGCGCCTCGGGGTGCTGTACCACCGGGTCGGCCGGCGGCGGCGGAGGATCCTGGAGTTCAACCTGCGGCTGGCCTTCCCCGAGCTCGGCGTGGAGGCGAGGCGGCGCCTCGGGCTCGAGGTGGCGCGCCACTTCGGGCGGGTGACGCTGGACGCGCTCCGCCTCCAGCGCGCCACCCCGGAGGCGCTGCTCGCCTCGGTGAGGGTGGAGGGACAGGAGCGCCTCGAGGCGGCGCTGGAGCGCGGCCGCGGCGTGTTCCTGCTCTCGGCCCACCTCGGCTCGTGGGAGGTGGCGGCGCTGGTGGCGGGGCTCGTGATCCCGCAGGGGTTCGCGGTGGTGAACCGGCCGCTGGACAACCCCCTCCTCGAGGCGGAGCTCGAGCGGCTGCGCGGCCGTTTCGGCAACCGGGCGCTGGGCAAGCGAGGCGTCACCAGGGCCATGGTCCGACAGCTGCGGCGCGGAGGCGCCGTGGGCGTGCTCATCGACCAGCGGGTCCTCGAGGACGAAGGCGTCCTCGTGCCCTTCTTCGGCCACCCTGCCTGGACGCACCCGGGGCTCGCGCGCCTCGCCCTGCGCACCGGCGCCCCGGTGGTGCCCATCTGGGGGTTCTGGGAGGGCCCGGGCCGCTACGCGGTGCGGTTCGACCGGCCGGTGGAGCCCGACGCGCTGCCTCCCGGCGAGCGCGACGAGGTGGCGCTGACGGCCCGCCTGCTCGCGCTCATCGAGGCGGCGATCCGGGAGCGCCCGGAGCAGTGGCTGTGGTACCACGACCGGTGGCGCCAGCTGCGGGAGGGCGCGGGGCGGGGACGGTGACCGGCGCGCCGAGGTGGGGCCGGGCGGCGGCGGCGCGGCTGCTGCTGGCGCTCGAGGTGGGCGCGGCGGCGTACGCCGTCGTCACGGCGGCGCTGGCCGTCCTCTACGCGGCGCACCACCTGCTCGGGGTGCCGCCCGACCTGCGGGCGCTTCCCTGGCTCCTGGGCCCCCGCTGGGCCACCGTCACCGGGCTCGGTCTCCGGCTCGCGGTCTCCTGGATCGTCTGGGACGCGGCGCGGGCGGGCCGGCGGCGGCTGCGCGCCTGAGCCCGTCCCGCCCCCTCGCGGCGCCGGCCGCGTCCGCCCGGGCCTCCCGCATCGGTGACGGACCCCGACAGGGATGGCAGGAGCGCCGGAAGTATCGGGAGAGGTCCCCGCTCAGAGGGGGTCACGGAGGAGGGGGTGGGTGAGGCAGTGCGGGCCGCCGCGGGCGCGGGAGATCTCGTGGGAGGGGAGGAGCACGCAGGCGCGGCCCCCGGCGGCGAGGTCGAGCTCCTCCCGCCCCAGGAGGACATCGTCGGCGGTGACCACGCGGAAGCCGCGGGCGGCGAGGGCCTCGGCGGTGCGGACGTTGCGGTCGTAGAGGAGAATCACCCCCGGCGCCAGCGCGAGGGCGTTGGCGCCGTCGGTCCACTGCTCGCGGCGCTGGGCGATGGGGTCGTCGCCCCCGCACGGGATCGGCTCGAGCTCGAGGCCGTGCGCGGCGAGCGCCTCGAGCAGCCCGGGACGCGGCCGGGGGATGGGTTCGGGCTCGGCGAGGTCGAGTTCCGTCACCTCCGCCGGCTGGGCCCCCGAGGCGAGGATCACCTGCGGGTGGACCAGCGCCGCATCGCGGTCCACGATGGTGAACACGGTGTCCAGGTGCATGAAGGCGCGCCGGGCCGGCAGCTGGACCACCACGAGGTGACGCGGGCCCTCTTCCCGCCCGGCCAGCGCCCGCGCCAGCGCCTCCACCGCCACGGCGTTGGTGCGCTCCGACACCCCCACCACCAGCACCTCGGGGGATGCCACCAGGACGTCGCCGCCCTCCAGCCTGGGGCGGTGGAGGCCCAGGTAGAGGGGGCGGTCGCGGGGCGGCTCCAGGACATCCACGGTCCACTCCGGGGCGAGCCGCGGGTGGAACCGGAACAGGACCCGGGCCAGCAGCGCCTCGCGCCACCTCGCGGAGGTCGCCATGGCGGCGGGGATCACCCCGGCGCCCACCACCACCTGCGGGTCGCGCTGAAAGCACCAGTTGGGGAGCGGCGGCAACCTGTACAGCGCCTCGGCTGGGGTGCCCGAGCCGGTCTCCGGAGCGAGGATCCCCTCCACCAGGACGGCCGCGAGCCGCTCCGGCGGCAGCTCGCGCAGCTCGGCCCGCACCGCGGGGGGCAGCTCGGGGCAGACCGCCTCGAGCGTCCAGCGGAGCGCCCCGGGGACGGCCAGCGCCTCCTCCAGGAGGTCGCGCGCCTCCAGCACCTCCACGTCCAGGAGGTGGAGCAGCCGGCGGAGCCGCCGGTGCTCCTGCCGGGCCGCCTCCGCGAACAGGATGTCGTCGAACAGGAGCTCCTCCATCATGGAGGGCACCATCCGTTCCACCTCGGGCCCGGGCTCGTGCACCAGCACCGCCCGCAGCCGCCCGATCTCCGAGTCCACCCGCAGCATCCGTACCCCGGCGGCATTATGCACGCGCCCGCGGCGGGCCGGTCGGCCGGCCGGCGGCCTATACTGGCGCGGGAGGCGGCGATGGGATCGGCGGATACCTGGGCTCACCCGCTGGTGGTGCGGTACGCGTCGCCGGAGATGGTGCGGCTGTTCTCGCCACGGCACCGCTACACCACGTGGCGGCGGCTGTGGCTGGCCCTGGCCGAGGCCCAGCGGGAGCTCGGGGTGCCCATCCCCGCCGAGGCGATCGAGGCCATGCGCGGTGCGCTCGAGGTGACGGAGGCGGACCTCGAGCGAGTGCGGGAGATCGAGCGCGAGACCCGCCACGACGTGATGGCGCACCTTCACGCCTTCGCCGAGCGGGTACCGGCGGCGCGGCCTTACCTCCACCTCGGCGCCACCTCGGCGTTCGTGGGCGACAACGCGGACCTCGTCATCGCCCGCGAGGCGCTCGACCTGGTGGAGCGGCGGCTGCTCGCGGCGGTGGCGGCGCTGGCCGCCTTCGCCGAGCGGTGGGCCGACGAGCCGACGCTGGGCCACACCCACTTCCAGCCCGCGCAGCCCACCACTGTGGGCAAGCGCGCCTGCCTGTGGATCCAGGACCTGCTCCTCGACCTGGAGCGGCTCCGGTTCGAGAGGGGACGGCTCGCCCTGAGGGGGGTGAAGGGCACCACCGGGACGCAGGCCACGTTCCTGGAGCTCTTCGACGGCGATCACGGGCGGGTGGAGGAGCTCGAGCGGCGGGTGGCGGCGCGGCTCGGGTTCGAGGCCACCTACCCCGTCACGGGCCAGACCTACCCGCGCAAGGTGGACGCGTTCCTCCTCGACGTCCTCTCCGGGATCGCCCAGTCGGCGGCCAAGATGGCCACCGACGTCCGGCTGCTGGCCCGCCTGCGCGAGGTGCGCGAGCCCATGGCCGAGCGCCAGGTGGGCTCCTCGGCGATGCCGTACAAGGCCAACCCGATGCGCTCGGAACGGGTGTGCGCCCTGGCGCGGTGGCTGATCGTGCTCGCCCAGAACCCCGCCCACACCGCTGCCGGGCAGTGGCTCGAGCGCACCCTGGACGACTCCGCCAACCGCCGGCTGGCGCTTCCCGAGGCGTTCCTCACGGCGGACGCCATCCTCCGCATCGTCCACAACCTGGCCCTGGGGCTCGAGGTGTACCCGGCGGTGATCCGGCGCAGCCTGGAGGCGGAGCTGCCGTTCCTGGCCTCGGAGGCGATCCTGATGGCGGCGGTGCGCCGGGGCGGCGACCGGCAGGCGGTGCACGAGCGGCTGCGTGTCCACGCGCGCACCGCGACGGAGCGGCGGCTCGCGGGCGAGGACCGCAACCCGTTCCTGGAGCTGGTGGCGGAGGACCCGGAGGTGCCGCTGGGGCGGGAGGAGCTCGAGGCGCTGCTCGACCCCGGGCGGTTCGTGGGACGCGCCCCGGAGCAGGTGCGGGCGTTCCTCGCCGGGTGGGTCCGTCCGGTGCTCGAGGGGGCGGGGTCCCTGCCCGAGGGGGACGACCTCGAGGTGTGAGCGGGCTCAGCCCGGCGGGGGCAGGTGCCGGGCCAGCGCGGACCGGAGCTCCTCCACCGTCACCGGCTTGGCGATGAGCTCGACGCCCTCGGGCAGCGTGCCGCCGTCGCGGTCGAGCACGGCCCTCCCGTACCCGCTGAGCAGGAGTGCGGGGAGGGTGGGCTGCGTCCGCCGGAGGCGCTCGAGCAGGCCGAGTCCGGTGCCGTCGGGGAGCTGGTGGTCGGCGAGCAGGAGGTCCACCCCGTCGCCCGCTGCGGCCGCCTCGGCCACCGTGGCGGCCGTCCGGACCTCGAGGCCGAACGAGCGCAGCACCTCGGCCAGCGCCACCCGCACCGGCTCCGCGTCCTCGACCAGGAGCACGCGGCCGGCGAGACGGGACGGCCCGTCCTCTCCGCACGGACCCGTCCCGCGCTCCGTCCCCCTGGCGCGGGGAAGGCGGATCGTGAACACCGTCCCCGCACCCGGCTCGCTCGCCACGGCGATGGTCCCGCCGTGCTGGGCGACGGTCCCCTGGACCGAGGCGAGGCCGAGGCCGGTGCCGCGCCCGATCTCCTTGGTGGTGAAGAACGGATCGAAGATCGAGTCCAGGTGCTCGGGAGGGATCCCCACCCCGGTGTCCGCGACCTCGAGGACGACGAGATCCGGATCGTCACCGTCGGTCGCGGTGCGGATCGTCAGGACACCGCCGTCCGGCATCGCGTCCGCGGCGTTGGCGGCCAGGTTGTACAGCACCTGCGTGAGCTGGGCCGGATCCGCCAGCACCGGGAGCGGCCCGGGGGCCAGCTCGAGCCGGAGCTCGACCCGATCTCCCAGGGTACGCCCGAGAACCGCTGCCGCCTGGCGCACGATCTCCGAGAGGTCCTCGACGCGTCGCGAGAGCACCTGCCGGCGCGAGTAGGCGAGCAGCGATGCCACGAGGTCGCGGCCCTGGTCCGAGAGCCGGCGGATCTGGCCGGTCCACCGGAGCACCGCCGGTTCGCGGCTCTCCAGCTCCACGAGCTCGGCGGCGGACACGATCCCCTGCAGCAGGTTGTTGATGTCGTGGGCGATGCCCGCGGCGAGCCGGCCCACCGCCTCCATCTTGCGGGCGTGGGCGAGTTCCTCGGCGAGGCGCTCGCGCTCGGTGACGTCGTGGGCGATGCCGGCAAGCCCCACCACGCGACCATCGCGGACGATGGGGTGTTCGTATACCTCGAGCAGGACCGTGCGGCCGTCGGCGTGGCGGAGCTCCACCCGGATGGGGCCGGGCTCGGGCTCGCCGCGGAGGTTGGCGTCGGTCCTCCGGCGTGCCTCGTCGTTGACGGGGGAGTCGGTGACGAACCAGTGGTGCTGGCCGATCCACTCCCGGGGCGTGCGGCCGGTGATCCGCTCCACGGAGGGCGAGACGTAGGTGACGTTCCCCTCCACGTCCTGGGTGTAGAAGAAGAAGTACGGGGTTCCCTCCACCAGCAGGCGCATCCGTTCCTCGGAGGCGGCGAGCCTCTGTCGCTGCCGGACGAGCTCGGTGACGTCGGTGAGGAGGCCCAGCACGCGGGTCCGCCCGGGTTCGGGGTGCGGCAGCGCGCGGATCCGCTCCTGGACCCACCGCCACTCGCCGGAGCGGGCGTGCTGCACCCGGTACTCCAGCTCCCGCTCCTCGAGCCGCTCCCCCGCCGCCTCGAGCGCCGCCAGGAACCGCTCCCGGTCGTCGGGGTGCACCCGCTCGAGGAATGCCCCGGGCCGCGTCAGCAGCGCCTCGGGCGGGAGCCCCACCAGCGCCTCGACGCCGGCGCTCTCCCAGGCGGTGGCGTAGTCCACGCCCCGTCCCCGGACCCACTCGGCGCAGAAGACCGCGCCCGGGACCGCCCTCAGGAGGAGGTCGAGCAGCTCGGGCGGCGCGGGTCGCGGCACGGCTCCCTCACCGCGACAGAGGTGCGCACGCGGCGCTCACGGCCCGAGCTCCCGCTCGACCCGGGCCATCTCCACCGGCTCCACCAGCGTCTCGCCCGCGAGCCCCAGGCGGTCCACCAGCGGCGGGGGCACCCGGTGGTAGACGAGCCGGGCCACCAGGCGCACCGCCCCTGGGGGCAGGGGGAGCCGTACGGTGCGGCGCCCGAACGGCCCCAGGCGGGTGTCGCGGTGGACGCGCGTGGCGCGCCACGGCGGCACCGGCGCGTTGCCCGCGGCGTCGGCGAGCACCCGGGCGAAGATCAGCTCCCGCCGGGCGAGCTCCTCGCCCCGCGCGCCCAGCGCCACCACCTCGAGCCGCACCTGGCGGAGAGCGGAGCCGGTGGGGAGAGCGTGACCGGCGCCGCGGTTGAGCACCGTGACCGTCGCCTCCCGGCCGTCGAGCGCCGCCACGAGCTGCGCCGCCCGCCGGAGCAGCTCGGGGGTGGCGCCGGGGAACCGGTGATCGCCGTCGGGCATGTGGCACGCGAGGCAGCCGGCGCCGGCGGGACGCGCGGCCGCCTCGGGCCCGGTGGTGCACAGCGGGACGCCGTGCGGATTGCGGAGCTCGCCGTGGCACACCAGGCAGGTGGCGCCCGAGATCAGGTCGCGGGAGGCGCGCACGGGGTGCGGCGCCTCCACCGGCGCGGCCGCGGCCACCGCCGCCGTCGGCTGGACGCGCAGCCCGCGTCGCCCGGGGCCCACCACCTCCGACCGGTGGCACACCTCGCAGGTGACCGCACGGGTGCGCAGCTCCGATCCCGCCTCGGCGACCGTGTGGCAGGTGACGCAGAGGGCGGCCGCCGCCTCGCCCGCGTCCTCCCGGGCCCACGCGCGCATGGCGCGGTACACCGGGTCCTGGGTGGAGCGGGCGTGCATCGAGAGAGCCCACGCGCGCCGCTGCGCCTCGTGGCAGCCCGAGCACGGCGCCTGCCCGGCGGCCGCCACGCACGCGACCGAGGCCACGAGCAGGAGGGCCATCGTCCTCGAACTGTCCATGAGTCGAGTATATCCTGGTCCCTTCCGCCTGCCGCGTACCACCGCCCGGGTCACGGCCGTGACCGTGCCCTGACCGACCGGATGACCGAGGTCAAGGCCGGTGGGGGAGCCCGGGCGCACATTGCGGGCGGGAGGTGAGGGGATGCGTCCCGGCCCCGTGGTGCGGCAGCGCAGGATCGTGCAGTGGGTGGCCGCGGCAGTGGTCCTCTGGATCGGCGTGCGGTTCACCCTGTGGGTGGTCCCGCACCTCGAGGGGCGGTGGCCCTCCGTGTCGCGGCCCGCGGGGGTCGAGGGGTTCCTCCCCATCGACGCGATGCTGGCGCTGCGCTACCTGCTGCTCTCGGGACGGATCGACCCGATCCACCCGGCGGCGCTGGCCATCTTCCTCGCGATCCTCCTGATGTCGCTGGTGGTGGCGCGCTCGTTCTGCTCCCACATCTGCCCCGTGGGGCTGCTGTCGGAGCTCCTCGGCCGGCTGGGCCTCCGCCTCACCGGGCGGACCCTCACCCCGCCCAGGTGGCTCGACCTCCCGCTCCGCTCGCTCAAGTGGCTCCTGCTCGCCTTCTTCGTGTGGGCGGTGTGGGTCGCCATGGACCCGCGAGGGGTGGCCGCGTTCCTGGACAGCCCCTACGCGCGGGTGGTGGACGTGAAGATGTGGCTGTTCTTCGCTCGCCCCTCGCGGCTCACGGTGGCCGTCCTGGGCGTGCTCGTCGTGGGCTCGGTGTTCGTGCGCGACCTGTGGTGCCGGTACCTGTGCCCGTACGGCGCGCTGCTCGGGGTGCTGGGCCGGCTGGCGCCGTTCAAGGTGACGCGGGACCCCCGGCTGTGCACCGACTGCCGCGCCTGCACCCGCGTGTGCCCCGCCCGCCTCCCGGTCCACTCGCTCCAGAGGGTGGCCTCGGTGGAGTGCACCTCCTGCATGGACTGCGTCGCGGTCTGTCCGGCCGAGGGGTGCCTCGCGGTGGCCGGTCCGGCGAGGCGCCGTCCGCGCCTCAGGCCGGCGGTGGCGGTGGCGGTGGCGGTGGCGCTCTACCTGGCGGTGGTGACCGGGTTCCGTGCCGCCGGCCACTGGCACGGCGCCGTGAGCGAGGCCGAGTACCACCGGCGGCTCCAGGAGATCGACTCGCCGCTGTACACCCACGTGGGCGGCATGGCGATGCGGGAGCGACCGGCGGACGGACCGATGGCTCCGTGAGGGCCGGGGTCAGAGGCCCAGCTTCTCCAGGATCCGGTCCAGCGCCTCGAGCTCGCCGCGGGTGGTGTAGCAGTGGGGCGAGAACCGCACCAGGCCCTGCCGCACCGAGCACACGATGTGCCGCTCGCGCAGCCGCCGCACCGTCTCCCGCGCGTCCACGTGCGGGTGGCGGCCGGCCACGATCCCGGCCACGGGGTGGCCGGGCCCGGGCGAGAGCAGCTCCCATCCGTGGGCGATGAGGATCCGCTGGAGCTGCCGCACCGCGCCCTCGATGCGTGCCTGGATCGCGTCGCGGCCGATCTCGTGGATCAGGTCGAGCGCGGCGGCGAGGCCGGCGATGCCGATCTCGTTGTTGGTGCCGGGCTCGAACCGGCGGCCGCCGGGCAGGGTCTCGAGCTCCTCCAGGAACAGGTCGCCGGGCTCGAGCCGGACGTTGCGCCAGCCGGCGAGCGGCGGCTGGAGCTGCGCCCGGAGGACCGGCGACGTCACCAGGACGCCGATCCCCTCCGGGCCGAGGAGCCACTTGTGCCCGTCGGCGGCGAGGGCGTCCACCCCCAGTGCGCGCATGTCCATGGGGAGCACGCCGAGGCCCTGGATCGCGTCCACCACCAGGAACGCCCCGTGCTCCCGGCACAGCCCGCCCAGCTGGGCGAGCGGCGCGACCCACCCGGTGTGGAAGGCGACCCAGGAGACCGCCACCACCCGCGTGGCGGGACCCATGCGGGCGGCCACCTCACCGGGGTCGACGCGTCCGTCCGGCTGGGGGTAGCGGATCACGCGCACCCCGCGCCGCTCGAGCAGGAGCCACGGGGCGACGTTGGCGGCGAACTCCTCCTCGCCCACCAGCACCTCGTCCCCCTCGCGCCACGTGAGCCCCTGGGCGACGAGCGACAGGCCCTCGCTGGTGGAGCGGACCAGCGCCACGTCCTCGGGCGTCATGCCCACCAGCTCCGCCGTCAGGTGGCGGCAGGTCATGGCGTGCTGGCGCCACCGGTCGTGGCCCAGCCACCCCTCCCGCACCTGCTCGTCGATGCGGCGGTGCATCGCCTCGGCCACCCGCCGCGGCAGCGGCGCCACCGCCGCGTGGTCGAGGTACAGGTGGTGCTCCCGTACGGGAAACTCGGGCAGCCACCGGGCGAGGTCGAACGGCACGCCCGGATCATAGCGCAGGCCCGCCCCGGCCCCTCGCGGCGCCGGCGCCGATCCTCCGCGGACGAGGCGCGCAGGGAGCGCGGGCCTCGGCCCGCAAGGGCGAGCCGGCCGTGGAGCCTGGCAACGCCGCGGCGTCCGTGCCAGCTGGCGGATGCGGATCCGGCTCAGGACGCGGGTGCGGCCGCGGGAACCGGGCCTCACGAGCGGTGCGCCGCGACGGGTTCCCTCTCGCGCGACGTCGGCCCGCCGCGACGACCCGGATGAGCTCCACACCTCCCGTCCCAGCGTCCACGTGTTCCAGCCTGCGGCTCCTGCGGGGCGGGGCACGACCCCGGCGGCACCTCCGCCGGGGAGAAGACGGTCGCCGGGACATGGTCGCGGCAGTCCTGCGGGCACGCGCTTGACCTGCGGGCGCGGGCGCGCGGATAATGCGCGGGACATGAACGCCGACGAGCCACTGTTCGCCGAGCCGCGCGACGGCCGTCGCCTGTGGCTGGTGGTGCGGACCAAGCCGAAGCAGGAGCGGGTCGCGGCACGGCACCTCGGGCAGCGGCTGGTGGAGCCGTACTGCCCGCTGTTCCTCGAGCCGCCGTGGCACCTGCGGGCGCCGCGGGGTCCGGTGCCGCTGTTCTCCGGCTATCTGTTCGTGCGGTGCGTGCCGCGGCTCGACCTCGACCGGGTGCGGTACTGCCCGGGCGTGCTGCGGCCGGTGGCGTTCGGTGACCGCCTCGCCGCGGTGGACGAGGCGTTCGTGAGGGGGCTGCGCGAGCTCGAGGGGGAGCGGGGCTACATCGAGCCGCAGGTGGTCCACCGGCGCCCGCGGCGCGGGCAGCGCGTGCGGATCATGTCGGGGCCGCTGCGCGGGCTCGAGGGGGTGTTCGACGGCTACCTGCGGGGGGGCGACCGCGCCCGGGTGCTGGTCGAGTTCCTGAGGAGCCGCAGGCCGGTCGAGGTGGAGGCGCTGGCCGTGAAGGTGTGCTCCGGCTGAGCGAGGCCGGTGGCCACGGCCGGGGAAGGCGACGAGGGCAAGGAGCGAGAGGCCGATGCAGAACCAGCAGATGCCGCCGACGGGTCCGGGCGGGCCGGTGTACCCGGCACCGTGGCCGCCCCAGGAGGCGGGGTGGTGGGCGGAGGAGCCCGAGCCCGAGATCAACCTGATGGAGTACGTCCACCTGCTGTGGGCCCAGAAGTGGCTCGTCGTGGGCGTCACGGCGGTGCTGCTCGCCCTCGCCGGGGCGTGGGCGTTCACGCGGCCCAAGCTGTACACGGCGAAGGTACAGCTCGCCTTCGAGTCCACGCCGCAGGTGATCAAGGACACCGCCATCGGCCGCCTCAACCCGTGGGAGATGGACCGGTACATCCAGAACCAGATGGAGGTGCTCCGGACCAGACGGCTGGCCAAGCGGGTGGCGGACAAGCTCGGCCTCGAGGGGCACCCGGACTTCGCGGGCGGCGATCCCGCGGCGTGGCTCCTCGGGGCGCTCGACGTCAAGCGCGAGAAGGACGCCGACATCGTCACCGTCTCCCTCACCGGTAAGGACCCGGAGTCGGTCGCGGAGTGGCTCAACGTCTACGTCCGCGAGTACATCGCGCTCAACATCGAGGACAACCTGGAGCGCACGCGCCAGGTGTACGAGGTGATCCAGGCCAAGCTCGAGCCGCTCCGGGAGCAGGTGCGCAAGGCGGAGCAGCAGGTGCTCCAGTTCCAGGAGCGGCAGGGCGCGCTGCTCGTCGGCGACCAGGACAAGAACGTGATCTCGGAGCAGGTGGAGACCCTCACCTCGGAGTACGCCAAGGCCAAGGCAGAGCGGATCCGCCTCGAGACCAAGATCAACGCGCTCAAGAACCTCGAGATCGAGAAGCTGTCCCAGATCACGGTGCCGGAGATCCTGGGCGACCCCACCATCCAGGCACTCAGGCAGCAGCGCAACCAGCTCGAGGTGGAACTCGCCGAGAAGCTGCGCACCTACAAGGAGGGGCACCCCATCGTCAAGGACCTGCGGTCCCGGATCGCGGGGATCGACGCCAGGATCCGGGACCAGGTCAGGACCATCGTCGCCTCGCTCCAGACCGACTACGACATCAAGCGCCGGCGCGAGCAGATGCTGTACGCGAACCTCCAGAGCCTGCGCGACCAGTCCATCGAGCTCAGCCGGCAGACGATGGAGTACGAACGTCTCAAGCGCCAGTACGAGCAGGCGCGGACGTTCTACGAGGACATGCTGGCGCGCTCCAAGGAGGTGGACATCTCCTCCACCGCCGGGATGAACAACGTGCGGGTGATCGAGCCGGCGGTGGTGCCCAAGGGGCCGTCGAGCCCCAACATCCGCCGTACGCTGGCCCTGGGTGGCGTGCTCGGCCTGTTCCTGGGCGTGGGGCTGGTGCTCCTGCTCGACTACATGGATCAGACCATCCGCACCCCCGAGGACGCGGAGCGGTACCTCGGCCTCGACACGCTCTCGGTGCTGCAGCGGTTCAAGGACGAGGCCGCCTTCGCGCTGCGGGAGGCGTACCAGGCGCTGCGGACGGCCGTGATCCTCGCCGCCCGGGGCGAGGGGTGCCACGTCCTCATGGTCACCTCGGCGGCGCCGGGCGAGGGCAAGACCACGGTCGCGTTCAACCTGGCCAAGGTGCTGGCGGCCTCGGGCGACCGGGTGCTGATCCTCGACGGCGATCTGCGCAGGCCCCGGTTCCACCGGCTCATCAAGGCCAAGAACGTGCGCGGCCTCACCTCGGTGGTGCTGGGGGAGCGGCAGCTCGGCGAGGTGGTGCACACGCTCGCGGACCTGCCGAGGCTCGACATCGTCACCTCGGGGCCGCTGCCGCCGAACCCGCCGGAGGTGTTCGGCAAGGAGAGCTTCCGGCGGCTGCTCGAGGAGGCGCGGCGCGAGTACCGGTGGGTGATCGTCGACACCCCCCCCGTGACCTCCGTGACCGACCCGGTGATCTGCTCGCGCGCCGCCGACATGGTGCTCCTGGTGGTGGAGTACGGCGAGACGCGCCGCACCGTGATCCAGGAGGCGCTGCGCCTCCTGGGCCGGGCCGGGGCGCGCATCGTCGGCTGCGTCCTCAACAAGGTCGAGATGGAGCGCGACCGGTACTACTACTCCCACTACTACTCGTACTACTACCGGTACGGCGGGTACGGCGAGGACACCGCCTCGAGCCCGGGGCTTCGGAAGGACCGGGCCGGCTGAGCGGCTGGCAGGGCGACGCCGGGGCCGGGGCGTCGCGCACGGCCGGCGGGGAGGGCGAGAGCACGGCTCTCCGGCCCGTCGTGTCGTGATCGGAGCGCTCCGTGTTCCCGCGCCGGGGTGCGCCGCCGGCCGCTCGCGGGCCGTGACCGCGGCCGTACCCGCATCCGACACCGCGACCCCGCGAGGCCGGGGCGCTGTCCCTGCCCGCTCCGGGTGCCCGCCGAGGCCCCAGCCGTCCGGCGTGGCCGGGCCCTCCTCGGCCAGGGGCGCCGGGAGGGGCCGTGCGCTCGCCGGCGCATCGGGGTTGCGGAGCGGGCGCGGGCACGAAAAGGGGCGCGGCCTCCGGCCGCGCCCCCGTGAGTCCTTCCCGGTGCGGGCGCTACCGCAATGACCGGTCCTCGCGGTCCGGCCGCTCGGGGACGATGCGGAAGCCGCGAGCGCGGCGCTCCAGCACGGCGACGCGCCCCTGGTCCTTGAGCGCCACGTGGTCCAGCTCGTACGGCGGCTCCAGCCCGCTCCCGGCCAGCAGCCCGGCCGGGATCTCCAGCCGGATCCACCCGTCGCCGTCGAGCCAGTCCGCCCCCTCCACGGCGGCGATGGGCGCGCGGGAGCCGTCGGCGGCGGTGCCGTAGAGCACGCCGCTGACCGCGTACCGGCCCGGCGCGGCGACCTCGACTCCCACCTCGAGCGCCAGCCCCTCGGCCGCCACGGGCCGCGCCTCGCCGGTCAGCCGGGCGGTGGGCACCACCAGCGCGAAGGCGGTCCGCGCGTCACGCGGGACCGGGACGCCGTCGCTCTCCCCGCGGACGGAGAGGTGCAGCTCCCACAGGCCGGGCCGCGCCGAGGGCTCGGCGTCGAGGGTGGCGGCCACGGCGAGGGAGCCGTCGGTGCGCCGGTGCACCTCGGCCGGGAAGGTGCGGCCGTCCGGCGCCACCACCCGCGCCTGGACCGCCTCGGCGGAGAGGGTCCTCCCGTCCCGGGCGAGGCGGGCCACCGCCTCGAGGCGCGAGCCCCAGAACACGGTGTCGCGCGCCGTCTCGAGCTCCAGCGTCACCGGGCTGCCCGCGTCGAGAACGTGGACGAGGTAGGTACCGGCGGCGTCGGCGGCGATGCCGCGGAGGCGGAGGGTGAAGCGGCCGGCGCCCAGCGCCTCGTCGAGCCGCACGGCGGCGCTGCCGGGCGGGAAGGCGAGCTCCGGTCGGTCGAGCTCGGCGCCCGCGGCGGCGGCGGAGAACGCCTCGCCGGCGGTGAGCCGCCTCCCGTCCGGGGCCACGAGCTCGATCCGGTCGGGGGCCAGCGTCACTGCCCGCGCCGCGTCGTCGAGCGGGCTCAGGCGGACCAGCGCGCCGGGCGCGGTGGTGTCGATCTCGACCCCGGCCGCGAGGTCGGAGGCGGTCACCCGGCGCCAGTACTCGCGACTCGAGGCGCGGTACGGCGTGGGCTCGGCGATGGGCCGGTCGGCCGGGACCTTCCAGGCGAAGGTCACCGGATCGCGCGGGATCTCGGGCGCGGCCGGGGTGACGGCGATGACGGCGGCGGGCGCGAGCGCCCGCGGGAGCAGGTCGGCGGCGGCGGGCGGGAGCGGCTCCACGGTGCCGGCGGCGAGGGCCGGCAGCGTGACGAGCGCCGCGATCACGAACGGGAGCACGAAGGTCCGGTTGCGCATGGTCCCCTCCCTACAGGTCGTTGCGCAGGATGACGTCGAGGCCGAAGCACTTGCGCCGGCTCTGGTTGTGCGACAGCGGCTCGCGGCCCGCGGTGTACTGGGTGTCGTAGAACCACACGGTCCCCGCCCCGGCCTGGCTGGAGCAGTCCAGGAACCCGTCCGAGCACGAGGAGAGCCACGCCTGGGTGACCTCGAGGCCGAGGTTCAGGGTGTAGCCGCCGCAGTAGCTGTCGGGGTCCCACACCGCGGTCTCGACGTCGGTACCCACCACGTCCCAGAACCCCTTGGGCAGTGCGGGCCGGCCCGAGGTGCCGTACAGCCAGTTGGCGTTGTAGTAGGCCATCCAGCTGGTCTGCTGCTGGCGCACCGCGTCGTTCCGGTAGCCCAGGAGCCACCCCACCGCCTGCTCGAACACGGTGCCGTTCATGACCGCGTCGGCGAGCGGGGTGCCCAGGCTCGAGGGCGCGAGCGCGTTCACCCACCGGATGGCGTTGATGATCGTGGGGTACCTGGAGTCCCACGTCGGGTTGGAGAGGATCCACCGCATCACGTTGCCGCCGTTGGAGTGGGTGATCACCACCAGGTCCGTGATGTTCCGGCTGGTGATGAAGGTGTAGAGCTGGTCGGCCAGGCAGCCGGCGGCGCCCGATGTCCACATGTACTGGGTGAAGTCGCAGTTGACCACCAGCAGGTTGCTCGGGTCCGCGAGCCCCAGCCGGATGGACTCCACCATGTCGGACTTCCAGTAGTCGTGGTAGGCGTCGGTCTGGTGGCCGGTCCCGTGCACCAGCGCCACCCCGGTGGCGGCGCCCGCCGGTGCGGCCACCACGGCCAGCACGGCCACGATCAGCATCGCTCGTCTCACCGTGTCACCTCCTCGCGTCGTTTTCTCCCGCTCGCGCGGGCCTCCGGGTCTCCCGGGGTTCGTGACCTCTTCATACCATTCGGAATTTGAACGCGCAACAGAACACGCCGAGGTTTTACAGAACCGTGACCGTCTCTCGCCAGGCGGCGTAGAATCGCCGCGTGTGGAGGGTCAGGCTCCTGGGGGCCACGGTGGGAGCGGTGCTCAAGGCGTGGCGCCTCGCCGTGCGGGTCGAGGCGCGGGGGCTCGAGCGGCTCGCGGGCAACCCGGGGGCTCCCATCGCGCTCTGGCACGGCAGGATCCACGGCTCGGTCTACGGGATCGTGCCGCACGGGCGGTTCGCGGCGATGTTCTCGCGCTCGGCGGATGGAGAGCTGGCGGCCCGCTGCCTGGCCCCCTTCGGCCTCGGCGCCGCGCGCGGGTCCACGGGCAAGGGCGGGCGGCGGGCGCTGGACGAGCTGCTCGACTGGGTCCGGCGCGGCGTCATCGACCACCCCGCCCTCACCGTGGACGGCCCCCGCGGCCCCTGGCGGGTGGTGAAGCCGGGGGTGGTGGAGCTGGCGCGCGCCCTGGGGAGACCGGTCCTGCCGGTCTCCTTCTCCGCGACACGGGTCTGGACCTTGCGGTCGTGGGACCGGATGGTGCTGGCATGTCCCTTCGCGCGGGTGGTGGCGGCGGTGGGCGAGCCGGTGACCGTCGCGCCGGACGAGCCGGTGGAGATCGCCACGGCCAGGGTCGCCGCGGCCCTGGACGCGCTCACGGAGGCCCTCGACCTGGAGCTCGCCGGCCGGCGGCTGTGGCCGCCCGCCATCCGCGACGCGGCACCGCCGCGGTGACCCCGGCGGTGGACGCCGCGGTCGCCCTCAGGTCGCCGGCTTCGCGGCACGTGGCGGTAGCGGCGCGGCTTCCGGGGCGAGGCGACGCCCCTCCGCCGCCGTCACCCGCCCGGCCTCGAGGGTGACCACCCGGTCGGCGATCCGGAGCAGCTCGGGGTCGTGGGTGACGACCAGCACGGTGCGGTCCGTGCGGAGCGCCGCGAGGGCCTGCTTCAGCGCCTCGCGAGACGCCGCATCGAGGTACGTGGCGGGCTCGTCGAGGAGCACCACCACGGCCGGGCCGAGCAGCGCCCGGGCGAGGGCGAGCCGCTGTGCCTGGCCTCCCGAGAGACGGGCGCCGCCCTCCCCCACCGGGGTGTCGAGGCCCTGCGGGAGCCGCCGGATGAACTCCATGGCGTTGGCGCGCTCGGCGGCGAGGACCACGTCCGCCTCGGAGAACCCCTCGCGGCCGAGGAGGATGTTCTCGCGCACGGTCCCGTCGAGGAGCATCGCCGGCTGCGGCACCATCGTCACCGCCGCCCGCAGCGAGGAGCGCGCGAGACGGTGGAGGTCCACCCCGTCCAGCAGGACGGCACCGGAGGCGGGCTCCAGCAGGCCGGCGAGGAGCCACAGCACGGTGGTCTTGCCCGCACCGCTCGGCCCGGTGAGCGCCACGAGCTCGGCCGGTCCCGCGGCCAGGGTGATCCCGCGCAGCACCTCCTCGCCGCCGGGATAGGCGAACCGCACGTCGCGCAGCTCGATGCGGCCCAGCGGCTCGTGCACGACGACGGCGTCGGCGGGGTCGGGCGCGGCCGCCGGCAGCCGCAGCAGCTCCTCGATCCGCTCCAGCGCGGCCAGGGCCCGCCGGAGCTCGAGCCGGGTCGAGGCGGCCCGCTGCACCGGGTTGAAGACGTACCCCACGAGCCCCAGGAACGCCACCAGCTCGCCCACGGTGAGCCGTCCCGCCAGCGCCTCGAGCCCGCCCACGACGAGGACCAGCACGGGCGCGAGCCCGGCCAGGAACACCGACACGCCGGTGGAGCGGAACAGGAGGTCGGCGAGCTCCAGACGCGCGCGGACGCCCCGGTCCCACGCCCGCTCGTGGCGGCTGGCGAGGAACTCTCCGGCGCCGTGGAGGCGGACGAGGGGCACGTTGCGGACCAGGTCCACCAGCTCGCGCTGGGCGGCGGCACCGGCCTCGAGGGTGCGGTGCGCCCCCGCGCGGACCCGCTCCCCGTACCGGGCCACCGCCACGCCGTAGGGGGGCAGCAGCGCCAGCGCGAGGAGGGCCAGCCGCGGCTCGTAGTGCACCATCAGCCCGAGCCCGAAGAGGAGCGTGAGCGCGTCGAGAACCAGCCGCATGACCGCGTCGGACAGCACCCGGCCGGCGGCGGTGGCGTCGGCCGCGGCGCGGGCCGCGAGGTAGCCCGGGGTGCGCCGGGCGATCACCGCCGGGTCGAGCCGCAGCAGGTGCCCCACGGCCCGGTGGTGGAGACGCGCCACCACCGCCTCCCGAACGGCCGCGAGGCGGCGCCCCTTGGCCACGTGGAGGACGAGCTGCAGGAGCGAGACCACCACCAGCGCCGCGGCCAGCGGCGGCAGCAGCGCGAGCCGGCCCCCGCCGATGACGCGGTCGATCAGGGTCTGGGTCAGCACCGGCACCGGCAGGCGGAGCACGGCGGCCGCCGCCAGCATCGCCACGATGGTGGCGAGCGCCCGGCGCTCCCCGGGCGGAAGCGGCCCGAGGTGCGCCAGCAGACGCCGCTCGCGTGCGAGCCTCAGGCGTCGCACCGCGGCACCTCCTCGGGGGATTCGTCGCCGGCCTCCACCTCCCACATGGGCAGGCACCACAGCCCGCGCTCGAACGAGGCGCGCAGCAGCGGGCACTCGGGGTCGGCCCCGGCGATGTCGCCGGTGAAGGCCAGCGCCCGGGCGCGGCAGCCGCCGCCGCACAGGTACCGCGCCTCGCACCCCGAGCAGGCCGCGATCCGGCTGTCCACGCGCAGCTCCCGGCACGCGCGGAGCGCGGGCGAGGTGAAGTAGATGTCCGCAAGCGCGGCGGTCCGGACGTTGCCGGCGGCGAACCTCTCGTCGTGCAGCCAGTGGCACGGGTACACGGTGCCGTCGGCGTCGACGGAGAGGGTGCCCGAGCCCAGGCCGCAGTTGACCTTCCGGACGCCGTAGATCACCCGGCGCGGGACCAGGTCCTCGAGCGGGCGCCGCCCGCTGCGGCGTCGCGGCAGCAGCGACAGCGGCATCGCCGCGACCCGCTCCAGGAACTCCTCGGGCGGCACGTAGAGCTCGTCGAGGTGGCGGGCGCCGCGGCCGGTGGGGTGGAAGCGGGCGAAGGCGAACCGGCGGGCGTCACGCCGGATCGAGGCGAACAGGCGCTCGAGCCCGGGGAGGTCGTCGAGGTTGAGCCGGGTCACCGTGGGGTAGATGCGGACGTCCACGCCGCGGTCGGCGAGCCGGCGGGCCGCGGCGACGGCCCGCTCGAAGCTGCCCCGTCCCCGGATTCGGTCGTTGATCTCGGGCCGGGAGCCGTCGAGGCTCACCTGCACCACCAGCGAGGGCAGCGCGGCCAGCCGGTCCGCCCAGGCGTCGTCGAGCAGCGTGCCGTTGGTGATGAGGAAGATGGGCAGCTCCCGCTCGGCGAGCGCCCGGAGGAGCTCCGGCAGGTCGGGCCGCAGCAGCGGCTCGCCGCCGGAGAGGATCACCCGTCCGGTGACCAGCTCCGCCAGCTGGTCCACCAGGCGCAGGAGCTCGCCGGTGCTCATCTCCGCCGCGTAGGCCTCGCCGGCGTCCTTGAAGCAGGTGATGCACCGGAGGTTGCACCGGTTGGTCAGGTTGAGCCACACCTCCTCGAGGCGGTCGACGGCCACGGTCTCGAGCGCCGGCGGCGGCCCGAGATGGCTCCAGTAGAGGAGCTTCTGGCGGACCAGGGCGTCGAAGAACCGACCCACCCGCTCCACCGTCTCGGGAGGCGCGGGCGCGCCGGGGTCGCCCCGGAGCGTCCGCGCGATCTCCTCCACCGTGCGGACGCCGTTGACCGCGGCCACGGCGCTGCGGCCGGCGTCGTTGAGGATGGCGAAGGTGGCGTGCCACGGGTTGAACAGGCGATGGCGGGTCGAGCCGTCGGCGAGGGCGCGCGACTCGAGGCGGGTCCCCGCCACCAGGGTCGGCACCAGCCCGGCGGTCGGGGCGGCCTCCCCCACCCGCTGGCCTCTCGGTACGGTTGCCGTGCTCTCCATGTGGCCCCCCGTCGGGAAGGAGGGGCGGGACGGCCCGGGGCCGTCCCGCCCGGGGTCGTCGGTGGATCACTCCGACGTGTCGGTGTCGGAGTCCACGACACCGTAGACGTCGCAGGTGTGGGTGTGCGTGTGCACGCCCGGCTTGATGAGCATCTCGCCGAAGCTCGACACCACGTCGAGATCGGTCAGAACCTCCGGAACCGGCTCGTCCATGGCCTCACCTCCCTTCGTGGAAGCTGGGCTGCCCGGGCGCCTCGCGTCACCCCGTTTCGCAAGGCGTGTGCCAGGTTCCCGCGCGGCGGGACGCGGCCACGGCCCCGTCGCCATCGGGGTGTCCGGAACCGGACGGGGTGTCCGCGGCGGGGAAGGTGTCCGAAAACGGACACCGTGTCCGTTTTCGGACGGACACCTGGCGTGAGCCGGGGGCCGCCGCGTCGCCGCGGAGCGCACCGGGCCGGCGACCGCCCGGGTGCTGGCCCGGATCGTTCCTCACGATCGTCGCGAGCGGCGGGGGATGGGTGTCCGCCTCGAGCTCGAGCCGAGCGTTCCCGGAGCCACGCCGCGGGCCGGGAGGAGCGACGGGCCAGGCCCTGGCGCCCGAATCGCGCCCGGCAGCCGATGGACGATCCGGGCTAGGATGGGGTGGCACGGCTCTTGCTCGACGGCTCGCGGAGCGGACATGGATGTGCCGAGGGACGACCGCGCGACGAGGCACCCCGGGCGGTACTGGCTGCTGGGCGCGGGAGGGGCGGCGGTGGTGGCGGCGCTGGCGCTGGGCGCCGGCCGCCTCCACGTCCCGGCGGTTCGCCGATCGGAGGTCCTGGTCGCCACGGTGCGGCGCGGCACCTTCAGGGTCGCGGTGGCCGCGTTCGGTCGGCTCGAGCCGGCGGACGCGCGCTGGCTGGCCGCGCCGCGGCCGGCGCGGGTGGAGGCGGTGGTCGCGCCGGCCGGAACGCGGGTGCGCGCCGGGGACGTGGTGGTGGAGCTGGCCGAGCCGGAGCTGGAGAGCGCCCTTGCGGAGGCGGAGCTGCGCCTCGCGGCGGAGCGGGCGGCGTTGCTGGAGGCGCGCGCCCGGGCGGAGCGGGACCGGTTCGACCAGGAGGCCGCGGTGGCGCGGGCGGAGTCGGCGCTCGAGAAGGCCCGCATCGAGCTCGAGGCGGACCGCGAGCTGCGCGCCAGGGGCCTGCTGCCCGAGATCACGCTGCGCAAGGCGGAGCTCGACGTCCGGCAGCTCGAGCGCGACCTCGAGCTGGAGCGCCGGCGGCTCGAGGCGGAGCGCCGCACGGGGGCCGCGCGTCTGGCGGAGCTCGAGGCCCGCGTCGGCGAGCTGGAGAGCGCCGTGGCCCGGGCGCGGGCGCGTCTCGACGCGCTCCACGTCCGGGCCGACATCGACGGGGTGGTCCAGCGGGTCCTGGTGGAGCCGGGCCAGCGGGTCGAGGCCGGGGCCCGGCTGGCGCGGGTGGCGGGCGGTGGCGGGCTGGTGGCGAGGCTCAAGGTGGCCCAGAGGGACGCGGCCCGCGTGACCCCCGGGCGGCGGGTCGAGCTCGACGTGGCGGGGACGCGGGTCGTGGGCCGGGTGGTGCGGGTGGACCCCACGGTGGTGGAGGGGTTCGTGGCGGTGACGGCCGAGCTCGACGGGACGCTGCCCGCGGGCGCGCGGGCGGACCTCGCGGTGGAGGGCGAGATCGTGCTGGACCGGGTCGGCGACGCGGTGTTCGTGGAGCGGCCGGCGGGGGCCTCCGAGCACGGCACGGCCCAGCTCTACCGCCTGTCGCGGGACGGCCGCTACGCCGAGCGGGTCCCGGTGCGGTTCGGGCGGGTGTCGGCGCGCTACGCGGCGGTGGTGTCCGGCCTCGAGCCTGGCGACCGGGTGATCGTGTCGGAGCCGGGCGACTGGGGCGGGGCCCCGCGCGTCCGGCTGGTGGGCGAGTGACGCGGGAGGGACGATGGACGACGGTATCCTCATGCAGCTCGACGGTGTGGGCAAGGTGTACTACACGGCGGAGATCGCCACGCACGCCCTCTCGGGGATCCACCTCGCGGTGCGGCGGGGCGAGTTCGTGTGCGTGATGGGCCCCTCGGGCAGCGGCAAGAGCACGCTGCTGTTCGTGCTCGGCCTGCTGGAGCGGCCGACCTCGGGTCGCTACCTGCTCGCCGGCCACGACACCGGCTCCATGGGCCCCTCGGGCCTGGCGAGGCTCCGCAACCGGTACATCGGCTTCGTCTTCCAGACGTTCAACCTGATCCCGGAGCTCACCGTGGCCGAGAACGTCGAGCTTCCGCTGCTGTACCGCGGGGTGGGGGCGCGCGCGCGGCGGCGGATGGTGGAGGAGGCGCTTGCGGGGGTGGATCTGGCGCACCGGGCCGGGCACTACCCGGCGCAGCTGTCCGGCGGCCAGCAGCAGCGGGCGGCGGTGGCGCGGGCGCTCGTGACGCGGCCGCCCATCGTGCTCGCGGACGAGCCCACCGGCAACCTGGACTCGGCCTCCGGGGCGGCGGTGATCGACCTCCTGCTCGAGCTGAACCGGGC
This sequence comes from uncultured Thermoanaerobaculia bacterium, assembly GCA_964440565.1. GTDB lineage: Bacteria > Acidobacteriota > Thermoanaerobaculia > Thermoanaerobaculales > Sulfomarinibacteraceae > CAYTTB01. Next base: position 27,547 of record CAYTTB010000018.1, read on the forward strand.
CGGCACGACGGTGGTCATGGTCACGCACAACCCCGAGTACGCGGAGGTGGCGCACCGGGTGCTCCACCTCTACGACGGCCACATCGTGGACGAGGTGCGGGAGGTGGCGTGATGGCGGGAGCGCTTGCGGACCTCCGCTTCACGCTGGCCGCGCTCTCCCGGCGCCGTGCCCTCGCGGCCGCCTCGGTGGGGCTGCTCGCCGTGGCCATGTGCGTCTTCTCGCTGCTGGTGGCGGTGGCGGGCTCGCTCCTGTTCCGCCCCCTCGCCTACCCGTCGGCGGCGCGCCTCGGTGTGATCCGCGGCCGGTGGGCGTGGGGCGAGGGGCCGGTCTCGTTCGAGACGCTGCGCACCCTCCGCGAGCGGGCGCGCTCGCTCGAGCGGGTGGAGGGGTTCGCCCTGCGGCAGGTGGCGCTGGAGCGCGACGGGCGCGGCCCGGAGCTCGTCCCGGCGGTGGCGGTGACGCCGGGGGCCCTGGAGCTCCTGGGCGGTGGCGTGGGGCTCGGCCGGGCGCTGGCCGCGGCGGATGCCGCCGAGGGCGCGAGCCCGGTGGCGGTGGTCTCGTGGCGGCTGTGGCGCGATCCCGGCGGGGAGGGTGACCTCCTCCTCGGACGGACCCTCCGGCTGGCGGACGGGCCCCGGCGCGTGGTCGGGGTGGTGCGCCGCGGCTTCTCCTTCCCCCTGCTGCCCGGGATGGGGGCCGGCCCCCGGGTGTTCCTGCCGTACCGTCCGCCCGCCTCCACCGCGCGGCTCCGCACCCGGGACCTGTTCCTGCTGGTCCGGCGCGCTCCGGGGGCGAGCTGGGAGACCGTGCGGCGGGAGCTGGAGTCGCTGGCGTCCGACCGGGGTGAGCGGCTCGCCGTGGCGCCGCTCAGGGCCGCGCTGCTCGGCTCCGCGGGCGGGGCGCTCCGCGCGCTCCTGGTGGCGGCGGCGCTCATCGCGGCGCTGGCGGCGTGCAACCTGGCCATGCTGGTGCTGGCGCGGACCGACGCCCGCGGGGCGGAGCTGGCGGTGCGCGTGGCCACCGGGGCCAGCCCGCTCGCGGCGGTGCGTCTCGTGGTCCTGGAGGCGGTGCTGCTCGCGGGCGCCGGGACCGCCCTGGGGCTGGGGGCCGCCTCGCTGCTCGGCGGGTGGCTGCGCGGGGCCCTGCCGCGCACGCTTCCCAGGGTGGCGCCGGTGCGGGTGGACTGGTGGGTGGCGCTGGTGGTGGCGGGCGTGTGCGTGGCCGCCGCCGCGGCCGCGGCGGCCCCCTCGGTGGCCGCGGTGCTGCGGGTCTCCTACGCGAGCGTGATCAAGGGCGTGGGCTCGCTCTCGGGCGGCGGCCGCTGGGCGGGACGGCTGCGGCGATGGCTGGTGGCCGCCGAGGTGGGGATCGCCGCGGCGGCCCTGGCGGTGACCGCGGCGGTGGTGGCCAGCGCCGCGCGCCTGCTGCGCGCCCCGCTGGGGTTCGAGCCCGCCCGGGTGGTGACGGCGATGGTGCGGCCGCTGCCGCCGCAGCCGGCGCCCACGGTGGAGCAGGCGCTGACGGTGGCGGGGCGGCTCGGGCCCGGGGTGGAGCGGGCCGCGGTGGCCACCGCGGTGCCCCTGGGCGGCACGCGGGCCGACGTGGACGTGGCGGTCGCGGGCCGGGGTGGCCTGCGCGCGCGGGTGTGCTACGTCTCGGAGGGGTACTTCGATGTCCTGGGCATCCGGGTGGTGGCGGGCCGGGGGTTCCGCCGGGACGAGGTGCGGGAGGGCGCGCCGGTGGCGGTGGTGAGCCGGAGGCTGGCGCGCACGCTCGCTGGCGGCGGCGTGCCCGGCGGGACGCTCGCGCTCGCCCAGGAGCTCGCTCCGGGCGCGCCCGTGGTGCGCGTGGTGGGGGTCGTGGCCGACGTGGCCGCGGATGGCCCGGCGGCGCCCCCCGCGCCCACCGTGTACCTGCCGTTCGGCCTGGACCTCGGCGGGTCGTTCGCCGCGATCCGGGCGGCGTCGCCCACCTTCGTGGTGGCGAGGACCGGGCTCCCGGCGGGAGTGGTGGCGGCACGGGTCCGGCGGGCGCTGGCCGCCTCCGGTGCCCGGGCGGCGGTGCCGGACGCGGCGCGCCTCGCCTCGCGGGTGGCGGCGGCGCTGGAGCAGACGCTGCTCCTGCGTCGGGTCCTGGGCGGCCTCGCGCTGGCGGCGCTGGCGCTGGCGTGCGGCGGTGTCTACGGCCTGGTGGCGTTCTGGCTGGTGCAGCGCCGGCGTGAGCTCGGCGTGCGGGCGGCGTGCGGCGCCTCGGCGGCGAGGATCGCCCGCGATCTGGTGGGGGAGGTGGCGCGCCTGGTGGTGCCCGCCGCCGCCGCGGGGGCGGTGGCGGGAGTGGCCGTGGCCTGGCGGCTCGCCACGCGGATCCCGGGGCTGGATCCACCGGGGATCTCGACGGTGGCGGCGGTGCTGCTGGTGGCGGCGGTGGCGGGGATCGTGGGGGCGGTTCCGGGGGCGCTGCGGGCGACCAGGATGGACCCGGCGGCGGCGCTGCGGTACGAATGAGGTGGATCATGGGCGAGGAGAGGCCGTTTGCGGTGCTGGTCGCGGACGACCAGCCGGAGGTGCGCACCGCGCTCAGGGTGCTGCTCAGGGCCGAGGGGTTCGAGGTGCGGGAGGCGGCGGACCCGGACGAGGCGGAGGCCGCGGTCCGGGCCTTCACCTTCGACGTGGCCCTCGTGGACCTCAACTTCACCCGGGGCGCCACCCACGGGGAGGAGGGGATCGACCTCCTGGAGCGGCTCGCCGCCCTCGACGACACCCTCCCGGTGGTGGTGATGACCGCGTGGGGCACGGTCGCCCTGGCCGTGGAGGCGATGAAGCGGGGGGCGCGCGACTTCATCCAGAAGCCGTGGGAGGACGAGCGTCTCCTGGCGATGGTGCGGACGCAGGCGGAGCTGGCACGGGCGCTCCGCCGGGGGCGGCGGCTGGAGGAGGAGAACCGGCTGCTCCGCGGCGGCACGGAGCTGCCGCGGGTGGTGGCGGAGTCGCCCGAGATGGCTCACGTGCTCCGGGTGATCCGGCGCGCCGCCCGCTCCGACGCCAACGTCCTGCTCCTGGGCGAGTCGGGGGTGGGGAAGGGGCTCCTGGCGCGGGTGCTGCACGGTCTCTCGAGGAGGGCCGAGAGGTCGTTCATCACCGTCAACCTCGGCGCGATCCCCGAGAGCCTGTTCGAGGCCGAGTTCTTCGGCCACACCCGCGGCGCCTTCACGGGGGCGAGCGCGGCGCGGCTCGGGAGGTTCGAGCTCGCCGACGGCGGGACGCTGTTCCTCGACGAGGTGGAGACGCTCACCCCGGCGGCCCAGGCGAAGCTGCTCAGGGTGCTCGAGACCGGGGAGTTCGAGCCCGTGGGCTCCTCCCAGACGCGGCGGGTGGACGTGCGGGTGGTGGCGGCCTCCAACGTGGACCTGCGGGCCGAGATGGCGGCGGGCCGGTTCCGCGAGGACCTCCTCTACCGGCTCAACACCGTCGAGGTCCGGATCCCGCCCCTGCGCGAGCGGCCGGAGGACATCCCGGTCCTGGCGCAGATGTTCCTGGAACGCTCGGCGCGCCGGCACGGCCGCGGCGGGCTCCGGTTCGCGCCGCGGGCGATGGAGGCGCTCGCGGGGTACCCCTGGCCGGGGAACGTCAGGGAGCTCGAGCACGTGGTGGAGCGAGCGGTGATCCTGGCGGAGGGCGAGGAGATCCGGCCGCGCGACCTCTACCTGCCGCGCGACGCCGCCGGGGTGCCGGAGCTCGGGGGGGTCCGGGCCGCGGAACGCCGGCTCATCCTGGACGCGCTGGCCAGATCGGGCGGCAGCGTGGCGGTCGCCGCCCGCCGCCTCGGGATCTCGCGCCAGGCGCTCTACCGGCGGATGGAGAAGTACGGCGTGAGGCGCCCTTGAACGCAGGCGGCGCGGGGTGGTGGCTGGCGATGGCGGCGGTCGCCGCGGTGGCGGGCGCGTGGGTGGTCGTGCGGCGGTGCCGTCGCGAGGCGGGCGACCTCGCGGGGGTGGTGACCGCGCTCGCCGAGGGGGAGCTCGAGGTGCGGGCCGGGACGCGGGCGCTCCACGGGGTGCTGGCCCCGCTGGCGGCGGCGGTGGACCGCCTGGCGGAGCGGCTCGAGGAGCGGCGCGTCCGGGAGGCGGAGCGGACCGCCCTGCTCGAGCGGGTCACCGAGGCGCTGGACGTGGCGCTCCTCGTCCTGGACGGCCGCGGGCGGGTGCGCTGGCTCAACCGTGCCGCCGCGCGGCTCGCGGGGCGGCGGCGCGACGCCTGCGTGGGGCGGGACCTCGCCTCGCTCGGCCTGGACGGGCTCGCCGACGGCGGGGAGGGGCGGCCGCGCCAGCTGGAGCTGCCCGGAGGGCGGGGGTGCTGGGAGGTGCGGCGGGCCGTCGTGCGGGTGCAGGGGCGGGAGCACGATCTGCTGGTGGCGGCGGACGTCAGCCGGGCACGGCGGGACGGGGAGCGGTCGGGGCAGTGGCGGCTGCTCCGGGTGCTGGGCCACGAGCTGGGGGGTTCGCTGGCGCCCATCACGTCCCTCGCCGGTTCGCTGCGGCGGCTGGTGGAGCGGCCCGATCCGCCGGACGGGTGGCGCGACGACCTGGTGGACGGCCTCGCCGCGATCCAGTCCCGGGCGGAGGCGCTGACCCGCTTCGTGCGGGGGTACAGCCGGCTGGCGGGCCTGCCCCGTCCGCGGCCCGTGCCCGTCCGCGTCCGGGAGCTGGTGGAGCGGGTCACCGGGATCCTGGGGCGGCCCCGGGTGGAGGTGACCGGGGGGCCTGACGTGGTGCTGCTCGCCGACCCCACGCTGCTCGAGCAGATGCTGCTCAACCTCCTGCGCAACGCGGTGGAGGCGGCGGGCGAGGGGGGCGAGGTGCGCGTCGGCTGGCGGCTTCGAGACGGCGGGGTGGAGCTGGAGGTGGTGGACGGGGGCCCGGGGCCGCCGGAGGGCGAGGACGTGTTCCTGCCGTTCTTCAGCACCAAGCCCGGCGGCACCGGCGTCGGGCTCACCCTGTCGCAGGCCATCGCCGAGTCCCACGGGGGATGGCTCACGCTCGAGCGGCGCACGGGGCGGCCCGGGGCGGTGGCCCGGGCCTGGCTGCCCCGGGGCGCCGGCTCGCGCGCGGCCGGCGCCGGGAGGGGCACGTGACCGGCTCCGGGCGGCCCCGCGTCCTGGTGCTGGACGACCGCGAGGAGGTGCGGGAGCTCCTGTGCGAGCTCCTCCGCCAGCTGGGGTTCGAGGCGGAGGCGGTGGCGGCGGGGGACGAGGCGGTGAAGGCCGTCCGCCGGGGGCTGGACTCCGGCCGGCCGTTCCGCTGCGCGGTGCTCGATCTCACCGTTGCGGGCGGGATGAGCGGGTGCGAGGTGGCGGCCAGGCTCCGCGAGCTCGATCCGGGGCTGCGAACGGTGGCGATGTCCGGGTACGTCACCGATCCGGTGCTCGCCGATCCCACCCGTCACGGGTTCGACGCGGCGCTCGCGAAGCCGTTCACCCTCGCCCAGCTGGCGGAGGCGGTGGGGCCCGGCTCCGGGAGCTGAGCGTCGGGTGCCCGACGGGCGCGCGGCCGGTCGGGAATGGGGCCGGCGCGTGCCGCGGTTGTGCGGGCGACGACCCGGTGGGAGGCGGGAGCGATGGCGGTCATCTACCTGACGATCTGGGGCGCGGTGGCGGTGGCGGGCGCCACGGCGGTGTACGGCCTGGTGTGGGCTGTCCGCAGCGGTCAGCTGGAGCGGTTCGCGGAGGGTGCCACCTCGATCTTCGACGACGAGGAGCCGGTGGGGCAGCCCACGGACCGGTTCCCCGGGGGCGGGGCGTGAGCGCGGGCGGAGGAGGCGACGCCTCCGGCGCGGTGCGCTGGCGCGCGGCGGTGGACCGCTCGTGCGCGGGTCCGGTGGGTGTCTGGCTCGCGAGCGCGGTGGCGTGGCTGCTCGTCGGGTCGGTGCTGGCGCTGGTGGCGTCGGTCAAGATGCACACCCCGGGGTTCCTGGCCGGAGCGGAGTGGCTCACCTTCGGCCGGGTGCGTCCGGCCCACCTGGGTACCGTGATCTACGGCTGGGGGTCCATGGCGGGGATCGCGGTGCTCCTGTGGCTCGGCGCACGCCTGAACCGGGTGCGGCTGCCGCTCCGGCTCCCCCTGGTGGTGGGCGCGGCGATCTGGAACGTGGCCGTCGCCGGCGGGACGGTGGCGGTACTTTCCGGCGCACAGACGGGCGTCGAGTGGCTGGAGTTCCCGCGCGCGTGGTCGTTCGTGTTCGCCGGGGTGTTCGTGGTGGTGATGGCCGCCTCCCTGATGATGTTCTCGGGCCGCAGGGCCGAGCACATCTACGTCTCGCAGTGGTACCTGTTCGGGGCGGTTCTCTGGTTCCCCTTCCTGTACGTGATCGCCAACGCGCTCATCCACGGCGGGCTGGCCCGCGGGGTGGTGCAGGCGGCCGCCAACTGGTGGTTCGCGCACAACGTCCTCGGCCTCTGGTTCACCCCCATCGGGCTCGCCGCCATCTACTACCTGTTGCCCAAGGTGCTGGGCCGGCCCATCCACAGCTACTACCTCTCGCTGCTCGGGTTCTGGACGCTGGCGCTGTTCTACAACTGGGCCGGTACCCACCACCTCATCGGCGGCCCCATCCCGGCGTGGCTGGTGACGGTGGGGATCGTGGGCAGCCTGATGATGTTCATCCCGGTGACCACGGTGGCCATCAACCACCACATGACCATGGTGGGACACTTCCACCTCCTGAGGACGAGCCCCACGCTCCGGTTCATCGTCTTCGGCGGGATGGCGTACACGCTGGTCTCCTGGCAGGGCTCGCTCCAGTCCCTGCGGACGGTGAACGAGCTCACCCACTTCACGCACTACACCGTGGCCCACGCCCACCTCGGGGTGTACGCCTTCTTCACCATGACCATGTTCGGGGCCGTCTACTACATGGCGCCGCGCCTGTTCCGCCGCGAGTGGCCGTCGCCGCGCCTGATCCGGATCCACTTCTGGGGGACCGCCACGGGCATCGCCCTGTACTGGGCCGGGCTCACCTGGGGCGGGGTGCTCGAGGGGCTCGCGATGAACGACCCGGACGTGGCCTTTCTCGACGTCGTCCGGCGGACGGTTCCGTTCCTGTGGTCCCGCTCGGCGGCCGGCGTGCTCATGACCGTGGGGCACCTGGCGTTTGCCGCCGGGCTCCTGTGGATGCTCGTGGGCGGATACCGGGCGCACGGGCCGGCGCTGTTCACCGGCCGGGCGACCGTACCCGGGGCCCCCGGCGAGGCGGGAGGTGAGGCGTGAGGCGGGTGGTGCCGCTGTACGTGGGCATCCTGCTCGTGGTGCTGCTGTCGCTCTCGGGCCTGGTGGCGGTCCCGGAGCGCCAGCTGGGCGGCCTGGAGCCGGTCGAGCTGCCCGACGGCCGCCTCTACCCGGTGGAGCCCGCCGGGCTGGTGGCCGAGGGGCGCCGGGTGTACATCGCCGAGGGGTGCATCTACTGCCACAGCCAGCAGGTGCGTCCCGAGGGGTTCGGCGCCGACATCGAGCGCGGATGGGGCACCCGCCGCACCGTGGCCCGCGACTACATCTTCGACCGGCCGCCGCTGCTCGGCACCATGCGCACGGGGCCCGACCTCGCCAGCATCGGGGCCCGCCAGCCGTCGGCGGACTGGCACTACCTCCACCTCTACGACCCGCGGCTCACCTCGCCGGGCTCCATCATGCCCCCGTTCCGGTTCCTGTTCGAGGAGGTGCCGGCGACGGTGGAGCGGCCCGCGGAGGCGCTCCGGTTCCCGCCGGGGGCGGGGCCGGAGGGACGGTTCGTGGTCCCGACCCGGCGTGCCCGCGCCCTGGTGGCGTACCTCCTGAGCCTCGACCGCACCGCGCCGCTTCCGGAGGCGGGGCGATGAGCGGGGATCGGCGCCGCCCGGGACCGCCGCTGGAGGCCGAGGGGCCGTCGCCGGCGGAGCTGCACGAGTCCGTCTACCGGGAGGCGAGCGAGCCCCGGGACGGGCACGAGCCCCCACCCGTCTGGCTCGTCTTCCTTTACATCGTGCTGATGGGGTTCGGCGGCTACTACCTCGGGACCTACAGCGGGAACTGGCGGGCCGACGTCTACGACGAGCGGCCGCGCATGGCCGCGCCGGCGGAGGCCGGCCCGGCACCGACGCCCGACCCCGCGGTGCTCGGGCGGCGGACGTACGCCCGCTGCATGGCGTGCCACCAGAAGGACGGCCGGGGCGTTCCCGGCACGTACCCGCCGCTCGCCGGGAGCGAGATCGTGCTGGGTCCCCCGGAGGTGGCGGCGGCCATCGTCCTCGCCGGGCTCGAGGGGCCCGTCGAGGTGGCCGGGCAGCGGTTCGACAACGTCATGCCCTCCTGGGCGCGGCTCGGGGACGCCGAGATCGCGGCCGTGCTCACCTACGTGCGCGGGAGCTGGGGCAACGACGCGCCGCCGGTGACGCCGGAGCTGGTGGCCCGCGTCCGCGCCGCCACCGCCGGACGGGCGGCGCCGCTGCGGGCGGCGGAGCTGCCGGCGCTCGCCCGCCGCCTCGTCGGGCCGGAGGCCGCGGCGCACGATGGCTGAGGCGCGCGCGGCCGCCGCCCCGGGGTGCGCCTGCGGCCCGCGGCGGCCGGCACGGCTGGCGGACTGGTGGCGGGTGGCCGCCGGGGCCGTGATCGCGGTCAACGCCATGACCCTCTCCCTTGCCGTGAACACCTCGCGCACCACCCCCCGCGAGACGGCGGCGCTGCACGCGGCGCTGGCGGCGCTGGCGGGGGCGAGCCTGCTTCTCCTCGGTGGGCCGCTGCTCGTGCGGGCGGCGAGGGAGGCGGCCCGGCGCCGCGTCACGGTGGAGGCGATGTTCCTGGCCGGCGTCGCGGGCGCCCTGGGCTCCTCGGCGGTGGGCGCGCTCACCGGCCGCGGGGCGGTCTACTTCGAGATCGTCCCGGTGCTCCTGGCGGTCTACTCCTTCGGCCGCCAGCTCGGGGAGCGGGCCCAGGAGCGTGCCCTCGCGGCGGTGGAGGCGTGGGCGCCGGGCCTCGCCGTCTGCCGGGTGGTGGAGGCGGACGGCGGCGAACGGGAGGTCCCGGCGGAGACGGTGCGTCCGGGCGATCTCGTGCGCGTGGGTCCGGGGGATGCGGTGCCGGTGGACGGGGTGGTGGAGGCGGGGGAGGCGCTGGTGCGGGAGGCGGCGCTCACCGGCGAGCCGTTCGCCGCGGTGCGGGGGCCCGGCGAGGCGGTGTGGGCGGGCACCCACTGCCTGGACGCCGAGCTCACGGTCCGCGTCACCGCGCCCGGCGGGCGGCGCCGCCTCGACCGGATCGTCGCGGCGGTGGAGCGGGCGCGGCGCAGCCCGGCACGGGTGGAGCTTCAGGCCGATCGGATCGTGCGCCGGTTCCTCCCCGCCGTGCTCGTGGTCGCCGCCCTCACCGGCGCGGGGTGGACCGTCGCGGCGGGGTGGCAGCGCGGGCTGTACGACGCCATGGCGGTGCTGGTGGTGGCGTGCCCGTGTGCACTGGGGCTCGCCACCCCCCTCGCGGTGTGGGCGGCGCTGGGCCGGCTCGCCTCCCGCGGGCTGCTCGCCGCCGGCGGCTCGGTGGTGGAGCGCCTGGCCGCGGTGGACGTGGTGCTGTGGGACAAGACCGGCACCCTGACCGAGGACGCCCCGCGGCTGGTGGACGTGGTCTGGCGGGAGGGCCTCCCGGTACCGGCGGCGTACCTCGGGGCGGCGGTCGCGGAGATGGAGCGGCGTTCGCGCCACCCGGTGGGGGCTGCGCTCGCCGCTCTCGCCCGCGGCGGCGAGCGGGTCGTCCTCCACGACCTTCGCACCCTCCCGGGCACCGGCGTCGCCGCCCGGGTCCCGATCGGGGAGGCGGAGGGGGAGCTGGCGGTGGGGCGGGCGGACCGGCTGCTCGCCGGGGATCCCGAGGCCGTCACCCTCGCCGCCCGCCTCGAGGCGCGTCCCGGCGCCCACCGGATCGCCATCGCGCTGGACGGTCGCGTGGCGGGGATGGCGGCGGTGGACGAGCGGCTGCACGGAGGGTTCCCCGAGGCGCTGGCGGCGCTCGCGGCGCTGGGGGTGGATACCGCGGTGCTCACCGGGGACACCGCGGCTCGGGCCGATGCGACGGGGGCGCCGAGGGTGCTCGCCGGCCTGGGTCCCGAGGACAAGGCGCGGGAAGTGCGGCGGCTGCAGGCGGGCGGGCGGCGGGTGGCGATGGTCGGGGACGGGGTCAACGACGCCGAGGCCCTGGCCGCGGCCGAGGTGGGGGTGGCGGTGGGCGAGGGGACGGAGCTCGCGGGCGAGGTGGCGGACCTCGTGTGGCACGGCGGCGACCCCACCGCGATCCCCTGGGCGCTGGAGGTGGCGCGGGAGGCGGTGCGGACGATCCGCGGCAACCTCCGCTTCGCCCTCGTCTACAACGTGGCGGGGATGGCGCTCGCGGCGGCGGGGGCGCTCCATCCGGTGGCGGCGGCGGTGCTCATGACCGTCTCCAGCCTGGTGGTGACCTGGCGCGCCGCGGCGGTGGCGGAGGGCGGGGAGTGGCCGTGAGCGACCGGGTCGTGGCGCGGGCGATGGCGGCGGCGGTGGCGGCCCAGGGCGCCGTGCTGGTGGCCATGGGCGGCCTCGGCGGCCGCGCGGCGGTGCAGGCGGCGGCGGTGACGGCGGCACTGGCGCTCGCCGTCCACGAGGCGTGGCGGGCCCGGCTGCGGATGAGCCACCGGGTGGACATGGCGCTGGTCATGGGCGCCTTCGGCGGGCTCGGGATGCTCCTCGGCTGGTGGCTCGACGTGCGGCTCGGCACGCCCGCCGGGGCGATGGCGGCGGCGCACCACCCCGCCGGCCACGCCGCCCGCGGCTCGGGTGGCGTGACGGGGATGGTGGTCTCCTTCATGACCGCGGGGATGCTGGTGGGCGGGATCCCGCCGGCGCTCCTCCTCACGCGCTGCGCCCGCCTCGCCCGCAGCGGGTGGCGGCGGTGGGTGTCCACTCACGTCGTGGGCAACCTCGCCATGGTGGCCGGGATGGCGTGGGCGGGCCACCTCCTGGGCCCGGCGCTGGGGGCTCTCGCCGGCTCGCGGATCGTGGGGGGGCACGTGGCCATGCTCCTCGGCATGGTGGCGGGGATGGAGGCCGGGATGCTCGCCGGGGAGGCGGCGCTGGGCCTCGCCCCGTGGCGGGAGTTCACCTGGCGGGGCAGTCCGGCTCGCCCGCGCCGCGAGCGGACGCGCGACCCGCTCACGGGCGGGGGCGGGACCGCGCCACCACCACCGGCCGGTCGCCCTCCTCGAAGCGCGCGAACGCCTCCCGCGGGGGCGCGGTGAGCACCCGGCCGCCGCGGACCACGCCGAGCAGCACCACGGGCGGGTCCAGGGCGGCGAGGGCGGCGGCCGCCTCGGCGAAGGTGCGGCCCTCGAACAGCTCGCGGAACCGCTGCGGGGGGAGGTCATCGAGCACGTACACCTCGGAGGTGTCCTCGCTGGCGTGGAGAAGGTCGCGGTACACGGCGGCGGTGGCGGGGCTCTGGACGCACTGGGCGAGGAGGCCCATGTGGAAGTCGCTCGCGGTGATCACCTCGTTGGCGCCGGCGTCCAGCACGTGCTGGCACGTGCGGTGGTTGCGGGTCTCGGCGACGATGAGGGGCCGGATGGCGCCCACCTCCGGCCCGTGCCGCTGCCTGGCCAGCGCCCGCAGCGCCAGCACCCCCAGGGCGACCCGGGCGTCGGCGTCGCCCTCGCCGGTGGCGAGGAACACGGCGGCGCGCGCCTCGTGGGCGCCGAGGCCCTCGAGCACCTCCCTGGAGAACGGGTCGGCCGCGACGAACGCCACCCGCTCGTACTCGGCGAGCCCCCGGTACCGCGTCTCGTCCACGGACTCCCCGGTGAGCACGGTGATGCGCGGCGCCGCCCGGCCCGAGGTGCGGGCGTACGCCACCAGCTCCCGGATCAGGCGGTCGGCGCGGTGCGCCCAGCCGACGACGAGCACGTCCATCCCACGACCCTCCTCCCGGCGGCCGAGCCGCCTCAGCGTCAGGTACGAGGCCATCTCGCCGGTCAGGTAGGCGACCACGCTGACCCCGCCCATCATGAACAGGACGCCGAGCAGGCGTCCCGGCCCGGTCACCGGCTCCCGGTCCTCGAACCCCGACAGCAGGTACACGGCCATGGACCAGAACGACTGGCTCGGGGTGGCGAAGAAACGGTTGCCCTCGTGCTCGGCCAGGTACATGGCGGCGGCCCCCCACGTTCCACACCAGCACCATCACCAGCGCGGCGCGGACGAGGCCCACCGCGGGACGCTCCGCCCAGCTCCGCCGCCGCGCGGTCTCGCGGAGCAGCGCGAGGCACAGCAGGCCCGCGGCGACGAACCCGACGAGCTCCACCCCGGCCGACAACGCGGCAAGTGTAGCGCCCTGGTACCCTCTCCGCCATGGCGGGGCTGCCGCGGGCCACGATCTACACCGACGGCGGATGTCGGCCCAACCCCGGGCCGGGCGGGTGGGGGGCGGTGATCCTCCGCGAGGGTCGGCAGCCCCTGGAGCTCTCCGGCGGCGATCCGGCCACCACCAACAACCGGATGGAGCTCACCGCGGCCCTGGAGGCGCTCCGTGCCCTCGAGACGCCGCACGAGGTGGAGCTGGTCACCGACTCCCAGTACCTGAGGCGCGGGATCGGCGAGTGGCTGCCCGCGTGGCGGGCGCGCGGCTGGCGGACGCGGTCGGGAGGGGAGGTCGCCAACCGGGACCTGTGGGAGGCTCTGGAGGCCGAGCTCGGCCGGCACAGGGTGCGCTGGCGGTGGGTGCGTGGCCACTCCGGCGACCGGTGGAACGAGCGGGCGGACCGGCTCGCCCGGGCGGCGATCCCGGCGGCGGGGGGCGAGGCGCCGGAGGCGGACGCGGACGCGGTGCACCTGTTCCTCGGGATCGCGGCCTCGGCGCGGCACCGGCGTGGGGCGTGGGGGGCGATCCTCGCCTGGCGCGACCGGCAGCGCACGCTCGCGGGCGCGGTGGACGACCCCGCCCCGAACCGCCTCCACCTCCTGGCCGCGGTGCGGGGGCTCGAGGCGCTCCGGCGGCGGTCGCGGGTGCACCTGTACACGGTCTCGGACTGGCTCGCCCAGGGCGCCTCCCGATGGATCCACGGCTGGCGGCGGCGGGGGTGGCGGCGGCGCGACGGCCAGCCGGTGGCTCACGCCGACCTGTGGCGCCGCCTCGAGGCGCTCGCGGACCGGCACGACGTCAGGTGGCACGTGCGTGGCGGCGACGACCTCCCGCCCGAGATCGAGATGGCACGGGAGGCGGCGCGGGAGGCGCTCGGGCGCGTCAGCTCCCGCCGGTGAGGCGGGTCACCATGGCGCGCACGGCCCGCTGGGTCTCGGGCCGCCGCCACCGGTCGAGGAAGGCGGCGGCCTCCGCCTCGGCACGGCCGGCGAACGCCTCCACGAGCGGCCGGCGGACGCGGCGGCGGGTCTCGAGCATCGGCTCCCGCGGGAGGCGGAGCACCGCCTCGAGCCACCGCACCGCTGCCGGCACCACCTCCTCCGGCTCCACCACCTCGTCCACCAGCCCGAGCGCGAGCGCCTCCTCCGGCTCCACCAGGCGGCCGGTGGTGACGAGCTCCGCCACCCGTGCCCACCCCAGGCGGAGGGAGAGCGCGGCGAGGATCGACTCGGGCATCACGATCCCCACCTCGACCTCGGAGAGCCCGAGCTTGAACGGCCCCCGGGCGGCGACGCGCCGGTCGGCGAGCTGCGCGATCACGGTGCCGCCCGCGGGGGCGTGACCGGTGAGCGCCACGGCGAGCGGCGCCGTGCACGAGGCGGCCGCCTCGAGCAGCTCGAAGAAGGCGCGGAACGCGGCCAGCAGCTCCTCCTCGCCGAGGCACACCAGCGCCGGCAGGTCGAGCCCGCCGGTGAACATCCCCGGCGAGCCGGAGAGCACGATCCCCGCCGCCCCCTCCGCGGGCGCGGTCCGGAGCGCGGCCGCGAGCTCCAGCACGAGCTCGCGATCCAGTGCGTTGGCCGGTGGCCGGTGGAGCCTGAGCTCCACGATCTCCCCGTGCGCGATCCGCTCGAGCATCGCACCTCCCGGGCGCCGGCGGGCGCCGCCGCCACCGTAGCACGCCCCCCGGGTCTCTCCGGGATCGCTGGCGTCCACGAGGTGACGCGGCGGAGGCGGAGGGTGCCGGGGACCCGGCACCCCCGCCGGTGCGGGCCGATCTCGCGCGCCCCGGTAGAATGCGGACGTGACCCGGCCACGGCATCTCCGGTGGACGCTCGCGGCGGTGGTGGTGGCGGCCGCACTCTCCGGCGGGTGCGCGCACCGGGGGGCGACGCCGCCGCCGCCGGCGGTGCCGGGGGCGGTGCAGGAGGGGCTCGCCTCCTGGTACGGCCGCCCGTACCACGGCCGCCGCACCGCCTCGGGCGAGGTGTACGACATGTACGCGCTCACCGCCGCCCACCGGACGCTGCCCTTCGGTACCTGGGTGCGGGTGACGCGGCGCGACGACGGGCGCTCGGTGGTGGTGCGGATCAACGACCGGGGGCCGTTCGTGAGGGATCGCATCGTGGACCTGTCCTGGGCCGCTGCGCGGCGGATCGGCCTGGACGTGGACGGCGTGGCCCCGGTGCGTCTCGAGGTGCTCCCCGGGCCTCCGGAACGCGAGCCCGCGGCCGCGCCGGCGCCGCCCGCGAGACGGTCCTCGCGCATGGCCGCGTGCCTCTGGGTCCAGGTGGGGGCGTTCCGCGAGCACGCCAACGCGGTGCGGGCACGGGAGCGGCTCGAGGCGGCCGGCGAGCGGGCGGTGATCCTGGAGGGGCCCGGCGGCCTCGAGCGGGTGCGGCTGGGCCCGTTCGAGGACCCGGCGGAGGCGGAGCGGGCGCGGCGCAGGGTGCTGGACGGCTGGCCCGCCGCCGCCGTCGTGCCGTGCGGCTGAGGTGCGGCGTGCGCCACTGCCCCGACCCCGCCTGCCCGGAGCTCGAGGTGAACGGGAGGCCCGGCGAGTACCGGGACGAGGTGGAGGTCTGCCCGTTCTGCGGCGCCACCCTGGTGGCGGGGCCGCCTCCGGCGCCGGAGGAGTGCCCGCCGCCGGAGGCCGCACCCCCGGCCCCCGCGGGCGAGCTGGTGGCCGTGGCCGCCTACCCCACCCGGCACCAGGCCGAGCTGGCACGCGGCTTCCTGGAGGCGTGCGGCATCCCGGCCGCGATCGGTGCCGACGATGCCGGCGCCACCCGCCCCGAGCTCGGCCTGCTCACCGGCGGGGTCCGGGTGGCGGTGCCCGCCGACCGGGCCGAGGAGGCGGTCGCTCTCCTCGAGGACGCCGTGCGGGGCCGGTAGCGGCGCCTCAGGCGAGACGTCCCTCCTCGAGGGCGCGCCGCAGCCGCCGCAGCTCCACCAGCACCGCCTCGGCGTCGGGCGGGCGGCGCCCCGGCTCGCGGGCGGTGAGGCGCACCACCAGCTCCCACACCGGGTCCGGGAGCGGGCGCTCGAGGTCGGCGCGGCCGGGGAAGCGGCCGTCGAGGTGCATCCGGAGCTGCTCCAGGGGGGCGAGGCCCGCGAACGGGGCCCTCCCCTCCAGCGTCTCGAAGAGGATCACCCCGAGGGCGTAGAGGTCCGCGCGGTGATCGACGTGCCCGCCGGCGATCGTCTCGGGCGCGGCGTACAGCGGTGTGCCCACGAAGGCGGAGGTGCCGGTGAGCGCCGTGCCTCCGGCGAGCGGACGGGCGATGCCGAAGTCCATCACCCGTACCGTGCCGTCGCGCTCCACCATCGGGTTCTCCGGCTCGAGGTCGCGGTGGAGGACTCCCTTGGCGTGGGCGTAGTCCAGCGCCTCCGCCACCTGACGGGTGATGTCGAGGGCACGTTCGAGGGGGAGCGGCCCCGCCGCGGCCAGGAGCTCGCGCAGCTGGGCCAGCCTCGGCTCGGGCGCCACCCCCGCAGCCTCGGCCTTCTCGAGCGCGGGCTCCACCGCCGGCCGGGGGAGGTGCGCCCGGGCCAGGGCGTGGGCGAGGTGCGCGTACGGGGCGCAGTCGAGGGCTCGCCCGCCCGGGAGGCGCACACCGCGGCGCGGCCCGGGCTGGAGGCGGATCGCCCTCCGGAACCGGTCCGCCGCGGCGAGCCACCGCCGCTCGCGCGGCAGCCGCTGGCCGCTCAGGTAGTGGCGCACCCACGGCGGTGGCCGCGGCGTGGACCGCGCGGGAGCCGGCACCGTCCACAGGAGCGCGACCAGCGCGGCGGCGGCGAGGGGACGGGCCATGGGGGCGTCGGGAGTGTACCATTGGCGCGTGCTCGAGGCGGTGGTGGTGGCGAACGGCAGGCTCCGCTGGACCCCGGAGCTGGTGCGGCTGGCGGCACGGGCCGACCTGCTCGTGGCCGCCGACGGCGGCGCGGACCATCTCGCACGTGTGGGGCTGCGGCCGCACGTCCTGGTGGGTGACCTCGACTCGGTCTCCGAGGCGGCGCGGGCGTGGGTCGGCGAGGAGCGCGTTCTCGCTCGCCCCGACCAGGATCGCACCGACCTCGACAAGGCGCTCGTCCACGCCCTGGACGAGCGGGGGGCGGACCGGTTGACGGTGCTGGGGGCCCTCGGCGGGCGGGTGGACCACGAGCTCGGCAATCTCGGCCTGCTCGCGCGCCGCGCTCTGGGCGAGCGGCTGGTGTTCCGCGAGGCGGAGGGGCTCCTCCTCGCGACCGCCCGCCCGCTCGAGCTGCCGGCGGCCGCGGGGGAGACCTGGTCGTTCCTCACCTTCGATCCGGCGGTTCGGGTCA
>CAYTTB010000019.1:0-43818 GCA_964440565.1 uncultured Thermoanaerobaculia bacterium
CTCCTCCTCCCGGCCTCCGGGCCGCGGGATCCAACCCGCGCATTCTACCCGCACCCGGCGGCGGGAGCGCGTACCATCGGGCCGTGCACGGGGAGCCCGCCTTCGACCCCCGCTGGCTCGAGGCCCTGGCCGGGTCGCTGTGGCCGCCCGCGCCCGGGCGGCGGCGGCTCCTCGACCTCTACCTCGAGCGGCGCCTGGAACACCGGGTCGTCTCGCGCCGCGGCCGGATCTCCGTGGCCGAGCTGCGCGACGAGGGGTGCGCCGCGCGGTGGGCCGCCGCCGGCCCGGCGCTCGCCGCCGCCAACGGCTGCTCGCCGCGGGCCGTGCGTGCCGTCCTCGCCGCCGCCGGCCACGAGGAGCGCCTGCCGCGCCTGCGGCCGGCGCCCGCCGCCGACCTCGAGCCGCCGTCCGGGTGGCGCCGGTGGGCGCTGGAGACCGCCGCCCGGCTCGCCCCCACGCCCGTGGTGCTGCGCCTGCTCCTCCGGCGGGCGGCGGTGGTGCGCCGCGGCGCCTGGTGCGAGGTCCAGGCCCCGCCCCTGCTGCTGGCCCACGCGGGTCCGGGGCGCTCCGTTCTCGCGCCGTGGCCGCGGCCCGGGGTCGAGGAGCTGCTCGCCGCCCCGCCCGCGCGGCGCGGCGCTCACCCCCCCGAGCCCGGCACCCGCCTGCCCGTGCTGTTCACCGCCGGCACCGCGGGCGCGCTCCTCCACGAGGCGGTGGGGCACCTGGCCGAGAGCGACCTGGTGGCCACCGGCGCCTCGCCCCTCGCGGGCCTCCTGGGCGCGGCCGTGGCCCCCCCGTCGCTGGAGGTGACCGACGACCCCACCCGCGCCGACCTCCCCGGCGCCTTCAGCCACGACGACGAGGGGATCGGCGCCGTCCCCCGCACCGTCCTGCGGGAGGGGGAGCTCGCCGGCTGGCTGTGCGACCTGGACGGCGCCCGCGCCACGGGGCAGCCGCCCGGACGCGGCCGCCGCTCGAGCTGGCGCACCCCGCCGGAACCCCGGATGAGCAACCTCGTGGCCGCCCCGGGAACCGTCCCGCCCGCCGAGCTCGAGGCCCGCCTCGGTCACGGGCTGGTGGTGACCGAGGTGTCCGCGGCCACCGCCCAGCGCGGCTCCGGCACCCTCCTCGTCTCCGTGGAGAGCGCCTGGGAGGTGGCCCCCGGCCGGGGGCGCCGCCCCCTCGCGCCGTTCGCCCTGGCCGGGGAGGTGCTCCGCGTCCTCGCCGGGATCGCCCCCGAGCTGGGCGACGACCCCACGCCCGATCCGCGCTTCGGGTGGTGCCGCAAGGGGGGACGGCCGCTGCCCACCGGCATCGAGGCTCCCTCGATGATCGTGGAGGGCCTGACGGTGGTGTGAGCGGCCACCGCGGCGGCGGGGCGGCGGGCAGGGACAGCCGTGGGCGGACACGAACGGCGAGCGCGCCCCGGCGGCGCGGGGTCGCGGTCTCGGTCCCGGTCCCCGTCGCGGATGCGGTCCCGGACCCGGGGGCGGGGCCGGATCCGGTCTCGGGAGCGGTCACCGTCTCGGGTGGATCAGCCGCCAGGTGAGCGCCCGTACCCGGTCGAGGAGCTCGAGGGCCTCCCGAGCCCGCTCGCGATTCACCGCGCCCGCCGCGGCCAGCAGCTCGAGGTGGCTGCCCGCCTCGAGCGCCGAGCCGTAGGCGATACGGAAGTGGTGGATCCGGTCGCGGCCGCTGCGGCCGCGGCCCTCGGCGAGGTTGGCCGGGACCGAGGCGGCGGAGCGGATCGACTGGTCGGCCAGCGGCCTCAGGCGCGGGGACACGGTGGCGGCGAGGGCGATGGCGGCCGCGGCGGCCTCGAGGGCGAGGTCGTGGGCGAGCAGCCGGTGGGCGGGAAGCGGCGGGCGCGGCGTGTCCGTCGTGGCGTTCATGCCGCTTTCCCGGCGGGCGGGGCGGGCGGTGTCAGGGGTCGCGCAGCGACCGCAGGCCCCGCCCTTGACGCCGTCCGGCCCGCCCGCCATCTCCCACCACCAACGCCACGACGGCACGCCGCGCCGCCCCGCCGCCGGCGGAAGGCCGCCGGCCGGCCTCGGCCGGCAGCGGACAGCGGGCAGAATCAGTGGTCGGGGTCGGCCACCAGCGACCACGCCCCGGCGGCGCGGGGTCGCGGCCGCGGCCTCGGATCCGGTCGCGGTCTTCGGGTGCGGTCCTCGGGGACGACCCCGGTCCCGGATCGGGCCGCAGGCGCCCACCGGTCCCCGTGCTACACTGGCCCGCCGCCTCCGGGCGGCGGGTCCCGGGCAACGAGGTGGAGGCGACGATGCCGCGAAAGAGCGACTTCCTGAAGGTTCCGGTGGAGCACGTCTCGCTCGAGACGTTCGATCCCGTGCCGCTCCTCGACGCGATGGAGCGGATGTCGTTCCAGGCCCGCAACCTGGCCCGGGCGGCCCGGATCTACGAGACGATGCTGCGCGACCCCGAGTGCTCGGTGATCCTGTGCCTGGCGGGCTCGCTGGTCTCGGCGGGGCTCAGGCGCGTGATCGCGGAGATGGTGGAGCACCGGATGGTGGACGCCATCGTGGCCACCGGGGCCAACATCGTGGACCAGGACTTCTTCGAGGGCCTCGGGTTCCGCCACTGGATCGGCTCCCCGGACGCGGACGACGAGCTGCTGCGCCGGCTCCACATCGACCGGATCTACGACACCTACATCGACGAGGACGAGCTCCGGATCTGCGACGAGACGGTGGCCCGCATCGCCGACTCCCTCGAGCCGCGGCCGTACTCCTCGCGGGAGTTCATCCGCGAGATGGGGCGGTACCTGACGGAGCGGGGAGCCGACCACGGCTCGATCGTGGAGGCGTGCTACCAGCGCGACGTGCCGATCTTCTGCCCCGCCTTCTCCGACTCCTCGGCCGGGTTCGGCCTCGTGGAGCACCAGTGGCGCGCGGCGCGCGAGGGCAGGCCCCCCGTCACCATCGACTCGGCGAAGGACTTCCTCGAGCTCACCCGGATCAAGCTGATGGCGGGGGAGACCGGCCTCCTCATGGTGGGCGGGGGGGTGCCCAAGAACTTCGCCCAGGACGTGGTGGTGGCCGGCGAGGTGCTGGGCTTCGAGGTGGCGATGCACCGGTACGCGGTCCAGATCACGGTGGCGGACGTGCGCGACGGGGCCCTCTCCGGCTCGACCCTCGCCGAGGCCCACTCGTGGGGGAAGGTGGACCGGGGCGCCGAGCAGATGGTGTTCGGCGAGGCGACGGTGCTGCTCCCGCTGCTCGCGGGGTACGCGTACCACCGCCGTGCCTGGGAGGGCCGCGCCGACCGTCGGTTCTCCCGCCTGCTCGACGAGGTGCCGGTGGGCGAGGAGCGCGGGGCGCTGGAGCGCGCCTGAGGGCAGCGGCGGGGAGCCCGGCGATGCCCGACCCCACGCCCCGGCTCCGCCGCGACGCGGTGGCGACGTTCGAGGCGGCGGTGGAGGCGGTGCGGCCCGAGCGGCTGATCGCCGGCGCGGTCCGCGCCGGGGGCGGGCGGATGACGGTGCTGGGCGAGCCGCTGCCCGAGGTCCGGGGCCGCCGGGTCCTGGTCGCCCTCGGCAAGGCAGCGCCGGGGCTCGCGGGCGCCTGGCTCGAGGCGCTCCCGGGGTGGGCCGACACCGCGTTCGTGCTCGCCCCGCACGGGGTGCCGGTGCCGCCGGGCCTCGAGGCGCGGGCCACCGTCCGGCGCGGCGCTCACCCGTACCCCGACGCCGCGGGCGAGGAGGCGGCCCGGGAGCTGCTGGAGCTGGCCCGGGGCCTCGGCGCGGGTGACCTCCTGGTGGTGCTGCTCTCCGGCGGCGCCTCGGCCCTGCTCGCCGCCCCCGAGGCCGGGCTCGCGCTCGAGGAGGTCGTGGCCGCCACCCGCGCCCTGCTCGAGGCCGGCGCCCCGATCGGGGCGGTCAACACGGTCCGGCGCGAGCTCCTCGCCGCCGGGGGCGGGGGGCTGGCGGCCGCGGCCCACCCCGCCCGGGTGGAGACGCTGGTGCTGTCCGACGTGCTCGGCGACCCCCTCCCCGACATCGCCTCCGGGCCCACGGTCCCCTCGCCCACCGGGCCAGCGGAGGCGCTCGTGGTGCTGGAGCGGTTCGGGGTGCGGGAGCGGGTGCCGCCCGCCGTGGTCCGCCACCTCGAGCGGCGCGCGGCCGCCCCCCCCGCAGGGCCACCGCGATGGGCCGCCCGCTCCCGGGCCCGGGTGCTGGCCAACAACCGCACCGCGATGGAGGCCGCGGCGGCGGAGGCCAGGCGGCGCGGCTACGCCGTGTGGCGGGCGCGCCGGCCGCTCGTGGGCGAGGCCGCGCCGCGGGGCCGCCAGCTCGCGGCGCTGCTGCTCGCGGCCGAGCCGCCGGGGCCGTTCGCCGGGGTCCTCGGCGGGGAGACCACGGTCACCGTCCGCGGCGGAGGCCGCGGCGGCCGCAACCAGGAGCTGGCGCTGGCGGCGGCGCTCGAGCTCGAGGGCGGGCCGCCGCGGGTGCTGCTCGCCGCCGGCACCGACGGGGTGGACGGGCTCACCGACGCCGCGGGTGCGGTGGTGGACCCGGGCACCGCCGGTCGCGTCCGGGCGGCGGGGATCGACCCGCGTGCTGCGCTTGCCGCGAACGACTCAGGGACGGCGCTGGCGGCCGCCGGGGACGCGCTGGTCACCGGCCCCACCGGGACCAACGTGTGCGACCTCGCCCTGCTTCTCGCCTGAGGCCGCGAGGCGGGCCAGGTCCGGCCCCACCTCGATCCGGCCGAGGATGGTGGTGTCGTCGCCGCGCCGCTCGAGCAACAGCAGCCACCAGGCGCCGCGCCGGATCGGTACCTCGAGGTCGCACCGCTCCCCCAGCCGCCGGGGGGCCGCGGCCGGGTAGGCCGCGAGCGGCCGCAGCCTCCGGTCGAGGAGGACCGCCCAGACCCCGTCGCCCAGGGGTTGGGGGAGGCGGAGCGCGGTCCACGGGACGGCCGCCGCCCGTGCGCCGAGCCGCACCAGCCCCCCCTCCCGCCGCTCGATGAGGATCAGCGCCACCCGCCGCTCCGAGAACACCGTGCGCACCCGCACCACCCGCGCCGCCACCGGCGCGCGGGGCGGCGCCGGGACTGCCGGGGTGGGTGGCGCCGCCTGCGCCGCCGCCGCGAGGAGGAGCCCCGCCCCGATCACGGTGCCCCTCCGCGCACGGCCAGGAACACCAGGTACGCCACGAACAGACCCACCATGCCCGCACCCTCCAGCCGGCTCACTCTCCCGTCACGGAGAACCACCGCGCCCACCACGAGAGTGGCCACGAGCAGGAACGGGATGTCCTCCCGGACCACGAAGGCGGGCACCGGACCGGGACGGATCGCGAACGCGGTCCCGACCACCAGGCCCAGGTTGAAGACGTTGGAGCCCAGGACGTTGCCCACCGAGATGTCGGCCTCGCCCCGGACCGCGGCCACCACCGAGGTGGCGAGCTCGGGAAGCGAGGTGCCGAAGGCGACCAGGGTCAGCCCGATCACCGCCTCCGACACGCCGTACGCCTCGGCGAGGCGCACGCCCCCCGCGACCAGCGCCTCGGCACCGCCGACCAGCACCGCGATCCCGACCACGGTGAGCGCCGCGTTCCCCGCGAGCGTGCCGCGGCCCAGAACCGGCTCGAGGCGGCCGCTGCGCGCCCGGTGCACGCTCGCCACCAGGAACAGGAGGAACAGCGCCAGCAGCGCCAGGGCGACGGGGCGGCCCAGCGCGCCGTGGCGTGCGCCCGCCAGGATCACGAGCGCCGGCGCCACCCCCCACAGGAGGTCGCCCACCATCCCCCGCCGCGTCCCCGCCACCCTGAGCGGGCGCACCAGCGCCGCTGCCCCCAGCACCAGCAGCAGGTTCATCACGTTGGACCCCACCGCGTTGCCCAGCGACATCCCGCGGCTGCCGTGGGCCGCCGCCAGCACCGAGACCGAGTACTCGGGCATCGAGGTCCCGAACCCCACCACGATGAGGCCGACCATCATGGGCGCCACCCCGAGCCGCAGCGCGAGCCCGGAGGCGCCCTCGACGAGCCAGTGCGCCCCCAGGGCCAGGCCCAGGATCCCTCCCAGCACCAGGAGTCCCGCCGGTGCGTCCACGCCCGGATGCTAGCACGCGGCCCGGCGGCAGCGGGCGAGGATCTCGCGCCACGCGCGCTCCACCTCCGCCGCAAGGGCGGCGGGCGGTCCCGAGTTGTCCACCACAACGTCCGCCAGCCGCCGTTTCTCCTCCAGGGGAAGCTGGGCCGCGAGGAGGTCGCGGGCCAGCCCCTCCGGCATCCCCCGCGCCACGGCCCGTTCCAGCTGCTGCTCGGGCCGGCACCACACCACCGCCAGCAGGTCGTAGGCCCGCCACGCCCCGGTCTCGAGGAGCAGCGCCGCCTCCACCACCGCCACGGCGGGCGGCTCGGGACGCGCCGCCAGCGCCGCGAGCCAGGCCGCCACCCGCTCCCGCACCAGCGGGTGCACCGCCGCCTCCAGCCGCCGCCGCGCCTCGGGGTCGCGGCCCACCCGCGCCGCCAGCGCCGCCCGGTCCACCCCGCCGTCCGGAGCCAGGACGCCGTCCCCGAACAGCTCCCGCACCGCCGCCGCCCCGGCCCCGCCCGGACGGTACAGCCCGTGCACCACCCGGTCGGCGTCGAGCACCGCCGCCCCCAGCGCCTCGAGACGCCGCGCCACCGTGCTCTTGCCGGAGGCGAGGCCCCCCGTCAGGCCCACGGTGCACGGGCGGCGGCTCATCCGCGGCGCGCCTGGGCGGCGGCGACGGTGTTGGCGAGCAGCATGGCGATGGTGAGCGGGCCCACCCCGCCCGGCACCGGGGTGATCGCGCCGGCGACCTCGCGCACCCGCACGAAGTCCACGTCGCCCGCCAGCACCGCCCCCTTCTCCGCGAGCCTGGAGAGCCGGGCGGCGTCGCCGGGGAACAGGCGCTCCACCGTCGCCCGGTCCGTGACCCGGTGGATCCCCACGTCCACCACCACCGCGCCGGGCCGCACGTGCTCCGGCCCGATGAGCGCGAGGCGCCCGGCCGCCGCGACGAGGATGTCCGCCTCGCGGGTCACCTCCGCGAGGTCCCGGGTGCGCGAGTGGCACACCGTGACCGTGGCGTGGCGGTTGAGCAGCAGCAGCGCCATGGGCTTGCCCACGATGTCCGAGCGGCCCACCACCACCGCCCGCCGACCGGCGATCTCGATCCCGCTGCGCTCCAGGAGCTCCACGATCCCCGCCGGGGTGCACGCCACCAGGTGGGCGCGGCCCTGCGCCAGACGCCCCACGTTCTCCGGGTGGAACCCGTCCACGTCCTTGGCGGGGTCGATCCGGTCCAGCACCCGGTGGGTGTCGAGATGCGCCGGCAGCGGCAGCTGCACCAGGATCCCGTCCACCTCCGGGTCGGCGTCGAGCCGCGCCACCAGCGCCTCCACCTCCTCCTGAGTGGCGTCGGCGGGCAGCCGGTGGGTGTCGGAGGCGATCCCCGCCCGCTCGCACGCCCGCGCCTTGGAGCGCACGTAGACCTGGGACGCCGGGTCGTCCCCCACGAGCACCGCCGCCAGCCTGGGAACGATCCCCCGCGCCCGCAGCGCCCCGGCCCGGCGGGCCACCTCCTCCCGGATCGCCGCCGCCACCGCCCTGCCGTCCAGCACCCGCGCCCCGGCCATGGTCCCCTCCTTCAGCGCTTGTGTCCCTCGTACAGCGTCGCCACCCCACCCGAGAGCCGCCGCGCCGAGACCGCCTCGAGCCCCGCGCGCTCGAGACGTGCCGCCATCTCCCCGGTGTCCGGGAACCGCTCCACCGAGGCGGGCAGGTAGGCGTACGCCTCCGCGTCGCCCGAGATCAGCCGGCCCACCACCGGCGGCACGTGCCGCGCCCACACCGCCGCGAGCCGGCCCAGCACCCCCGACGGGCGCGAGAACTCCAGCACCAGCAGCGTCCCGCCCGGCCGCAGCACCCGTACCAGCTCGGCGAGCCCCGCCGCGAGGTCGGCGAAGTTGCGCACCCCGAACGCCACCGTCACCGCCCCGAAGCTCCCGTCGGGAAACGGCAGGCGGAGCGCATCCGCGGCGACCAGCGGCAGGCGCCGCCCCCGCCGCCGCGCCTTGGCCCCCGCCGCCGCCAGCATCGCCAGGCAGAAGTCGGCACCCACCGCGGCCGCGGCCGGCTCCAGCGCCAGCGCCACGTCCCCCGTCCCGGTGCACACGTCGAGCACCGGGCACGCCGAGGCCGCCTCCACCCGTCGCGCCAGCGCCCGCCGCCAGGCCACGTCGCGGCCGAGCGAGAGCAGCCGGTTGAGCAGGTCGTAGCGGCTCACGATGCGGCCGAACATCCGCCGGATCGCCTCCGGCCTCCGCTCGAGCAGCTCCTCGCGCACGCGGGCAGCCTACCCGCCGCACGCCAGCCCGGCAACCCATCTCCGTGCGGACGTTCCCGAAGATCCTCGAGACAGCGTCGAGATGGTGTGTCTCGCCGGCCCGGCGCGGCTGCAGGCGCTGCCGGGGTTGGCACCGGTCGCCCCCCTGGCGTACCCTCGGCGGCCGGGGAGGCGGCATGGAGATCGGCATCGTGGGACTTCGCGGCAGCGGCAAGACCACGCTCTTCAACCTGCTCACCGGCCTCGGCGAGGCCACCGGCGGCTACGCCACCGAGAGCCACGTGGGCATCGCCCGCGTCCCGGACGGGCGGCTCGACCGGCTCGCGGCGCTCTACCGGCCCAGGAAGACCACCCACGCCACGGTGCGCTACGTGGACATCCCGGGTCTCGCCACCGAGCGCGGGGGGGCACCGCTCGATCTCCCCCAGGCCCGCACCACCGACGCGCTGATGGTGGTGCTGCACGGGTTCTCCCGGGCCGACGGGCCACCGGATCCCCTCGCCGACCTCGCCGCCATCGAGGCCGAGTTCCTCATCGCGGACCAGGTGGTGGTGGAGCGGCGGCTCGACCGGCTCGGCAGGGAGCTCGGGAAGCGCCGAGCGCCCGAGCTCGAGGCGGAGCGGGCCGCGCTCGAGCGCTGCCTGGCGGCGCTCGAGGCGGAGCGGCCGCTGCGCGAGGCCGGGCTCTCCGCCGAGGAACGCCGGCTCCTCAAGGGGTTCACGTTCCTCTCGCTGAAGCCGATGCTCGTGGTCCTGAACCTCGGCGAGGACCGCCTCGGCGAGGATCCCTTCGCCGGACCCGGCTGGGCCGCCTGGCGCGAGCGCGAGGGCGTGGAGCTCACGGCGGTGTGCGCCACCTTCGAGGGCGAGCTGGCCCGGCTCGAACCCGAGGAGGCGGCGGCGTTCATGGCCGACGCCGGGATCGAGGAGCCGGCGCTCGACCGGGTGCTCCGGGCCTCGTATCGCCTGCTCGACCTCGTCAGCTTCTTCACCGTGGGCGAGGACGAGTGCCGCGCGTGGCCCGTCCCCGCCGGCACCACCGCGGTGGAGGCGGCGGGCGCGATCCACTCCGACATCCAGCGCGGCTTCATCCGCGCCGAGGTGGTGCGGTGGGACGAGCTGCTCGACGCCGGCTCGCTCGCCGAGTGCCGCCGCCGCGGCACCCTTCGCCTGGAGGGGAAGGGCTACGTCGTCCGTGACGGCGACGTGATCCACTTCCGGTTCAACGTCTGATCCGCCCTCAGCGGCCGCCGCCAGGCACGGGGGTGGGACGGGGGGACCTCCCGCCGGGGTGAATCCCCACCGGGACGCGCGAGCCGGGCCTCGGCCGCACCGCCGGCGCGGCCAGCCGGGCCGGGGGCTCGGCCGCCTTCCCCGGGAGCGTCCGCCCCTCGCGGGCCGCGGCCACCCGCTCCGGCTCCAGCGGCTCGAGCGGCATCCTGAGAGCGAGGGCGCGCCGGCGCTCGTGCCGCACCACCACCCCGGTCTGGAGCCTCGAGTACAGCACGTCGGGGTTCACCCTGGGGTCGGCGAGCGCCGGCGCGAACCGGTACGCCCGCTCGTAGTAGTGCACCGCGGCGCGCACGTGGCCCAGCCGCTCCTCGACCAGGCCGAGGTAGAAGTTGCACCAGCCGTGGCCCGGAAACCGCCGGATCGCCTTCCGGTAGGCGCGCCGCGCACGCCGCAGCTGACCCAGCTTGTGGTGGACGAGCCCGGCCCGGAACCAGGCCTCGGCGGCGGTTCGCCCCGGACCCGCCGCCTTCGCGGCGCGCCGGAACATCCGGATCGCGTCCTTGGGGAACCCGCGCCGGAACAGCATCGTGCCCAGGTCCACGAGCTCCTCGGGCGAGGCGTCCCCGGCCGCCACCCGCTCCCAGTAGGTCAGGATCGCCCGGTCGAGGGACTTTCCGCGATCCATCCACCCCACGAACACCGGCCGGTCACCGCCGGAGGTCGCCGCCAGCGCCGCCCCCGCCAGCGTCATCGCCACGAGCACCGTCATCCACCGTCGCATCGACCGCCTCCCCCCGCCCGCCGGCCGCGCCGCGCCGCCAGGCGGACCTTTCCATCGCGCACGATCACGTCGAACTCCACCTCACCACCGAGCTGCTCCCGGAGCCTCACGCGCTCGGCCTCGAGCCGGGCCTCGAACTCGTCCCGGCCCAGGGCCACCCGGTCGCCCAGCCGTTCCTTGGCCCGCCGCCACCGCTCGTACAGGTCGGCCTCCCCCCCGGGTACGGCCGCGGTCCCGGAAGCGTTGGCCGGAGGCGGCGGGGCCGGCCGGCCGGCCACCGGCGTCTCCACCCGCCGGACGATGCCGGCGCGCCGCCCCTCCTCCCGCTCCCGGAGCAGCCGCTCCCACAGCGCCGCGTAGGTCGCGAACCGGTGCTGCAGCTGCTCCAGCCGGAACGCCAGCGCCCCCCGCACCCCCCGCGCCTCGGCCGCATCCCGGATCCGGCGGCGGAGCCGGTCGCGCTCGATCGCGGGCGGTGTCCGCCGGTCCCCGGAGAAGAACCGCTCCCACTCCAGGATCAGCTCGGCGAGCTCCCGCTCGAGCCTCGCCACCTCCCGGGGCGTCGTCACCGCCGCCACGGGTTCACCCCCCGCCGGCTGCTACACTCGTCACCGTGCGCGACCTCCTGCGACGGCTCCCCGCGGTGGACCGGCTGCTGGCCGAGCCGGCCGTGGCCGCCGCCGTGGCCCGGCACGGACGGGCCGCGGTCGTCGCGGCGTGCCGCGAGGCGCTGGAGACGCTCCGGACCTCGATCCGCGTGGGCCGCATCACCGGCGGGGAGCTCGAGCGCCGCCTCGCCGAGCTGCCCGGCGCGGTCCTCGAGCGCCTCGCGGCCCGGTCCGCCCCGGCGTACCCCACGGTGATCAACGCGACCGGCGTGCTCCTCCATACCAACCTGGGCCGGGCGCCGCTGCCCGGCGACCTCCCGGAGTCCCTCGCATCATACCTCGCTCTCGAGTTCGACCTCGAGGGGGGGCACCGCGGGCAGCGGCTCGAGCCCATCCGGCGCCGCCTGGCCGAGCTGGTGGGAGCCGAGGACGCGGTGATGGTGAACAACAACGCCGCGGCGGTGATGCTCCTGCTGGCCGCCCACTGCGCCGGCCGCGGCGTGATCGTCTCGCGCGGCCAGCTGATCGAGATCGGCGGGTCGTTCCGCCTCCCCGACGTGATGGCCGCCTCGGGGGCGCGGCTCGTCGAGGTGGGGTGCACCAACCGGACCCATCTCGAGGACTACGAACGGGCCATCGCGGAGGACACGGCGGCGATCCTCCTCGCCCACCCTTCCAACTACCGCATCGTGGGGTTCACCGCCGCGCCCGCACTCGGCGAGCTGGCCGAACTCGCGCACCGGTGGGGGTTGCCGCTGTTCGTGGACCAGGGCTCCGGCGCTCTCCACCCGCTGGAGCGATGGGGTCTGCCGCACGAGCCCACCGTGGGCGAGATGCTCGCGGCGGGCGCCGACGCGGTCTGCTTCTCCGGCGACAAGCTGCTCGGCGGGCCCCAGGCCGGGCTCGTGGTGGGCGCCCGCAGGTGGGTGGCGCCGCTCGCGCGCCACCCCCTGCTGCGCGCGCTCCGGCCCGACAAGACCGCGCTGGCACTGATGGACCGCGTGCTCGCGGCCCACCGCGACGGCCGCCTGGACGAGATCCCCCTCTACCGGCTGCTGGGCACCCCGGAGGACGCGCTCCGGCGCCGTGCCCGCCGTCTCGTCCGCCGCCTCGCCGCCGCCGGCGTCGCCGCGCGGGCGGTGGCCACCCGCGCCACACTGGGGGGTGGCACCACCCCCGGCGCCACCCTGCCCGGCTGGGGGGTGGCGGTCTCCGGCGGCGAGGCGCTGCTGGCCCGGCTGCGGGCGGGTGACCCGCCGGTGGTGGGCCGGATGGAGGGCGACGAGGCCCTCCTCGACCTCCGCTCGGTCTTCCCCCACCAGGACCGCGAGCTCGAGCGCGCGGTCCTCGCCGCCTACAGCGGCAGCAGCGCGAGCCACACCGGCGGCGCGTAGAGCCGCAGCAGGACCGCGAGCGCGAGGAACGTCCCGAAGGGCAGCTCGGTGTCGCGCGACCCGCGCCCCGCGGCCACGAGCCCGAGCCCCACCGCCGCCCCGAGCAGCGAGGCCACCACCAGCACCTGGAGGCAGCCCCGCCATCCCAGCACCGCGCCGATGGCGCCCAGGTACTTCACGTCCCCCCACCCCATCCCCTCCACGCCACGCAGCCACCTGTAGGCCACGATGACGGCGGTGGGGATCGCCGCCCCCACCCCCAGCCCGAGGAGGGCGTCCGGGAGGCTGGCGAGACCGCCCGCGAGCGCGAAGGCGAGTCCCCCGGCCATCGAGGGGTAGGTGAGCACGTCGGGCAGCAGCCGGTGCTCGAGATCGATCACCCCCAGCGCCAGCGACGTCCACCCGAAGAGGGCCGCCTCGGCACCGGGCAGGCCCGGGCCGTACCGCTGGAGCGCCGCCACCGCCACGATGGCGGCGGCCAGCTCCACCGCCGGGTAGCGCACCGGGATCGGTGCCCGGCACACACGGCACCGCCCGCCGAGCAGCAGCCACGACAGCACCGGGAGGTTGTCCCGCCAGCGGATCGGCGCGCCGCAGGCAGGGCAGCGCGAGCCCGGCCGCACCACGGACTCGCGCCGCGGCACGCGGTGGATCACCACGTTGAGGAAGCTGCCCACCACCAGACCCACCAGCACCGCGCCGGCGGTCACGAGGGGATCGTACCCGTAAGCCATCCGTACAGCGCCTCCTGCTCCGCCACCATGCGGGCGATGTCCCACGCCTCCAGCCCCACCGGGGCCGCCGCCGCCAGCCGCCCCCGGAGGCCGGGATCGGCGAGCAGCCGCACCACCGCCGCCGCCAGCGCTTCCACGTCGCCGGGAGGCGCCAGCAGCCCGTTGACCCCGTGCCGCACCGCCTCCGGCGTCCCGTCCACCGCCGTGGCCACCACCGGCACCCCCGAGGCCAGCGCCTCCACCACCGCCCGCGGCAGCCCCTCGTGGCGGGAGGTGAGCAGCGCCACGTCCGCCGCCGCCCACAGGTCCACGACGTCCTCCACCCACCCCGGCATGAGCACCCGCGCCGCCACCCCCAGCCGGCGCGCCAGCGCCCCCGCCCGCGCCCGGAGCGGCCCGTCGCCGGTGAGCACGAACCACGCCCCGGGCACCGCCGCGAGCACCCGCGCCGCCACCCGGACGGCGTCGAGCGGCGCCTTCTGCGGCTTGAAGTTGCCCACCTGGACCACCAGCGGCGCCCCCTCCGGCACCCCGAGGCGCCGCCGCGCCGCCCGCCCGTCGCCACCCGCGCGGAACCGCCCGAGCTCGATCCCGGAGCGGATCACCCGCACCCGGTCCGGATCGGCGAGGCCGAGGCGCACGGCGTCGCGGGCGTTGGCCTCGGACACCGCCACGAAGGCGTCGGTCCACGCCGCCGCCCGGCGCTCCAGCCACAGGAACGCCGCCCGCACCGGCGCCGGCTGCAGCGGCGTGAACCCGAACCCGTGGATCGAGTGGACCACCACCGGCACCCGCTCGAGGCGGGCCGCGGCCCGGCCCAGGATCCCGGCCTTGGAGGAGTGGGTGTGGACCACGTGCGGCCGGAACGCCCGGATCGCGCGCCGTAGCCCGTCGAGCGCCGCGAGGTCGCGGCGCGGGCGCACCGGGCGGACCAGGTGGGGCACCGGGAAGCGAGCGACGCCGGCGAGCGCCGCCGCCTCGCGGTCGAGGGGATCGCCCGGCCCCCAGGCCAGGCCCGCCCGGAACCGCTCCGGGTCGAGGTGGGCGACGGTGTGGAGCGTGTTCCGCTGGGCGCCGCCCGGCTCCAGCCGGGTGATCACGTGGAGCACGCGCAGGCGCTCCATCACGCCCCCGCGAGCCGGCGCGCGACCCGCATCCCGTCCAGGACCGCGTCCTCCATCGCCGAGTACTTCCACTCCGCCCACCGCCCCGCGAGCACGATCCCGCGCCCGGCGAGGTACCGGCGCAGCACGTGCACCGCGTCGCGCCGCCTCCGGTCGAACACCACGTAGGCGGGGTCGAGCACCGAGACGAGGCGCACCCGCACCCTGGCGGGGTCGAGCAGCCCCATCGCCTCCAGCGCCCGCTCCATCGCCGCCGCCGCCGCCTCCGGGTCGCCGCCCGAGGGATCGAGACTCGCCTCGGCGGAGACCGTGTGGCAGCCGGGAGGGGCGAGACGGCCGTGGTTCGACGGGAACCCCACGCGGTAGAGCGGGAGGTCCGGGTCGGGGAGGTACAGCCAGTGCTCGGGGCGGGGCGCCGGACCCTCCACCCCCAGGCACAGGTTCACCACCCGCACCCATCTGAGCGCCCGGCGCGCCGCGAGCACCTCCTCCGGCACCTCGCCCGCCAGCCGGTCCAGGAGCTCGGGCAGCGGCACGGTCACCACCAGCGCCTCCCACCCGATCCGCTCGCCCGCCGCGGTCTCCAGCCACCGCTCCCCGGGGTGGACCGCGGTGACCTCCGTGCCCAGCCGCAGGTCCGGCACGCGCGCCGCCACCGCGTCGGGCAGCAGCCGGATCCCCCCCTCGCGCGGGTAGCGGATCACCGCGTTGTACCCCACCCGCCCGCGGTGGAGCCCGAACGCACCGTCGAGCACCTCCTCGAGGGTGGGCCGGGGGACGTACCGCCCCACCCAGTCGAGCGTCAGCTCCTCCGGCTCGGCACGGAAGAGCTTGCGGTTGTACGGGAAGAAGAAGTGCTCGGCCAGCCCCTCCCCGAACCGCGCCAGCACCCAGTCGCGGAACGTCTCCGGCTCCTCCCCCGTCCCGCCGGCCCAGGCGCGGACGAACCCCAGCACGCAGTCGCGCCGCGTCTCGGGGTCCAGCCCGTGGGTGTGGATCTGGATCGGGTAGGGAGTGATCCGTCCCCGCACCACCACCGCCGAGCGCCGCTCGTGCTCGGCGAGCCGCTCCCACACGCCCAGCTCCTCGAGGTACGCCCGGGTCTCCTCGCGCGCCACGTGGAGGAGGTGGCCGGTGAGGTCGAAGGTGAACCCGTCCCGGACGAGGGAGCGGCACGCACCGCCCGGCTCCCCCTCCCGCTCCAGCACCGGCGCCTCCACCCCCACCGCGGCGAGCCGCTCCCCCGCCACCAGGCCGGTGAGCCCACCCCCCACGACCACCACCCGCCTCACGCCGCCTCCATGGGGACCCGCGCGAGCCACACCAGCGCCGCCACCGTCACCGCCCCCACCGCGCCCACCACCCACAGCGTCGTGGCCGCATCGAGGTACAGGATCCCCACCCCCACCGCCCCGTACGCCACCGCGGCGGCGTAGATCACGAGCAGCGCCCGCACGGTGGAGCCGCCCAGCCGGCGGCGCAGCCGGAGCGGGAAGTGGTCCGGGCTGCCGTGGTAGAACCTGCGCCCGGCGCGCAGCCGCAGCACGGTGACGTAGGCCGTGTCCACGAGCGGCAGGGCGAGGAAGAAGACCGGCGCCAGGAACCCCAGCGGGTTGGTTCGGGTGTAGTCCATCACCATCGCCAGCGCCCCCAGGGTGAGGCCGAGGAACAGGCTCCCGCAGTCGCCCATGTAGATCGAGGCGGGCGGGAAGTTGTGGCGCAGGAAGCCCAGCACCGCCCCCACCAGCGCCACGGTGAACGCCGCCACCACCCAGCGGCCGGTGAGCGCCGCCACCAGCAGCAGGTAGCCGCCCGCGATCACCGCCAGCCCCCCCGCGAGCCCGTCCATGATGTCCGCGAGGTTGAACGCGTTGGAGCACGCCACCAGCCACACCACCGTGACCAGGAGCCGCCCCCACCACGGGATCGCCACCAGGTGCACCGCCACCCCCGCCTTGAGCAGCACCCACACCGCCACCACCTGCCCCAGCACCTTGGCCGCGGGGGTGAGGACGCCGAAGTCGTCGATGAGCCCCAGCGTCGCGGCGATGGTGCCGGAAAGCAAGAGCGCCAGCACGTCCCGGTCGAACTCCGCCACCATCCCCAGCGCGAGCAGGAACGCCACGAACACCGCGAGGCCGCCGAGGTAGGGGACCGGCTCCGCCTGCCGCTTGAGCCGCCCGTCCGGCACGTCCACCACCCCGAACCGGAGCGCCGCCCGGCGGGCCAGCGGGACGCCGGTGGCGGCCAGCGCGTAGGCGAGCAGGAAGGCGAGCACGAGGCGGATCAGCACGGCAGCTCCCGGAGCCGGCGCCGCGGCCACCGGCCGCGCCGGGCCCACTCGTGGGCGACGAGCGGCAGCCGGCGGGCGAGGTGGAGGGCGAGCGCCGGTCGCCGCACCACGCCCGCCGCCGCGGCGGCGAGATCCCACGCCAAGAGTACGGGCAGCCGTGGGAGCAGATCAAGCGCCGCGAGGTGCCGGGCCAGCGTCGCCCACTTGTTGGCGAGGACCATCGCCTCGAGCCGGGCCGGCCGCCGCCAGCGCAGCGGCCCCGTTCCGGGCGGCGCGCCGCCGCCGCGGCGGTGCACCGCGAGAGCCTCCGGGCACCGCCACACCTCCCACCCCCGGTTCCACAGCCGCCACCCCAGCTCCAGGTCCTCCCAGAAGCAGAAGAACGACTCCGCCCAGGGGCCGGCGTCCTCCCGCACGGCCTCCAGCGCCGCGCGCCGGTACACCGCGAACGCCCCGCACGCCGCGAGCACCGGGCGGGGGGTCTCGAGCGCGGGCACGAGCGGGCGTCCGTACCCCAGGTCGCGCACCTCGAGGGTCCACGGCGCCAGGCACTGGCCCGCCGAGTCCACGGTGGCCCCGTCCTCCCGCACCAGCAGCGGTGCCGCCGCCCCCGCCCGCGGCCTCGCCTCGAGGCAGCGCGCCGCCGCCGCCAGCGCCCCCGGCCGCAGGCGCACGTCGGGGTTGACGGTGGCCACCGCGTCCACCGCGCCCAGGGCGGCGTAGCCGCGGTTGCACCCCCCGGAGAACCCGGTGTTGCCTGGCAGATCGAGGAGCTCCACCCGGGAGCCGAACCGCTCCCTGACGAGCCGGGCCGACCCGTCCGAGGAGCCGTTGTCCACCACGATCACGCGGGGGGGCGGCTCCTGGACGAGGAGCGCCTCCAGGCAGCCGGGCAGGTCCGCCGCCGACTCGTGGCTCACCACCACCGCCCCCACCCTCACCCCGCCACCTCCCGCCACAGCGCGAGGTGGGCGGCCGCCGAGCGCTCCCAGGTGAAGCGCGCCGCCCGCTCGAGCCCGGCCGCGATCAGTCGGCGCCGGCGCTCCCCGTCCTCCAGCACCCCGAGCACCGCCGCCGCCAGCGCCTCCGCATCGCCCGAGGGGAAGATGGCGAGGGCCTCGCCGAAATGCTCCACGTGGGGCGGGATGTCCGACGCCACCACCGCCGCGCCCGAGGCCAGCGCCTCCAGCACCGGCAGGTCGAACCCCTCGCCGCGCGAGGGCGCCAGCACCGCCTCGGCCGCGGCGTACACCGCCGGCAGCTCGCCCTCCTCCACCCACCGCACCCGGCGGACCCAGGGCGGGGCGGCCTCGAGCCCCGGAACCGGCGCGCGGTCCGGCCCCGCCAGCACCAGCTCGAGGTCGGCGAGCCGGCGCCGCACCGCCGCCGCCGCCTCGAGCGCCAGGTCCGCCCCCCGGCGCGGCTCCACCGCGCCGAGCTGGAGGAGGTACGGGCGGCCGCCGGTGAGCCGGCGCCGCACCGCCGCCACCGCTGCGGGCGGGGGCGGCCTGAACCGCCCGTGGTCCACCCCGTGCGGGATCACCCGAACCCGCTCCCGGGCCACGCCGCACTCGGCCTCCAGCGCCTCGGCGGTGGCGGTGGCGAAGGTCACCACCGCCGCGGCCCGCCGCGCCGAGCGGGGCAGGAGCAGGCGGATCGGGTTGACGCGGCGCGGGCGGAACCACTCGGGGTGCGTCACCGGCAACAGGTCGTGCACCGCCACCACCACCGGGCACGGCGCCGCGGGGGGGGCGTAGTAGAACGGGCAGTGGAGCAGGTCCGCCCCCCGGGCCGCCCGCGGCAGCCCCCAGGCGGTCCACGCCAGGGTGCTCCCCGCGCGCCGCGGCCGCGCCACCTCCACCCGGTCGCCCCCGAGGTCCAGCGCCGCAAGCCCCAGGAGGAGCCCCTCCACGTACCGGCCCACCCCGGTCCGCACCCCCCCGAGCGCCTTGCCGTCGAGGACGACCCTCACGCGCCGAGCTTAGCAGCGCGGGCGACCCGGGCCGCGGGTACCATGGGACGATGGGCACGCCGTTCACGCTCCGCCACGTGGCCTCGAGCTGGGCGCTGGTGGCGCTCAACGCGGCCATCGCCTTCTTCCTCACGCCGTTCCTCCTCGCCGGTCTCGGCCCCTCCCGCTTCGGGGTCTGGGCCTCCCTGGGCGTGATCACCCTCTCGCTCTCGTTCTCGGAGCTCGGCGTCGGCACCTCGGTCCAGCGGTGGCTCGCCGAGGCGCTGGGGCGTGGCGCGGGCGCGAGCTCGGCGACGGCGCGGGAGATCGTCGGGCAGGCGCTCCACATCCTCACCTGGTCGCTGCTCGTCGTCGCGGTCACCACCGCCCTGGTGGCGGCGATGCCGCCCGGGCGCTGGCGTGCCGCCGCCGGGCCGGCGGAGCTCGCAGGCACCGTGGTCCTTCTCGGGCTCGCGGCGGGGATCGCGCTGTTCTCGGGACCGGCCCTCGCCGCGCTCACGGCCGAGGAGCGCTGGCTCGAGCGGAACCTCCTGGTCGCCGGGCGCCAGCTCGCCTGGGCGGGGCTGGCCGTGGCCGCCCTGAGCGCGTTCGGCCCCTCGCTCCCGGCGCTCGCGGCGGCGGTCACCGGGGCCAGCGTGGTGCTCGTCGCCGGGGCGTGGCGCGCCGCGCGGGGGTACGCCGCGCGGCGGGCGCCGCGCCTCACGCCCCTCGGAAGGAGCATGCTCGCCTACGGCGCGACCCGCACGGCGGCGGGGCTGCTCGAGCTCGCCCTGCTGGGTGGAGGGACGGTGCTGGTCTCGGTCGCCGTGGGGCCCGCGGCCGCCGCCGCGTGGGCCGTCGTCGCCCGTCTCCTCGAGATGCTCCGCTCCTTCGTCGTGGCCTTCACCCAGCTCCTCCTGCCACGGACCGCCCGCCTCTGGGGCACGGACGACCGGGAGGAGGCTGCCCGCGTGCTGCGGACGGCCGCACGGGCGACCGGCGTCCTCGTGGCGGCGCCGGTCGCCGCCCTCCTGGTGGCCGGGCCTGCCTTCCTCGGCGCCTGGGTTCCCGAGGTGGCCCCCGCGGCCTCCCGCGTGCTCCGCCTCCTCGCCGTGCCGTTCGGCGTCTCGCTCCTGCTCCTGCCGGGCGTCGAGGCCCTCTACGCCATCGGCAGAGCGGCCCCGCGCCTCCGTGCCCTGGCCGCCGCGGCCGCCCTGTTCCTCCTGGCCGGCGTCCCCGCAGCGTGGCAGTGGGGGCTTCCGGGCGTCGCCACCGCGCTCGCGGCGGCGCTCGTGGTGGGCGAGGGTGCGGTCCTCGTGGCCGCCCAGATGCGCCACCTCCCCTTCGCGACCTGGAGGGTGGCGGCCGAGACGGCGCTCGGGGCGGCCGCGGGGGCGGCGCCCGCGGCCCTGGTCGCGGCCCTCGTCACGCCGCGCGCGACGGATCGTCTGGCCGCGGCCACCGCCGCGCTGGCCTGCGCCGCGGGCTCGGGCCTGGCGGTCGGCCTCGTCGTGTCGTTCCCCGCGCGGGTGCGGGAGCTCTGGGAACGACGGCGGGCGGGAGGCGGTGGTGGCTGATCGGCCTCCCCGCTGGCTGG
This sequence comes from uncultured Thermoanaerobaculia bacterium, assembly GCA_964440565.1. Classification (GTDB taxonomy): domain Bacteria; phylum Acidobacteriota; class Thermoanaerobaculia; order Thermoanaerobaculales; family Sulfomarinibacteraceae; genus CAYTTB01. The sequence goes on from CAYTTB010000019.1 coordinate 20,055, forward strand.
CCGCGGCGGCGGTCGCCGCCGCCGCACTCGCGACCGGCGTCGGCTCCCTCGCCACCGGAGGGGGCGTCACCAACGACTCGTACCACTACGTGGACCTCGCACGGACACTGCGCGCGGAGCACCGGTACCGCCACCACACCCCGGGGTACAACGCCCCGACCTTTCCCGACCGGGTGGTGGCGTCGGCTCCGGAGACCGCCCAGCCCCCCGGGTTCTCCCTGGCGGTAGCCGCCGCCCTCGCGTTGGGCCTCGACGGCCTGCCCGCCGCGTGGTTCGTCGCGGCGCTCGGGGGAGCGCTGGCGGTGGCCACGGGTGCCCTGCTCGCGTGGCGGCTCGCGGGGCCGGAGGGCGCCCTCCTCGCCGCCGCGCTCCTCGCCTCCTGCCCGGCGCTGCGCACCGCGGCGGGAACCGCCTGGAGCGACGGGCTCGGCACCGCGCTCTGGCTGGCCGCGGCGGCGGCCATCGCCACAGCGCGATCCTCGCGCGGCGCGCTCTCCGCCGCGGTCGCGGGCGCGGTCGCCGGCGCGGCCTTCGGCGTGCGCTACGCCCTGTGGCCCGCGCTCGCGCTCGGTGCGGCCACGCTCCTCCTTCCGGGACGCGGGCACCGGCACCGTCTCGCGTCCGTCCTCGCCTTCGCCGCAGGTGCGATCCCCCTCCCGGCGCTCCTCGTGATCCGCAACCTCCGGCTCGGGTCGGGACCGCTCGGACCGCCGCGGCTGCCCGCCGAAGAGCCGCTCCTCGCGGTGCTCCGCCAGGCCGCGACGGCCCTCCTCCGCGACGGCGGGATGGCGGCGTGGTGGCCCGCCGCCCTCGCCGGCGCCGCCGCCGTCGCCGCGCTCTCCGGGAGGCTCGGCGACCGTCGGCGGTGCGGCGCGGCCCTCCCGCCCGCACTGTGGGGTCTCGCCTACCTGGGCGCCACGGCGACGGCCCGCTGCCTGCGGCACTTCGATCCCCTCGACGGCCGCCTCCTCCTACCCGCGATCGCGGCCGCCGCGGTGGCGGTGGCCGTCGCGGCCACGGCCGCCCGCCGACCGGGCCCTTCCGGGCTCCGCACCCTCGCCCTCGCCGTGATCGCCGTGGGAGCGGCGGTGTCGCCGTGGCCGCGGGCTGCGACGCCCCGAACCGCGCTGGAGCCCGGCGCCAGACGGGTCGCCGCGATCCTTCCGGAGCGGGCTCTCGTGCTGGGCGAGGACACGGTGGACCTGACCTACCTCACCGGACGGACCACCTACTCGTTCAGCCCCTACCCGTACTCGCTCCCACCGGACCCGCAGCGCGTCCTCCGGCTCGCCCGGGCGGTCGCCCGCCGCGGCGGAGACCTCTACCTGCTCCTCCGCTGGCCGCCGCGACGCCCGACGCCCGAGCTGACGCGCCGCTACGGGCAGTGGATCGCGGCCGTGTACGCCGGCCGCGCGAAGCCGCCACCCGAGCTCCGGCTCGTCCTCCGCTGGGGTGGCGTGGCGCTGTTCCGGATCGCGCCCGACCCTTCCTCCGCCCCTCGCACGCGGCCGTCCGGCTCTCCCCGGGGCCCGGCGCCTACCTCGCCCTTCTCCGGCGAAGTGCGCGGTACATCCCCGGGACGGGAGCGAGCGCCAGGTAGAGCCACGCCTTGAGCTCGAGCGGGTGCCGGAGCACGGCGGCGGCCGCGGCGCGCAGCGCGGGCCCCCTGCGCCCCGCGAGGAGCTCCGCGTAGGCGACCTCCCGGTGGAGGGCCGCCAGGCGACGACGGACGGCGGCCCGGCCGACCCGCCGCCGCAGCCACGGGTGCTCCACGAGGATCGTCTCCAGCGCCGCGACGGTCCCCCGCGCCATCCCCCCGAGGTCGCGGGTGGACCGCTCCCCGTGCTCGCGGACGTAGGCGAGCACCCGCGGCACCACGGGCAGGGAGCCCAGCCGCGCCGCCAGCCGCAGCCAGAGCAGGTGGTCCTCCGCCCGCTCCATCCCCGCCGGGAAGCCACCCAGCTCGAGCAGCAGCTCGCGCCGCGCCACCGCCGCGTTGACGGGGAACCACGTCCGGGCGAACAGGTCCTCGGGCGTGAGCCTGCGAGGGAGCGGCCCCCAGGGGTCCTCGCGGAGGCGGAACCGCTCCGGGTCGGCGCGCAGGTCCGCCACCGCCACCGGCTCGGTGACAGGCGCGTGGAAGGTCGCCCAGCGGCTCACCGCCGCGCCCCCACCCTCCCTCGCCGCGGCCAGCATCACCCTCGCGAAGGCGGGGGCGAGGAGGTCGTCGTCGTCCAGGATCGAGACCCACGGCGCCCGCGCCCGCTCGAGGCCCAGGTTTCGCGCCGCGGAGCGGCCCACGCCGCCCGCCGCGACCGGCACCACCCGTCCGTCCCCGGCCGCCAGCCGGCGCAGGAGCTCCGGGGTGCGGTCGGTGCTCCCGTCGTCCACCACGATCGCCTCGACGGCCGCCCCCCGCTGGGCCAGGACGCTGGCGAGGGCGCCCTCCAGCGCGGCGGCCCGGTCGCGGGTGGCGATCACCACGGCGAGCTCGGGAGGCGAGGAGGTCACCCCACCCCTCCCCACCCCCGTATCAGGCGCCGGAGCCGCCGCCGTGCCCCGAGCGCCGGGCCGAGCCGCCGCATGGCGGCGGCAGCTCCCGAGGCAGCGGGCCGGTCCCGGAGCGCGTGCCGCGCCGCCCGCGCCGCGGCGACCGCCAGCACACCCGGCACCGCCCCGGCGGGGGCGAACTTCACCGAGGCGAGCAGCCGGTTCCGCTCGTACAGCCGCCGCACCGGGGGCGAGCCCGGGGCCGGGAAGCTCGCCCCGTGCCGGTGCTCCACCCGGGCCTCGGCCACCGCCACCGTCGCGAGGCCGAGGCGAGCGAGGGTGAGCCCCAGGTCCACGTCCTCCCAGTACCCCGGCGCGTACAGCGTGTCGAACCCGCCGAGCCCCTCGAAGACCGCCCGCCGGAGGGCCACCGCCGCGCCGCACGGATACCCCACCTGCCCCGTGGTGCGGAGCGGCCCCTGCGCGGTGTCGAGCAGGCCGCGCCGCCAGCGGACCGTGCAGCCCGCCTCGCTCCGCCCGAGGCGCACGCTCCAGACGTCGGGGGTCACCGCACCCACGCCGGGGTCGGCGAGCTGCCCCTCGAGGTGGTGGAGGAGGTCGGGCCCCACCAGCACGTCGTCGTTGAGGAACAGGAGCAGCTCGCCGCCCACGGCCCCCGCGCCGAGGTTGCACGCCCCGCCGTAGCCCAGCGACGCTCCGGTGCGCACCACCGTCACACCGGCGGGCGGTGACCAGCCGGGCCCGGGGTCGCCGTCCACGACCACGACGACCGTACCCCCCGTGGCGGCTGCGCGCTCCACCGCGACCGGGAGCAGGGAGCTCCGGCCCACCGTGGGTATCACGATCCCCCAGGCGGGCCTATCCTGGAACGGCATGACGATCACCCTCGGCCTCGACGCGCGCGCCGCGGTGCTGGACCCGCTCCGGGGGCTCGGCCGCGTGGCGCGCGCCCTCGCCGACGCCCTTCTCGAGCGGGACGACCTCGAGGTGGTGCTGTTCGTCCACCGTGACCGCGACCTCCCCCAGCGATGGTACCGGCGGGCGGCGGCCGTCGTCCATCTCCGCCGCCCCCGGCGGGGGGCGTTCCTCGCCGATGGCCTGGCCTGGGCGTGGACGCTGCGCCGTCACCCCGTGGAGGTGCTCCACCTCCCCGCGTGGGGGGTCGCGCCCGGGATCCCGGTCCCGGTGGTGGCCACCCTCCACGACGTCACCCCGCTGCGCCACCCGCAGGCGATCCCATCGGCGCGGGTGCGCCGCCGGGCCGTCCAGCGCCTCGCCACCTACCGGCGCGCCACCCTGGTCCACGCCGTCTCCCGCGCCACGGCCCGCGACGCCATCCACGCCCTGGGCATCCCGCCGCAGCGGGTACGGGTGGTGCCCAACGGGGTCGATCCACCCGCGCCCGCCTCGGGAGCGGCGCGCGACCACGTCCTCTACGTCGGCGGCGCCGACCCGCACAAGCGGCTCGGCCTGCTCCTCGAGGCGTGGCGTCGCCCCGAGGCCGCCACCCTCCCGCCGCTGGTGATCGCGGGGCCCGCCGCGGCCGATCCCGCCGTCCGGCGGGCCGCCGGGGGCGGTGCGGGATGCGTCCGGCTCGCCGGCGTGGTGCCGGAGGCCGAGCTCACGGAGCTCTACCGCCGCGCCCACGCCGTGCTCCTGCCCTCGCTGTGGGAGGGGTTCGGGCTGCCGGCGCTCGAGGGCCAGGCGCACGGGGCGGTCCCGGTGGTCACCGCCGCCGGCGCGCTCCCCGAGGCCGGGGGGGACGCCGCGCTGTACCTCCCCCCGGCGGCGGGCCCCGCCGCGTGGGCGGAGGCGGTGCGACGTCTCCTCGCCGAGCCCGGGCTCGCCGGGAGGCTCCGCCGCCGCGGCCTCGCGCGCGTGGCGGGCCGCTCGTGGGCCAGGACCGCCGAGGGGCTCGTGGAGCTCTACGGTGAGGCCGCCAGCCGCGCCTTGACCGCGCGCCCGTGAGCGCGGAGGGCCGTGTCCCGTCGGGCCACGACCTCCGGCCAGGGGAACGGCGCCCCGGCGAACGGGTCGAGCCGGGCACGGAAGGCGAGGAGCAGCAGGAAGTTGTCGAGCCACGAGCGGTCGCGGTCGAGGAGCCTTCCGGAGACGTACTCGACGTACGGGAGGTCGTCGATCTCCGGCGGGATGTCGGCGGTGAGCCCCGCCACCTCCTTCGGTCCCAGGAGCAGCCGCGCGGCGAGGTCCTCGGGCCGGTGGACGCCGGCGATGGCGAGCGACGGATCCAGCCGCGGGTCGGCGAGCGCCTCCCACCTGAGCTCGATGGGGCCCGGCTCGGCCACGCCCGTCACCACGGTGAACTCGTTGGGGACCGAGAGGTCGTACCACACGGCGGTGCGCGGGAAGACGCGGCGGAAGGCGGAGAGGATCCGGAGGAAGCTCTCCCGGGTGAGGGAGTACATGGGCAGCCACATGGAGACCACCCCGCCCGGCCGCAGGTGCTCGCGGCAGAGTCGGAAGTACTCCTCGGTGTACAGCGTGCCGTTGCCGGCGTAGACGGGGTGGATGGAGTCCGAGAGGATGGCGTCGTACCGCTTCCTGGTGGCGAGCAGGTAGTTGCGGCCGTCGTTGAGGATCACGTGCACCCTGGGGTCGTGGAGGACACCGTGGTTGAGCTCGCGGAAGTACCGGTCCGCGGCCTTCACCACCTCCGGCGCGATCTCCACCACGTCGATGCGCTCCACGGGGTGGCGCGACACGGCCCAGCAGGTGGCGCCGGTGCCCAGCCCGATGTGGAGCACCCGGCGGGGATCGGGGTGCTGGAGCAACGGAAGGTGGCCCTGCAGCTGCTGGATGGCGAGCAGTTCCGGCGAGGTGCCGGCCACGTTCACCCCGTTGAGCTCGAGCGAGAGCCAGGTACCGCGGGCGTCGCGGACCCGGCGCACGATCACCGTCGCGGTGAGGCTCTCCTCGAGCGTCAGCACCTCCCCGGCCTCCCCCGCCACGGCCCGCCGCAGCACCCACTCCCGCGGCACCGCCAGCCACACCCCCGCCACGGCCGCGAGGAGGACCCCCGCCCCCGCGAGCGCCCGGCGGCGCCCCCCGGCCACGCCCACCGCCGCCGCCGCGTGCACCGCCGCGACCAGGAGCAGCGTCCGCTGCACCCCCACGCTCCCGAGCACCACCGGAGCCAGCGCCGCCCCGGCGATGGCCCCGAGCGTGTTGGCCGCGCTCACCCGGCCCGCCGCGCCGCCCGCCGTCGCCGGGGCGGGGTCGCCCCCCACCGCGAGCGGGAAGCTCGCGCCGTAGAGCACGGTCGCCGGCAGGATCGCCGCCGCCACCGCGAGGGCGGCGACGAGCTCGACCCCGCCGAAGGAGGCCCGAGCCCGGAGCGCGACCCCGAGCCAGGCCAGCAGGCCCTCGAACCGCCCCAGCACGGCCAGACCCAGGAGCACCGCCGCTCCGGCGCCGAGCTGCGCCCAGGCGAGGGCGAGGCGCCGGCTCCGGGCGCCCGGGGCGAGCCAGCGGGCGGCGAGCCCGCCCGCCGCAAGACCGGCGAGGTAGAGCGCCAGCACGAGCGAGAAGGTGTACACCCGCGAGCCCAGGTGGAGCACCAGCACCCGCACCCAGGCGATCTCGGCCAGAAGCGCCGCGCTCCCCATCGCCGCCACCGCCATCCCGTAGCGCCACCAGCCCGCGGTGCCCCCGCCCCCCTCCGGCGGTGCCGGGGTGCCCGCCGGGACGTGCTGCTCCACCCCCACCGCGGCGGCGGCGGTCAGACCCGCCACCATCGCCGCCGCGGCCAGCGTGCCGCTGGCGCCCGCCACGGGGAGGCCGAGGTAGGCCGCCGCCACGACGCCCGCCACCCCGCCGGCGGTGTTGCCCCCGTAGAGCAGCGCGGTGCGGGCGGAGAGCCCCGACCCCCGCCACCGCTCCACCAGGAGCGGCAGCGTGAGCCCCATGAGCGTCGTGGGCACGATCAGTGCCGCCACGGCGAGCGCGAACCGCGCGGCCAGCGCCGCGCCGAGATGCCCGGACAGGTCCGGACCCAGCCGCGTCCCGAGGCGTTCGAGCAGGCGGAGCACGGCCGGCGACGCCAGGTAGAACGCCGCCACGCCCCCCTCCGCCGCCGCGAACCAGCGCAGCTGCCGGCGCGTGCGCGGCGCGAGACGCCCCCCGAGCCACGAGCCCAGGGCGAGACCCGCCATCCAGGCGGTGACCACGGCGCTCGCGGCCCAGGTGGTGTTGCCCACCACCAGCCCCAGCAGGCGCATCCACACCACCTCGCCCGAGAGCGCGGTCGCCCCCGACAGGAAGAAGAGCAGCACGACCACCACGTTCATCGGCGCCTCCATCCCCAGACCCCGAGCGCCAGCGTCAGCGCCGCCGCGGCGCCGCTCGCCGCGGCGCCGGCCGGAAGGCCCCGAGGACGGTACACCATCTCGGCCTCCCGCCATCCCGGGGGCACCACCACCCACTGCAGCGCGCCGGGTCCGTTCCCGGCCACGACGGGGCGGCCGTCCACGGCCCACCGCCACCCCGGGTCGGGCGGCGCCGCCATCCACAGCACCCCCGCCCGCCCGGAGGCCGTGCGCACCCGTACCCGACCGTCGCCCCGGACGACGGTCACGAGACCCGGCACCGGCCGCGGCCTCTCGCCGGGCTGCGGGCGCCGGGCGTAGAGGCCCACCACCGGCATCGCGGACCGGTTCTCGGCGAGCCACAGGCCGTGCCGGTTCGCCCGGGGCAGAAGCCCCGGCGCGCGCGGCGGCACCGCGAGGACGACCCACCGCGCCCCGAGCGCGTCCACCCACCACCGGCCCCGCGGCCCCGCGTCCGCCCGTGCGAGGTGCGCTGCCAGATCGCGATCGGCGACCGGGGCGTCGGTGCGGACGGTCTCGATCCCGGGGAGGTTGGCGTACCCCACCGGCCACGCGCGGCGCAGCTCCCGCGAGGCCGCGAGCCGCGCCGCCGCCGGGCCGAGGGGCGGCGGCGCGTACAGGCGCCCGGCGGCCACCGCCTCCGGCCACGCCGGCCCCGCCACCACCTCGCTCTCGGGGGCCGGGGCGAGCGAGCCGGCGCCCGCCACCGCCGCGGCCAGCGCCGCGACCCCCCAGGCGGCCCACCGGAGCGCGCGCGCCCGCGGACGCCAGGCCGCCGCCAGCAGGAGTCCTCCCAGCACCGCCGCCGCCGCGCGTCCGGCCGGAGGGCCCACGATCAGCGCCGCCGCCGTCGAGGCCGCCCCCGCGGCGGCCGTCGCCGCACGGCCCCCGCCCTCGATCCACCGTCGCCAGCCGGCCAGCGCCGCGGCGAGGAGCAGCGCCACCGCCGGCACGGCGAACCGCGCCGGGTAACGGACGAGCCGGCCCGTGATCGCGAGGTAGAGGTCGCCGCCGCCGAGCTCCGGCAGGGAGGCGAGGAGCGCGAACGCCGCGGCGCCCACCCCCAGCGCCCGCCGCCGGGCGACGCCGAGGGCGGCGGCGGCGAGCAGCGGGGCGCCCACGAACAGGGAGCCCAGGTAGCTGCCGCCCGCGACGCCCGGGACCAGGAGACCGAGCCACCCGGAGGGCGGCACCGCACCCGCGAGCATCGCCCCGGCCGGGGCCCCCGCGCCCCGGTCCCCGCCCAGCACCCAGGCGGCGAAGGGCACGATCTCGACCGCCACCAGCGCCGCGCCGAGCGCTGCCCCCGCCCACACCTCCGGCTCCCGCCACCGCCACGCCACGACCAGCGCCACCCCGAGCGCCCAGAGCTGCGGCTCCGCCCCGAGCCACGCACCCGCCACCGCCGCGGCCATCGCCGCGACCCGCCACCTCCCCCGCAGCGTGGCCGCGAGCGCCACCCAGGGCAGCCAGGCGAGGGTCTCCAGGTTGTTCAGCACGTCGAGGAGCGAGAGCACCGGCCCCACCGACCACGCCGTGACCTCGGCCACCCGCCGCTGGGCGGCGCCGCCGCCGAGCCGGCCCACCAGGATGCCCGCCCCGAGCGCGAGCCACGCGAGGTGCAGGGCGACCTCGAGGGTGAGCGCCCAGCGGGGAGGCAGCGCCCGCCACAGCCAGGCCGGCGGGTAGAGCACGCCCGTCTGCGGGTTGGCGAACCACGGCTCGCCGCACCCGTTCCACCGGTTGAGCCACGGCGGCTCGCCCAGCTCGGCCAGCGTGGCGGTGTGGCGGCGGATGGGAACGAAGTACTCGCCGAGATCCCGGCGCGCCGGCATGAGGCCGAGAAGCGGCAGGACCAGCAGCAGGAGCGGTACCCACCAGAGGGGCAGCGTCCGCCTCACCGGAGCGCCTCCGCGAGCCGCTCCAGCTGCCACGCCGGAACCGTCACCAGCGCGCGCTCGTAGCGGGAGAGGACCCGGCCGCGCGCCCGGCCGGCGAGCGAGCGCGCCCGCCGCGCCGCGGCACGCGCCGCCTCCACACGGCCCCGGTCGAGCTCCACCCGCGCCAAGAACGCCCACCCCCGCGCGAACGCCGGCTCCTCGCGCACCGCCCGGCGGGCCGCCGCCGCGGCCCGCCCCGCCCTCCCGGCGGCGCGCTCGAGCTGGGCCAGCGCCAGCCACCCCCAGGGGTCGTGCGGCGCCAGCGCCGTCGCACGGCCGAGCGCCTCCCGCGCGGCCGCGAGCGTTCCCGGGAACGGGCCGACGCGCTCGACACCGGCCAGCAGCGCCGTGCCGAGCCGCCGCCACGCCACCGGGTCGCCGGGGTGGAGGCGCACCAGGCGCCGCGCCAGCGCCACTCGCGCCAGCGCTCCCTCCAGCCCGCGCGCCCGGGCGGCGTCGAGAAGGCGCTCCACCGCCGGCCACGACCACGGCTCCAGCTCCAGCGCGCGCCGGGCGGCGGCGGCCTCCCCCGGCTCGAGCCGGGCCTCCCACAGGACGGCCCTCGCCGCCGCCGGCCGGACGAGCCCCCAGGCGAGGAGCGAGCCCAGGACCACCGCCACCGCCGCGCGACCGCGCGGGCGCGCCGACCGGGAACACGGCAACGGCATCGCGGTCCCCGCGACCCACGCCGCCGCCCACAGCGCCACGGGAACCGGCGAGAGGTCGTGCACCGCCAGGAACGTGCCGGCGATGACCAGGCCCGCCGCCCGGTACCGTCCCGGTCTCGCCCGGCGCAGCGCCACGGCGCCCGCCGCCAGCGCCGCGAGGACCAGGAGGGCACCCGGCACGCCGCTCTCGGCCAGCGGCACGAGGAACGTCGACTCGGTGGTGGTGGGCAGCTTCTCCCAGCGGGCCAGCGTGGTGGGCTCCTCCAGCTGGTGGCGGTAGGCCGCCTCCTCGAGCCCGCCCGGCGAGGCGCCGGTGAGGGGGCGCTCGAGCCCGACCCGTACCGCGGCCGCCCACAGCCGGGGCCGCCGCCACGCGTACGGGTCCGGATGGACCGCGAGCCGCCACGCGACGAGCGCCCCCGCCGCCGCCAGCGCGAGCGGCAGCAGCCGCCGCGAGCGCCCGGAGGTGGTCACCGCCAGGGCGAGCACGGCCGCCGCGAGACCGGCGCGCGAGCCCGTCGCGAGAAGACCCGCCGCCGCGGCCGCCGCCGCGCCCCAGCGGGCCCCGCGGGGCACCACCGGCCACGCCCCCCAGGCCGCGACCACCAGCAGCAGCGCGGCGAGGTTGGGGTTCTCGGCCAGGCCGCCCGCCCGCGGCAGCCGCATCGCGGCCGCCTCCGCCACCGCCCCCACGGCCAGGAGCGCGCCCGCCGCCGCCCACGCCCAGGCCGCGGGCCGGGAGGGGCGGCCGCGCCGGGCGGTGGCGAAGACCACCAGCGCCACGGTCCAGGCGGCGATCCGTTCCTTCGCCTGCAGGGGATCGGCGGCGACCCAGGCGGCGCTCGCCGCGCACCACGCCAGCCAGGCGGCCAGCCACGTCTCGACCGCGTCGGGGCGCCAGCCGCGCGCCGCCACCCAGGCCGCCGCGAGGAGGGCCGCGGCCAGGGCCGCCGGCAGCGCCTGCGGCGGCAGGAGCGCCCCGCCCGCCGCGGCCAGCGCCGCGATCGCCATCCCCCACGCACCCGCCCAGCTCATCGCCCCTCCAGCCGGCGGCGAAGCGCCGTCGCCATCGCCTCCGCGGGCCGCCACCCCGGGCGGAGCTCGCGCGCCCTCTCGGCCGCCGCCAGCGCCGACACCGGATCGGCGAGGAGGAGGTCCACCCGCGCCTCGGCGAGCTCGAGCGTGGCGGAACCCGGCCGCGCCCAGCGGGCGACGCGGAGCCGCTCGCGGACGGCGCGGGCGAGCCGCGAGGCGCCGTCCCCCTTCCCGACCAGCGAGGCGGCGAGCAGCGCCGGCCCCGCCCGCCACGGCGCCAGCCGGTGCGCCCGCACCGCCGCCGCCGGCTCGCGGGCGGCCGCGGCGGCCTCCTCCAGCGTGCGCGAGGTCGCCCCGAGCGCCGCCATCGCGAGGGCCAGGGCGCACGCCGCCACCGCCGCCGCCCGGCCACGGGCCGGCGCGGGCGCCGGGTCGCGCGCGCGGACCTCGGCGTGGAGCTGGCCCAGGAGCACCGCCCACGGGAGGGCGACCCCCGAGACGTACAGCGAGAAGTCGAGAAGGTTGTGCAGCGCCACCACCGCCACCGCCAGAGCCAGCGGCCGGTCCACCGCCCACCCGCGCCGGAGGAGCCGCACGAGCGCCCGGCCCGCCAGGAGGAGCACGAGGAGCCCCGGCAGGCCGAGCTCGGCCAGCGCCTGCAGCGGGAGATCGTGGGCGTAGGCGGAGACCGACCGCACCGCGAATGGTACCCGCTGGGAGGCCTGCCGGAGGCCGCCGGGGCCCACCCCCAGGAACGGGTGGTGCCACCACACCCACGCCGCGGTGCGCCAGTTGTCGAGCCGCTGGAGGAACGGCTCGAGGCGAACAAGGTCCGGGCGCACGGCCGCGGCCGCGGCCACCGCGAGCACGGCGGCGGCCGCCGCGGGGCGCCGCCACCGGGACGGGGCCGTCGCCAGCAGCACCCCCGACGCGAGGAGCGCGCCCAGCAGCGAGCGGGTCAGCCCCAGGGCCACGAGGTCCAGCGCGAGCAGCGCGCCCCAGGCGGCGCGCCGGCGGCCCCGGGCGATGCGGTCCAGCAGCACCGGCAGCGCCGTGGCCAGCAGGACGGCGAGGTGACCGGGCAGGGCGAGGCCCGCGAAGGGCCGGCGGGTGGCGAGCCGGTACGCGGCCGCCTCGCGCAGCGGCGCGGGGAGGGCGCCGAGCCCTCGCTCCGCGGCCGCGAACCCCCACGCGACCTGGTAGATGCCCCAGGTGGCGAGGAGCGCGACACCCGCCGCCACGGCCGACACGATCCGCCGCTGCTGCCGCCGCGCCGACAGCCATCCGGCCGCGGCCGCCGCGGCGAGAAGGCCGAGCTGGCCGAGCGCGGCCTCGCGATCGCCCGCCACGGCGAGGACGGCCGTGGCCCAGACCGCGGCCAGCGCCGCCGCGGGCGCGGCCACCGCCGGGGGGCGCCACCGCGCCCACCCCCAGGGAAGCGCCAGGAGCGCCACCGCCGCGACCAGCGGCGCGGTCCACGGGAAGCTCTCCCACGGGAGCCAGGCCGGGGCGAGCGCGAGGGCGGCGACGGCGATCCCGGGCACGGGCCCAGGGTACACAAGAAGCGGGCGGGACGACGCGTCCCGCCCGGCACGATGTCGCGGATCGCCTCAGCTCACTGCTGCATGCCCTCCGGCCACTTCACGAACTGGCCGTTGGAGAAGACGATGTCCTCGTTGAAGTCGGTGGTGGGCCCGAGCGGGCTGACGTCCGGTGCGGCCAGGGTGGCGGAGCCGTCCTTGGCCATGGACCAGATCGTGTAGTCGAGCCGCTGCGTGTCGATGTTGATCCCGATGGGGTTGTTCCACCCGTCCAGGGTCGGCAGCCGCTTGATGTAGGTGGGCTGCAGGTAGGTGATGAACGCGGACGCCTTCTGGTCACCCGCAGCGGGGTAGGGGTACTTGTTGAAGTCGATCTGGTACTCCTCCAGCGCCGTCCCGATGGTGCGGATGTCCGCCATCGTGCGCTTCTGCCGGCCGCGGTTGATGGCGTTCAGCAGGTTCGGGATGGCGATCGCCGCGATGATGCCGATGATCGCGATCACGATCAGCAGCTCGATGAGGGTGAAACCACGCTGTCTCCTCATACGGTCCTCCTTTCGTCTCCGCACCGCTAAGGAGCAAGATCCGTGCCACCCGATCCGGTGCGGCCCGAGAGGGAAGGTGCCGCCATGCGTCACACGCCGCGCTCCGATCTGACGCGCCACGTCACCTGTCCCGCTGCATCCCCTCGGGCCACTGCACGAACTGCCCGTCCACGAACACGATGTCGTCGGCGAAGCTGGTCGTGGGCCCGAACCGGTAGGGCGTGGTGGGCGCTCCGTCCGCCGCCCACGAGATCAGGGTGTAGCCGGTGGCGCTGCCGGCGTACTGGATGGGGCGGTTCCAGCCGTCCACCTCGGGCAGCGTCTTGAGGTAGGTGGGCGTGAGCAGCCCGACCAGCTGCGAGGCGTTCCCGGAGACGGCGGGGAACCTGGCGAAGTCCACCTGGTACGCCTGGATCGCCGAGCCCAGCGTGTGCAGGTCGCCCATGGTGCGCTTCTGGCGCCCCCGCTGGATCGCCGAGGTGACGGAGCTCACCGCGATCGCCGCCAGCAGCCCGATGATGGCGACCACCACCAGGAGCTCCACCAGGGTGAACCCCTCCTCGCGCGCTCCCCTGTCCATCCGCACGCCCATCCCCAAGCAAGACATGTACCATGTCGGCGTGCGGCCCCGACGACGTGCCCCCCTGGCGCTCGGCCTCGCTGCCGTGACGCTGGTCCTGCTCCATGCCCCCGGCCTCGCCGGCGGCCGGACCCCGTTCCTCCGCGATCTCCTCTCCCATCACCTCGGCTGGCGGCTCCAGTGGGCCGATCAGGTCCGGGCCGGCATCCTGCCCCTCGAGGAGCCCCTCCTCGACGGGGGGCTCCCGCTCGCGGCGAACCCCAACGCGGGCGCGCTCTACCCGGCCACCGTGCTCTTCCTCGTCCTCGCGCCGCCCGTCGCGCTGACCCTCCATCTCCTCCTCCATCACGTGATCCTCCTGCTCGGGGCGGCACGACTCGCGCGCGCGGCCGGCGCACCGCGACGCACCGCCGCCACGGCGGCGATCGCCCTCGCCGGGTCCGGCCTCGCCTTCTCCCAGGCCGCGTTCCTCAACGCCTCCGCCGCCTGGGCGTGGGCCCCGTGGATCGTCGCCGCCGGGGCCGCGACGCCCTCGCGCCGGCGCACCGCCGCTGCCGCGGCGCTGGGCGCGCTGCAGTGGCTGGCCGGCGAGCCGGTGATCGCCGCCCTCACCTGGGCGCTGTGGCTCGCCGCCGTTCTCCTCCGTTCCGGCGGACGCCCGCGCGAGCTCGCCGCCGCCGCACCCGCCCCGCTCCTGGCCGCCGCGCTCGCGGCGCCGCTGCTGCTGCCCGCCGCCCGGGTCCTCGCGGTCTCCCGCCGGGCCGCGATGCCCTCCTCGCCCGCGGCCGTGGCCGCGGACGCGTTCCGGCCCCAGCGATGGCCCGAGCTCGTCCTCCCGCGTTTCCTGGGCCCGCCGGCACCGCCCGGCCCCGAGGGCTCGTGGGCCGCCTCCTCGCTCCCGTGGCAGCGGTACGAGCTCTCGCTCCACGTCGGCACGGTGGCCCTCCTGCTGCTCGCCCTCGGCCTGGGCCGCCGGCCGGGCTGGGCGGTCCTGGCGGCGGGATGGGCGGCGCTCGCGGCCCTTCCCGGGGTGGTGACCGCCCTCGCCCGCGTCCTCCCCGCCCTCGCCGGGTTCCGCTACGCGATCAAGCTGCTCCTGCCCGCGGCGGTCGCGGCCGTCCCGGTCCTCGCCGCCGGCGCCTCGAGGGCGCGGCACCGGCCTCGCGCCTTCCGCCGCCTCGCCGCCGCGACGCTGGCGGCACTTGTGCCCGTGGCCGCCGTGTCGCTGGACGCCACACGGACCGCCGCCGTCCTCGGCCGCCTCTACCCCGCGAGCGCCGCCACGCTCCGCCGGCCGGAGGTGGCGGCGGCGGTGAGCCGACGCCTCCGCGCCGACGTGGCGCTGGCGGCGCTGCCGCTCGCCGCCGCGGCCGCGGACCCGGCGCGGCTGCTGCTGCCCGCGCTGGCGGTGCAGGCGGTGCTCGGGAGCCGCTGGCCGCTGGCCTGGGACCGGTGGTCGGCGTGGAGCGACCCACCACCGCTCGCGCGCCGCCTGGGCCCCGGGGCGCGGGTGTGGGTGGACCTTCCCGTCCCCTCCGGCCCCGTCACCGGGCGCGACCCGGTGGCGGCCCACTATCGCCGCATGGCGGCGGCGCTGCTGCCGCTGTATGGCGAGCGGTTCGGGATCTCGTACCGGGCGCAGCCCTCGCCCGACGGGCTGGAGCCGGCCTGGGTCGCCGCCGCTGCCGCCCGGATGCGGGGGGCGGCCGACGGCGAGCGGCTCATGGTCGCGCGCCACCTCGGGATCGAGTGGATCCTCGTGCCGCGGTCACTTCCGGGCGGCCCATCCGGCGTGGAGCGCATCGCGACCCGGGCCGGCGGGCAGCCCGTCGTCCTGCACCGGCTGCCCGATCCGGCCCCGGCGGCGTGGCTGGCCGAGCGCGTGATCGCGGTCCCGTCGGAGGCCGCGGCCTGGCGCCAGCTCGCGGACCCCGCCACACGGCCGGGCAGGGACGCCGTGGTGACGGGCGCCGCCGGGGTGGAACGCCCGGGTGGTGGGACGGTCCGGGTGACCGTCCGCCGCCCCGGACGCTGGGAGGTGGCGGTGGAGGCGGTCCGGCCCGGCCTGCTGGTGCTCGACACGACGCCGGGCCCGCTGTGGCGCGTCAGCGTGGACGGCGCCCCCGCCTCCCAGGTACGGGTCGACCTGTGCCGGCTCGGGGTCCGCGTGTCCGCGGGCTCGCACCGGGTGCTGCTGACCGCCGACCGGCGCCCCCTCGTCCTCGGCCTCCTCCTCGCCCTCGCCGCCGCGGCGGTCACCGGAACTCTCGCGGCCACTCCCACTCCGGGCCGTCGCCCTCCCACCGGTGGGGCGGAGCCCACACCCCGGGCCACGGCACCGGCGCCGTGACGGTCACCGCCGCCACGCCGCACCGGTAGTCGTAGGCGAGGCCGTCCGCGGCGTGCACCGCCACGTCGAGGGTGTACCGGCCCGGGGCGAGCTCCAGCGCCGGGTAGAGGCAGCGCACCTCGCCGTCGCGCTCGAGGCGCACGGGGCGCGCCCCGTCGAGCTGGGTGTTGTGGCCCGCCGCGTGCGGCCCCCCCTCGCGATGCCAGGCGATCCCGAAGACGAAGTCCTCCACCGGCCGGTGCACGCTGTACCGGATCCGCACCTCGCACGGCGCCCCCCACGGGATCACCGAGGCGCGGCGCCCCTCCGAGGTCACGGTGACCTCCTCGATCGTCACGTCGCCGTTGCCCCAGCGGCGCCCCTCCTCGATCACCCGCACCCCCTCCCGGGGGGCGGCCTCGGACTCGGCGACGTCGGAGCGGTAGCGGGCCACCACCGCCGGAGCCGGGCCCACCATCCGCACCCGGCCGCCGTCCAGGTACACGGCGCGGTCGGCGAGCTGCGCGACGAGGTCGAGGTCGTGGGAGACCAGCAGCATGGTGACGCCGTCGCGCCGCATCCGGGCGAGGCGATCGAGGCACCGGTGGGTGAACGCCTCGTCGCCCACCGCCAGCACCTCGTCCACCAGGAGCACGTCCGGGTCCACCGCCACCGCCACCGCGAACCCCAGGCGCACGTACATCCCGGAGGAGTAGGTGCGGACCGGGAGGTCGAAGAACTCGCCGATCCCCGCGAAGGCCGCGATCTCCTCCATCCGCGCCTCGATCTCCTCCCGCCGCATCCCGAGGAGCATCCCGTTGATGAGCACGTTCTCGCGGCCGGTGATCTCCGGGTGGAACCCGGCCCCGAGCTCGATGAGCGCCGTGACGCGCCCCTCCACCTCCACCGTCCCCTCGGTGGGCGCGAGGATCCCGCCCACCAGCTTGAGCAGCGTGGACTTGCCGGCGCCGTTCGGCCCCACCAGCGCCACCGCCTCGCCACGGGCGATCTCGAGGTCCACCCGGTCCAGCGCCACCACCCCCTCGGTGAGCCCGCCCCGCAGCAGATCCCCGCCGAGCAGCGCACCCTTGAGCGAGGCCAGGCGACCGCGGCCCCGCAACCGGCGGTACACCTTGCGCACGCCGGCCAGCCGCACCTCGCCCGTCACACCGCCTCCACCAGGGTGTCCCTGAGGCGCGTGAACACCGCCGCCCCCGCGGCCCACGCCGCCAGCCCCACTCCCGCCGCCACCGCCCAGGTGGCCAGGGAGGGGATCCGGCCCGCGAAGGCGAGGTCGCGGTAGACCTCCACCAGCGCCGCCAGCGGGTTGAGGCCGAGCACCCGCCGCAGCACCCCCTCGGGCAGACCCTCGAGGGTGTAGATGATGGGAGTGGCGAAGAACGCGAGGTTGAGGAGGTTGGCCACCAGGTCGCGGAGGTCGCGGAAGTGCACCGCCAGGGAGCTCACCAGGAGCGCGAGCCCGCCGGCGGTCACCACCCACGGCACCAGCCCCAGGGGCAGCAGCGCCACCGTCCACGGGAACGGGTGCGCGCCCGCGACGGCGGCCGCGACGAGCGCCGCGAGCAGCACGGGGAGCGCCAGCAGGTGGTGCACGAGGTGCGCCGCCACGGTCACCGCCGGGAACACCTCCGGCGGGCACATCACCTTGGCCAGCAGCGGGCCGTTGTCCACCAGCGTCACCGCTGCGTCGAGCAGCGCCCCGGAGAGGAACAGCCACGGCAGCAGCCCGGCGAAGAGGAACAGCGGGTACGGCTCGGCGCCCGCCATCCGCGGCGTGAAGATGGTGGTGAACACCACCGTGTAGACGAGCAGCAGGAGCAACGGGTTGAGCAGCGACCAGAGGAAGCCGAGGAGCGAGGCCCGGTACCGCGCGGCGAGCTCCCGGCGGACCAGCACCGCGACCAGCGCACGGTGCCGCCACAGCACGCGCAGGGTGGTCATGCCGCCGTCGCGGTCACTTCCCCGCGCCGAACAGGTCCCTCAGGTCGTTGATGATCCGGCGCCGCTGCTCCTTGAGGTAGCGGTCGTAGCTCACCACCTTGCCGTCGTGGACCAGGAACATCTTGGGGTAGTGCTTGACCTCGCCGTAGTCGTCGAACCGGATGGGGCCCGTCACCCCCTTGAACTCGCTGAAGTGGAGCGCCTTCGAGATCTCCGCCGTCTCGAACGGCCTGGCCTGCCGCGCCACCTCGAGGGCGATGCGCATGGCGTCGTAGCCGTGGGCCGCGAACACGTCCGGTGCGCGCTGGTAGGTGTCGGTGTACCGGTTGACGAAGTCGTGCACCAGCGGGTCCTCCGAGGTGGGATCGAACGGCGGGAGCGGGAAGAACACCCCCTCGAGCGCCTCGCCCCCCTCCTGGATGGCGGTCCCGCTGTAGAAGGCGGAGGTGGTGCAGACGGCGCCCTCGTACCCGAGCTTCCTGAGCTGCTCGATGGCCGCGACGATCTCGTCCGTGTAGGCGATGATGTACACCGCCTCGGGCCTGGCCTCGAGCGCCTCGGCCAGGCGCTCCTCCCACCCCGGCTCGGCGAGCGCCACCCGCCCCACGATGGTGCCGCCCAGGTTGTCGCGGTACTGGGCCACGAACTCGGGCTCGATCCCCCGGACGTACTCGCTCTCGCCCGCCACCACCAGCACCGAGCGCTTCTTGAGCTCCTCGAACAGGAACCGCCCGGCGCGCCGGCCCTCGAGCTCGTCCGAGGGGAAGATCCTGTAGAACAGCTTGCTCTCCCTGGCCAGCCCCGGAGCCGAGGCCGAGGGCGACAGGCAGATCACCCCGAGCTCCTCCAGCGCCGGCAGCAGCGCCCTGGCCTCGTCGCTGGTGACGCCGCCGATCACCAGCCGTGCCCCGCCCTCCTCCACGGCCTTTCGCAGCGCGGCCACGGCCGTCCCGGGATCCGAGGCGGTGTCCTCCCACAGCACCTCGAACCCGGACGGCATCGCGCCGCGCTCGCGGGCCTGGGCGATCGCGACCCGGATCCCGCTCTCCACGGACTCCCCGTAGGTCGCGGCCGTCCCCGTGCGCGGCACGAGCACTCCCACCACCGGGTGGCCACCGCACCCGGCGGCCATCGCGCCGAGGATCACCAGTGTCGCGATCCGTCCCGCCCGCATGGCTCACCTCCCTCCGATCTCTCAGGGTAGCACACGGTCACGGCTCCACCGCCCGCTCGAGAAGCCGCTCCAGCTCCCGCCGCCGGAGGCCGAGTTCGTCCGCGGCACGCCGCAGCGCCTCGCCCCTCGACCGCGCCCCCCGCGACGTTCGCCGGAACACCTCGCGCGCTCGCTCGGGCGTCACCGGCGCGGTCCGGGAGGCGGCCCCCGGTGCCACCACCAGCACGTACTCGCCGCGGGGGGCGTGCACCTCGGAGCTGGCCGCCAGCTCCGCCAGCGTCCCCGTCACCGCGCGCTCGTGCACCTTGGACAGCTCCGCGAGCAGCGTCGCCGGGCGGCCGGGGCCCAGCGTCCCGGCCACCGCGGCGAGCTCCTCCGGCAGCCGGTGCGGGGAGAGGAAGATCACCAGCGTACCCGGGGCGTCCCTGAGCGCCTCCAGCGCCGCCCGCCGGCGGCCCCGGCGGGGGGGCAGGAACCCCACCAGCGTCGCCGGCAGCGGCGGCTGGCCGGAGGCGGCGAGCGCCGCCGTGAACGCCGAGGGCCCCGGAACCGAGAGCACGGCGAGACCGCGCTCTCGGGCCGCCCGCACCAGCCGGTAGCCCGGGTCCGAGAGCACCGGGGTTCCCGCGTCGCTCACCAGCGCCACCGCGAGACCCCGCTCCAGCGCCGCCACCACCTCGGGGGTCCGCCGCGCCTCGTTGTGCTCGTGGAAGGCCCTGAGCCGCCGCCCCGCGGGCACCCCCCAGCGGGCGAGCAGCGCCCGCGTCCGCCGGGTGTCCTCGGCCAGGATCAGGTCGGCCTCGCGGAGCACCCGCACCGCTCTCGGGCTCAGGTCCTCGGCGGTGCCGATGGGCGTGGCCACGAGCCAGAGGACGCCGGTACTCACGGCTCGGGGTTGCGCGGGAGGATCCGGTCGATGTTCACCGCGCTCGCGGAGACGCGCGCCGTCACCGTGGGCCGCCACTTGAACCGGCTCCTCCGGTAGGCGGCGATGACACGGTCCACGAGCGGCTCCGGGAAGCCGCGTCCGAGGAGCGCCTCGCGCGAGGCGCCGCGCTCGTGCAGCCAGTACAGCACCGCGTCGGCCTCCGTGTAGCCGAACCCCAGCTCGCCCTCGTCCGTCTGCCCCGGCCACAGATCGGCGGTGGGCGGCTTCGTCACCACCCGCTCGGGGAGCTCGAGGTACCGCGCCAGCGCCCACACCTGGGTCTTGAAGAGATCGCCCAGCGGCATCACCGAGGCCGCCGAGTCGCCGAACAGGGTCGAGTAGCCGAGGAGGATCTCGCTCTTGTTGGACGTGCCCAGCACCAGCGCCCCGCGCGCCCTGGCCCGGTCGAACAGCACCGCCATCCTGAGGCGGGCGTGGAGATTGCCCACCCGCACCCGGTCGCCGCCGGCGCCCACCAGCTCCACCAGGGGCGCCACCACCGGGTCGAGGCGGACCGTCTCGAGGTCGAGGCCGAGGGCGTCGGCCACGAGGCGCGCGTCCTCCAGGCTCTCCGGGCTCGAGGTGGGCCCGGGCAGCGCCAGCGGCCACACCCGCCGCGCACCCACCCCCCGCACCGCCAGCGCCGCCGCCACCGCCGAGTCCACGCCTCCGGAGAGGCCCACCACGTACCCGGCGAGCCCCGACACCTCGAGCTCCTCGGCCAGGAACTGGGCGAGCGCCCGCGCCGCCAGCCCCAGGTCGAGCTCGAGCTCCGCCCTCACCGCCCGCCCTCCAGCTCCCGCCGCCACAGCTCCTCCCGCTCCATCGCCACCAGCGGGAGCAGGTCGCGCGTGCGCTGCACCTGCTCGGGATCGAAGGGCGCCTCGTAGAGGCCGGTGGCGAGATACTCGGGCTCGCACAGCCTGCGGCCGGCGCCGTCCACCGCGTGCGAGCCCCCCGAGAACAGCACTCCCTCCTCCCAGCCCGTGCGGTTGGCGAAGTACACCGGCGTCACCGTGGTCACCGCGGTGGCGCCCACGATCCACTCCCAGCGCCGGCCGGACTCGGGGATGGGCCCCGCGCCGAGCACCGCCGGCCCGCCGGAGATCACCAGCATCGCGTCCACCCGCCGCCGCGCCAGCAGCACCGCGTTGGAGGGGTGCCAGGCGTCCTCGCAGATGAGGATCCCGAACCGTCCCAGCCGGCTCTCCACCACCGTGAGACGGTCGCCGGGCACGAAGAACCGGCCCTCGTCGAACATCCCGTAGGTGGGCAGGTACAGCTTCCGGTGCACCGCGATGGCCTCGCCGCCCTCGAGGACCAGCGCCGCGTTGCTCACCCCGCCGTCGTCCTCCCGGAGCGGCAGCCCCACCACCAGCGTCATCCGCTCCGAGGCGCGCCGGAGCGGGTCGAGGCGGGGATCGTCGGGCGCGAGCGCCAGCTCACCCACCGCGTGCGCGAGCAGGTAGCCGGAGACCGAGAGCTCGGGGAACAGCACCAGCGCGTGCCCGCGCTCGCGCGCGAGCTCGATCATCTCGAGGTGGCGCTCGAGGTTCTCCCGGATCCGGCCCGGGCGGGTCGCGATCTGGGCCAGGCCGACGGTGACCGTCACGCGGTGTATGGTATCACCCGTGCCCGTCGCGCTCGCCGTCCTCCTCGCCCTCGCGCAGGCGCCCCCGGCCCGGCTCGTGGACGCCGTGGTGGCGACGGTGGACGGCGTCCCGATCCTCGCCTCCGACCTGGAGCTGGCCCGGCGCACCGGCCTCGCCGCGCGGGTGCCGGGCGGCACCCGCGACCTCCTCGAGGCCCGGGTACGCCTGGAGGCCGCCTACCGCGACCTCGAGGGCGAACAGCTGCAGGCGGACGTGGGAGACTCCCTCCGCGCCCTCCTCGCGGCCGGAGGGGGCGAGGCCGCGCTCACGGCCGCCGGGTTCCCGCGCGCCGCGGTGGAGGCGCTCGCCCGCCGCGTCGCCGTGGTCGAGGCGTACGTCGAGACCCGGCTCCGGCCGCAGGTGGAGATCGGCGACGAGGAGCTCGCTGCCGCCTACCGGGAGGAGGTGGTCCGGCCTCTCGCCGCCCGCGGGCAGCGGCCGCCGCCGCTCGAGGCGGTACGCCCGCAGCTCGAGCGCCTCCTCGTGGAGCGGGAGCTCAACCGGCTCGTCGCGCGGTGGCTCGCCGACGTCCTCTCCCGTCACCGGGTGGAGGTGCTGCGCGCCCCGCCCCCTCCCGCGGACTCCAGCTCGGGGAGCACCCAGCGCTCCCACTCCTCCTCGTAGGCGAGGCTCCTGAGCGACCGCATCCGGTCGAGGTACACGATCCCGTCGAGGTGGTCGTGCTCGTGCTGGATCACCCGGGCGTGGAACCGCTCGGCGACGAAGGACACGGGCTCGCCCTCCACGGTGAGCGCCCGCACCCTGACCCGGACGTGGCGGGGCACGAGGCCGCGCAGCCCCGGGATGGAGAGGCACCCCTCCCAGTCCTCCTCCCGCGCCGAGCCCACGGGCCGGACCACCGGGTTGACCAGCACCCGCGGCTCGAGCTCGGGATTCCCGCCGTCGCCCGGCAGCCAGTAGGCGAACAGGCGCAGGGACTCGCCCACCTGGGGCGCGGCGAGGCCCACGCCGCGGCCCTCGAGCATGGTGCGCACCATCCGCTCCGCGAACCGGCGCAGCTCGGCCGTCCCCAGGGCGGCCTCCGGCACGGGCTCGGCCACCCGGCGGAGCGCGGGGTGACCGAGGCGGACGATGGGGAGGACGTCGGTCACGGTCCGGCCCTAGCCGCAGCTCCCGCCCGAGCAGCTGCAGCCCCCGGCCGTCATGGGCGTGTTGGGGTTGTCCACCGTGAAGCCGGTGCCGCGGTGATCGTCCACGAAGTCCACCGAGGCCCCGTGGAGGTAGGGGGCGCTCTGCGGATCCACCAGGACACGGATGTCGCCCGCCTCGATGACGGTGTCGCCGTCCCGCTGCTCGTCGAAGGTGAACCCGTAGGCGAACCCCGAGCAGCCGACCCCCTGGATGAAGATCCGGAGGTCCTTCCCCTCGGCCTCGGGCATCCGGGCCGCGAACTCCTTGACCTTGGCGATGGCGGTCTCGCTGAAGGTGATCATGGCGAGCTCCTCCCGTCACCCGCGGGGAACGCGCTCCTTCCACACGCCATTCCCGTCACTCGATCCCCCGGGCGGCGAGCCAGCGCTCGGCCTCGATGGCCGCCATGCACCCGGTGCCGGCGGCGGTGACCGCCTGGCGGTACACCCTGTCCTGCACGTCGCCGGCGGCCCACACCCCCTCCACCGAGGTGCGGGTGGTGCCCGGCTCCGTGACGATGTACCCCTGCTCGTCCATCTCCAGCTGACCGCGGAAGATCTCGGTGTTGGGCCGGTGGCCGATGGCGATGAACACGCCGTCGGTGGCGAGCTCCCGCGTCTGTCCGGTCCTGGTGTCCCGCAGGCGGACGCCCGTGACGCCCGTCTCCGGGGCGCCCAGGATCTCGTCCACCACCGCGTTCCACACGAACTCGATCTTCGGGTTCGCCATGGCCCGCTGCTGCATGATCCTGGAGGCGCGGAGCCGGTCGCGCCGGTGGATCACCGTCACCGAGGTGGCGAACTTGGTGAGGAAGATCGCCTCCTCGAGCGCGGTGTCCCCCCCTCCCACCACCACCACCTTCCGGTCCTTGAAGAAGAACCCGTCGCAGGTGGCGCACGCCGACACCCCGTGCCCCATCAGGCGCCTCTCGGACTCGAGCCCCAGGAGCCTCGCCGAGGCCCCCGAGGCCACGATGAGGGCGTCGCAGGTGAGGTCGCCGTGACTCCCGGTATGCACCGTGAACGGGCGGCCGCCCAGCTCCACCCCGGTCACCTCGTCGAACAGGAACCCGGTCCCGAACCGCTCCGCCTGCTCCTTCATCTTCTGCATCAGCTCGGGCCCCTGGATCCCCTGCGGGAACCCGGGGAAGTTCTCCACCTCGGTGGTGATGGTGAGCTGGCCGCCCGGCTGCATCCCCTCGATCACCACCGGATCGAGACCCGCCCGGGCCGCGTAGATCGCGGCGGTGAGCCCGGCCGGGCCGGAGCCGATGATCAGCACCTTCACGTGTCGCCGCTCCGTCATGTGCCCCACCTCCTCGGCCGGCGCCGGGCGCCGGGCGCACATTATGCACCAGAATGCACCCGGGGGTCGGGGGCTCGCCCTCACCAGCTCGGGCCA
>CAYTTB010000020.1:0-10389 GCA_964440565.1 uncultured Thermoanaerobaculia bacterium
GGACATGGTGTACGAGAGCCACGAGCGCGACGCCTACGGCCACAGGAAGCTCGGGGGCGTGGGCGACATCGTGGCGCGGGAGCTGAAGCGGCTCTCCCCGAAGTTCAACGGCGGCCGCCGCGTGAACGTGATCGCCCAGCGGCTGGGGTACCTGGTGCGCTGCGGCGACCCCGACGCCATGGACTCCATCGTCCCCATGGCGTTCGGCAACCTGGCGCTCGACCTGGTGCTCGACGGCGCCTTCGGGAGGCTCGTCAGCATCCGCAACGGGCGGTACGACGACGTCCCCATCGAGGTGGTCACCAGCCGCAAGAAGGTGGTGGACGTGAAGAAGTTCTACAACACCGAGCGGCTCCGGCCGCAGTACGAGCGGTTCGACGGGGTCCCGGTCTTCATCATGACCTCGGACTACTGACGAACGGAGGTGACCGTGCCCGAGACGCTGCCCGCCGTCGCGTTCCTCGGAACCGGCCTGATGGGCCGCCCCATGTGCGCCCGCCTCCTCGCCGCGGGGTACCCGGTCCGTGCCTGGAACAGGACCCGCGAGCGAGCCGAGCCGCTGGCCACCGCCGGTGCCCGCGTGGTCGCCACCCCGGCCGAGGCGGTGCGTGGCGCCGAGGCCGTGGTGCTGATGCTCGCCGACGCCGGTGCCATCCGCGGCACGCTGCTCGCCCCGGAGGCCCTCGCGGCGCTCGCCGGGGCGACCGTGATCCAGATGGGCACCATCGGTCCGGCCGAGAGCCGCGAGATCGCCGACGCCGTCCGGGCCGGGGGCGGCCGCTACCTGGAGGCGCCGGTGCTGGGCTCCGTACCCCAGGCGACGGCCGGCGAGCTCATCGTCATGGCCGGGGGTGAGGCGGAGCTGTACGACCGGTGGCGGCCGCTCCTCGCCCACCTCGGGCGCCCCCGCCTCGTGGGCCCGGTGGGCCACGCGGCGGTGCTGAAGCTGGCCATGAACCAGCTCATCGCCGGTCTCACCGCCTCGTACGCGCTCGGCCTTGCCCTCGTGCGGCGCGCGGGCGTGGACGTGGACGCCTACGTCGAGACCGTCCGCGCAAGCGCCCTCCACGCCCCCACCTTCGACAGGAAGCTGCCCAACATGCTCGCGCGCCGGTTCACGCCCGCCAACTTCCCGGCCCGCCACCTGCTCAAGGACGTCCGCCTCGCGCTCGGGGTCGCGGACGAGCTCGGGGTGGAGACCGCGGCACTCGACGGCATCGCCCGCATCCTGGAGAGGACCCTGGAAATGGGTCTCGGCGACGCCGACTACTCCGCCCTCGCGGCCGCGATCGAGCAGGGAACGTAAGGGTCTCGCGCGCCCGCGCCCCCTCGGCCGCCGCCCCGCCCGCCAGCGCCCCGCCGGACGGCGGGCGGGCGTGCCCCCTCACGTCCCTCCGGAGCCCAGCTCGAGGACGTGGACGAGGTTCGTCCCGCCCGGAACGGCCATGGGGAGGCCGGCGGTGACCACCACCCGCTGCCCCGGCTCCAGCCCGCGCTCGAGCATGAGCCGCTCGGCGGCGGCGAACATCGCCTCGGCACTCGGGAGCCCGGCGGGGGCCACCGCCGTCTCCACCCCCCACGACACCGCCAGCTGCCGCGCCACCTCCACCGACGGGGTGAGCGCCACCACCGGAACCGGGGGGCGGAACCGCGCCACCGCCCGGGCGGTGGCCCCCGAGGTGGTGGAGGCGACGATGGCGGCGGCGCCCACGTCGCGGGCGAGCCAGCACGCGGCGTGGCTCACCGCCGCCGTGACGCGGGTCGCGGCCACCTCCGGCCGCTCCTCGAGGTAGCGCTCCCACGGAAGGTGGGGCTCCACCGCGCGCGCGATCCGGTCCAGCACCCGCACCGCCTCCACCGGGTACGCGCTCACCGCCGTCTCCTCCGAAAGCATCACCGCGTCGGTGCCGTCGAGGATGGCGTTGGCCACGTCGCTGGCCTCGGCCCGCGTGGGCCGCGGGCTCGCCACCATGGAGCGGAGCATCTGGGTCGCGGTGATCACCGGCTTGCCCGCGCGTCGGGCGGCGTGGATGATCCGCTTCTGGATCAGCGGCACCTCCTCGAGCCGCATCTCCACCCCCAGGTCGCCGCGCGCCACCATCACCGCGTCCACCCGCTCCAGGATGGCCTCGAGGCGATCCACCGCCTCCGGCTTCTCGATCTTGGCCACCAGGAGCGGCCGCGGATCGGCGCGGCGCAGGCGCTCCATCACCGGCTCGAGGTCCCGCTCGTGGCGGACGAAGGAGAGCGCCACCAGGTCCACGCCGGCCTCGAGGCCGACCTCGAGGTCCTCCCGGTCCGTGGCGGTGAACGTCTCGACCGCGAGACGGCTGGCGGGGAGGTTCACCCCCTTGTGCGAGGCGAGCGCCCCGCCCACCCGCACCGTGCACCGGAGCGCACCGCGCTGCCGGGCCACGACCTCGAGCTCCACGGCGCCGTCGGCGAGGAGGATCGGATCGCCCGGGGCCACGTCCTCCAGCAGCCGCGGGTAGGCCACGGGAAGCGCCCCCTCCGGTCCGGTGCCCTCGGGCGCCAGCAGGACGGTCGCTCCCGGCTCGAGGCGCACGCCCCCCTCGGGGAGCCTCCCCAGGCGGATCTTGGGCCCCGCCAGGTCCTGGAGCACACCCACGGGGCGGCCCAACCTCCGCTCCAGCTCCCGCACCCGCCGGATCACCTCCACGTGCTCCGCGGCGGTGCCGTGCGAGAAGTTGAGGCGGACCACGTCCACCCCGGCGGCGAGCAGCGCCTCCAGCGCCTCCGGGCCCCGCGTCGCCGGGCCTACCGTGGCCACGATCCTGGTTCTCCTGCGCGCCGTTCCCATCGTCCCTCCTGGATTCCACCCGCGACACCCGCTAGGATAGGACAGGACCAGCGTGGAGGGTCAGGTGGACGAGGTCAGGATCCACAGGGGCACACACGTCAAGCTCAAGAAGGTCGACGAGGACGCGCTTCCCGCGGACTTCCTCGCGAAGCTCCGCGAGCTCGCCCACCGCGAGGAGCGGGTGCAGGCGGTGTACCTGTTCGCGCTCGAGAACGCCGACACCGGCGAGGAGCAGGTCTGCCTCGCGCTGGGCATGTCGAGGCCGCTCCTCGGCCGCCGGGACGACGAGTTCCTGCGGGTGGTGGAGGAGATCCAGATCATCCTGCCCGCCGAGCTCCCGGTGAACCTGTACCGGCTCGACGCCTCCCCGCAGGTGGCCCGGTTCTGCCTGGAATCGCTCGAGCCGGTGTACCTGCGCACCGCCGCCTGGCGCGAGAAACAGCTCAAGCGCCTCCGCTGATCAGTCGAAGTAGCCCACGAGGTCGGCCCGCGCGATCCCCTGCTCGAGCGCGGTCCGGGCCACCGCCCGTGCCACCGCCCGGTGGAGGCCCCGGTCGAGCGGGTTCGGCACCAGCTCGCCCGGCGCCGCGCGGTCGGCGATGGTACGGGCCGCCGCCAGGTACATCTCGGTCGTGAGCCTCGGCACCGCCGCGTCCACCGCCCCGCGCAGGATCCCGGGGAAGCCCAGCAGGTTGTTCACCTGGCTGCCGTCGGCGGCGAACGCCGCACCCGCCGCGAGCGCCGCCTCCGGCTCGATCTCGGGCACGGGGTTCGAGAGCGCCAGCACGATCTGGCCGCGCCGCACCCGCTCGGGCGGGATGAGCCCGGGGACGCCGGTGGTGGCGATCACCACGTCGCACCCCGCGAGGATCTCGTCCAGCGTGACGCCCTCCCCACCCGCCCGCTCGAGCCTGGCCACCGCCTCCCGGTCCAGGTCCGTCCCCAGCACCGGCCGTCCCGTGAGCTCCATGAGCAGCCGGGCGATGGCGAGGCCCGCGGCGCCGAGGCCCACCTGACCGATCCGGACCCGGTCGAGGCGGACACCCGTCTCGCGGCTCGCCGCGAGCAGCGCCGCCGTGACCACCACGGCGGTCCCGTGCTGGTCGTCGTGCATCACCGGCCGGTCGAGCCGCTCGACGAGCGCGGCCTCGATCTCGAAGCAGCGCGGGGCCGAGATGTCCTCCAGCTGGATCGCCGCGAAGGTGGGCGCGATCGCCGCGACGATGTCCACGATCCGCCCGCTCTCGCGGGCGTCGACGAGGATCGGGATACCGGAGAGCCCCACCAGGCTCTCCATCAGCGCCGCCTTCCCCTCCATCACCGGCATCGCCGCCAGCGGCCCCACGTTCCCGAGCCCGAGCACGGCGCTGCCGTCGGTGACCACCGCCACCAGGTGCCCGGCCGCCGTGTAACGACGGGCCGCGGCGGGATCCCGCTGGATCAGCCGGCAGACCTCGGCCACGCCCGGGGTGTACACCCGTCGCAGCACCCGCACCGAGTCCACGGCGTAGCGGCTGCGCACCGCGATCTTGCCGCCCTGGTGGACCTCGAGCACCTCGTCGCGCACCTCGAGCAGCTCCACCCCCTCCAGCGCCCTGATCCGCCGCACGATGCGCTCCACGTGGGCCTCGTCCTCGGCGTACACGGCCACGTCCCGGACCACGTGGTTCGCGGCCGCCCGCACGATGGTGATCTCGCCCACCACCGCGCCCTCCTCCGCGATCGCCCCGAGCAGGCGCGCGAGCACGCCGGGCTCCTGTACCGCCCGCACCCGCACCGTCCGCAACAGCCTGTCCTCGAACCACACGGCGCACCTCCCGTCACGGGGCCGCGATCCGGCGCAGCCGGATCACGCGGAGAAGCCGGCTCCCGGGCGCGATCCCCGGTGGCGCCGGCTGGCGCGGCGGTCCGAACTCCAGCCCCGCCTCCACCCGACCGAACCGCCACAGCTCCCGCACGCTTCCCGCCTCTCCCGGGGCCCGCGCGCGCGGCGGTCCGAGCAACCGCTCGAGGGCCTCGGGGGTCGCCCGCCAGTCCAGCCCGCAGGCCAGGCGCAGCCGGTAGGGGGTGTACCGGAGCGCGTTCTCCACCTGGATCGCGATCTCCGCCACCCGCCCCTCCGCGAGCCGGAACGCCCACACCACGTGGGGCCCCGCCCGGGCGGCCACCTCCGGCCCCGCCGCCGCCGGCCACCCGGGCACCGTGCGCGCCGCCTCCTCGGCCGGCATCCCCAGCACCACCCCGAGGGCCCGACCCCGCTCGAGGTCCACCGGAAGATCGCGCGCGTGGCGCGCGACGATCTCCCACGGCCTCGGATCGGCCAGGAACTGCCGCTCCCCGGGAAGCGCCACCGCCAGGTACAGGTCCCGCGCCCCGGAGGCCACCAGGGCCTCGAACAGCTCGAGCGCCTCCTCCCGCCTGCCCGTGAGCCACGCACACGCCTCGAGGTACAGCCCCACCTCCGGGCTCCGCGGCTCCAGCTCCAGCGCCCGCCGGAGCTGGCCGTACGCGAGTGCGTACCGCCCCAGGTGGTAGTACGCGCGCCCGAGCTCCGCAGCCACCGCGAAGGCGGTCCCGGGGGCGAGGTCGGAACGCCCGCGGAGCGGTTCGAGGAGGGCCAGCACCTGGCCGTAGCGGTGCTCCCGTGCCGCCCGCCGGGCGCGCTCGAGGGCCCCGTCCGGCATCTCCTGCGCGACGGCCAGCGAGGCCGCCACGGCCACCGCCAGCACCCCGGCGAGAGCGTGCCTCACGTCCTCACCGTACCACGGCGCGGCGGCCGCGGCGCCGGCGTCGGGTACGATGGATCGGTGGCCGGCGACCCGATCCACATCGGTGCTCCCTCGCGGCCCTGGCCGAGGTCACGCCTCGCGGCCCTCCAGCGCGCCCTCGAGGCGTGCCCGGGGGTGGCCTTCGCCCACCTTCCGGAGGTGTTCGTGCCCGGGCGGCAGGAGGCACCCCACCCGGTGCTGTTCGTCTGGCTCACCGGCGACGCGCTCGCCGTCATGCGGCGCTCGCTCCAGCGCGTCTACCGCGCCGTCGCCGGGGCGCTCCCCGACGGGGAGTACGTGGACGTGGTGCTCCTCAACTCCGCCCCGGAGCTCCTCGCGGAGGTGGAGGCGGCCGGCTGCCTCCTGGCGGAGCCGGACCCGGAGGAGCGCCGCCGGGCCCTCGCGGCGGCGGCCGCGCCGCTCCCGGGGCCGGGTGCGCCCCCGGAGGATCGCCAGGAGCTCGCGCCACGGCGGCCGTGGTGGATGTTCTGGCGACGGTGAGCCCTCCGTCTGCTACCATGCCGCGGTGACCGGGAACTCGAGCACGCTGACGGGCCAGCTCCTCATCGCCATGCCGACCTTGCTGGACCCGAACTTCTGGCGCACGGTGGTGGTGCTGGGTGCGCACTCGCCCGAGGACGGCGCCTTCGGGCTGGTGATCAACCGCGAGCTCGACGTCCCGATGGCCTCGATCCTGGAGGAGCTGGGGCAGGAGGCGCCGGAGGGGACCGCCCTGCCGCCGGTGATGAGCGGGGGGCCGGTGGAGCCCACGCACGGGTTCGTGATCTTCGAGCGTGGCGGGGGGGAGGCGGCGGACGACGCCCTCGCGCTCGAGCACGACCTCGCCATCTCCGGAAGCCTCGACACGCTCGTCGCCCTGGCCAGCGGCGTCCGGCCGGGCCGGTACCGCCTGTTCCTGGGCTACTCGGGCTGGGCTCCGGGACAGCTCGAACAGGAGATCGAGGAGAACTCCTGGCTGGTGGCGCCGCTCGACCCGGCCCTGATCTTCGAGGTGCCGGTGCCGAGCCGGTGGGAGCGGGCCCTCCGCTCCATCGGCGTGGATCCCGGCACGCTGGTGGACGCCGGCTCCGCCACGCCCAGCTGACGTCCACCGGCGCCACACCCCGGCGCCGGACCGGCTACCATCGGACGGTGCTGGTGAGCGTGGTCATCCCCCGGCGGGCACCCGTGCCGCTGACCTACGCCGTGCCCGAGGCGCTCGCGCCGTTCTGCGCGCCGGGCGTGCGCGTCCGCGTGCCGCTGCGCGCCCGCGAGACCACCGGGCTGGTGGTGGGCGAGGCGGAACGACCGCCGGAGGGGGTCCGGGTCCGGGAGGTGCTCGAGGTGCTCGACCTCGAGCCGCTGGCGCCCCGGCGGCTGCTCTCACTCGCCGGTTTCATGGCCCGGCACTACCGGGCGCCGCTCGGCGACGCCCTCGCCACCGTGTTCCCCGCCCGTCTTTTCCGGTCCGATGTCGAGGAGGTGGAGGCCACCGAGGCCGCCCCGTCGGCCGACCCCGGCACCCTCCCGCCGCTCGAGCGGCGCCTGCTGGAGGAGCTGCTCGCCCGTGGCGGCCGCGCTCGCGCCACCGCCCTGCTCGCCGCGGCCGGTACACGCAGCCGGGCGCCGCTCGAGCGGCTCGTGGCCAGGCGCCTCGTCCGGGTACGCTCGAGACGGCGCGACCGCGCGCCGCGGATCGAGGTCGCGGCGGTCCGACTCGCCGATCGCCCCCTCGACCAGCTCGAGGCGCGCGTCGGCCGCGCCCCTCGCCAGCGCGACGTGCTCCACTGGCTGGCGGAGCAGGGTCGCCCGGCGCTCGAGCGCGAGGTGATCGCCGCCACGGGGTGCTCGCCGGCGGTGATCCGGGCGCTGGCCGCGAAGGGGGTTCTCGAGCGGTTCCGGCAGGCCCCGGCGCGCCGGCCACGGTGGGCGCTCCGGCCGGAGGAGGCGGGACGTCCGCGGCTCACCGAGGAGCAGGAGACGGCGGTGGCGACGGTGACCGAGGCGATGCGGCGCGGGGGTTACGCCCCGTTCCTGCTCGTCGGGATCACCGGCTCCGGCAAGACCGAGGTGTACCTCCGCTGCCTCGAGGCCGCGGTGGCCGCCGGCCGCCGGGGGCTGGTCCTGGTCCCCGAGATCGGTCTCACCCCGGCGGCGGTGGGCGCCGTCGAGCGGCGGTTCGGCGATCGCGTGGGCGTGTTGCACTCCGCCCAGTCCGACGGCGAGCGGTGGCAGGAGTGGCAGCGGATCCGGCGCGGGGAGGTGGACGTGGTGATCGGGCCACGCTCAGCCCTGTTCGCGCCCCTGCCCGACCTCGGACTGATCGTGGTGGACGAGGAGCACG
This sequence comes from uncultured Thermoanaerobaculia bacterium, assembly GCA_964440565.1. Classification (GTDB taxonomy): domain Bacteria; phylum Acidobacteriota; class Thermoanaerobaculia; order Thermoanaerobaculales; family Sulfomarinibacteraceae; genus CAYTTB01. Next base: position 7,934 of record CAYTTB010000020.1, read on the forward strand.
ACGCCGCCTACAAGCAGCAGGAGAGCCCCCGCTACAACGCCCGCGACCTCGCCCTGGTCGCGGGCAAGGAGCTGGGGATCCCGGTGCTGCTGTGCTCGGCGACCCCGTCGCTCGAGGCGCTGGCGCTCGCCGAGCGCGGCCTCGCGGGACGGCTCCGGCTCACCCGGCGGGTGGCGGGCGGGACGCTTCCCGAGGTGGAGGTGGTGGACCTCCGCGGAGAGCCGCCGGAGCCCGGCGAGCACGGCCATCGCCTCTTCTCCCGCCGGCTGGTCGAGGCGATCGCCGCCACCCACGCCCGCGGCGAGCAGGCCATCCTCCTCATCCAGCGGCGCGGATGGGCCCCGGTGCTGCTCTGCCGCGAGTGCGGCCACAGGATCCGCTGCCGTCTGTGCTCGGTCTCGATGGTCGTCCACCGGCGCTCCCGCGACCTCCGCTGCCACTACTGCGGTGCCCGCGACGCGATCCCCGGGCGGTGCCCCTCCTGCTCGGGCGAGCTGCTCCAGACCGTGGGCGCGGGCACCGAGAAGGTCGCCCACCTGCTCGCCGAGAAGCTGCCGCGGCTGCGCGTGGGCATCCTCGACCGCGACACCGTGCGGCGCCGCGGCGCCCTCCAGGAGACGCTGGGAGCCTTCGCCGCCGGTGCGCTGGACGTGCTGGTCGGGACCCAGATGGTGGCCAAGGGGCACCACTTCCCGCGCGTCACCCTCACCGGCGTGGTCCTGGCCGACGCGATCCTCGGGCTGCCCGACTTCCGCGCCGCCGAGCGGACGTTCCAGCTGCTCACCCAGGTCGCGGGGCGGGCGGGCCGCGGCGACCGGCCCGGTACCGTGATCGTGCAGACCTATCGCCCCGACCACCCGGCGGTCCGACACGCCGCGCGCCACGACGTGGACGCCTTCGCCGCCGAGGAGCTCGCCTACCGCCGCGCCTTCGGCTACCCGCCGTACACCCGCATGGCGGTGGTCCGGTTCGAGGGGGAGGCGCGCGACCGGGTGGAGCGGGCGGCGGCGGCCGCCGCGGCTGCCGTGCGTCGCTCCGAGACGCTCCGCGTCCGCGGTCCGGCGCCCGCACCGCTCGAGCGCCTGCGGGGGCACTGGCGGTGGCAGGTCCTCCTCACCGCGCCAAGCCGCGCCATCCTCGCCGAGGCCCTGGATGCGGTGGAGTCCGGGCCGTTGCCGGCGCGGGTGCGGCGCGTGGTGGACGTGGATCCCCTGAGCACCCTGTGAGCGCTGCGCGCCACGGCGCAGCGCCCCGGTGGCGCGCGCCGCGCACCGTCCACCCGGTCTCTCCGGCCCCGCGCCCCCCGGTCCTCCCCGGCTGCCCGCCGTACGGTCGGTCGAGTGGCCGAGAACGTGCAGGACATGTGGGCAGACGGGCGGCGCACGGTTCCGGGGAGGCCCGCCTCCGCAGGAGAACGGGCCGCCTGCCCTTCCTGTCCCCGGCCGGGGCCCGGCCCGGGTGGGCACCGCGCCTCACCCTGGGGCACCGGCCGGTCGCGTGGATCCCATCGCGTGCGGGGTCCGTCGCCGGCTCCGACCCCGCCTGGCGTTCGAGCCGGCCCCCGAGGCGGCGGCCTCCGTGACCGCTGGCGCCCGCACCCCTCTCCCCCGTGCGAGGGGCGTCCTCCGGGGACCCGAGGGCGCCAGAACGAGACGTTGTCTCGCTGCATGTGAGAACGGTCCGCACGGTCAATTCTATTGCGTGATCGAGACGAGTGTGTTATCATCGTCACAAACGAACCGGAGGGAGGAGGAACCGTGAGACGTCGAACTGCCCGAACCGTGGTGGTGTGTATCGTGGGCCTGGTCGCGAGCCTGGCGTCGGCCCAGAACATCCTGCTGCTCAACGAGCAGTGCGGCGGGAGCGCCGCGTACTTCCCCACGGCGCTCGCCAACCTCGGTTACACCTTCACCGAGACCAACACCGATACCGACTTCTATGCCGCGCTCACCGGCGGGGGGCCCTGGGACCTGGTGATCGTGGACGAGTACGCGAACCCGCTGTCCGCCTCCACGCTCTCGGCGCTCGAGAGCTACATCGCCGGCGGGGGACGCGCCTACATGAACTACTGGGCGTGGGACAGCGCCACCGCCGCGGCGTTCGAGGCCACCCTGGGATCGAACTACACGACGCCGATCCCGATCCTGCGGTGGGACGTCACCAGCCCGCTCTTCACCATCCCCAACCCCCTGGGCGACCTCACGCCGGCCGCCGACACCTGCGCCAGCGACGGTGCCCGCTTCGACCCCACGGGAGGGGGCTCGGCCGTGGGCGGCTACACCGCCGCGCCCACCGCCGGTGAGGCCGCGGTGATCGTGGGCAACGGTGGGCGCACCGTGCTCTTCGGCGGCATCATCGGCCTGTTCTCGGGCGACGACGATTCCGACGGACGTCCCGATGGCCTGGAGTTCGCCGAGAACGTGGTCGTCTTCCTGCTGGGGGGCGGGCAGCCCGCC
>CAYTTB010000020.1:10489-43524 GCA_964440565.1 uncultured Thermoanaerobaculia bacterium
CCTGGAGTTCGCCGAGAACGTGGTCGTCTTCCTGCTGGGGGGCGGGCAGCCCGCCGCGATCCCCACCAGCACCACCGCGGGACTGGGTCTCCTCGCGCTGCTGGTGGCGCTGGGCGGGGTCGTGCTCCTGCGTCGCCTGGCCTGACCGGCGCCGGGAGGTGGCCGCGCCTCAGGCCGCCGCCTCCGCGCCTCCAGCCCCTGCCGCGCTAGACTCGCGCCGTGGCAGGGGCTGGGAGGAAGCTGCGGCACGACCTGATCTACTGGCCGTTCCGGGCGACGCTCGCCGCGGGCGGCGTGCTCCCGCTCGCGGCGACGCGGCCGTTCGGGCGGCTCGTGGGCCGGATCGCGCTGCTCCTGGCGCGGCGGGAACGGCGGCGCGCGCGGGAGCACCTGGCCCTCGCCCTCCCGGAGCTCGACGCGCCCGGACGGGAGCGGCTCCTGCGGGCCACGGCACGCCACCTCGGGGAGACGCTGGCCGAGGTCGTGTGGCTGTGGCGGGCCAGCTTCCGGACGATCCGCGAACGCACCGAGGTGCGCGGGTTCGAGCACCTCCGGGCGGCGCTCGCGGCCGGGCGCGGCGCCGTCCTGGTCACGGGCCACTGCGGCGACTGGGAGTGGCTCAACGCCATCCTCGGCATCGAGGGGATCCCCATGACCATCGCGGTCCGGGAGGTGTACGATCCGCGCCTCAACGAGATCGCCCGCCGCCTCCGGGCCCGGTTCGGGGCCGAGGTGGTCGAGCGCGGCAAGGGAGCCGGCCGCGCCCTCCTCGCGGCGCTCAGGCGCAACCGGGTCGTCGGCCTGCTCATCGACCAGGACATCCGCGGCGTCCCCGGGGTGTTCGTGCCGTTCTTCGGACGTCCGGCGTGGACGCCGGCCGGCGCCGCCCAGCTCGCACTCGCCGCCGGCTGCCCCGTGATCCCCGCCTTCGATCACCGTCGCCCGGACGGCCGCCACGTGGCCGAGGCCCACCCTCCCATCCCCACCCCCCCCGGCGGCCGCTCGGAGGAGGCGGTACGCCGGCTCACCGCCGCCGCCACCGCGGCGATCGAGGCTCAGATCCGGGCCCACCCCGAGCAGTGGGTCTGGTTCCACCGCCGCTGGCGGACGCGGCCGGAGGACACGGCGGGCGCGTGAGGACGTTCAGGCCCCGGAACGTCCGTACACCCACAACAGCCGGCCGAGGCGGTCGCGGATGCCCGCATCCAGCATCCGGTCCGTGATCCGGAACGCCCAGTTGCCCTCGCCCTTGCCGGGGGTGTTCATCCGGCAGTCGGAGCCGAGGCCGGCCAGGTCCTGGTGCGGCACCACCGCCAGATCGCACACCGTGCCCAGCGCGAGACGGACCAGGTCCCAGTGGATCTCGCGGCCGTCGGTGGCCATGTACGCCATCGCGAGCTCCCGCTCGCCGGGGGAGGCCTCCTCCAGCCACCACCCCACCGTGGTGTTGTTGTCGTGCGTGCCCGTGTACACGACCAGGTCGCGCTCGAGGTTGTACGGGAGGTACGAGGAGCGTTGCTCGGGGGTGAACGCGAACTGGAGGATCGCCATGCCGGGGAGCCCCAGCTCGCGCCGGAGCTCGTGCACGTCCGGGGTGATGGTGCCCAGGTCCTCGGCCACGAACGGCAGCCCGCCGAGCGCCCGCTCGAGCGCCGCGAACAGCTCCCGGCCGGGGCCGGGGACCCACCGTCCTTCCGCCGCCGAGGCCGCTCCCGCGGGCACCTCCCAGCACGCCGCGAACCCCCGGAAGTGGTCGAGGCGCACCACGTCGAAGAGGCGCAGCGCGTGCTCGAGACGCGCCACCCACCAGCGGTACCCGTCCGCCGCGAGGCGCTCCCAGTCGTACAGCGGGTTGCCCCAGAGCTGGCCGGTGGCGGAGAAGTAATCCGGGGGCACCCCCGCCACCGCCACCGGGATGCCCTCTCGGTCGAGCCGGAACAGCTCGCGATGCGCCCAGACCTCCGCCGAGTCGTGGGCGAGGAAGATGGGCACGTCGCCCAGGATGCGGATCCCGAGCCGTCGCGCGTGCTCGTGGAGGTTGCGCCACTGCCGGAAGAACAGCCACTGGCAGAAGCGGGAGAACCCCGTCTCCAGGCAGTGCGCCTCCGCCCACCGCTCCAGCGCCGCGGGCTCCCGGTCGCGCAGCGCGGGCGGCCACCGCCACCACGGCGCCCCCCGGTGCTCCCGCCGCAGCGCGTCGTAGAGCGTCCAGTCCTCGAGCCAGTCCGCCTCCTCGCGCACGAACGCTGCGAACTCGTCCACGAGCCCATCGGGCTCCCGCCGCACCATCCGCTCCCACGCCCGCCGGAGCGCCGCCTCCTTCGCCGCCAGTACCGCGGGGTAGTCCACCCGGCCGGCGGGGAGCGCCGGGTACCCCTCGAGGTCGCCGGGCTCGAGCAGGCCGTCCGCGACCAGGTCCTCGAGCGAGACCAGCAGCGGGCTGCCCGCGAGGGTGGAGAGGGCGGAGTACGGCGACCAGCCCGGACCCGGCGGGTGGAGCGGCAGCACCTGCCACCACCCCACTCCGGCCGCGGCCAGCCACTCCAGGTACGCCCGCGCGCCCGGCCCCAGGTCGCCGATCCCGTGCGGCGACGGGAGGCACGTCGGATGGAGCAGCACCCCGGCGGAACGCTCGAACCGCACGGGAAGATCGTACAGGACCCGCCCCGGAGGCGCCGGGAAGCCGGACACGTCCGGCGGCTCGCGAGCGGGCGGGCGCGTCCCATCGTGCCAGGTCCCGGGCAGCGGGCGCCAGGGGCCGTGCTACCCTCGGGATGGCCCCCGATGGAGGGGGCCGACGCTGTGGGAGGGCGGATGATCGAGGCGGACGGGAGCTCGAGCCCGGAGCGGTTCCGAGAGCGGTTCCTGCACTACCTGCGCTACACCCGTGGGCTGACCCTGGAGGCGGCGCGCCCCGCCGACCTGCTGGCGGCGCTCCAGCTCGCGGTGCGCGAGCCGCTCATCGACCGGGCCGTGGCCACCCGGAAGGCGCAGCACGAGGCCGGCGCCAAGGTGGTGTGCTACCTGTCCATGGAGTTCCTGCTCGGCCGCCTCCTGGTCAACAACCTCATCGCCACGGGCCTCCTCGACACCGCCAGGGAGGCGCTGGCCGGGCTCGGGCTCGACCTCGACGCCCTGGTCGAGGAGGAGCCCGATCCCGGCCTCGGCAACGGCGGCCTCGGCCGCCTCGCCGCGTGCTTCCTCGATTCCCTCGCCACGCTCGACTACCCGGCGTTCGGGTACGGCCTCCGGTACGACTACGGCCTCTTCCGCCAGGAGCTCCAGGACGGCTGGCAGGTGGAGACCCCCGACACCTGGCTCGAGAACGGCTACGCCTGGGAGATCCCACGGCCGGACCTCACGGTTCCCGTCCCCGTCGGGGGCCGCATCGAGTGGCGCCCCGACGGCGAGGGACGTCACCACCCCGTGTGGACCGGTCAGCGCGTGCTCTACGGTGTCCCCCACGACGTGCTCGTGCCCGGGTACGGCACGCGCACCGTGGCCACGCTCCGCCTCTGGAAGGCAGAGGCCCCGTCGGACTTCGACTTCCGGATCTTCTCGCAGGGCGACTTCGTGCGCGCCGTGGCGGAACGCGAGCGGGTGGAGGCGATCACCCGCGTGCTGTACCCGTCGGACGACGTGGAGGCCGGACGCCGCCTGCGCTTCCTGCAGGAGTACTTCCTCGTCGCCTGCTCCGTGCGCGACGCCGTCAACCGGTTCCGCCTCGACCACGGCGAGCGGTGGGAGGCGCTGCCCGAGAAGGTGGCCTTCCAGCTCAACGACACCCACCCCGCCCTCGCCGTGGTGGAGCTGATGCGCCTGCTGCTCGACGAGGGCCGTCTCCCCTGGGCGCGCGCGTGGGAGATCACCACCGCCTGCTGCGCGTACACCAACCACACGCTGCTTCCCGAGGCGCTGGAGAGCTGGCCGGTGCGGCTGTTCGAGGAGCTCCTGCCGCGCCACCTCCAGATCGTGCGGGAGATCGACCGCCGCTTCCGGCAGGCGGCCTGCGAGCGCCTGGGCGAGGACGGCGCCCGCCTCGACCGCATCGCTCCCCTCGGCGGCGATGGAGAGCCGCGGGTACGCATGGCCAACCTCGCCATCCTCGGCAGCCACCGGGTCAACGGCGTCGCCCGGCTGCACGCCCGGCTCATCGTGGAGCGGCTGGTACCCGATCTCGCGCGTCTCCACCCCGACCGGTTCCTCGGGATCACCAACGGGATCACGCCACGGCGCTGGCTCCTCGCCGCGAACCCCCGCCTCGCCGCCCTGGTGACCGAGGCGATCGGACCGGGTTGGGAGCGGGACCTCGATCGCCTCGAGGCGCTGGCGCCGCTGGCCTCCGACCCGTCCTTCCGGGAACGGTTCCTGGCGGTGAAACGGGCCAACAAGGAAGATCTCGCCCGCACCATCGAGGCCCTCACCGGCGTCCGGGTGGACCCCACCTCCCTCTTCGACGTCCAGGTCAAGCGCCTGCACGAGTACAAGCGCCAGCTCCTCAACGTCATGCACGTCATCGCCCTCTACCGCCGCCTCAAGGCCGCGCCCGGGGCCGAGGCGGTGCCCCGCACCGTGATCTTCGCCGCCAAGGCCGCCCCGGCCTACCGCCGGGCCAAGCTCATCATCCGCCTCATCACCGCGGTGGCGGAGACGGTGAACGCGGACCCGGCGGTGCGGGACCGGCTCGCCGTGGTGTTCCTTCCGGACTACCGGGTCACGCTGGCGGAGAGGATCGTCCCGGCGGCGGACCTCTCCGAGCAGATCTCCACCGCGGGCACCGAGGCCTCGGGCACGGGGAACATGAAGCTGGCGCTGAGCGGCGCCCTCACCATCGGCACCCTGGACGGTGCCAACATCGAGATCCGCGACGCGGTGGGCGAGGAGAACATGTTCCTGTTCGGCCTCACCGCCGAGGAGGTGGCCGAGCTCCGGGCCTCCGGCGCCTACGACCCCTGGGCGTACTACCGCGCGGACGAGGAGCTCGCCGCCGTCCTCGACGCCATCCGCGACGGCGTGTTCGGCGGATCCGACGCGCCCGCCCTCCGCGAGCTGTGGTCGGCGCTCCTCGAGGAGGGCGATCCCTACTTCCACCTCGCCGACTTCCGCCCGTACGCCGACGCCCAGGCCCGGGCCGCCCGCCTCTTCGCCGACCCCCACGCCTGGGCCACCCGCGCCATCCGCAACGTGGCCGGGATGGGGCCGTTCTCCTCCGACCGCGCCGTGCGCGAGTACGCCGAGCGGATCTGGGGCCTCGAGCCGCTGTCACCACCCCCCGGCGGGTGAGGCCGCGACCGCGCCGCGGCGCCCCGGTGGAGCCGGGACCGGGCACGGCCAGCGCCGCGGCCGCCCGGCGCATCCGTCCCTACCCACGAGCTCCAGCGGCGTCGCACACCGCGAGCGGCACCTGCGCCGCCGGGAGGGCGACGGCCGCGACGTGGCCACAGAGATCTCCGGCAAGCTCCAGCGCGAGCCGGTTGCGGATGCCGCGATGCGGCGGTAACATATGCCGCAACGCAGCAGGAGGGAGAGCATGCCGTACCGCATCCTGGTGACCGATCCGTTGGGCGAGGCGGGGCTCGAGGTGCTGCGGGGCCACCCCGGCGTGGAGGTGGAGGTGGCCCCCGGGCTGCCGCGGGAGGAGCTCGCGATCCGCCTCGCCGGCGCCGACGCCGTCATCATCCGCTCCGGCACCAGGCTGGATGCCGGGCTGCTGGAACGGGCCGGCCGCCTCAGGGTCGTCGGCCGCGCCGGCGCCGGCGTGGACAACGTGGACCTCGACGCCGCCACGCGCCGCGGGATCGTGGTCATGAACACCCCCGGCGGCAACGCGGTCACCACCGCGGAGCACGCCCTGGCGCTGCTCCTCGCCGCCGCCCGGCGCATCCCCGAGGCGGATGCCTCGCTCCGTGCCGGCCGCTGGGAGCGGAAGCGGTTCCTCGGCGTCGAGCTCGAGGGCAAGACGCTGGGGGTGATCGGGCTCGGGAACGTGGGCTCGGCCGTGGCCCGCAAGGCACGCGGGCTGGGGATGCGGGTGATCGCGCACGACCCCTACCTCTCCCCGGAGCGGGCCGCGGAGCTGGGGGTGACCGCGGTGGGGCTCGACGAGCTGCTCGCCCGGGCCGACGCGGTCACGGTGCACGTGCCGCTCTCGGAGCGCACCAGGGGGCTCATCGGCCGGAACGAGATCGCCCGCATGCGCCCCGGTGCCATCCTGGTCAACTGCTCGCGCGGCGGGATCGTGGACGAGGCGGCGGCGGCGGAGGCGCTCGCCGGCGGGCACCTGGGCGCCGTCGCGCTGGACGTGTTCGAGCGGGAGCCCCCTCCGCAGGATCACCCTCTCCTCGCCGCCGGGCGTACCGTCCTCACCCCTCACCTCGGCGCCAGCACCGCCGAGGCGCAGGAGAAGGTCGCGGTGGCCATCGCCCGCCAGGTGCTCGACTTCCTGACCACGGGCGAGATCCGCAACGCCGTCAACGCGCCGGCGGTGGGGCGAGAGACGCTCGCGGTGCTCGGACCGTACCTCCGGCTCGCCTCCACCCTGGGCCGCCTCGTGGTCCAGCTCCACGAGGGGCCGGTCCGCCGGGTCACCGTGACCCTGGCCGGGGAGCTGGGGGAGCGGGATCCGGCCCCGCTGGTGGCGCGGGCGGTGGCCGGCGTCCTCGCCCCGGTCGTGGAGGATCCGGTGAACGAGGTCAACGCCCTCGCGCTCGCCGGCGACCGCGGGATCGCGGTGGAGACCACGACCGGCGGCGACGCCTCCGGTTTCGCGGCCCTGCTCCGGGTCGGTCTCGAGGGCGACGGACGCACCACCCGGGCCGCGGGCACCGTCTTCGCGGGTCGCGACCCCCGCATCGTCACGCTGGACGGGTTCCTCCTCGAGGCGATGGGGGTGGAGCGGCCGCTGGTGCTCATCACGAACCGCGACGTCCCGGGCGTCATCGGCAAGGTGGGCACCACTCTCGGCGCGGCCGGGATCAACATCGGCCAGATGTACGTGGGGCGCCCCGAAGACGGCGGCGAACCGGTGGCGCTCACGGTGGTGGCGCTGGACGAGCCGGCGCCGCCGGAGGTGCTCGGGCGGCTCGCCGCCCACCCCGAGGTCCTCACCGTGCGCCAGGTTCTCCTCTGAACCCGGCGCGGTACACTGGGTGTGGAGGCCCGAGCCATGAAGCTCCGGAAGCTCCTCGGCGCGACGCTGGCCGCGGGTGCCGCGGTCATGGTGGTGGTCCTGTGGCCCCGACGCCGCGGGGTCCTGGGCAACGAGCGCAGCCGCGTCTACCACGATCCGGGCTGCCGCCTGGCCCCGGCCCCCGAGCGCGCGGTCCGGTTCGCGAGCCGCGAGGCGGCCGAGGCCGCCGGCTACCGGGCGTGCCGGGCGTGCGTGGCGTGAGGCGGCCGGCGGGTGGCGCGACGGGCCCGCAGGACCCACACTGGGCTCAGGGGCCCCGCGCGCACGGAGGGCCCTGGAGGAGGGCGGCATGAGAGCGGTCGAGGCGATCCGCGAGTTCGCGCTGGTCACCGTCCTGGCGTTCGCCGTGACGGCGGCGGTCTCCTACACCTGGAGCGCCCTGGCGCACGGGGAGGGAACGGTGGACTGGGCGGCGGCCGTGCGCCTCGCCATCGTGCTGGGAATCGTGGTCCCCTGGGTCCACGCGCGCCGCCGCGGCTGACGGCGCCCGGGCGCGGAGGCCTCGCACCCCCGCCTACAGCAGCTTCCGGCGCCTCGCCGCCTCCTCGAGCTCGGCGCGGAAGTCCGGGTGAGCGATGCGGATGAGCGCCTCGGCCCGTTCGCGCAGGCTCCTTCCGTGGAGGTCGGCGATCCCGTACTCGGTGACCACGTAGTGGACGTCGGCGCGGGTGGTCACGACCCCGGAGCCGGGCAGGAGGGTGTCCACGATCCGCGAGACGGTGCCTCCCCTGGCGGTGGAGGGCATGGCGATGATGGGCTTGCCGCCCTTCGAGCGGGCGGCCCCACGGATGAAGTCCACCTGGCCGCCGAACCCGGAGTAGATCATGGTGCCGATGGAGTCCGCGCACACCTGGCCGGTGAGGTCCACCGCGATGGCCGAGTTGATGGCGATCATGTCGTCGTTCTGGGCCACGACGAACGGGTCGTTCACGTAGTCGTTGGGATGGAACTCCATGAAGGGGTTGTTGTCCACGAAGTCGAACGCCTTCCGCGTCCCGAGGACGAAGGATGTGACGATCTTCCCGCGGTGCAACGTCTTGCGCTCGTTGGTGATCACCCCCATCTCGAACAGGTCCACCAGCCCGTCCGAGAACATCTCGGTGTGCACGCCGAGGTGCTTCTTGTCCTCCAGGAAGAGCAGGACCGCGTCGGGGATCTCGCCGATCCCCATCTGCAGCGTGGCGCCGTCGGGGATCAGCGAGGCGATGTTCTCCCCGATCTTGCGGGCCACGTCCGAGATCTCCGGTGCCATGGGCAGCTCCAGCACCGGCTCGTCCACCTCCACGATGTGGGTGAGCTTGGACACGTGCACGAAGCTGTCGCCCAGCGCGCGTGGCATCCGCTGGTTGACCAGGGCGATGACGGTGCGCGCGCGCTCCACCGCGGCCTTGGTGGCGTCCACCCCCACCCCGTACGAGCAGAACCCGTGCTCGTCCGGGGGCGAGATGTGGATCAGCGCCACGTCGATGGGGAGCCTGCCGGAGGCGACCAGCTTCGGCACCTCGTGCAGGTGAACGGGCACGAAGTCGGCCCGTCCCTCGTTGACCGCGGAGCGGACGTTGCCCCCCACGAACAGCGCGCGGTGGCGGAAGTGCGGCTCCATCCCCGGCGCCGCGTACGGTGCCTCGCCCAGGGTGAGGATGTGCACCACCTCCACGTTCTCGAGCTCCGGCGCCCGCGCCACCATCGCCTCGATCAGCTTCACCGGCGTGTTGCACCCCGGGTGCACCCACACCCGGTCTCCGGAGCGGATGTCCCGCACCGCCTCCTCGGCGGTGGTGATCCGGCTGCGGTAGGTCTCCATCCACCTCATGCCGACCCCCTCACGCCCCCTCGATCGGGGTGTACGGCACCCCGAACGCCTCGGCGAGGCTCCTCCGCACGCAGGCCCCGTTGTAGGTGTAGGTGCCCCGGCGGAGCGCCGGGTCGGCGCGCACCGCCGCGTCGAACCCCCTGGCCGCGATCAGCTCCACGTACGGCAGGATGGCGTTGGTCAGCGCCCGGGTCGAGGCGCGCGAGGCCGTGGAGGGGAGGTTGGGCACGCAGAAGTGGATGATCCCGTCCACCTCGTAGGTGGGGCGGGAGAAGTCGGTGGGCCGGGAGGTCTCGCAGCAGCCCCCCTGGTCGATGGACAGGTCCATGATCACCGAGCGAGGCTTCATCAGCGCGAGCATCTCCCGCGTCACCAGCACCGGCGCCCGCTCGCCGTGCACCGCCACCGCGCACAGGAACAGGTCGGCGAACTGGAGCGCCTTCTCGATGTTGGAGCGGGTGGCCAGCATCGTGGGCACCTCGTGCCCCAGCCGTGCCTGGAACCGCCTGAGGGCGTTCACGTCCCGGTCGAGGGCGACGACGTGCGCACCCATGCCCCGCGCGCACACCGCCGCACAGGTCCCCAGCGTCCCCGCGCCCAGGATCACCAGCGAGGCCGGCGGGATCCCGGGGGCCCCGCCGATGAGCAGCCCCTTGCCGCCGAACTCGTTGAGCAGGAGCCCGGACCCGATGATCACCGCCAGCCGCCCGGCGATCTCGCTCATCGCCTTGAGCACCGGCGCGTACCCCTCGTCGTCCTCGATCACCTCGTAACCCACGGTGGTGATCCTGCGATCGAGCACCATCCGGAACTGCTCGGGACGGGCCACCGCCAGGTGCCAGGAGGACATCACCACCTGCCCCGGCTGGAACCGCTCGTACTCCGACGGCAGCGGCGGCGAGACGCGGAGCACCAGCTCCGAGCGGAGCAGCACCTCCTCCTCCGAGAAGACGATGGTGGCGCCGGCACCCTCGTACGCCTCGTCGGGGAACCCGGCCTCCTCGCCGGCGTGGCTCTCCACGTACACCCGGTTCCCCTCACGGACGAGGCCACCCACCGCCGCCGGGGTGAGCGCCACCCGGTGCTCGAACGGCCGCCGGTCCTTCACCAGCCCGATGTCCATGGTCCTCCTCCCGCCGACGTCGCTGCACGCGCTCCCCGCGCGCCCGCCGATTCCATCACACTCGCCGCGGCGCGGCAAGCCGAAGGGCCGCGCGCTGGAGGCGATCCGCCACCCGGTCCGCGGCGCCCGGCACCGCGTACACCACCACGCGGTAGCGGACCGAGGCCGGGTCGCGCGCCATCGCCTCGGCGAACCCCCACCGGCAGCCGGCCTCGAGCAGCAGCCGCTCCGGCTCGCCGGCCGCCTCCGGATCGTAGCCCGGCGGCACCACCCGCCCGAGCCACCTCCCCGCGGGAAGCACCAGCCACACGCCCGTGGTTCCGGAGAGTTCCGGCCGTCCCCAGCGCAGGGCCAGCCGCTCCGCCAGCTCCTGCACCTGCGGGCCCACGGCGCGAAGCTCCGCCTCCTCCTCCCACGGCGGCCGCTCCACGAGGTGGTAGACATCGCCGGGAGCGCGGAGCCGCTCGGCGCACCACGCCACCGCCGCCACCAGCTCCCGCGTCGCCTCCACCTCGCGTCCCGCCGGGAGATCCAGGGTGAGATCGAGGCGCTCCATCGGCGCCTCGCGCGCTCCGACCCGGCCGCGCTCGAGACGCCACCGCACCGCCTCGCCCCGGCGGCGGCGCCGCAGCCAGCGCCACGCCGCCACCCACGGCCCCAGCGCGGCCAGGCCCGCCAGCCGTACGGCCGCCGCGAGGCACCCCGCCGCCCCTCCCGAACCGCGCCTCCTCGCCATGCCGCCAGTGTAGCCACCGCTCCGGTACCATGGCGCCGTGGGCGCGCTGCTCGACCCCGAGCGCCGGCGGCGGGCGCGGGAGGCCCGGCGCGAGCGGAAGGAGGCGATCCTCTCGGCCGCCGCGGACCTGGTGCGCACCTGCCCGCTGACGGAGCTGACCCTCGAGGCCGTGGACCGCCACGCCGGCTTCCAGCCCGGCCTCGCCTCCATGTACTTCGGCGACCTCCCCGGCCTGCTCCTCGCCCTCGTGCGGCGGGAGCTGGGCGCCGCCCTCGAGGCGGCAACGGCCGCCTGCGCGCCGCCGGCGCGCCCCGAGGCGGTGGTACGCGCCCTCGCGCGCGTCCTCGCGGGGCGGCCCCTCCTCGCCCGCCTCCTCGCCGCGGCTCCGGTCCTCCTCGAGACCCGGGAGGCCGATCCTGGCGTCGCCGACCTGTTCGAGCGGTGGCACCTCGAGGCGCTGCGCGCCACCGCGGCCCGGATCGCCGCCGTCTGCCCGGAGCTGGGCCAGGAGCGGGCGTTCACGCTGCTGCGCCGGGCCGAGACCCTGGCGGCCGCGCTCGCGCGCGAGATCGACCCCCGCTCCTGGGTGTTGCTGGCCCGCAACGACCCCGAGCTCGCGGTACTCCACCCCGACCCCGAGGAGGAACTCGCCGCCCTCCTGCTCGCCTCGCTCGGCCGGGCGTGACGCTCGCCCGGCTACCCCGGCGGGTCGTCCCAGACGAAGGTGACCGGGCCGTGGTTGACCAGCTCCACCTCCATCGTCGCCCGGAACACGCCGGTCTCCACGGCGAGCCCGTGACCGCGCAGCAGCGCCACGAACCGCTCGAACAGCGGCGCCGCCTCGCCGGCGGGAAGCGCCCGGTCGAAGCTGGGCCGGCGCCCTCGCCGGAGAGACCCCGCCAGGGTGAACTGCGACACCGCCAGCACCGAGCCCCCCGTCTCCTGGAGCGAGCGGTTGAGCTTCCCCTCGTCGTCCTCGAACACCCTGAGCCCGGCGATCTTGCGCGCCGCCCGTTCGAGCTGCACCTCGCCGTCGCCGCGCTCGAGCCCCACGAGCAGCAGGAGCCCTTCCCCGATGGCGCCCACGCGGCGCCCCTCCACCCGGACCTCGGCCCGGCTCACCCGCTGGATCACGACCTTCATCGCGCCTCCCCGCCGCCGCGGCCCGCGAGCGTCCGCCACACCGCCGCGGGCTCGCTGCCGCCCATCGCCGCCACCAGACCCACGTAGACCCCCCCGGCGGCCGCCAGGGCGACCCCGACCCGCAGCGCCGCCCCCGGTCCGGTGGCGTGGACCGCGGCCAGCCACCCGCCGAGCGCCACCAGGACCCCTCCCGCCGCCACCGCCCCCACCGTCTGGCGGGCGAGCGAGCCCAGCACCCACCCCACGCGCCCGAACCCGTGCCGCACCGCGTACAGCGCCACCAGGACCAGTGCGTAGCAGCTCACCGCCACCGCGTTGGCCCAGCCGATCCCGGGCGGGCCGAGCCGCGGCGCCAGCACCGAGCACAGCGCCGCGAACACCGCGAGCGACAGCCCGGCCCCGATCGCCGGCGTCCGCGTGTCCCGGCGCGCGTAGAAGGCGCTGGCGATCACCTTCACCGTGGCCAGCCCTACCAGACCGAACGCGTACGCGCGCAACGTCGCCCCGGTGACCGCGACCTGCGCCGCCGTGTACCGGCCGCCGCCGAACAGCAGCCCCACGATGGGGCGTGCCGCCACCGCCAGCACCGCCACCGAGGGGAGGGTCACGAACCCCACGAGCCTGAGCGCCTCCCCCAGCGTCCGCCGCGCCGCCGCCTCGTCCCGGCCCACGTCGCGGGCCAGCGCCGGCAGCAGCACCGTGGTCAGCTGCACCACGACGACGCCGAACACCAGCTCGGTGATGCGGTAGGCGTTGTAGGTGTAGGTCACCCCGCCGGAGCCGGTGAGCGACGCGAAGGTCCGCGACACGAGCTGGTTGAGCTGGTTGATCCCGAGCACCGGGATGCCCGGCAGCATGAGGAGCAGCACCCGGCGCACCTCCGGCGAGAACGCCCGGCGCCACTCCGGCCACGGCGCGTAGCCGAGGCGGGGAAGGACCACGACCTGCACCGCCAGCTGGCCGAGCCCTCCCGCCAGCACCCCGAGCGCCAGCACCACCTCCGGGCGGCTCGTGCCACGTGCCACCACGACCCCCGCCGTCACCAGGGCCGCGTTGAGCAGGATCGGGCTGGCGGCGGGGAGCAGGAACCGGTCGTGGCTGTTGAGCACCCCCTGGCACAGCGCCGCGAGCGAGATCAGCGCCAGGTACGGGAACATCAGCCGGTTCATGAACACCGCGAGCTCGACCTGACCCGGCCGGGTCACGAAGCCCGCCCCGAACGCCCGGACCAGCACCGGCGACGCCGCGATCCCCAGCCCCACTACGGCGACCAGCAGCGGCAGCATCGTGGCCACCATCGCGCGAACCAGGCGGCGGGCCTCCGCCCGCCGCTCCTCGGCCAGAAGCCCCGCCAGCGACGGGATGAAGGCGGCGTGCAGCGCCCCCTCCGCGAGCAGCGCGCGGAACGTGTTGGGGATGGTGAAGGCCACCAGGAACGCATCGTAGAAGTCGCCCGCCCCGAGCACGTACGCCAGGGTCTTGTCGCGAACGTACCCGGTCACCCGTGACAGCAGCGTCACGGCCGACATCCGCGACGCGTGGTGGATCAGGTGCCGCCGGCTTCCCACGGCGGGAGCATAGCCCATCGCCCCGCCCCGGCGCCCGGCCAGCGCCGCATCCACCACGCACCGGCAGCGCACGGCTCGGCCCCCGCGGCGGCGAGCCACCTCGAGCTGCTCGCGCGCGTGGGCGCCGTGGACCCCGGGCGCGCGGCACGAGCCCTCGCCCTCCTCGACCGCGTGCGCGCGCTCGCCTGGCGGCTGATCCACCCGCGACGGTGACCGCGCCGGTGACCACGACCGCGACCGGAGCCGACGCCGGAGTCCGATCCCCATCCGGAATCGGGGCCGGAACCGGGACGGCGATCGTGACCGGATCCGGGACCGTCGCGGTGGCCGTGACCGCGCCCGGATCCTGAGCCCGAACCGGATCCGGAACCGGAACCGGGGCCGGAGCCGGGGCCGCGGCCGGAACCGTGACCGGGTCCGCGCACGGTCCGGGCCGGATGTCACCTGCCGAGGCGAACAGTGTCCCCAACTCACGGGGAGTGTCCCCAACTCGTCTGTCCTCGGACACGGCGGCGTCGTAGCCGTGACCGGATCCGGGGTCGGAACCGGGACCGCGGCCGGAGCCGGATCCGGGGCCGGGGCCGCGCACGGTCCGGCGCCGATGTCACGTCACGAGACGAGCACTGTCCCCAGCTCGCGGGGAGTGTCCCCGGCACCGGAGCGGGGCGGGGCCGCGAGGCGCCAGCCGGGCGGCCGGCTCAGGGCACCAGCGGAGACACGGTCGCGGAGATCCCGGGGGACGTCCTCGAAGCCCCCACCCGTTGCGTCGCGAGACGGGCCGCGGTACAGTTTCGCTGTCCCGTCCACGCGGGGAGGAGACACCATGGGCGTCAACAAGGTCATCCTGGTCGGCAACGTGGGGACGCAGCCCGAGGCCCGCTCCATCCCGAGCGGGACGCGGCTCGTCAAGTTCCGCTTCGCCACCTCGGAGCCGCGGTTCAAGGACCAGTCCACCGGCGAGCCGCACACCGAGTGGCACAACATCGTGGTGTGGGGCCGCCTCGCCGAGTTCTGCGAGCAGTACGTGCAGAAGGGCCGTCAGCTCTACATCGAGGGGCGGATCCGGACCCGCAACTACGAGAAGAACGGGCAGCGGATGTACTTCACCGAGATCCACGCGGACCGCATCGAGCTGCTGGGCTCCCGCGGCGATGCGCCCGCCGCGGGCCCCGGCGCGGAGCCGGTGGCCGTCGCGGACTTCCCCGACGACCAGGACGACGTCCCGTTCTGACAATCCCGCCGGGGCGGGCGCCGCCCGCCCCGGCGTTCCGACGAGGTGCGACATGGCAGGACCGGTGTGGCAGCGGGGGGAGCACGGGCCGTACACCTGCGACGAGTGCTTCCGGGAGGTGGACCAGGCCATGCTCCTGGGCGAGGTCCGGCACAACCGCTTCGTCGTCCGCCGGACGCTCTGCGACACCTGCTATGCGGCCAACGCGCGCCTCCTCGCGAAGGCCTCGTAGCCCGCCGGCAGCCGGCGCCCACGCCGGGCGTCCGCCTACTCGTGCGCGGGCGCGCGGAGGGCCGCGTAGGCCCGGTGGACGGCCGCCCGGCCGTGGGCACGCTCGAGGCGGCGGACGGTGAAGTGCGCGCGGGCCAGATCCTGGAAGTGCCCGACGAAGAGCCGGTTGATCGCGGCGCCGGAGAGGGCGCCCACGACCGGTATGGCCTGCGCCACGAGCTTCTCCAGCGCCGCGGCCTCGTAGCGGGGGGCGATCCGGGCCAGCAGCCGGGCGAGGGCGCGGCCCGCCACGCCCTCCGCGGCCGCCCGCTGGAGCGTCTCGGCCAGGCCGAGCCGCACCGCGAGATACGCGCTCTCGACCTCGTCGTCAGCGGGGGCCGGTCCGCCGAGGGCGAACACCTCGAGGCACGCGAGGCGGGCCTCCACCGAGCTCAGGTCCTCCCCCTCCACACGCGCGATGTCGGCAATGGCGCGGAGCATCAGCACCGTGGTCACGGGCAACTCCACGGCCAGACCGGGCAGCCCGGCGGCGCCGCCCAGCGCCCCCGTGACGGTGACCGCGCGTCGGTGCCAGCGCGCACGCCGCTCGACGCTGGCGGAGGGCACCCACACGTCGAGGGAGCGCACGGCCAGGTCCGCGGCCGATCGCAGCGCCCGCGCCACCGCGCTGCGAAGGAGACGCTCACCCCCCGGCACGCGCCGTCCCGCCGCCCGGAGCGCCCATCCCACGGGCCGGCCCGCCACCTCCGCCACTCGCGCCAGGAGGCTCGGGCGCTCCAGGACCTCGCGGGCTCGCGTCAGTTCGCGCAGCGCGTCCTCGGGGATCCTCCTCGCCAGGTCCGTCACGGCGCCGCCCTCCCGCACCACGGTACGCCATCCCGCGCCCCGGTGTACACTGGTGAAGGTTCCGGTTCCAATGCGGTGCGCCACGGCCGCACCGGCGGGGAGGTCGCGATGCGATGGACGGTGAGCCTCGCGGTGGCTGCGGCGATCCCGCTCTCGGCGGGCGCGCAGCTCTTCGAGGGGGCGTTCGTGCACCCGGAGGGCGAGACCGTCGTCCTCCACCAGGAGGGGGCGCGGGTGACGGGCGAGGTGGTGGTGGGCGGTGTCCGCGCCGCCCTCGCAGGAACGGTGGCGGGGAGCCGCCTCACGGGACGGGTCAGCTTCCCCTGGGGCGAGGCCCTCCCGTTCACGGCCTGGATCGAGCCCGACGGCTCCCTGGTGGTGGACGTGGACGGCGAGGTGGGCCGCTACCGGCGGGTGGAGGCGGGCGATGCCCGGCCCGCGCCGGCGCCCGCCGGTCCGCCGCGGGCGGCTCCGCCCCGCGCCGCGCCCGGCCTGGCGGCGCGTTCCCCCGAGAGCTCCGCGGGCCCGGCGGATCCCGGTGGTGGCCGGCTCTACCGCGCCCGCTACGAGGGATGGGAGGTGCGCATCCCACGCGGCTGGAAGGCGGTGGAGCGGGACGGCGACCTGTGGCTTGGCTCCGACACGGAGGCGGGCCTGATCCTGGTGGTCCACACGCCCTCGCGCGATCCCGGCCGGCTGCAGGTGGAACTCGCCGCCCAGCTCGCCGAGGTCGGGAGCTTCGCCCCGGCAACCCTGCGGCCGGAGCGCGGGCCGGCCGGGCCGCTCTACGTCGCCGAGGTCTCGGGGGTGGCCGCGGACGGGACGCGCCTCGCGGTCCGCGCCGTGGCAGCGGTGGGACCCCGCGGCTCCGTGGGGATCATGGGCGGCACGACGCCCGAGCGGTTCCCCACCCTCCGGCGGCGCGTGGACTCGATGGCGCGGAGCGTCCGCTTCTTCGAGCCCGAGATCGCACGGGGTGCCCGGATCGTGGTGGGCTCGTGGTGGAGCTACTCCGGCACCACGAGCTACGACGGAGGCGGCGGAACCACGACGACGCTCTCGTTCTGCCCCGACGGACGGTTCTACTCCAGCTCCTCCTCGAGCTACTACGGGAGCGGGGCGGACGCCGGGACCGGGCCGTGGGGCGTTGCCGGCGCTGGCGGGAGTACCGGCCGCTGGCGGGCCGAGGGCGACGAGCGCCAGGGCCGGATCGTCGTGGATCACCCCGACGGCACGCGCACCGTGATCCGGTACCAGGTGATCGAGGGTGGCATCGCCTTCGACGGGCGTCCGTACGCCCGGCAGGACGGCGCCGGGAACTGCGGCTGAGGCGTCCTCCGGCTCGTGTATCATCGCGCGGTCCCAGGAGGGATCGGATGACGACGGTGGACGGACGGCTTCCGTGCGGAGTGACGTGCAGCGGGAACCTCGAGGCTCCGGGCGCGGTGCCGCCCGGGCCCGTCCCGGCCGCGTCCTCCCCGGTGGGCATGGCGGGGCTGGAGGGACTCGACCGCGTGCCCGCCGTACCGCCGAACCCATCCACGATGGCGGCGGCGAGGACCTCCACCACGGCCCGACAGCCACCGGTGGGCATGGCGGGGCTGGAGGGACTCGAACCCCCGACCAAAGGTTTAGGAAACCTCTGCTCTATCCACCTGAGCTACAGCCCCGGGC
Organism: uncultured Thermoanaerobaculia bacterium; assembly: GCA_964440565.1. Classification (GTDB taxonomy): domain Bacteria; phylum Acidobacteriota; class Thermoanaerobaculia; order Thermoanaerobaculales; family Sulfomarinibacteraceae; genus CAYTTB01. The sequence goes on from CAYTTB010000020.1 coordinate 28,044, forward strand.
ACGCCGGATGCTACGGCGAACCGGGAGACGTGTCAACCGGGACGGGACCATGAGCGAGAGCTTTCGAGTGGTGCATGCGAAGTGGGACGACGCGCCCCAGGGGCCCGCCCAGCCGGGCGTCGCGGGCCGGGTGGTGCGGACCGCCAGCCTCGAGGTCCACCACCTGGTGGTGGAGCGCGGCGGCTCCAGCGAATGGGAACCCGCGCCGGTGGAGACCTTCGTCCAGGTGACCGAGGGACGTCTCCGCCTCCACGTGCTGGGCAACACCATGGACCTCGACCCCACGCGGTACGCCGTGCTTCCCCCGAACATCCCCTTCGCGCTGGAGAGTCTCGGCAGGAGCGGTGCCACGGCCCTCGTCATCCGCGGTTGACGACCTCCGGTCCCGGGACCGCCGGCCCGTCCACCCAGCAGCGACACCCCAGGCCGAGGAGCAGCCGCAGCGCGGCGTCGTCCACGCCGCCCACCCAGGGCAGCCCACTGGCCTCGGCGATCTCGCGCACGCGCCGCTCGAGGAGGAGACGTCCCGGCGAGGCGGGTCCCGTCACCGCCCACGCACCGGGCAGCCGCCGGATCCCCGTCCCGCCCGGGCCGGCGGCCGGGTCCCAGCGCACTGTCACGGGGCCGGTCGGAACGTCCTCGAGATGCCACACCCAGGCGCCCGCTCGCTCGCGACGTGCCGCTCCGCGCCACAGGCTCCCCCGAACCTCCGGCACCTCCGCCACTCCCCAGCAGCCCACCACCGCACCTCCCGGTAGCTCGCGCACGAACCGCGGCGCGATCCTGCCCGCGGACCCGCCCCCCGCGAGCTCCACGTCGGCGAGGCAGCCGCCTCGAACGGTCGCCCGCCATGCAGCCCGCGCCGCCCCCACGGCCCCGGCCGGCACCGCCACGCCGGCGGGAGGTACCAGCGCCCCCCGCGCCGCCCGGGCCACCCGCTCGAGCGCTCCGAGCACCACGGCCGCGCCCGCCTCCCGCCGCCACAGGCTCCACACGGGGACGCGGAGCACCACCGCTCCCTCCCCCACCAGCGCTGCCACCCGTCCCGGCTCCCAGGGAGCGGCAGCGACCCGTGCGCGCGCCGCCGCGGCGACCGCCGCCGCCATCGACGCGGTGGCGGGCGGCTGCCAGGCGGCGCCGCCGATCCCGAGCTCCACCGCCGCCGCGAGCGCACCGGGGGTGGCGGCGAGCAGGACGGCTCGAGCGCGTGTGACCGGGTCGAACCGCTCCGCCTCGGCGCGCCACGCGCCGCCCTGGCCCTCGACCACCACCGCGGAGGGCGTGAACCCCGCGAGCGCCGTCGCCCGCTCGAGCAGGCCGGGCGGGACCCCGGCACCCTCCGGCAGCACCGGGATCATGCGTCCCGCCTGACCTCGAACCCGGCGAGCCCGGGCTCCTGCTCCGCCGGCCACTCCTCCACGCGGGTCACCCGCGCGAAGGCCGGCCCGCGCTCGAGCGCCCGCCGGAGCTCCGAGAGCGCCCGCTCGTCGCCCACGGCGAGCACCTCGACGGTGCCGTCGCGCCGGTTGCGCACCCAGCCGGCGATGCCGAGCCGCGACGCCAGCCGCCACACGAACGCCCGGTAGCCCACCCCCTGGACCAGCCCGTGCACCAGGTACCGCCTCGCCGGCACCTCACCCCTCCGTCCCCCGGGCGGTCTCCCGGTGGGCGCGGTGGCCGATCCGGTGGACGGCCCAGAACCCCAGCACCGCCGCCGCCGCCACCACCACCGACACCCAGTCGAACTGCTCGTACAGGAAGTCGCGGATCGGGGCGCCGAAGAAGTAGAGAAGCACGCCCTCGGCCAGGAAGCGCGCGCCACGGGAGACGGCCGAGGCCGCCATGAAGGTGCGGAAGTCGATCTTGAACGCGCCACCGGCGATGGTGAACACCTTGTACGGCAGCGGCGTGAGCCCGGCGATCCCCGTCGCCCACCCGCCGTACCGGTTGTAGGTGCGCTCGACCCCGGCCACCTTGGCCCGGTCGAACAGCCGGTAGAGCAGCGGCCGTCCGCCGTACAGCCCGATACAGTAGCCGCCCGCGCCGCCGAGCACGCTCCCGGCCGTGGTCACCAGGCCGTACCACACCGCTGCCTCCGGGCGCGCCATGCCCAGCGTGATGAGGGCCGCGTCCGGCGGGATGGGGAAGAAGGAGCTCTCGGCGAAGGCCCACACGAACAGCCACCAGCCGGGGTGCGGCGACGCCGCCAGACGGTCCACCCAGGCGAACACCCACTCCCGGATCGCGTCGCTCACCGACCACCCTCCCCCCGTTCCCACCCGAACCGGCCCACCAGCGGGACGAAGCTCGCCTCGCCGAGCCGCCGCTGCTCGTACCGCCCGCCTCGCCGCCGCACGAGCACCAGCTCCTGGCTGTCGAGCCCCCCGATGGGGACCACCAGCCGGCCCCCGTCCGCCAGCTGCCCGAGCAGCGGCCGGGGCACCTCCGGTGCCCCGGCGGTGACCACGATCGCGTCGAAGGGAGCCTGGGCGCTCCACCCCAACGTCCCGTCCATGACCTTGACGCTCACGTTCTCGATCCCCAGCTCGTCCAGCCGCCGCTTGGCCTCGGCGGCGAGCTCCGGGATCCGTTCCACGGTGAAGACGAAGCGGGCCAGCCGGGCCAGGACCGCCGCCTGGTAGCCCGATCCGGTCCCGATCTCCAGCACCCGGTCCTCGGCACGCAGCGCCGCCGCCTCGGTCATCCGGGCCACCACCAGCGGCTGCGAGATGGTCTGGCCGTACCCGATGGCGATGGCGGCGGGCCCGTACGCCTCGCGCCGCCACTCGGGTGGCACGAACAGGTGCCGCGGGACCCGCCGCATCGCCATGAGCACCCGCTCGTCGGCCACGCCCGCCCGGCGCAGCGCCTCGACCATCCGCTCCCGCCGGTACGCGAAGGGGTCAGCGTCAGCCATCGTCCCCCCGAAGCCAGGCCGGCGGGTCGCGGCGCAGCGCCTCGAGCAGGCCTCCGGCGGTCATGTCCAGGTGCAGCGGCGTGACGGAGACGTACCCCTCGGCGACCGTGGGAAAGTCCGTCCCCGGCGTCGGGTCCCAGATCGGGTCGCCGCCGCCGATCCAGAAGATCTCGCGCCCGCGCGGGTCGCGGTCGCGGATGACCCCCTCGGCGTAGTGCCGGGTACCCAGGCGCGTGAGCCGGATCCCTCGCGGGGGCACCGCCGGCACGTTCACGTTGAGGAGCGTCTGCTCCGGCAGGCCGCGCTCCAGGATCCACGCCGCCAGGCGGCGCGCGACCCGGGCCGCCGGATGGTAGGTGAAGCCCGGCCCGATCTGCTGAGATACCGCGAGGGCGGGGAACCCCGAGATCACCCCCTCGAACGCCGCCGACACGGTCCCCGAGTAGTGCACGTCCGCGCCCATGTTGACCCCGAAGTTGATCCCCGACACCACCAGGTCGGGCGGCGTCCCGGCCATCAGGTCGCCCAGCGCCACCGCCACGCAGTCCGTCGGCGTCCCGTCCACCACGAACCGGCGCGGGCCCAGCCGCTGCACGTGAAGCGGCCGGGTGAGGGTCACCGCGTGCGAGACCGCCGACTGCTCCGTCTGCGGCGCCACCACCCAGACCTCGCCCAGCGCCTCCAGCGCGTCCGCCAGCACCTGCAGCCCCTCCGCCCCGTACCCGTCGTCGTTGGTGAGCAGCAGACGCACCGGCCCGGCCATGCCGGGATTATCCCAGATCCCCGCCGGTCCCCCGGGAGGCCGCCGCGCTTCACCGCGGGGGGCCGCGGACGCGCCCCGGACGCCACGGTATACTGACCGCCCTGAGCGAGACCGTCCCGGGAGGCATCGCATGGCGACCCGAACCGTCCCGAGCCCGCCCGAGAGCCCACCCCTCCACGCCCGCCTGATGTCCGGCAACGAGGCCATCGCCCGCGGCGCGTGGGAGGCCGGGGTGCACGTGGGGTGCGGCTATCCGGGCACCCCGAGCACCGAGATCCTGGAGTTCCTGGCCCGGTACCCCGAGGTGGACTGCGAGTGGTCCACCAACGAGAAGGTCGCGCTGGAGGTGGCCGTGGGCGCCTCGGTCGCGGGCGGGCGCGCCATCGCCACCATGAAGCACGTGGGCCTCAACGTGGCCGCCGATCCGTTCTTCTCGGCGGCGTACATGGGCGTCAACGGCGGGCTCGTGGTGGTCTCCGCGGACGACCCCGGGATGCACTCCTCCCAGAACGAGCAGGACAACCGCCTGCTCGCCCGCGCGGCGCGGGTACCGATGCTGGAGCCCTCCACCGCCCAGGAGGCCAAGGAGTTCACCGCGGCGGCGTTCGAGATCTCGGAGCGGTACGACACGCCCGTGCTGCTGCGCACCACCACCCGCATCTCCCACGGCACCGGGGAGGTGACGCTGGGCGAGCGCCGCGAGGTGCCCCGCCGCCCCTACCGCAAGGACCCCGCGAGGTACGTGGTGCTGCCGGCCCACGGAAGGGTGCACCACCGGGAGATCGAGGAGCGGAGGATCCCGGCGCTGGAGCGCGAGGCGGAGCGCTGGGTGGAGGTGATCGAGGGCTCCGACGAGCTCGCCGTGATCACCTCCGGCGCGGGGTTCCTGTACGCGCGCGAGGCGTTTCCGGAGGCCTCGATCCTCAAGCTGGGGATGACCCATCCGCTCCCGCGCGAGGCGATCCGCCGCTTCGTCGAGGGCAGGCGGCGCGTTCTCGTCGTGGAGGAGCTGGAGCCGTTCCTCGAGGAGCAGATCCGCGCCATGGGGATCGAGGTGGAGGGCAAGGACCGCCTGCCGCGCCACGGCGAGCTCTCCGTCGCCCTCCTGCGGCGCGCGTTCCTCGGCGCCGAGTCGGCCCCGGCGCCGGTGGAGCTGCCCACGATCCCCCCGCGCCCGCCGGTGCTGTGCGCCGGCTGCTCCCACCGTGGTACCTTCTACGTCCTCAAGCAGCTCGACGCCATCGTCTCCGGCGACATCGGCTGCTACACGCTCGGGGCCCTCAAGCCCCTCGACAGCATGGACACCTGCATGAACATGGGCGCCTCCGTGGGCATGGCGCACGGGATGGAGAAGGTCATGCCCGAGGAGGAGCGCCGGCGCCTGGTGTCGGTGATCGGCGACTCCACCTTCTACCACTCCGGGATCCCGGGGCTGGTGGACATCCTGTACAACGGCGGTCACTCCACCACCATCATCCTCGACAACCACACCACCGCCATGACCGGCCACCAGGAGCACCCCGGCTCCGGCCGTACCCTCAAGGGCGAGCCCGCCCAGGTGGTGGCGATGGAGCCGCTGTGCCGTGGGCTCGGGATCGAGCACGTGCGTCGCGTGGACCCGTACGACCTGCTCCAGGTGTGGAGGACGCTGGACGAGGAGATGCGGCGGCCCGCTCCCTCCGTGGTCATCGCCGACGCGCCCTGCGCGCTGCACGAGCGCCGCCGGTTCGGCGAGCCCATCTCGCTCGATCCCGACCGCTGCACCGAGTGCCACGCCTGCACCCAGGTGGGGTGTCCGGCCATCGAGCTGGTGGAGGACCACCTCGAGATCAACGACATCCTCTGCATCGCCTGCACCCACTGCCAGCAGGTGTGCGCCGACTGCAACGCCGGGATCGACATCCCGCAGGTGCTGGAGCTCGTCCACCAGAAGCGGTACGCGGAGGCGTTCCGGGTGCTGGTGCGGGCGAACCCGTTCCCGGCCGTGGCCGGCCGGGTCTGCCCGCACCCGTGCGACCACGAGGTCAACGCCCTCGGCTGGCCGCAGGAGAGGCTGTGGGCGGAGAGGTACCCCGACCTCGTGGGCGAGTTCCCCACCCCCGGACGGCCGGCCAAGCTCTCCGTGCGCGACGTGGAGCGGTTCCTGGGCGACTACGGGATCGAGACGTTCAGCGGTGCCGAGTTCCGCCCCCGGATCGAGCGCGAGGAGCGGGTGACGGTGATCGGGGCCGGCCCGGCGGGCCTGTCCGCGGCGTGGCACCTCAGGCGCCGGGGCTTCCGGGTGACGGTGCTGGAGGCGTTCCGCGAGCCCGGAGGGTTGATGCGCTACGGAATCCCCGAGTTCCGGCTCCCGCGGGAGGTGCTGGACCGGGAGATCGACCGCATCCTGATGACGGGCGTCGAGATCCGCTGCGGCATCGAGGTGGGCCGGGACGTCACCCTGGAGGAGGTGCTCGAGGACTCGGACGCCGTGGTGATCGCGGTGGGCGACTCGGCCCCCCAGGAGATCCAGCTCGGCGGCACCGGCGGCGTCCGCGAGGGGCTGCTGTACGGCGTCGAGTTCCTGCGCCGGGTCAACACCGGGCGGCGGGTGGACGTGGGCCGGCGGGTGGCGGTGATCGGCGGTGGCAACACCGCGATCGACTGCGCCCGCTGGGCGCGGCGGCTCGGCGCCGAGGTCACGGTGTACTACCGGCGCAGCGAGCACGAGATGCCGGCGATCCGGGAGGAGATCGACGAGGCGGTGGCGGAGGACGTGCGGTTCGAGTTCCGCACCAACCCGGTCGCGGTGCGGGCCGAGGACGGGCGCGTGGCCCGCCTGGAGCTGATCCGGATGCGTCCCGGTCCCCTGGACGAGAGCGGCCGCAGGCGCCCGGAGCCCGTGCCGGGGAGCGAGTTCGAGGTGGAGGTGGACACCGTCGTCCTCGCCACCGGGGAGCGCGCCGACCTCGGCTTCCTCGAGGGGACCGGCGTCCGCTTCGGCCACAAGATCGAGGTCTCCTTCGCCGGGGCCACCTCGCGCCCCGGGGTGTTCGCCTGCGGCGACGTCGCATTCGGCCACGGCACCGTGACCCAGGGGGTCTCCACCGGCCGCCGGGTGGCCGAGGCGGTCGCCGCGTACCTCGCGGGAAGGAGCGCGCGATGAGCGTCACCAGCGTGGTCCTCGCCGGCGTCGGCGGTCAGGGCTCGGTCCTCGCCGGCACCATCATCGCCCGCGCCGCCACCCTCTCGGGTCACCACGTGGCCACCACCGAGGTGCACGGGATGGCCCAGCGCGGGGGGTCGGTTTTCTCCACCGTCCGCTTCGGCGACGCCGTCTTCTCCCCCATGGTCCCCGAGGGCGAGGCCGACTTCCTGCTGGCGTTCGAGCGGCTCGAGGCGCTCAGGTACCTGGGGTTCCTCCGGCCCGGCGGCGTGGTCCTGGTCAACGACCAGCGGATCACCCCCACCATCGAGTCCCTGAAGGTGGCACCGTACCCCGAGGGGATCGCCGAGCTCCTGCGCCGGCGCACCGAGCGCGCCTGGCTGGTGCCCGCGCTGGCGGAGGCCGAGCGCCTCGGCAACCCGCGGCTCGCCAACACCGTGATGCTCGGGGTGCTGTCGCGCCTGCTCCCCATCGCCGAGGATCGCTGGCGCGCGGCCATCTCGGAGCGCGTGCCGCCCAGGACGGTGGACGCCAACCTCATGGCCTTCGCCCGCGGGCGCGCGTGGGCGGAGGCCAACCTCTCCGCGGAGGTGCTGTCGTGAAGTCGTACACCCGGTACCTCACCCTGAACGTTCCGGCCCGGATGGAGTTCGTGAACATCACGCCCGAGGTGGAGCGGGCGGTGGCCGAGTCGGGCGTGCGCGAGGGTCTGTGCCTCGTCAACGCCATGCACATCACGGCGAGCGTGTTCATCAACGACGACGAGCCGGGCCTCCATCAGGACTACAAGGACTGGCTCGAGCGGCTCGCCCCCTACGACCCCTCGCCCGAGCGCTACCGGCACAACCGGACCGGCGAGGACAACGGCGACGCCCACCACAAGCGGCAGATCATGGGCCGCGAGGTGGTGGTGGCCATCACCGAGGGACGCCTCGACTTCGGCCCCTGGGAGCGGATCTTCTACGGAGAGTTCGACGGCCGCCGTCCCAAGCGCGTGCTGATCAAGATCATCGGCGAGTGACGCGAGGCCGGGACTGCCCGGCGCGTCCCGCCCCACCCCCGCGGGCTCCGGCCCCCGGCTCCTGCGGGGCGTCGCACGACGCCGGGACCGTTTCGGAGAGCGGAGGGCGACACCCGAGACATGGTCGCAGAAACCTTCGTGAGCGGAGGGTTGACAACGGCTTCGGGCGACCGCTATGTTCGATCGCCCGAGATGGGAAGGAGGGGTTGATGATCAAGTCCGATCTCGTGGAGAAGGTGATGGAGGCGACGGGCCTCCCGAAGCCGAAGGCGCAGGAGGCTGTCAACGCGATGTTCAACGGCATGAAGGAGGCGCTCCTCGCCGGCGAGCGCATCGAGCTCCGCGGGTTCGGCGTCTTCCAGGTCAAGGACCGCAAGCGCGGGATCGGCCGCAACCCGAAGACGGGCGTCGAGGTGGAGATCCCGCCCGGCAAGACCGTGCGCTTCAAGCCCGGAAAGGCTCTCAGGAACCTGAGTTGAGCCACGGCGGACGGCCGATCATCCTCGACCCCGACGGGTGGTCCGTCGGGGTCATCCCCTCGCCGCCCCTCCGATACCGGCCACGGTGGTGGCTGCACGCCGTCCTGTTCCTTCTCACGGCACTCACCACCACCTTCTTCGGCGCGCTGTTCGCGGGCTGGCTCCCCGAGGAGCTGGCGGAGGCCGGCCTCCGGGAGCTGGTGGCCGCCCCGGCGTTCTGGATCGAGGGGGTCAAGTTCTCGCTGCCGCTGCTCGCCATACTCCTCGCCCACGAGATGGGCCACTACCTCACCGCCCGGCGCCACGGTCTCGCGGTCACTCCCCCCTTCTTCATCCCAGCCCCCTTCGGCATCGGCACGCTGGGGGCGGTGATCCGCATCAAGGAGCCGATCCGCGACAAGGCGCAGCTTCTCGACATCGGAGCCGCCGGACCGCTGGCCGGGTTCGCGGTGACCGTCCCGCTGCTGATCGTCGGGATCGCCCTCTCGAGACCCACCGAGATCCCTCTCCGGACCGGAGTGATCGTGTTCCAGGAGCCGCTCGCCTTCCTCCTCGCCAAGGCGGCTCTGCTGCCCCGCCTCGGGGCGGGCCAGGACCTCCTGCTCCATCCCACCGGGTTCGCCGCCTGGTTCGGCCTCCTCGTCACCGCCCTCAACATGCTCCCCTTCGCCCAGCTCGACGGCGGCCACGTGGCCTACGCCCTCTTCGGGCGCCGGCACCGCCGGGCGGTGTGGCCGCTGTGGACGATCCTCTTCCTGCTCGGGTTCCGGTGGATGGGCTGGTGGCTGTGGGCGGTGATCGCGCTGGTCATGGGCGTCCGCCACCCGCCCATGTGGGACGAGGACCTGCCGCTCGATCCACGGCGGCGCCGCATCGGATGGCTGGCGCTGGCCGTGTTCGCGCTCTCCTTCATGCCGCAGCCGGTGACGGTGGTGGCCGCCGCCCCGTGGTAGAGTTCCGGCGCCATGGTCGAGGGGGTTCGCCAGGTCCTCGCCGCCACCCACGAGGTCCGCCTCAAGGGCGGCAACCGCCGGTGGTTCGAGCGCCACCTGGAGGCCAACGTCCGGCGCGCCCTCGAGGATCTTCCGGTGGCGGCGATCGAACGCCCCGCCGCGCGCCTGCTGGTGCGCCTGGGCGGGCCCGTGCCCTTCGTCGAGGTCGCGCGCCGTCTCGGCACCGTCTTCGGCCTCAAGACCATCGCCGCCGTGGAGCGGGCCGGAGCCACCCTCGAGGAGGCGGAGCGGTTCCTGGAGCCGCGCCTTCCGGCGCTGCCGGGCACCACGTTCGCGGTCCGCTGCAAGCGCTCGGACAAGTCGTTCCCGCTCACCTCCATCGAGGTCGAGCGGCGCCTCGGCGCCTTCGTGCGCGCGCGCACGGGGCGGCCGGTGGACCTCGCCGACCCCGACCACACCGTCCGCCTCCTCGTGGACGAGGGCGGGATCTGGCTCGTCACCCGCGAGGTTCGCGGCCCCGGGGGGCTCCCCACCGGCACCGGTGGGCGGGCCGCGGTGCTGCTCTCGGGGGGGATCGACTCCCCGGTGGCGGCCTGGATGGTGGCGAAACGCGGAATGCGCCTCGACCTCGTCCACTTCCACTCGGTGCCCAGGACCGATCCGGCGAGCCTCGAGAAGGTCGAGGAGCTGGCGGCGGTGCTGGCGCGTTGGACCGGCCCGGTGCGGCTGGCCATGGTGCCGCTGCTGCCCATCCAGGAGGCGGTGGTGGCGCGGTGCCCGGCGCGCCTCAGGGTCCTGCTCTACCGGCGGTTCATGCTCCGGCTCGCCGAGCGCCTCGCGCGCCGGTTCCGCGCCCGGGCGCTGGTCACCGGCGAGTCGCTGGGCCAGGTGGCCTCGCAGACCGTCGAGAACCTCGCCGCGGTGGAGGCGGTGGCGGCGCTCCCGGTGCTGCGGCCACTCGTCGGACTCGACAAGGAGGAGATCGTGGCCCTCGCCCGCCGCGCGGGCACGTTCGAGATCTCGATCCGTCCGCACTTCGACTGCTGCTCCTACCTCGTCCCGGCCCACCCCGAGACCCGCGCACGCGCCGCCGACCTCGACGCCGCCGAGGCCAAGCTCGACGTCGCCGCCCTCCTGCGCGACGCCCTCCGGGCCACCGAGATCCGCCGCATCGAGCGGCCCGTCCCCTGGGAGGCGATCCCGCCCCCGCCGGGCGCGGAGGACGGACCGTGAGCGACAGGCGATCGCGCCGCGAGCTCCTCTCGGGCCTCTTCGGCCTGGTGCGCCAGGCGGCGGAGGCGGCCGCGGGCCCGCGGGACCCCGACCCGCGGACGGCGCTCTACCCCCCCGGCGCGATCGTGCCCGCCGAGCGGTTCCTCGAGGCGTGCACCGGGTGCGGGGACTGCGTCGAGGCCTGCCCCAACTCGAGCATCGTGGCCGTGGAGGCGGGGGGCAGGACGCTCCCGCTCATCGCGCCCGAGCGGAAGCCGTGCTATCTGTGCCACGACCTGCCGTGCATCGCCGCCTGCCGCGAGGGCGCGCTGGCGGATCCGGGCGGCACCGCCCGCGTCCGCATGGGGATCGCGCGCGTGGACCCGCGCCGCTGCGTGACCTTCAGGGGACAGACCTGCCGCCTGTGCTTCAACGCCTGCCCCTTCCCCAACGAGGCGATCATGATGGTGGGCGGGCGTCCCATCGTCTCCTCCGGTGCCTGTACCGGGTGCGGCCTGTGCGAGTACGCCTGCCCCGAGCACCCGAAGGCGATCCGGATCGTCCCCGAGCGCGACCTCGTTCCCGGGCTCCGCGTCCCCCGGGGGGGCTATCGCGCGGGGTGAGCCCGGCGGCGCTGCTAGAGTGGCGCCGTGCGCGTCACGCTGGTCGTCGCGGGGAACAAGTACACCGGCGCCGCCGCGGTGGCGGAGCACTGCACGCGGGCGCTCCAGGCGGTGGGCGTCACGGCCCGCCTCCTGTACGTGGGCGGGAACAACCTGGAGGCCCGTCTTCGCGACGCCTCCTGGGCCGACCCGGCGCTGGCCAAGGAGCGCCGCCCGGCCCACCTCCGGGCCAACCTCGCCGCCATCGCCCGTGCGGCGGCCGCGAGCGACGTGGTCCTCTGTCACCTGCCGCACGACAACTTCCTGGCGGTGGTCGCCGGCGCGCACCGGCGGGCGCCGCTGGTGCGCGCCTTCCGCAACGCCGCGCACCTCCGCCGGGACCCCTACCACCGCCTCCTGGCCCGGCGACTCTCGGCGGCGCTCCTCGCCCATCGGGAGATGGAACCCGCCCTGGACCGCCTCGCCGGCCCGCTCCCGCGCCTGGCGCTCCCGGTGCCGGTGGACGACCGGTTCCGGCCGGGCCTCGACGGCGCCGCGTGGCGGCGGCGCCTGGGCGTTCCCGAGGGCGCGCCGGTGGTGGGGATGGTGGGGAAGATGGCACGCGACCGCGGGTTCGATCTGCTGCTCGAGGCGGCGGCGCGCACCTCTCCGGAGCCGTGGCTGATCCTGGTGGGGCACGGCGAGGCGCGCCCCGAGCTCGAGCGGCTCGCCGCCGGCCTCGGGCTCGCCTCCAGGGTCGCCTGGGCGGGGTACGAGGAGCGAGGGCTGCCCGGCCTGTTCGCGGCCATGGACGTGGTGGTGTTCCCGGCGGCGGGCTCCGACCACGGCCACCGCGCCATCACCGAGGCGCAGGCGTGCGGGCGGCCGGTGGTGGCGGTGGACCTTCCCGGAGTCCGGGACCTGGTGGAGCACGGCGTCACCGGCGTCGTGGCGCCGCTCACCCCCGCGGGAATCGCCGCCGCCCTCTCGGAGCTGCTGGCGCGTCCCGATCGCGCAGGCGCCATCGGGCGTGCCGCGGCGGCGGCCGCCGGGGCACGGCGCCTGGAGCCCTCCGGACGGCGGCTGGCGACGTTCCTGGCCGAGGTGGCCCGGCCGGGCCCGCGGTAGGGTACACTCTCGCCCCCGAGGAGGCCCGATGCTCCTGGACCGCATCCGAGACGACGCCGCCCGCGCCATCGCCGACGCCCTCGACGCCGCGTTCGGGCACCGGCCCGAGACCGTGGCCCTCGAGGTCCCTCCCAGCCGGGAGCTGGGGGACCTCGCCTGGCCCGGCGCCCTGCCGCTGGCCCGCGTGCTGCGGCGGGCGCCGCGGGAGATCGCCGCCGCCGTGGCGGACGCCGCCCGCTGGCCGGAGGAGGTGGTCCGGGCCGAGGTCGCCGGCCCGGGGTTCCTCAACCTCTTCCTGGACCGGGGACGGGTGCTCGCGGGCCTCCTCCAGGGCGAGGCTCCACCGCCCGCCGCCGGGGAGAAGGTGGTGGTGGAGCACACCAACATCAACCCGAACAAGGCGGCGCACATCGGCCACCTGCGCAACGCGGTGCTGGGCGACGTCCTGGTCCGCTGCCTGCGCCATCTCGGCCACCCGGTGGAGGTCCAGAACTACATCGACGACACCGGCGTCCAGGTCGCCGACGTGGTGGTGGGGATCCTCTACCTCCCGGAGGCGGAGCTGGCCGCGGCGATGGGCGTGGAGACCGGCCGCCGCGACGAGCTGATCCGCGAGCTGGTGGGCCGGATCCCGCTCGGCGAGGTCCCGGACGCCGCCACCGACGACTTCGACGACCTGTGCTGGGAGATCTACCCCCGGGTCACCGCCCGGTACGAGGCCGAGCCGGCGTTCGCCGAGCGCCGGGCCGAGGTGCTCCACGCCATCGAGGCCGGGCATCGGGGCCTCGCCCTCGACGAGGCGGAGTTCGCACTGATGCGGGCGGTCACGAGCGGCCAGCCGTTCCCGCAGCGGGCCGTGGCGCGGCTCGCGGCGGCGGTGGCGGAGGGGAACCTCCGCTGTCACCTGGCCACCATGGCGCGCCTCGGGATCGCGTACGACGTCCTTCCGCACGAGTCCGACATCCTCCAGCTCGGTTTCTGGGACCGGGCGTTCGAGCTGCTCAAGGCGGCGGGCGCCGTGCGGTACGAGACCGCCGGCAGGAACGCGGGCTGCTGGGTGATGTCCCTCGGGGGGAGCCCGGAGTTCGCGGACATGGACGACCCGGACAAGATCCTGGTGCGCTCCAACGGCACCGTCACCTACACCGGCAAGGACATCGCCTACCAGCTGTGGAAGCTCGGGCTTCTCACCGACCCGGACGGCCGCCGGCACGACTTCGGCTACCGCCCCTTCGCTCGCTGGAGCCAGGACGGGCCGGCGGAGCCCGTCTGGTATCGCGGCGACGGCGACAACCTGCTGGTGCGCAGCGACGCGGACCCCCAGGCCCGGGTCGAGGGCGCCTCGTTCGGCGCCGGTTCCAGGGTGTACAACGTCATCGACGTCCGCCAGTCGTACCCCCAGAAGGTGGTGCGCGAGGCGGTGCGGGTGCTGGGCCATCCGGAGGCCGCCGACCGCTCCGTCCACTTCGCCTACGAGATGGTGGCGCTCACCCCGCGGGCGGTCCGCACCATCGAGGAGCTCACCGGGACGAGCTTCGGCCTCGGCGAGGAGGAGCTCGCGAGGCCGTACGTGGAGATGTCCGGCCGGCGCGGGATCGGGGTGAAGGCGGACCAGTTCCTCGACACCCTGGTGGCGCGCGCCGAGGACGCAGTGCGCGAGCGCTCGGGCGGCGGCGCCGACCCTGCGGACATGGCCGACCGGGCCCGCAAGATCGCCGTGGGTGCGCTGCGCTACCTGATGGCCCGCCAGTCGCGGAACCGCGTGCTCGCCTTCGACTTCGACGAGGCCCTGGCGTTCGAGGGCGACACGGGGCCCTACCTGCAGTACTCCGCGGTACGGGCGCGGAAGGTGTTCGAGAAACTGGCCGGGCGCCGCGGCGAGGGTCCCGTGGGCGCCGCCGAGGCGACGGTGCTCGCCGGCGCGGAGGTGCCGGACGACCTCTGGGAGCTCGTGCTCGCCTGCGCCAGGCGCGGCGAGGTGGTGCGCCAGGCGGTGGAGACGCTGGAGTTCTCGCTGCTCGCCCAGCACGCCCACCAGCTCGCCCAGACCTTCCACCGGGTCTACCACGCCCACCCCGTCCTTCCCGAGGAGAACGCGGAGCTGCGCCGCCTCCGGAGGGCGGTGTTCACCCTGTTCGAGGCCGAGATGCGCACGGTCCTCGAGGAGCTCCTGGGGATCCCCATCCCCCGCGAGATGTGAGGCGGCCATGAGCGCGACCCCTCCTCCCGACCGCTTCCTCCGGATCCGCGACCAGCTGCTCGAGCTCGTCGCCCGCACCGACGACCCCGTGGCCCACCGCGCCACCGCCGCCGCCCTGCTCCATCACAAGATCCCCGGGGTCTCCTGGACCGGCTTCTACATGCTCCGCGGCGACGTCCTCGTGGTGGACGCCTACCAGGGGCCCGTGGCCTGCCTGGTGCTCCCGGCCCACACCGGCGTCTGCTGGGCGGCGCTGGACCGCCGGGAGACGGTGGTGGTGGAGGACGTGGACGCCTTCCCCGGGCACATCGCCTGCGACCCCAGGAGCCGCTCGGAGATCGTGGTCCCCATTCTCGCTCCCGGGGGCGAGCCCGTCGGGGTCCTCGACGTGGACTCCCACCGCCCGGCCCGTTTCGGCGAGGCCGAGCGCGCCGGGTACGAGGCCGTGGTCCGCGCCCTCGAGCGCCGCTGGTGGGGGTGAACGGCCGAACGGCCCGTCGAGGGAACAGCCCGGATGTAACCGACGTTACCCGGAATGCGTATCAACGGGTGAGGCGGGCGGTACGTATACGCGGATGAAGACGAAACCGGGCCGGCCGCCGGCCAGCTCGTTCACCAACCTCCTCCTTCCTTCGGCTCCTTCGGGAGCCACTTCTTGCTCTCCCGTCTTTCTCCACGGACGCGGAGATCGGGCAGCGGCGTTCGCCGACCGCGGCACTCGTGGCAGGCCGCGGCCGCGAACGCCGCCGCGCTCGCGGCCCAGGGAGCGCGGGCTTCAGCCCGCAAAGGCCTCCCGGCTGCGGCGCGTGCCGGGTGCGTCGCGTCGGTGGTATCTCGCGCAGGCGGAAGGACCTTGCGGACTGAAGTCCGCGCTCCGCGAGGCGGCCGTCCGGCGTTCCACCGCCGCGCCCCGCCGACGCGGCCGCGGTCGAGGCCGCCGCCGCGCTCGCGGCCCAGGGAGCGCGGGCTTCAGCCCGCAAAGGCCTCCCGGCTGCGGCGCGTGCCGGGTGCGTCGCGTCGGTGGTATCTCGCGCAGGCGGAAGGACCTTGCGGACTGAAGT
>CAYTTB010000021.1:0-41530 GCA_964440565.1 uncultured Thermoanaerobaculia bacterium
CCACTACCGCCCCTCTGCTCCCTCCCGCTCGTAAACCCCTGATTCCTCGACACCGGCCACCGAGAAATCGCCCCCCTCAGGCCTCGAACTGTCGAACTTCGGCGATCCCGGACGTCCGGCCCCGCTGTGTTCGTTGGAGCCGGGAAGCCGCGCGATCCGGCGACGACGGCAGTTCTCACCGGTACAACGGGAAGCGGTTGCCTTGAGGATCCAGGGAACGGACGGTGAGTCCGAAGGTGCGGTGAGCGCTCCACGAGTGGGGGCGCGACCGGCAGGGAGGTCCAGGTGAGGAGAGTGATCGTCAAAGGCCACGGGTGGAGTAGAGCGGCGAGAAGACGGCGGCGTGCGGTAGTGCCGGTAACTGTCCCGGTATGCGTCTCGATCGTGGGATGGATCTGGCTCGCCCGCGGTCCCTCGCCGTCATGGGTCGATGGGGGTCTGGACCGGGCGCTCGAGGTCGCTCGCGCGGAGGGCAGGCCCGTGCTCGTGCTCCTGACCGGCGACTGGTGAGGGGCCTGCCGTCGGTTGGAGGCCGACATGGAGGGCTCGTGGCGGCTGCGGCGGCTCCTGCGGCGGTACGTGCTGGTCCGGGCGGAGGTGAAGCCGGGGTGGGCGACCGGAAGCCCGGAGGAGGCCCTGTTCTCGCCGCGGGCTGTGCCGTAAATGGTGGTGCTGCGTCCGGATGGCACGGAGGTGGGGCGGACCTCCGGCTATGTTTCGCCGGAAGACCTGGAGAACGCCCTCCGCGTCATCGTTCTCGAGCGGGAGCGCCTCTGGAAGGTGATGCGGAAGGCGTTCGCCCGCGCCTCGGACGAGGTGCCGGCAGAGGACCTGGACTCGCTCCTCCGCCGGTGGCTCGAGCTGGGGTGGGTCGCCGAGGCGGCGCGGCTGGCGGCCCACGCGCGCTGCGGCGAGAATCCGGCCACGGCGGCGTTGGCGTGGGAGGCCCGCACGAGGATCCACGCCGCCACCTATGAGGTTGCGGCGTGGAGCGGGCGGGCTAGCGGCTGGTCTCGGATCGAGCTCCCGGAGCGGTTCAAACGCGTGGCGGATCCGGAGCTTCACGGGCTGCTCGAGGCGTGCCGGGTCGAACGCGGCCCGGTGGGTGAGGCTCTCCGGACGGCGCTCCGCCGGGCGCGCCGCGAGGTGGCGGCGGAACTCGTCCGCAAGCAGGTGGAGGTGGGTGTCTGGGAGGGGGGATGGCCAAAGATCATCCGGTTCGCGGTGGCTCACGGGTGCGCCGCGGAGGTGGTCCGGGCGCTCGAGGCGTTCATGGAGAAGAGGGGGGCAGCAGTGCCGGACAAGGAGACGATGAGGGCTGCCGTTGCAGCGGCGGTGGCTGCGGGTGGTCCACCCCGGGCGGCGCGCCGGTTGGTGGGGCCGTGGATCGAACGCGTCCGCATGGTGGACGAGTCCGCAGCCCGGGCGCTCTACCTCGCCGGAGAGAGGGAACGGGAGGTGAATGCCATCATCCAGCTCCAGCGCCGCGGCCTGGAGGTGGGCGTCACGGTCTGGGTGCACCGGCTCGGGAGAGAGCGCCGGGAGATGCTGGCCGGCGTGTGGCGGCCGCCGCCGGCCCCGATAGAGGGGTGGCCGTCGCCGTGACGGGCTGCGCCGGGCTCACCGCCGTGGTAGCTGGTCCAGCGCCCAGGCGAGTGCGTCGGCGAGTTCCGGGTGCTCCCAGCGGAAGCCGGTCTCCTCGAGGCAGCGGGGGAGGACGCGCTGGCTGGAGAGGAGGAGCTCCCGCGCCATCCCGCCGAGGGCGAGGCGGAGGAGGGGGGCGGGTGCGGGGATGGCGGCCGGGCGGTGAAGCGTGCGGCCCAGGACGCGGGCGAGGTCGCGCTGGCGCACGGGGTGGGGGCTGACGGCGTTGACGGGGCCCGAGAGGCCGGCGTCGCCCAGGGCGTGGAGGACGGCGCCGGCGGCGTCACGGAGGGAGATCCAGGAGACCCACTGCCGGCCGGAGCCGAGGGGGCCGCCGAGGCCGAGACGGAACGGGGGGAGCATCCGGGCGAGCGCCCCGCCGGGGCCGATCACGACGCCGAGGCGCAGCAGGACCACGCGGACGCCTCGCTCTCCGGCGCGGAGCGCCTCCTCCTCCCAGGCGCGGGCGAGCTCCGCGAGGAACCCCTCCCCGGGGAGCGAGCTCTCGTCGAGCTCCTCGTCGCCCCGGTCGCCGTAGTACCCGGTGGCGGAGGCGCTGACCAGCACCCGCGGGCCGCCCGCGGCGGCCATGGCCCGGACGATGGTGCGGGTGGCCAGCACGCGGCTGTCCCACAGCCTCCGCCGCCAGGCCGCGGTCCACCGGCGGGCGGCGACGTTGGCCCCGGCGAGGTTGACCACCGCGTCCACGCCGGCGAGCTCGCCGGGATCGAGCGCGCCGCGCGCGGGGTCCCACCGCACCGCCGGCCCGTGCGCCGGGGGCGAGCCGGAGCGCACAAGGCGCAGCACCTCGTGCCCGGCCGCCTCGAGCCGCGGCACCAGGTGCGACCCCACGAACCCGCTCGACCCCGCGATCGCGATGCGCATGGGGGTAGTGTAGGGCAGCCGCGTCCGCGCGCGGTCGGCTCGGGGAGGTTTCCGGCGACGGCGGATCTCGGGGCGCATCGGTCCGGTGCTGCGGCGTCGTCCGTGCCCGCCTCGTGCCGGTCCGCCCGCTCGCCTCGCGGTGGGGCCGGGCGCCGGGTTCATCGCGGCGGACGCTGGGTCGGCCCTCGACCACGCGGTCTCGGGCGCTCGGGGCCGGCACGGGGGTGGAGCTCGCGCGGTCCGTGGGCGCGTTCGTGCGGTCCCATCCGGTATCTCCCGGGGGCTGAAGAGGCGCCCGGATGGCGGTCCAGATCCGCGCTACACCCACCCGGCCATGTGGCGGCGGGCGAGCGCGGCGAGGGCGTCGAGGTGGTCGGCGCGGTCGCCCAGCGCCGGCACGTAGCGCAGCTCGCCGCCGCCGGCCTCGCGGAACGTCGCGGCGCCGCGGATCGCGAGCTCCTCCAGGGTCTCGAGGCAGTCGGCGGCGAAGCCCGGGGCGAGCACGTCCACGGTGGCGACGCCCTCGGCGCCCCAGGCGCGGAGCGTGGCGTCGGTGTACGGCTGCAGCCACTCCTCGCGCCCGAACCTGGACTGGAAGGCGACCGCGAGCTCGTCCGCGCGCAGCCCGAGCCGGGGGGCGAGGGCGGTGGCTGTGGCGCGGCACTCATCGGGGTAGGGGTCGCCGGCCTCGGCGTACCGGCGCGGGATGCCGTGGAAGGAGAGCAGCAGCCGCTCGCCCCGCCCGTGCCGCTGCCAGTGCTCGCGCACCGAGGCGGCGAGGGCATCGAGGTAGCCGGGATCGGTGGCGTAGGAGCGCACGGTGCGCAGCTCGGGCACGTCGCGCCAGCGGGCGAGCTCCCCGAACACCGCGTCGAGGGCGGACCCGGTGGTGGTCGCGGAGTACTGCGGGTAGAGCGGCAGCACCAGCGCCCGGCGGCAGCCGGCGGCGGCGAGACGGCGCAGGGCGGCACCGATTCCGGGTTCGCCGTACCGCATCCCGAGCTCCACCGGGATCGGCGAGCCCGTGGCGGCGGCCAGGCGGGCGGCGAGGCCCGCGGCCTGGCGGCGGCCGGTGACGGCGAGCGGCGAGCCCTCCTGCGTCCAGATGGTGCGGTAGAGCCCCGCCGAGCGCGGGGCCCTGAGCGGCAGGACGACGAGCTCGAGCAGGGGCCGCCAGAGCGCGCGCGGCACCTCCACGACACGGGGATCGGCGAGGAACTGGCGCAGGTAGCGGCGCACGGCCGCGGCGGTGGGTGCACCGGGCGTGCCGAGGGCGACCAGCAGCACCCCGGCCGGGGGGCTCGCGTCGGCCGGGGGCGGGCTCCAGTACCTCACGCCGGGGGGATCACTGGGCGGTGGGCTCGTCCACGTAGTCGTCCGGGTCCACCTCGCGCTCCTCGGGGAGCCTGGCGAGCTCGGCCTTCACGAGCTCCTGGTGCTCCACCTCCTCCTCGCGCAGCTCCGCGAAGAGCTCCCGGACGCCCGGATCGCTCACGTGGTCGAGGGCCCGATCGAAGAACGCCCATGCCTTGCGCTCCGCCTCGAGCGCCACCTCGAGGGCGCGGCGGGCGGTCATGAAGGCGCGCGCCGCGTCGTAGGAGGGCGCCTCCACCTCGAACACCACCGAGGGATCCACCTCGGCCGGCGCGTCCCCGAACAGCTCCCTCCGGCGCGCCCTGAGCTCGTCCCCGTGCCTGGTCTCGTTGGCCGCCATGGCGCGGAAGAACCGCTCGGCGTCGGCCGTGTGGTGCCGTTCCATCTGATGGGCGAACTCCTCGTACCGCTCCCTGGCCTCGTCCTCGATGGCGATGGCCAGGTCCAGTGCGTCCTTCAGGCTCAGCGTGGCGAAGTCGATCTCGCGGCTCATGGGGCTGTCCTCCTCCGGCGGCTCGCGGCCGCGCGGCCACTCTCGACTCTCCGCGCCGTCCTGTCAACCCTCCCTCCGCCCGAGCGCCCGCCGCACCAGCCGCCATTCCCACAGGCGGCCGAGGCCCCAGCCGGCCGCCATCAACGCCAGCAGCGCACCGGTGTGCCAGAGGAGGACGTGGCGGAGGTCGGAGAACGGGCAGAGGAGGTGCTGCACCGCGTCGGCCAGCAGCGCCGAGCCGGCGCCCCCGAGGAGCCCGGCGACGGAAGGCCTGAGGGGAAGGGCGCGTGCCACCAGCGCCACGGTCAGCGCGAAGGCGGGCAACGCCAGGAGGAGCTCGTGGCGGAAGCAGACGGTGCCCATCTGGACGGCCGGGGGCGGGCCGGGGCTGCGCCACCAGGTGGCCACCGCGGTGGCGCAGTGGGCGAGGAGCCCGGCGCCGAGCAGGGCCCAGCGGGGGCCGGCGGGGAGCGCCGCGGCCGGGATCGCCTCGCGCAGGGCGGCGTAGACCAGGGCGAGGCCGAGCGCGACCTGGACCCCGGAGGCGCCCCACGCGACCCACACGCCCAGCCGCGCCAGGTCGGGGCGCAGCGCCACGGTGGCCACGATCGCGGCCTGCACGGCCAGCGCCGCTGCGGCCACGGCGAGCGCGGCGACGCCCGCCGGGGGGAGCGGCCGCACCGGGCGCGGGTCGCGCCGGAGCTCCTCGGCGAGACGCGGCGGCAGGCGGTGGGCGGTCACCGCTCCTCCCCCCGCTCGAGGCGTTCCCTGAGCGTCCTGAGCGCCCGGTGCGAACGGACCTTGGCGGCGCCCTCGGTCATCCCCAGGATCCGGGCGATCTCGGCGAAGCTGAGCCCGAGCACGTGGTGCATCACCAGGATCTCGCGCGTGGTCTCCGGCAGGCCCCGGGCGGCGCGGGCGAGGAGCTGACGGCGCTCGGGGCCGTCCACCCGCGGCAGCTCCGGGATCTCAGGCAGCTCCTCGAGAGGCAGCGCCTCGCCCCCGCGGCGGCGCCGGGATCGCAGGTACATGAGCGCCGTGTGCCGTGCGATGGCGTACACCCACGGGCGCACCGGCCGCGGCGGCTGGTAGGTGTGCCGCGAGCGGTGGATCTGTAGGAACGTGTCCTGCACGAGGTCCTCCACGGTGGCCGGGTCCCGCACGAAGCCGCGCAGGTACCGCCCGACGGGGCCGGCCAGGGCGCCGTACAGCTCGGCGAAGGCGTCGGTGTCGCCGCCCTGGTACCGCAGCATCAGCCCCTCGAGGTCCGGCGACTCGTCGCCCTTCATCCCTCACCATCCCCACGTATTCCGGCCCGCGTACCCGGGTTACGCGCCGCCGGGGCCCATGGTAGCGGAGCGGCGTGCGCGGGGGAGGGAGGTGAGGAGGTGAGGGGGTGAGGGGGTGAGGTGGGCGCTCGGCCCGATCGTCCGTCACGATCGCCGGAAGCGGCGCGGGCGGCGGGCGGCCGAGGCCGGCTCGAGGCCACGCCGCAGCAGCGACGGGCGAGGGGCACCGCCCGCGCGCCCGGACCGCGCCGTCGAGCCGGTCGCTCGTGCACGATCCGCGCTCGGGGGCTGGTACCCTCGCCGCGTGGAACCTGGAGAGGCGCTGGTGCGGTGGTTCGCGGTGGCGGCGCGGGAGCTCCCCTGGCGGATGGAGCCTCGCGACCCGTACCGCGTCCTCGTCAGCGAGGCGATGCTCCAGCAGACGCAGGTGGAACGCGTGATCCCGCGCTACCGGAAGTTCGTCGCACGGTTTCCCACCCTGACGGCGCTCGCCGCGGCACCGGAGGAGGAGGTGCTGGAGGCGTGGTCGGGGCTCGGATACTACCGCCGCGCACGCCAGCTCCACCGGCTCGCGCGGGCGGTGGCGGCGGCGGGCGGGCGGCTCCCGCGCGATCCGGAGGCGCTGGAGCGCCTGCCGGGGGTGGGGCCGTACACCGCGGCAGCGGTGGCCTCCCTGGCCTTCGGCGAGCGGGTGCCGGTGCTGGACGGCAACGTGCTCCGGGTGGGGGCCCGGGTGCTGCGGCTTCCCGGCGACCCGCGTGCCGCGGCGGCACGGCGGGCGGTGGCGGCGTGGGCGCTGGATCTGATGGAGGGTGCAGATCCTGGCGTCGTGAACGAGGCGCTCATGGAGCTGGGGGCCACGGTGTGCCGGCCGCGGGCGCCGCGGTGCGGGGCGTGCCCGCTCGCTCCGTGGTGCGCCGCGCGCGCTGCGGGGGCGCCGGAGCGGTATCCGCCGCCGCGGCGCGTGCGGCCGCCGGAGCGGGTGCGGTGGGCGGCGGCGGTGATCCGCGACGGCGCGGGCCGCTGGCTGCTCGCCCCGGTGACGGGGCTGGGGGTGCTCGAGGGGCTGTGGCTTCCGCCCATCGCGGCGGTGGACGGGGGCGGGCCCGAGGCGGCGGCGCTGCGGGCCGCGCGGTGCGGCGGGACGGCGGCCCGGCCGCTGCCCCCCGTGCGTCATGCCATCACCCACCGCCGGATCGAGGTGACGCCGGTGGTGCTCGAGGGGTGCCGCGCGGCGCCCGAGGGATGGCGGTGGGCGGACCCGGAGACGCCGGGACTGCCCACCTCGTCGCTTCTCGGGAAGCTGGCGGCGCGGGTGGCGGATTCTGAATGAGCGCTCATTCACTCTCTGGTATACTCCGCGCCGTGACCCGCACGCAGGTGATCGCGGCACGGAATCGAGGGAACGGAGGAGGATGATGGAGCTTCCGCACGCCGTGGCCGGCTCGTTCCTGGGGATCCCCGGGGTGGTGTGGTTCTGGATCGTCTCGGTGATCGGGATCGGTGGGGTGATCTGGTCGCTCTCCCGCCGGTTCCAGATGCTGCGCCTGGGGCGGCCCGTGGACCGGTTCGACCGGTGGGGCGAGCGCCTCAGGCACGTGGTGGTGATCGCGCTCGGGCAGAAGAAGATGTTCAAGGACCCCTACGCGGCGCTGTACCACATCCTGATCTTCTACGGGTTCCTGGTGCTGGCGCTGCGCACCGGGTCCATGGTCCTGGAGGGGCTCCTCGCCGGCTGGCAGCTGCCCCTGCTCCACACCGCCGTGGGCCACGCCTACCTGTTCTCCAAAGACCTGTTCGAGGTGCTGGTGCTGGTGGGCCTGGCCATGGCCGCCTACCGGCGGGCGATCCAGCGTCCGTTCCGGCTCCTGCTCTCCGGCCAGGCCTGGCTCGTCCTGGGCCTCATCGCCACCCTGATGGTGACGGACCTGGGTTCGGAGGGCGCCCGCATCGCGGCCGGGATGTCGGCCGCCTGGCTGCCGGTGTCCACGCTGATGTCGAAGCTGTTCGTGGGGCTGTCCACGGGGACCCTGCACACGATCTACGCGACGCTGTGGTGGATCCACCTGCTCACCCTGTACGCCTTCGCCAACGAGCTCCCGTACGGCAAGCACTTCCACGTCTACACCGCGTTCTTCAACGTCTTCTTCGCCGACCTCGACCCGCCGGGGAAGCTCCCCACCATGGACCTCGAGAACATCGACGAGGAGACGCGCTTCGGGATCGCCACCGTCACCGACCTCACCTGGAAGCAGATGCTGGACCTGTACACGTGCACCGAGTGCGGCCGCTGCCGCGAGTTCTGCCCCACCACCCGCACGGGCAAGCCGCTGCAGCCGGTGATGTTCACCAAGACCGTGCGCGACGAGCTGTACCGCGAGCAGCCGGGGCTGCTCGGCGATCCCGGGGAGGGTGGGCGGCAGTCGGACGTGGAGCTGGTGCCCGAGGTCGTGGACCCCGAGGTGGTGTGGGCGTGCACCACCTGCCGCTGGTGCGAGGAGGCGTGCCCGCTCGAGATCAGCTACGTGGACAAGCTGGTCGAGATGCGGCGCAACCTGGTGCTGGAGAAGGCCACCTTCCCCGAGGAGGCGCAGATCGCCTTCCGCGGGATGGAGGTCAACGGCAACCCGTGGCAGCTCCCGGCGGAGACCCGGGCCGACTGGGCGGAGGGGCTGGACGTGCCCCTCGCGGCGGAGGCCGGCGGCGACTTCGAGTACCTGTTCTGGGTCGGGTGCGCGGGAAGCTTCGACGACCAGGGGAAGAAGGTCTCCCGTGCGCTGGCCGGGATCCTCAAGGCGGCGGGGGTGAAGTTCGCCATCCTGGGACCGGAGGAGGCGTGCACCGGCGACTCGGCGCGGCGGCTCGGCAACGAGTACCTGTTCCAGGTGCTCGCGCAGCAGAACGTGGAGACGCTGAACAGCTACGGGGTGAAGAAGATCGTCACCGCCTGCCCGCACTGCTTCAACACGCTCAGGCACGAGTACCCCGACTTCGGCGGGCGCTACGAGGTGGTGCACGCGACCCGGCTCGTGGCGGAGCTGGTGCGGAAGGGGAGGATCAAGCTCACCCAGACCGTGGACCTCGACCTCGCCTACCACGACCCGTGCTACCTCGGCCGTACGAACGGCGAGTTCGAGGCCCCGCGCTTCCTGCTGCGCTACATCCCCGGCCTCACGGTGCGCGAGGCGGAGCTCAGCCGCGAGCGCGCCATGTGCTGCGGCGCCGGCGGCGGCCGGATGTGGCTCGAGGAGAAACTGGGGGAGCGGATCAACCAGACCCGGTACCGCCAGCTCGAGGCCACGGGGACCGATCACTGCGCGGTGGCGTGCCCGTTCTGCAACGTGATGCTCGCCAACGCCCAGCAGGAGGTGGGCAAGGAGGAGGCGCGGACCTACGATGTCATCCAGCTGGTGGCGATGGCCGCCGGCGTGGAGACGTGACGGGAGCGGGAGGAGGGAGGAGGGAGGCCCCCCGGCGACGGGGGGCCGTTCTCGTGGCGCCGGCGCCGCGGCGTCACGGCTCCGCCAGGTGCTCCTTGCGGATGTAGGTGAACTTGCCGCGGTTCACCATCCCGAACCGCTCCTCGAACTCCCCCAGCAACCGCGACACCGTCTCGCGACTGGCCCCGATGGAGTGGGCGATGTCGGCGTGGGTGGGACGCCGCACCACGACCCAGCCGTTGCCCAGGTCCTGCCCGTGGTCGCGCGCGAGGTCCAGGAAGTACCGCGCCAGGCGGCCGGCGACGTCCATGTACGCCAGCGACTGCATCCGCGCGTTGGCCCGCCGCAGCCGGCGAGAGAGCATCGCGAGCAGCTTCTTCGAGATGTTGGGGTGGGCGTCGAGGAGGCGCTGGAAGTCGGCCCGGTGGATCCCGATGAGCTCGACGCGGGTCTCGGCGATGGCCGAGGCCGACCGGGGCGCGCTGTCCAGCAGCGCCATCTCGCCGAACACCTGACCGCTGCCCAGGGTGGCCAGGATCAGCTCCTTCCCCTCCGGCGTCGAGACGGCGATGCGGACCTTCCCCGTGGCCACCACGAACACCTCGTCCGCCTCCTCTCCGGCCTCGAAGATCACCGTGCCGCGCGCGACCTCGCGCCGGAACGAGACGCGGGCGAGCGCCTCGAGCTCCGGGGGATCGAGGTCCCGGAACAGCTCGATGCGTCCCAGGAGCTCCGCCGGGGCCGCCGTCATCGGGCCACCTCGAGTCCCTGCACGCCGAGGAGCGCGTCGGCCACCGCCTCCCCGGTGGGCGGGTCGGGCACCTCCAGGCAGCCCGCCTCTCCCGGGCACCAGGCCGGGGCTGGGCGGCCGAGCGCCGCCGCCAGCCGCTCCACGGCACGGCGGACGGTGGCCGCGTCCGCCGGCCGGTCCGGGCCGAAGGTCCCGGCGACGGGGTCGGCGTCGAGCACGCCGGCGCGCACGACGGCGAGGATCTCGCGCTGGGCCGGGTGCCCCACCACGTCGGGAAGCAGCGGCGCCGGCCGCACCTGAACCGACTCCACCTCGGGCACCACCGCCACGACGAGGACCGCGAGCTGGGCCCGGGTCACGTGCGGCGAGGCGAGGGCCTCGTGCACGTACCCCGGGAGGTTCTCGAGGCGCCAGCGCAGCTGCGCCTCGGCGAGGCCGCGCTCGCGCCCCGGCCAGCCGGCGGGGAGGCGGCGGTACCGCTCCATCGCCGCCGTCCAGTCGCCGCGGCGTGCCGCCACGTCGGCGGCCAGCGCCAGCACCTCGGGATCGGCCAGCAGCGGCGAGAGCGTCCGCTCCGCCTCGTCCAGGGCGCCGCTCGCGGCGAGCGCGCGCGCCAGGAGTTTCACGGTGGCAGGAGCGGGGTTCAGCGCCGCGGCCCGCCGCAGCGGTTCCACGGCGGCGGCCGGATCCCCGGCCGCGAGCGCCCGCCGGCCGGCCTCGACCCGGTCGTCCACGAGGCGCCGCCGGAGCCCGGCGGCGCGCCGGCGCCAGCGGGCCGCGGGCCACAGCGCCGCGGCCCGCTCCGCGGCCCGGAGCGCGGTGGCCTCGTCGTCCTCTCGTTCCGCCGCGAAGGAGAGCACCACCCACGCGGCGGCCCACCTCGGGTGGGCCCCGGCGAGCTCGCGAAGCGGCGCGACGAGGCCGGTGGCGCCGTCCAGGTACGCCGCCTCGTGCGCCAGCAGCACCGCGGGCGGAGCCGCGCCCGCCCGCCGCGACGCGGCGAGGGCAGCCTCCGTCCGCCCCTCCAGGATCGCCCGCCACCCTTCGGCCACCGCCGCCCGTTCCGCCTCGCCGAGCGGCGGGACACCCGGGCCGGCGAGCGGCGACGGGAGCTCGGGCGG
Organism: uncultured Thermoanaerobaculia bacterium; assembly: GCA_964440565.1. GTDB lineage: Bacteria > Acidobacteriota > Thermoanaerobaculia > Thermoanaerobaculales > Sulfomarinibacteraceae > CAYTTB01. The sequence goes on from CAYTTB010000021.1 coordinate 10,998, forward strand.
GGCGGGACCCGGCGCCCGATGCACCGGCGCGCACCCCGCGAGGACCGCCGCGAGCGCCGCAGCGGCGAGCCTAGGACCGGTTCTCATGCGGCTCCTGGTAGTGCGGCGAGGGTGTGACGTTGGCGATGGCGTGCTTGTAGACCAGCTGCTCCTGGCCGCCCGACTCGATCACCAGGGCGTACTTGTCGAAGCGGCGGAGGACCCCGGTGAGGCGCTTGCCGCTCAGGAGGTAGACGTGAATCGTGCGTCCCTCCTTGCGCAGCTGGTAATAGAACGGATCCTGCACGTTGATGGTGCCGCTCGACTGCTTCGTCATGCCCTCACCCCGTCCCTTCCGTTGCCGCGGCGGTCCACAGCTCGAGGACCGCCCGGGCCCCGCCCCGCTCGGCGGGCGGCACCCACACCACCTCGCCCTCGCGCGCGTGCCGGAGCCAGGTCAGCTGGCGCTTGGCGAGCTGGCGTGTGGCCACCGTGACCCGCTCCATGGTCGTGGGGAGGTCCCACTCGCCCGCGAGGTGCCGGAGGACCTCGCGGTATCCGATCGCCTTCAGGGCGTGGGCATCGCGTGGGACACCGCCCGCGAGCAAGGACCGAACCTCCTCCACCAGGCCGCGACGGAACATCTCGCCTACGCGCGATCCGATTCTAGCACGGAGCTCGTCGCGATCGCGGCGCGGCGCCACCAGAAGGGCGGGGTAGCGCCGCACCTCGCGGTGGCGTCGCCAGTGCTCGCTGACGGGACGCCCCGTGAGCTCGAACACCTCGAGAGCGCGCAGCACCCGCTGCCGGTCGGTGGGCGGGATCCGGGACGCCGCCTCCGGGTCCACGCACCGGAGGCGCGCGACCACGGCCTCCGGGGAGCGCGCCCACGCCTCCGCCAGCCGCCGGCGCACACCCGGGTCCGGTGGCGGCGACGGGAACAGCCCGAGCAGCAGCGCGCGGACGTAGAAGTGGGTTCCGCCCACCACCACCGGGACCCGGCCGCGGGCGGCGATCCCGGCGATGGCTCGATCGGCGGCGCGGACGAACTCGCCGGCCGAGAACCGTTCCCTCGGATCGGCGATGTCCAGCAGGTGATGGGGGACCCGGCGCCGGTCCTCGGGCGGGGGCTTGTCGGTGCCGATGTCCAGGCCGCGGTACACGGCGAAGGCGTCGGCGGAGACCACCTCCCCGCCCAGGAGTTCGGCCACCTCGAGGCCGAGGCGGCTCTTGCCCGAGCCGGTGGGGCCCACCACCACCAGCAGCCGCGGCCTCACCTCAGGAACCGCCATCGTCCTCCCTCCAGCGCGGCGCCGCACGGCCCGGGGCCGCGCGCCAGGCAGAACGGGATCCGGCGGCGGGCGAGGCGCGCGAGCGTCGCGGGATGGGGGTGGCGTCGGTCGCCCGCCCCCGCCGGGACGAGCGCCAGCCGCGGGCTCACCGCGGCGAGGAACGCGTCCCCGGTGGCCGTGCGGCTGCCGTGATGCGCGAGCACCAGCACGTCGGCCCGCACGCCGGGGGTGCGGGCGAGCCTCCGCTCGGCGAGGCGTCCGGCGTCCCCGGGGAGCAGCGCCGTGCCGCCGCCGAGGCGAGCGGCCAGCACCAGGCTCGCCTCGTTGTCGTCGGGAGGAGGCTCGGCGGGGGGCCACACCGCGGCGAGAGATGCGCCCGCAACCCCCACCGCGAGGCCGCGCCGCATCGGGATGACGGCCGCCCCCACCTCCCGCGCGGCGCGCAGCAGCGGCACCGTCTCGGGCCTGCGGAGCGCCCACCGCGGCAGGAGGAGCAGGCGGGGGCGGAGGGTGCGGACGACCCGCGGCAGCCCGGTGACGTGGTCCGCGTCGGGATGGGTGGCCACCACCGCCGCGAGGCGCCGCACGCCGCGCGCCACCAGGGCCCGGAGGGCGCCGTCACGGGAGGCGCCCCCGTCCACCAGGATCCGTCCCCGGGGGCCGCTCGCCAGGATCGCCGCACCGCGGTGGACCGGCAGCGCCACCACGGACCTGGACGGGAGCACGGGCCGGGGGAGGACCGCCACGGCCGCCGCCGCCAGGGCGGCCGCGGCCGCCGCCCGTCTGCCGTGACGGCCGGGCAGCAGCGCGGCGAGCAGGAGGAGGCCCACCGCCGCCTGGACCCACGCGGGGGGCGGCGGCACCGGCAGGCCCGGCCCGCGCGCCACGCTCCCGGCGGCCAGCGCCACCCGCTCCGCGGCGGCCGCCGCGCGCAGCGCGCCGGTGGCCGCCAGCGGAAGGACGGGCGCCAGCGCCGTGGCGGCCAGCGCCGACGCGAGGAGCACGGGCAGCACCGGCAGCACCGCGAGGTTGACCAGCACCGCGCCGGGGCGAAGGACCCCGAGGTGCACCGCCACCAGCGGCGCCGCCGCGGCCTGCGCCACCAGCGGCACCGCCACCGGCCATGCCAGCCAGCGCGGCAGCGGGAGCCGCGAGGCCACCGCGGGCGCCCAGCGCACCAGCGCCGCGGTGATCCAGAAGGTGAGCTGCACGGCGGGAGAGGCGAGGGCGGCCGGCGCCACCGCGAGGGTGCCCAGGAGGGCGAGGAGCACGGCGGCCATGGGCACGAGCGGCCTCCCCAGGGCCCGCGCGACCAGGTAGACCGCCCCCATCGCCGCCGCCCGCGCCGCGGAGGCGGACCCGCCGGCGAGGGCCGCGTAGGCGACCATCGCCGCCGCCACCGTGAGCCGGGAGGGCGCCGCCGGGGCCGCCGCGAGCGCGAGCGCCGCCCACAGGAGGCCACCCGCCATCCCCACGTGCAGGCCGCTCACCGCCAGCACGTGGGCGAGACCGGACTCGCGCCACGCCGTCGTGCGCGCCGGCGGAAGAAGGTCCCGGCGGCCCAGGGACAGCGCCGCGGCGAGCTCCGCCGCGCGCAGGAGGCCGGCGTCGGTGCCCGCCGCCGCGAGGAGGCGGCGGGCGAGGCGTTCTCGCAGCGCGGGGATCCCCGAGGGCGGTGCCGTCCGGCGCACGAGACGGGGCGAGGCGCTCACCAGGAGCGCCGGGCGCGATCCGCCGGGGGGGACCCGGACGGTGGCGAGCGCCTCGATCCGCGATCCCGGCGGCGGCAGGCGGGTGGCGTCGCCCGCCCCGCGCACCTCGAGTGTCACCCGGCCGTCGAGCGGTACCGCGACACCGGCGTGGACCGCCCGGAGGACGCGAGCCGTGGCTCTCCTGCCCCACCGCACGCGCCGCCATCCGTCGAGCACCCTCGCCTCGATCCGCACCGCCGCGTCCCGGCGGGCGGCGAGACGGTGCACGGCGAGGGCGTCGCGGCGGGCCGCGAGCGCGGGCGCCGCCGCGAGGGCGAGGCCGGCCAGCGCCCACCACGCCGGGGAGCGTCCCCGGCGGCAGCGGACGGCGGTGGCGAGCCCCAGGGCCGCCAGGGCCGGGAGGAGCGCCGGCGGCGGGGGCACGGCGACCGCGAAGGCGGCCGCGGCGGCGGTCAGCGCTCCGGCGGCGAGCGCGGCGAGGGGGGCGAGCGGGCCGGTCACACCGCCTCCAGAACCGCCACCACCTCCACGTGGTGGGTGCAGGGGAACAGGTCGTGGAGCTCCACGTGGCGGAGCTCGAGCCCCGTGGCGAGGAGCGCGGCGGTGTCGCGGGCCCAGGTGGCGGGGTCGCAGGCGAGCGCCACCACCCGCCGCGGGTGCCATCCCGCGAGGCGGCGCCGCAGCTCGGGCGACAGCCCGGCGCGGGGCGGGTCGAGGAGCACCAGCGCCTCGCGGGGGAGGCGCGCGTGGCGTCTGAGGTACGCCTCCGCGGTGCGCCCCGCGTGCACGCGGGCCCGGGGCAGGTTGATCCGGGCGGCCTCCGCGGCGGGCCGGAACGGCTCCACCAGGGTCAGCGCGCGGTCCGCTCCCACCGCGGCCGCGAGGAACCCGACGCCCGCGTGGAGGTCCCAGGCGGGCTCCCGGCCGTGCCCGGCGAGCTCACCCACCCGGCGGAAGAGGAGCGGCACGAGGTGCCGGTTGACCTGGAAGAAGGCACCCACCGGCACGGCCAGGGGAGTGGCGAGGGGCATGGTCACCGAACCCTCGCCCCAGCCCGCGACCACCCGGCCCGACCGGGAGAGGGTGTGCATCCCGACCAGGGGGGGCGAGACCTCGGCGGGGGCGGGGAGCCACTCCACGGGGATGCGGTCCGGTCCGCACCGGGCCGGGCGCAGCGCGGCCACCGCGGCGGCGCCGTCCATCCGCTCCAGCCACTCGAGATCCACGGGCTCGGGAACCCGGCCCGCGAGAGCCTCCTCCAGGGCAGGGAGGGCGGCCACGAGCCGGGGGGAGAGGATCCGGCATCCCCCCACGGGCGTCACCGACCAGCTCCGGCGCCGGTAGAACCCGAGCCGGCGGTGCCGGGGGTCCCAGTGCAGCCGCGCCCGGAGCCGGTACGCCCCGGGCGAGGCGCTCACGGGGGCGGCGGCCAGGCGCGCGGCGAGCTCGGGGCGGCCCCGTGCGGCCCCGGCCGCCACCTGTGCCTTGAGGGCGGCGCCGGCCCGGGGCTGCACGTGGGGCCAGTCGCAGCCGCCGCACTCGGAGGCGTGGGGGCACGGCTCCGGGTCGCGGGCGGGATGGGCGCCGTCCAGGAGCCGCACCGCCTCGGCCTCGACGATCCCCGCCCTGCGGCGCACCGCCGCCGCCTCCACCGTCTCGCCGGGGAGCGCCCCGGCCACCAGCCAGACCTCGCCGTCGGGACGCGCGACCCCCGAGCCGCGTCCCGCGAGCCCCTCGATGCGTACCGTTCGCCTCATCCCAGCTCCAGGCGCGGCAGGCCGAGGCGCTCCCGCAGCACCCGGTCGCGGAGGGCACGGCGTGAGCGCTCGAGCGCCTCGCCGGTGGCCCCGGAGCGGGCGGCGCGGGCGGCGGCCTCGCCCTCGACGGACTCCCGCTCCGCCTCCGAGAGCGAGCCCCACGCCGCCGCCAGGACGGCGGCCTCGAGCGCCATCAGCGCCTCCTCGGCGGCATCGGGATCGTCGTGGGCGGCGAGCGCCTCCAGGTGAGCCGCGGCGCGGGCGAGGGCGTGGGCCAGCGTGGGACGGCCCGCCTGCGCCTCGGCGGCCGCCCGGCAGCGGGCCACCAGCCGCTCGAGCTCCTCGGCCTGGCTCCAGCCGCCCGTCTCCGGCTCGCCGGAGCCCACCCGGGCCTCGGCCAGCCGCGCGGCGTGCCGCTCCACCGCGTGCCGGCAGTAGGCGAGGCTCACCACCGGGTCGGTCTCGCCGCGCTCGGCGCGCCGCGCGAACACCTCGCCGATCCCGGCCAGTACGGCACCGAGCGGCACCCCGCGGCGCCACCAGGTACGGAGCAGCTGGAAGTCCGCCGGCGACAGGAGGTGGGGGACGCCCCGGAGCGCCGCGAAGTGATCCTCCACGGCGCGGTAGTAGGCGAGCTCCTTCTCGTCCACGCTCACGCCGTCAGTGTAGCGGGCGAGCCGGTACAATGCGGCCGTTCTCATGGCACGTTCCTCACCCCTCCGACGCGCGGTGTGGTGCGTGGCGGCGCTGCTGGCCGTCGCGGCGCCCGCCGGTGCCGGCCAGTGGAGCCGCCTCCCGGCGGCAGCCTCGCGGCTGGCGCACGATCCCGGCGATGGCGCGGCGCGGCGGACGCTGGAGGCGGTGCAGGGCTCGCTCGAGCGCGAGGCGCGGGCGGGCCGGGTGGCGGCGGTGGAGCTGATGGTGGAGGCGTTCGACACCATCGTGGGCCCGGTGGCGGGCGCGCGGGACCTGGTGGCGACGACCCACCGCCGGGTGGCCTCGGCCCTCGTGGCGTACGGACGTTCGGCGGTGGGGCGCGATCCGGGAGAGGCGGGGCGGGCCTGGGCGCTGGCGGCGCGGCTCGAGCCCGACGGCGAGGCGGTGGCGCTCCTGCGCGGGCTGCTGGAGCCGCCCGCGGACCCGTCCCCGGGGGCGCGCTGGCGCTCGCCGCTGGATGGGGTGGAACTGGTGTGGTTGCCCCCGATGCGGTTCGTGATGGGGTGCACCCGCGGCGACTCCCTGTGCGCCGCCGACGAGCGGCTGGTCCACCGGGTGGCGGTCCCGGGGATGTGGGTGGAGCGTACCGAGGTCACGAACCGCCGGTACCGGCTGTGCGTCGAGGCGGGGTGGTGCACGCCGCCCGGGGAGCGGGCTGCCTACGACGACCCGGCGCGGGCGGACGAGCCCGTGACCTGGGTGGACTGGCAGCAGGCGGCGGACTTCGCGGCGTGGGCGGGGCGGCGGCTGCCGTCGGAGGCGGAGTGGGAGCGGCTCGCCCGTGGCAGGCGCACCGACTGGCGGTTCCCGTGGGGGAGGTACCGGATGCGGGAGCGCGCCAACGTGCGGGGGACCGCGGGCCGGGACGTGTGGGAGGAGCCGGCGCCGGTGGCGTCGTTCCCGTGGACCGGCTGGGGGCTGTACGACGTCGCGGGGAACGTGGCCGAGTGGTGTCGCGACACCTACCACGCCTCGTACCGGGGCGCGCCGGGGGACGGGAGCGCCTGGGAGGTGGGGGGCACGGACCGGGTGGTGCGCGGCGGCTCGTGGCGCGAGCCCATCGAGGCGGCGCGGGTCTCGGCCCGCGGCCACCGTCCCGGGGAGACGCGGGCCGACGACCTCGGGTTCCGGTGCGTGCTGCCCGCGGGGGCCCGCCTCCCGGCCGACCGCATCGTGGAGCTCGCCGGCCAGGCGTTCCCGCCGGGAGCGGAGCCGGGGCGCGAGCTGGACGGAGCCGACCTGGACGCGGTGGACCGGCGGTACCTGGAGCGGCGCACGGTGACCTGGATGCTGCTCGAGGGGCGCGCCTGGGAGGCGTTGCCTCGGGCGGTGGCCCTGCTCGAGCGCGACCCCGGCGACCCGGTGGCCGAGGAGCTCCTGGCGCGGCTCGAGAGCCGGCTGGGAGAGGAGGCGGCGGACGGCGACGCGGAGGCGCTGCGCCGGTCGCTGGACCGGTACCGGACGCTGGCCGCGGACCCCGCGCTGCGTCCGCGCGTGGCGCGGCTCGCGCCGCGCCTGGTGGAGGCGCTGCTCGCCGCCGCCGGCGAGCGGGAGCGGCGCGGGGACCTGGCGGGCGCGCGGGCGTGCCTGGAGCTCGCGCTGGAGCTGGAGCCGAGCGACGGCCGGCTGGAGCGGCGGCTGGCTCGGCTCACCCCGCGGCCGGGCACGAGGCGCGTGTGGGCGGCGGACGGCAAGGAGATGGTGTGGATCCCGGCGGGGTCGTTCCTGATGGGGCGCGGCCGCGGCGACGACCTCGCGGCCACGGACGAGCAGCCGGGGCACACGGTGTACGTGCGCGGGTTCTGGCTGGACCGCACCGAGGTCACCAACGCCGAGTACCGGCGGTGCGTCGAGGCCGGGGTGTGCACCGCGCCCCACCGGCGGGACCTGTACGACGACCCGCGGTTCGCCGACTACCCGGTGCTCGGGGTGGACTGGTTCCAGGCCCAGGCGTACGCGCGCTGGGCCGGCAAGCGGCTGCCCACCGAGGCGGAGTGGGAGTACGCGGCCCGGGCCGGGGCCGCGACCCGCTACCCGTGGGGCGACAGCTGGCGCCGGGGGCGGGCCAACGCCTCGGGGACCGGGGGGCGCGACCGGTGGGCCGGCCCCGCGCCGGTGGGCAGCTTCCGGCCCAGCCGGTGGGGGGTGGTGGACATGCTGGGGAACGCGCTGGAGTGGGTCGAGGACGTCTACCACCCCGGCTACGACGGGGCGCCCACGGACGGCCGGGCGTGGGTGGGACCCACCCCCCCGGGTGACCGCGACCACCGGGTCCTCCGGGGAGGCTCGTACCGGGACGGCCCGCGCAAGCTGCGGGTGTCCGCCCGGCAGCACCTGCTGCCCGGGCAGTGGTCGGAGGTCACCGGCTTCCGCTGCGCGGCGCGGTGATCCACCCCCGGAGGAGGACCAGGCCCACCGTGGCGAGCGCGCCCATCGCCATCACGCCGCCGAAGAACGCGGCCGGCACCGGCGGCGCTCCCGCGGCCACGGGCGCCTCGATGAAGCGGCGGTACAGGAACCCGGCCCATGCGCCCGAGTACAGGTTGCCGAGGAAGATCGAGAGGAACGAGTAGCCCAGGTACACCGCCACCCGGTCGGGCGGGGCCACCGACCCGCAGTGCTCGAAGAACCGCGCCGAGCACACCATCTCGCCCAGCGACCACACCGCGATCCCGGCGGCCACCACCGCCGCCGCGGGCGAGAGGGCGGGGAGGAGCCACGACGCCGTGGCCACCGCGGTGCCCACCGCCATGGCGCGCAGCGTGGGCCAGCGGCGGGTCAGGTAGCTCACCGCCGCCTGGAGCAGCACGATGAGCGCGGCGTCGAGGGAGACGAACACCTCGGGGTTCAGCCAGTGCCCGAGCGGGATCGCCCGGTTCACCGCCCGTTCCAGCGCGGAGAGGTCCGTGAACGTCTCGACGTAGAGCGGCATGAACCCGAACAGGACGTTGATCATCCCCCAGAAGCCGGAGAAGATCACGAGCAGCGTCACGAAACGGGCGTCGCCGAGGACCGTCAGCATCTCGCCCAGGACCTGTGGGAGCGTCTTTCCCGAGGCCCGCTCCGCGGCCGGCACCGGCTCGCGGTAGGCCAGAAGGTTGACCAGGAGCATGGCCGCCGAGGCGGCGGCCGAGACGTAGAAGACGTACCGGAACTCGGTGCGGTTGCGGATCTGCGCGGCGATGACCGGGCCCGCGAGGCCGCCGAGGTTGATGGTCATGTAGTACAGCCCGAACCCCACCGGTCGTGTGGATCCCTCCTCCGTGGTGCGGGTGACGGTTCCGGAGATGGTGGGCTTGACCACCGAGCCGCCCGCGGCGATGAGCGCCAGCGCGACGCAGATGAGACCGAAGCGCGTCGTCGCGCCGAGGAGGGCGTAGCCGGCGGTGAGGGTCGCGAACGCCACGGCGAGCGCAGGACGGTAGCCGAACCGGTCGGCGAGGGCGCCGGCGAACACGGGCAGGAAGTAGAGGACCGCGGTGAAGATCGAGATCAGGAGACCGTAGGTGTCGGCGCGGATCCCCACGTGGCGGACGAGGTAGATCCCGAGCACGAGGAACATCCCGTAGTAGGCGAGTCGCTCGAACAGCTCCATCGTCACCGCGGCGTACAGCGTGCCCGGCAGCCGTCGCAGCAGCTCCCAACGCATGGCGCCGCAGGCTACCACACCCGTGCCCGGGGCCCGCGCGGCCGGGAGCGCGACAGGGCGGGGCGTGGCGACGGCGGGAGGCTCGACGGTGGTGGCACCGTGTCGGGCCGAACCCCGCGCCCCGCCGGCGGTGGACCGTGGCGCGGGTGACTGTCCCCATCTGTCCGCACCCGCCACGATCCCACCCCGGCCTTCCGCCGGCAGCGGGCTCGGGGAGGCGGGCGCGGGACGGCGCACGCGATCCCCGCCGCTGTCCCTGCTGGCGGCACCGGGAGGGCGTGCGGGTGGCCCCGCTGGCCCGCAGGTGGTCGGCAGGCGGCGGCGATCAGCCGCCGGGGGAAGCGGTGGAGGGGAGCACCTCGACGAGCTCGAGCCCCTCGGGTGGGGTCTCGGGGTGTTCCTGGAGGTGCGCGATCACCTCCTGCTCGTCGGCGGGGCTGGGACCCACCCGGCGGACTCCCACCGCGCGCCGCCGCCCGCGGCTCTTGGCCAGGTAGAGGAGGCGATCGGCGACCTCGATCAGGCGGGGCCACAGGTCGCGGGGCAGGAACCCTCGGGTCGCGAGCGGGTAGGGGAGGAACCCGAGGGAGGCCGACAGCGGCGACCCGTCGGGCGCGGGCAGCTCCACGAGGACGTCGAGGATCCGGCGGGCGAGGTGCAGTGCCTCCCCTCCGTTCACCGCCCGGGCGAGCACGAGGAGCTCGTCGCCGCCCCACCGCGCGACCACGTCCACCTCGCGGACGGCCCGCTGGACGGCCCCGGCGACGGCACGGAGCACCCGGTCGCCGGCGTCGTGGCCGAGCCGGTCGTTGATCGCCTTGAACCCGTCGAGGTCGAGCAGGAGCAGCGCGGCCCCGCGCGCCCCGGCCGCCTCGCCCGGCTCGAGACGCCGGAACTCGCGCTGGCCGAGGGCCATCTCGAGCGGGAGCTGCTCCTCGATCACCCTCCGGTTCGCGAGCCCGGTGAGAGGATCGGTCCGCGAGAGCTCCTCCAGACGCCGGTTCTGCTCGCGGATGCGCTCGGTGGCCGCCGCGAGCTCCGCGGTGCGCTGGGCGACCTCCCGCTCCAGCTCGCGCCGGCGCCGCTCCTGGGTGGCGAGGCGGACCCGGATCGCGCCGGCCACCGCGGCGAGCGCGAGCAGGGAGGCGCTCAGGCGGAACCATACGGTGGCGTACCACGGCGGGCGCACCACCAGCACGAGCGAGAGCCCGGCCGTGGGCTCGTCGGTGGGCTCCCGAACGGCGGCGACGAGCAGCCGGTACCGGCCCGGCGGGAGCCTCCGGTAGGTGGCGTGGGCCTCGTCGGTGGGCGGGGTCCAGGCGGCGTCCAGCCCCTCGAGACGGTACCGGAACCGCACGCTGTGCGGGGCGCGGAACGCGGGCGCCGCGACCTCCACCCGGACGTCGGTGGTGCCGGGCTCGAGCACCACCGTTCCGTCGGTGGGGTAGGGGATCGGGCGGCCGTCCACCAGCACCCGCTCCAGCACCGGCCGGACCGGCTCGGGCGGCGCCAGGAGGGCGTCGGGGTCCACCACCGAGACCCCCTCCGCCATCCCGAACCACAGCCGGCCGTCCGACGCCGCAAGAGCGGCGTTCTCCGCCGCCTCGCTGTGGGTGAGGCCGTCGGCGGCGGTCACGACGCGAAGAACCCGCCCCCCCGGGGAGAGGACCGCCACGCCGCGGGTGGTTCCCACCCACATCCGGCCCCGGTGGTCCTCCACGAGGAACAGGACGTTGGGGTTGGGGAGGCCGTCGGCCACCCTCACGGTGCGGTCGGATCCGCCCCGGGGGTCGTGGATCCACAGCCCCGCATCGGTCCCGGCCCACACCCTGCCCCGCGAGTCGATACGGAGGCACCAGACACGCTCGTGCGGCAGCCCGCGCGCGATCCCGAACCGCTCCACCCGCGACCCGTCCCACCGCAGCACGCCCGCGGCGTGGGTCGCCATCCACACGGTGCCGTCCGCGGCCACCGCGATCCCCCGGATCGGTGCCCCCACGATGCCCTGGCGTGCTCCGAGGCCGTGCCACCTGCTCCCGTCCCAGTGCGCGATCCCGTCCGAGGTGGCCGCCCACACGGTGCCATCGGGGGCCAGGGCGAGGTCGCGCACGAACCCGTGCGGGAGCCCGTCCTCCTCCCTCCAGGTGACGATCCGCCCGTGCGGCCCGATCCGGGAGATCCCACCGGTGCACCCCACCCAGAGCGCACCGTCGGGCGTCGGGAGGAGGGCGACGGTGGCGTCGGAGGCGAGGCCGTCGGCCGCGGTCCACCGCGGCCCCCAGCGGTCCCCGCACCAGGAGGCGACGCCCGCATCCTCGGTGGCCAGCCGGATGCACCCGTCCGCGGCCTCCGCGAAGCTCCACACGGTGGTGGACGGGAGACCGGCGTCCGGCGTCAGCGCCCAGACGCCGTGCGGCCGGATCGCGAGCAGCCCCTGCCCCCACGTTCCGGCCCACAGTCCCCCCGAGCCGTCCTCGAGGAGCGCGGTGATGCGCGCCCGCACGGTGCCGGGCCTGAGCTGCACGCCGCGCGGGCGGCCATCGCGTCCCAGGTGCCAGAGCCGCCGCCCGGTGGCGAGCCACATCCCGCCGTCTCGCGCCTCGGCGACGGCCGTCGGGCTGACACCGTCCGGGGTCCGCACGGCCCGGGGCTCCCCGTCCGGCCCCACCGCCACCACCCAGCCCGTCCCCGCCGCCAGCAGCCGTCCCCGGCCCGGAGCCCAGGCCGTGGGCGGCCCGGGCAGGGGAACGACGCGATCGCCGGGGTACACGCGCACCGCATCCGGCGAGCCCACCAGGACCCTCTCGCCCGCGAGGGCGAGGGCGGCGACGGGGGTCTCCAGCAGGGGTGCGCGCCGCCCGGGCCCCAGCCGGAGGAGGCCCGCCGCGCTCCCGGCGAGCACGGTTCCGTCGGGCCGCACCACGAGGGCGGCGACGGGACGGGGGACACCGTGCGCCACGGTGCCCACGGGCTGGATCCCGCCCGGGGTCACCCTTGCGACCCAGCCGGAGTCGGTCCCGATCCACAGCGCGCGGCCGGGGCCCGCGGCCATCGCCGTGACCACGTCGTCGGGGAGGCCCTCGGCGATGGTGAACGTCCGGAACCGGACACCGTCGAAGCGCGAGAGTCCTCCCTGGGTCCCGATCCAGAGGAACCCCGCGCGGTCGAGGGTGAGCGCCATGACCTGCGACTGCGCGAGGCCGTCGGCGACCGTGTAACGGCGGACCGGGACCCACTGCGCGGACGCGCCCCCTGCGCCGAGCGCGAGGACGCCCACCGCCACCAGGCGCCGCAATCCGCCCGCCGGGCTCATGCCGCTATCGTACCGCTCCGCGAGCCCGCGGGCGCGCGCCGGGCCCGGCACCGGTGTGCACGATGGCCCGGCCGCGGGCCGGGCGTCGCGCGGCGGGGGAGGCGCTCCGGTCAGGTGACGCCTGGCGGATCGGGCGGTTCACCCCGGCCGGCCCGGGCACGTGTGGCGTTTTCCCCGCCGACCTCTCGATCACGCAGGCTCCCACCGGGTCCGCCGGCACCCACCTGGCGGGACGCGGGGAGCCGGGGGTGACGGTCCTCGACGTGGGTGGCGGGGTGGCGATCCGCCCGGGACGGGCGCGGTCCCCGTGGCCGTCCGCCCGGACCGTGCCCGGGCCCACGTCGCCACCCCGGCGCCACCGTGGCGCGGCTCCGGAGGAGGGGCGGCTCGATCCGGGGGCGGAGCGCCGGGCGGGACACCCGGGCCCGCCTCACGGCGCGGCCGGGCAGCTGGGGCCCACGAGCACCAGCGGGTTGGGAAGAGTGCGCTGGATCGTCTCCGCGCGTGAACCGAGCAGCTTCGCCCGGATCCCCCGCTGGCCGAACGCCCCCGCGAACACGAGGGCGGTGCGCGGGACCTCCCACAGCGCCTCCTCGAACGGGCCGGGCACGACACGCCAGGAGCGCCCCGGGCCCTCCTCGAACCCGGCCCGGGAGAGGGCCTCGCGCGCCCGCTCCCGTGCCTCCTCCTCGTCCACCGTGAGCACCTCGAGCGGCACGTCCGCCGCGTCCGCGACCCCGCGTGCCCACGCGAGGGCGGCGAGCGCCGGCTCGGACCCGCCCACCATCACCGCGACGCGGTCCCACTCGATCGCCGGGACCGGCATCACCGCGACGGGAAACGGCGCCGACCGGACCAGCCGGCGTACGGCGGCGCCGAGCCGCCCCGGGGCGAGCGCCGTGGGCGGCTCCACCAGCGAGCGGGGGCAGCTCATGAGCTCGAAGTCCACGGGAACCTCGGGCAGGGTCGAGGCCACCCGATGGTCGGGGCCCACCAGGCGGTGGAGCACCCCGAGCGGCTCGAGCAGCGCGCGCACCCGGCCCTCGGCGGTGCCGGGGGACGTCAGGTACGAGCGGTCCAGGCGGATCTCCACGAGGTCGCCACCGAGGTGGAGCGCGAACCGCTCCTCCCGCGGGATGTAGACGTCGAGCTCCATCCCCGTGAGGCGGCACAGGTGGGCCGCGCCGAGGAGCGTCTCCCGCCCCAGTGGCGTGTTCCGGAACACGTGGAAGATCCGCTTCAGCCGCATCGTCCGCCCCTCCGGCGTCACAGGGTAGCACCGCCCTCGGGGCCGGGACTCACACCAGCGAGCCCAGGCGCTGGAGCCCGTGCTCGTCGCCGAGGACGAGGAGGACGTCGCCGGGCTCCAGCCGCGTCTCGGCGGTGGGAACGTGTTCCTCGACCCGCTCGCCGCCGGGTTCGCGGCGCTTGACGAGGAGCACGGTGACCCCGAACCGGCGCCTGAGGTCGAGCTCGCGGAGCGGGCGCCCCACGAGCCCCGGCGGGACCGGGATCTCGCCGAGGCTGACCCCGTGCACGCCCGGGATGGGCCGGAGCCTTCCCCCGGGGCGGCTCACCGCGAGCGACATGGTGGAGGCCATCTCGCGCTTGAACACCTCGGCGTTGTACCGCTCCACCACGTCCTGGGGACGGACGGCGCCCGCGAGGCGCCCGCCGTCGAGCACGGGGGCGGCGTACGGGTAGTCGCCGAACCGGTGCATCACCAGGTCCAGCGGCTCCTCGGGGCGGAACGCCGGGAACCCCACCGTCCGCATCATGTCGGCGGCCACGATGAGCGACCCGAGCTCCGGGATGTCCCCGAGGATGGGCCGGATCTCCTCCATCGTGATCACGCCGAGAAGGCGGCCGGTGTCGTCGGTGACGAACACGGCGCCACCGGGCCGGTGCATCAGGCTCGCGAGCACGCCCGCGGCGGGGGCGTCGGGCGGGACCGTCTCCGGCTCGCGGTGCATCACCTCCCGGCAGGCCACGTGCCGGAGGACGCTCGCGCTCTGGCCGCCGTAGACGTCCACCCCCCGCCGCAGGAGCTTCAGGGTGTAGATGGAGGCGCGGCTGAGCTGGGTGGAGAGGAGGGTGGCGATGATGCAGCTGATCATGAGCGGGAGGATGATCTTGTAGTCGTTGGTGAGCTCGAACATGATGAGGATCGCGGTGATGGGGGCGTGGGTCGCCGCCGCCACCACGGCCCCCATCCCCACCAGCGCGTAGGCCCCGGGGCCGCCGGTGACCCCCGGCCAGGCCGCGTGGACCACGGTGCCCACCGCCCCGCCCAGCATCGCGCCGACGAACAGCGAGGGGGCGAAGATGCCCCCGGAGCCGCCGCCGCCGATGGTCACCGAGACCGCGACGATCTTGAGCACCGCGAGCGCGAGCAGGGTCGCGAGCAGGAGGCGGCTCTGGAGGGCCTCGTTGATGGCCTCGTAGCCCACGCCGAGCAGCTCCGGGAATCGGAGCGCGAGGAGACCCACGAGCAGGCCTCCGAGCATCGTCCGCAGCGGCTGCGGGAGAGGCAGCCGGTCGAACAGATCCTCGGCGCCGTAGAGCGTCCGGATGAACACGAGCGCCACCAGGCCCGCGAGGAGACCGAGACCGGCGTAGGCGAGAAGCTCCAGGGCGCTCGCCAGCTCGTAGGCGGGCACCTCGAACGCCGGGAAGTCGCCCAGGAAGTGCCGGCTCACCACCGTGGCCGCCACCGAGGAGATCACGATCGGCGAGAACTGGGTCACGCCGAAGTCGCCGAGGAGGATCTCCACCGCGAACAGCGCACCCGCCACCGGGGCGTTGAACGTCCCCGCGATCCCGGCGGCCGCACCGCACCCCACCAGGGTACGCAGCCGATGCTCGCCGACCTTGAGCCACTGCCCCGCGGTGGATCCCAGGGCGGAGCCGATCTGCACGATGGGTCCCTCGCGGCCCACCGAGCCGCCCGAGGCGATGGAGATCCCCGAGGCGGCCAGCTTGGCGAGCACCACCCGCGGGCGGATCCTCCCGCCGCGCAGCGCGATGGACTCCATCACCTCGGGCACGCCGTGCCCCTTCGCCTCCCACGCGAAGTGGGTGACGATGAGGCCCACCACGAGCCCGCCCGCGGCGGGGGCGGCGAGCTTCCACCACCACGGAAGGGAGCGCACGTGCTCCAGCGTGTACGCACCGGTGCCCCAGGCCACGCCCTGGCCGAGGCGGATGAACTCGCGGAACGCCACCGCCCCGAGACCGCCCAGCACCCCGATGGCCAGCGACACGAGGACCAGGTAGACGTGGGCGTTGCTGCGCAGGCGGGCGTCGAGCCGCTCGAGCGGCGCCCCGATCCGGGACCGCGGGATGGAGGACACCGTCGGCATTGTAGCCCGGGCTCTCCCGGGCGCAGGCACCGGGCCGGCACCACGTCCGTGTCCGGGCCGGCGGCGGGGGCGCCTCCGCGCCCGTTCCTACACCGTGCGCGAGTAGATGGGGCGCCCCGCCGGGCGATCGAGGTAGGCGTCGAAGGGCATGCAGACGTTGCGGAGGAAGAACCGGCCGAGGGCGGTGACCCGGAGCCCCTCCTCGTCGAGCTCGACCAGGCCGTCGGCCGCGAGCGGCCGGAGGCGCGCCAGGGCCTCCGCGAACCGCTCGCGCGGCTCCACCCCGAACCGCTCGCGCACCCAGTCCCACTCCACGCCGAGGGTGCAGATGATCCGGCGGATCACCGCCCCGCGCAGCTCGTCCTCGGGGGTGCGGACGATCCCGCGCTCCACGGGCAGGCGCCCGGCCTCCACGGTCCGCCGGTAGCGGGCGAGGTTCTTGAGGTTGGCGGCGTAGGCGCCGGCCACGTCGCCGATGGCGGTGACGCCCACGCCCACCTGGTCGGTGGCGGGCATCACCGTGTACCCCATGAAGTTCCGGTGGATCCGTCCCTCGTGCAGGGCTCGCGCGAGCTCGTCGCCGGGGCGGGCGAAGTGGTCGAACCCCACGAACTCGTAGCCGGCGCGGAGAAACTCCTCCACGGCGGCGAGGAAGATGCGGAACTTCTCGAACCCGCGCGGCAGCGGCATCCCCTCGAGCCTGCGCTGGTGCGGCTTGATCCACGGGACGTGGGCGTAGGAGAAGCACGCGACCCGGTCGGGGGCGAGCTCGGCGATCACCCGCCGCACGGTGCCGCGGAAGGTGGCCTCGGTCTGGTAGGGGAGGCCGTAGATGAGGTCGAGGTTCACCGAGACGAAGCCCAGCCGCCGGGCCAGCTCCACGTGCCGCCGGGTCAGCTCCATGGGCTGGACACGCTCCACCGCCTCCTGCACCCTCGGGTCGAGGTCCTGCAGCCCGAGCGAGATGCGGTTGAACCCCATCTCCCGCAGGCGCTCCAGGTGCTCGTCGGTGGTGACGCACGGGTCCACCTCGATCGCCACCTCGGCGCCCGCCGCGAGCGGGAAGCGCGAGGTGACGGCGCGGAACAGGCGCTCGCACTGGTCCGGCGTCAGGTAGGTGGGCGTTCCTCCTCCCCAGTGGAGCTGGGAGAGGGTGCGCCGCCCGTCGAGGGCCTCGGCCAGGAGGTCCAGCTCCCGCTCCACCGCGTCCAGGTACCGCTCCTCGGGCCCCCGCCGGGGGGAGATCACCACGTTGCACCCGCAGTAGCTGCAGCGGTGCTCGCAGAACGGGACGTGCACGTACATGGAGAGCGGGTCGTCCGGGCGGCGGGCCGCCCGCTCCAGGTGGCGGCGGTAGTCGGCCTCGCCGAACGCCTCGGTGAACTGCGGTGCGGTGGGGTAGGAGGTGTAGCGGGGTCCGGGGCGGTCGTACCGCGCCAGCAGCTCGGGGGAGATCTCGGGGACGAGGGGCTCAGTCACGGCGGAACTCCTGCACCTCGCGCACGAACGCCTCGAGGTGCGACACCGGGACGTCCGGGGTGATCCCGTGCCCCAGGTTGGCGATGTAGCCGCGGCCGGGGGCGGCGAGCAGCATGGACCGCGTCCGCCGGCGGATCTCCCCGGGCGGTCCCATGAGCACCCCGGGGTCGAGGTTGCCCTGCAGCGCGTGTGCGGGCAGCGCACGCGCCGCCATCCTGAGGTCCACCCGCCAGTCGAGGCCGATCACCTCGCACGGCATGTCGGGGAGGTCGTGGAGGAGGTGGGCGCCGCCGTTGGCGAAGTAGATGCGCGGGACGCCGAGGTGGGCGATCCGCTCGAGCAGGCGGCGGGCGGGCCGCAGCGCCCACCGGCGGGCGTCGTCCGCCGCCAGCGCTCCCACCCACGAGTCGAACACCTGCACCGCCTGCGCCCCCGCCTCCACCTGGCGCTCGAGGTAGGCCGCCATGGCGTCGGCGAGCCGGTCCACCAGGCGATCGAACGCCTCGGGATGGGTGAGGGCGAACCGCTTGACCTTGCTGAAGCTCTTGGAGGTGGTGCCCTCCACGAGGTAGGTGGCGAGCGTCCACGGTGCCCCGCAGAACCCGATGAGCGCGACGTCCCCGGGCAGCGCGGCCCGCACCCGGGCGAGCGTCTCCTCCACGTACTCCGTGCCCCGCCACGGCTCGGGCGCGGCCAGCCGGTCCACCCCGGCGGGGGTCTGCACGGGGTTCTCGATGTGTGGCGCAGGGCTGAAGCGCAGGCGGACCCCCAGCGGCTCGAGCGGGGTGAGGATGTCGGAGAAGACGATGGCGGCGTCGAGGCCGAACCGGCGCACCGGCTGCAGCGTGACCTCCGCGGCCAGCTCGGGGGTCTTGCACAGCTCGAGGAACCCGCCGGCGCGCCGCCGCACCTCGCGGTACTCGGGCAGGTACCGCCCCGCCTGCCGCATCACCCACACCGGCGGCCGGTCCACCCGCTCCCGCCGGCACGCCCTGAGAAACCGGTTCATCGCGTCCCCCTCACCGCCGTCGCACGGACAACCGTGCGCTCACGCGATTTCTGCCAGCGCCGCCTCGAAGGCGGACACGGTCTCGTCCACGGCCGCCTCGTCGTGGGCCAGCGACACGAACATCACCTCGTACGCCGAGGGTGCGAGGTACACGCCCCGCTCGAGCAGGGCCCGGTGGAGGGCGGCGTACCGCCCGGGCACCTCCGGCCCGATGTCCTCGTACCGCCGCGGGGGATCACCCTCCTGCAGGCAGAGCCAGAGGATGGAGCCCTCGCGGACCACCGACCACGGCCGCCCGGCGCGTGCCAGCGCCTCGCGGAGCCCGGCCTCGAGCCGCCCTGCGGTCTCCTCGAGCCGCCGGTAGGCGGCCCCGCCGTCGGCGAGCAGCTTGCGGAGGGTGGCGGCACCGGCGGCCATGGCCACCGGGTTGCCGGAGAGCGTGCCCGCCTGGTAGACGGGGCCCAGCGGCGCGAGCCGCTCCATCAGCTCGCGGCGGCCGCCGTACGCGCCCACCGGCAGCCCGCCGCCGATCACCTTGCCGTAGGTGGCGAGGTCCGGCTCCACCCCGTAGCGCTCGGCGGCCCCGCCCGGGCCGAGCCGGAAGCCGGTGATGACCTCGTCGAGGATCAGCAGGGCGCCGTGCTCGCGGGTGAGCTCCCGCAGGCGCCGCACCCACTCGGGGCGCTGCACGAGCAGGCCCGCGTTGGCCGGCACGCCCTCCACGATGGCGGCCGCGATCTCGCCGCCGCGCTCGGCGAACACCCGTTCGAGCGCCGCCTCGTCGTCGAGCGGCAGCACCACCGTGTGGCGCGCGAACGCCTCCGGGACCCCCGCCGAGGAGGGCGTGCCGAAGGTGGCGAGCCCCGAGCCCGCCGCCACCAGCAGGTGGTCGGCGTGGCCGTGGTAGCACCCGGAGAACTTGATCACCGTGTCGCGCCCGGTGACGCCGCGGGCGAGGCGGATGGCGGACATCACCGCCTCGGTCCCCGAGGAGACGAACCGGACCATCTCGAGGTGCGGCACCGCCCCCACGACGAGCTCGGCCAGATCCACCTCCGCGGGGCACGGGGCGCCGTAGGAGAGACCCCGGCCGGCGGCGCGGCGCACCGCCTCCACCACGTCGGGGTCCGCATGGCCGAGGATCAGCGGCCCCCACGACCCCACCCAGTCGATGTAGGTGCGGCCGTCCACGTCGGTGAACCGGCACCCGCTCGCCTCGGCGTAGAAGATGGGCTCGCCGCCCACCGAACGGAACGCGCGCACCGGCGAGTTGACCCCCGCCGGCATCAGCTCGCAGGCGCGCCGGTACAGCTGCCGGGAGCGCTCCCCGGCGGTCACAGCCACCCCTCCGCGAGCGCCTGGCGGGCGTGGTAGGTGATGAGCACGTCGGCTCCGGCGCGCCGGAAGGCGTGCAGGTTCTCGAGCACCACGAGGCGCTCGTCCACCCAGCCCCGTTCCGCCGCGGCCTTGACCATCGCGTACTCGCCCGAGACGTTGTAGACGGCGATGGGGTGGGGGAACGTCTCCCTGAGGTCGCGCACCACGTCGAGGTAGGCGAGCGCGGGCTTGACCATCAGGATGTCCGCGCCCTCCTCCACGTCCAGAGCCGCCTCGGTGAGCGCCTCCCGCCGGTTACGGGGGTCCATCTGGTAGCCGCGGCGGTCCCCGAAGCCGGGTGCCGAGTGCGCGGCGTCGCGGAACGGCCCGTAGTACGCCGAGGCGTACTTCACCGCGTACGACATGATGGCCACGTGCTCGAACCCCTCCGCGTCCAGCGCCTCGCGGATGGCGCCCACCCGGCCGTCCATCATGTCCGAGGGCGCCACCACGTCCGCACCGGCACGGGCGTGGGCCAGCGCCATGCGCGCGAGATGCGGCAGCGTCGCGTCGTTGTCGATGCGGCCGTCACGCACCAGGCCGCAGTGGCCGTGGTCGGTGTAGGCGCAGAGGCAGACGTCGGTCATCACCACCAGGCCTTCACCGTACCGCTCCTTGAGCGCGGCCACCGCCCGGGGGACCACCGCCCGCTCGCCGTAGGCGGCGCGCCCGTCCGGGGCCTTCTCCGCCTCCTCGGGAACGCCGAACAGCAGCACCGAGCGGATCCCGAGCTCGAGGTCGCGGCCCACCGTCTCCACCAGGCGATCCACCGACTCGTGGGCGATCCCCGGCATCGAGGCGATGGGCTCCGACACCCCCTCGCCCGGCACCACGAAGTGCGGCTGGACGAGCATCCCCGCATCGATCCGCGCCTGGGCCACCAGGTCGCGCAGCGGTCCCGTGGTCCTGAGCCTCCTCGGTCGTCTCACAAGCTCCGGCATAGCTCCTCCGCAAGCGTCTCCATGTCGGGATGCGCCGGCGTGCGGCACGCGATCCCCAGCGCCGCCGCGGCGTCCCGGGTCGTGGCGCCGATGGCCCAGTGGGGCACCGGCAGCGGCCGCCCCCCCACCGCCTCGAGGTAGTACCGCGCCGTGCGCGGGGACGTGAGCACCACCGCGTCCACCCGCGGCCCCAGCGGCGGCAGCTCGCGGGGCGGCGCCGGCCGCATCGCGTAGACCGTCACCGGCAGCACCGGGTGCCCCGCCCGCTCCAGGGCCTCCGGCAGCTCCCGCCGCGCGTGGCGCCCGCGCGGCAGCACCACCGCGGCGCCGGCCTCGAGGCGCTCCAGCAGCGCCGAGGCCAGGGCGGCGGCGCCGGCGTCGCCCACCAGCGTCACCTCGAGGCCGGCCTCCCGCGCCGCCCGCGCGGTGGCAGCCCCCACCGCCGCCGCGGGCAGCTCGAGCAGGGTCCTCAGCCCGTGGCGTCCTGCGGCGGCGACGAACCGGCCGGGAGCGCGGGGCGAGGCGAGGGCGAGCCACGTGGGACGCGGCCCGGCGCCCTCCAGCGCCTCCGCCAGCCGCCGCCACCCGGGCCCGTCCTCCACCTCCTCGACCCTGAGCACCGGGTACGGCTTCACCTCGATCCCGTGCGGCTCGAGCGCCGCCGCGAGCCCGGCGCACTCGGCCGGCGTGCGGGTGACGAGGACCGTGGCCCTCACGGCGCGGCCACCTCCGGCATCGCCAGCCTGAGCGCCTCGTGGCAGGTCCGTGCCGCGCCCTCGGGGTCGGGCCCGCTCGCCCCCACGCGCGCCAGGCGCGCCCGCGTCACCCCGGCGTCCACCTCGCCCAGCGCCGCCTGGAGACGGATCGTGCCGGAGGGGCGCCGGGTCGCGAGGCACCCCAGCGGGAGGTGGCAGCCCCCGCCGAGGAGCTGGAGCAGGAGACGCTCGGCCTCCACGCAGCGCGCGACCTCGGCGTCGTGGAGGGCGGCGAGCCGCTCGCGGAGCGGATCCGCGGCACGCGTCTCGATCGCCAGCGCCCCCTGGCCGGGCGCGGGCAGCATCACCTCGGGGGGGAGCTCGAGGAGATCGAGCCCGGCGAGGTCCAGGCCGAGGCGGCGCACCCCGGCGGCGGCCAGCACGATGGCGTCGTACCGTCCCTCGCGCAGCCGGCGGACGCGGGTGGGGACGTTGCCCCGCAGCGCCTCGACGTGGAGGTCCGGGCGGAGGTGGAGCAGCTGCGCCGCCCGCCGCAGCGACGAGGTGCCGACGGTGGCGCCCCCGGGCAGGCCGAGCGGGTCGGCGTGGCTCGGCCGGAGCGTTCCGCTCCGGGCCAGCAGCAGGTCGCCGGGGTCGGTGCGCTCGGGGATCGCCGCCAGCGCGAGCCCCGGAGGCTCCTCGGTGGGCAGGTCCTTCAGCGAGTGCACCACGAGGTCCACCCGCTCCTCGAGAAGGGCCTGCTGGAGCTCCTTGGTGAAGAACCCCTTGCCCTCCATCTTGTGGAAGGCGACGTCGCGCACGACGTCGCCCCTGGTCCTGACGACCACCAGCTCGCTGCCGAGGTCCAGCCGCTCGGCGAGGAGCGCCGCCACCCGGCGCGCCTGCCACAGCGCGAGCTCCGAGCCACGGGTCCCGATGCGCACGACGGCGTCGGTCATCGCTTCACCTCCTCCAGCTCGCGCCGGAACGCCTCCAGAACGGCGGTGCTGTGCGCGGCCGCCGCCCCCTTGAGGCCCCTGAGCGGCACCTGGACCAGCCGCTTGACCAGGTAGCGGGTGAGGCGCTCCACCGCCTCGCGCTCGGCCCCGCCCAGCGCGCGGAGCTCCCTCGCCAGCGCGCGCTCCAGGGTTCGCTCGCCGATCTCGGAGAAGCTCTCGTGGAGGGTACGGGCCACCGGCGACAGGGCGCGGTCGAGGAGCCTCCGGTTGAGGATCTCGATCTGGTGCTCCACCAGCGCCTCGCAGCGGTCGATCTCGGCCAGGCGCCGGCGCCGGTTCTCTTCCGCCTCGGCACGCATCGCCTCGATCCCCAGGTACCGTACCCGTTCGAGCCCGCCCACCTCGGGGTCCACGTTGGGGGGGAGCGCCAGGTCCACCACCAGCAGCGTCTCGTCCGCGGGCAGCTGGCGGACGATGGCGGCGGCGCCATCGGGGCCGAGAAGGATCTCGCCGGCGGAGGTGGCGGCCACCACCGTGGCCACCGCCGGTGGCGCGGCCAGGACCGAGTCGAGGGGCAGCGCGTGCGCCCGCGGGTCTCGCGCCGCCAGCCGCTCCGCGCGCCGGGGCGTGCGGTTGGCCACGAGCACCCGCCGCTCCCCGTCGCCCTTGCGGATCAGCCGGAGCGTCTCCGCCGCCATCTCGCCCGCGCCCAGGATCAGCACCGGCGAGGAGGTGGCGGCGAGGTGCTCGGCCAGCCTGCGCTCGACGAGCGTGACGAGCGACACGGGCCGCCGCGTGAGCTCGGTCTCGGTGCGGACGCGCTTGCCCAGATGGAACGCCTCGTGGAACGCCTGGTCGAGGACGCCCCCGAGCAGCTCGAGCTCGTGGGCGAGCTCGTGCGCCTCCTTGACCTGGCCGGCGATCTGGGCCTCACCCACCATCATGGAGTCCAGCGCCGCCGTCACCCGGAACAGGTGGCGCACCGCCTCCTCGCCGCGCAGGATGTACAGCTCCTCCTCGGGCGGGAGCTCCACGCCCTCGGCGAGATCGGCGAGGCCGCGCCCGAGGTGGAACAGGAGATCCTCGTCGCGCGCGGGCTCGGCCGCCCGGAAGTAGATCTCGACCCGGTTGCAGGTCGCCAGGTACACCATCTCGTCGAACCCGGCCAGCCGCGCCAGCGCGGGCAGGGCCTCGCGCCGGCTCTCGGCGGGCAGGGCCGCACGCGAGAGCCGCTCGACGGTGGTGGTGCGGTAGCTGGCTCCGATGACGCCGATCCGCTCCACTGCACCCCCCGGCGGCTACTTTACGCGAAACCGCGGCACCCGGGGGTCACGCGAACGTAAAAGTTGCCGGTGCTCTGTCGCGGGAGCGTCACGGCGCACGGTAAGCTCCGGAGGATGGGCGGTGGGCGGAAACGTGCGGTGCGGGCGGGCCGGCTCGGGGAGCTGGTGGCGCTCGCCTGGCTCGTGCTCCACGGGTACCGGCCCCGCGCCCGGCGGTTCCGTGCCGGCGGGGGCGAGGTGGACCTGGTGGTGGAGCGCGGCGGGACGGTCGTGTTCGTCGAGGTGAAGACGCGGAGGGGAGAGGGGTTCGGGGGTGCCGTCGCCGCCGTGGATGCCCGGAAGCGGCGGCGGCTCGCGAGGGCCGCCGCGGCGTACCTCTCGCGCCACGGCCTGTGGGACCGGCCCACCCGGTTCGACGTGGTGACGCTGGAGCGGGGCTGGCCGGGATGGCGGATACGGCACCTCCGCGACGCCTTCCGGCCCGGGACCGGGCGCCTCCTGTAGCATGGCGGGGTGACACGCTCCCGAGGTGGACGGCGCCGGGCCCCTCGCGGTGGCCGCGGCGAGGCGGCGGCCGGCGCGCTCGTCGTCGCGGCCCTCGCGGTGGCCCAGCTGCTGGTGCTTCCCTCGGCGGCGAGCCCGTTCCGGGCCGGCCGCTGGGCGGTGACGGCCGCGCTGCTCGCCTGGGCCGTGGCGGTCCGGGTGGTGGCGGCCCGGCGCGGCGGCCTCGAGCTCCCGTGGCACCCGCTGGCGGCGGTCCTGGCGGTGCTCCCGGCGCTCGCCGCGCTCTCGGCGGCGTGGTCGCCGGCGCCGCTCGGGTCGCTCGCGTCGGCGGGCGCCTCGGCGGCGTGGCTGGGCGCCGTGGCGGTGATGGCCGGGCTCGGGGAGCGGTGGTTCGGAAGATGCGCGGCGGCGGCGGTGCTGGCGACGGCCACGTCGGCCGCGGTCGGGGTGGGGCAGCGTCTCGGCGTGTCGCCGCTCACCGTGGAGCCGGCGTCCGGCGGAGGGCGGTTCGCGGTGGTGGGGCTCGCCGGCAACCCGGCGGACCTCGCCGCCGCCGCGCTGGCGGCGTCGCTGGTGGCGGTGGCGGCGCCGGGGCCGAGCCGCCGGCTCCGGGCGGTCGCGGTGGCGGTGCTCCTCGCCGGGATCGCCGCCACCGCCACGCTGGCGGCCGCGGCGGGGCTCCTCCTCGCGGCGGTGGCGTGGACGCTCCTCGTGCTCGGCGCCTCGCGCCGGGTGCGGCTCGCGCTCCTCGCGGTGACGGTGGCGGTGGGAGGGGCGGCGCTCGCGCCGCGCGTGCCCGCGCTGCTCGGGGCGGTGCGAGCCGGCGACTGGTACGCGCTGCTCTCGGCCCGAGCCGACGGCTGGACGGCGGCCGCCGAGATGGTCCGCGAGCGGCCGGTCGGCGGGGTGGGCGCGGCGGGGTACGGGTGCCGTTACGCCTCCGCCCGGCTGGCCTGGCTCGAGCGGCACGGAGGCACCGGCCGGCGCGGGGAACTCGCCACCCACTTCCAGTGGGCTCACTGCGAACCGCTGCAGGTGGCGGCCGAGCTCGGGTTACTGGGCGTCCTCTGGATGGGGGCGGCGGCGTGGGCGGCGGCGCGCGGGAGGCCGTCCCTCGGGCCGTGGGCAGCGGTCGTGGCGGCGGGGCTCGCGCCGGTGGCGCTGCTGCACTACCCGACCCGGGTGGCGGCGGTGATGGCGCCGGTGGCGGTGCTGGTCGCCGGGCTCCTCCGGGCCGCCCCGCGCCGGCGGGTGCGGGTCGGGTGGATGGCGGCGGCGGTGGTCGCGGCGGTGGCGGTGGCGCTGGCGGCGGGGGCGGTGGTCACGCTTCGCTGGCAGCGATGGCTGGGGGCCGCGGACCGCGCGCTGGCGGCTGCCCCAAGCCTCCCGCCCGCGGCGCGCGGCCGCGTGGCGCTCGGGGTGGAGCGTGGCGCCCTGGAATGGGCGCGGAGGCCGTACCCGGAACCGTGCCGGGCGTGGCGGGTGGCCGGGCGGGCGAGGCTCCTCCGCGGCGCGCCGGGTCGCGCCGAGGCGGCCTTCCGGGAGGCCGATCGGTGCTGTCCCCACGAGGAGGCGTGGCTGGGGCTCGGCCTGGCGCTGGCGGCACGGGGTCGGACGACCGAGGCGATGCCGCACCTGGCGGCGGCCTGTCGGATCAACCCCGCTCTCCTCGTCGAGGTCCCGGAGGGCGCGCTCCGGGAGGCCGTGCGGGCCGCGCTGGGGCTTCCCCGGCCGCGGCCGGGTCCGCGCCGGCGGCGGGGGGCGGCCTCCTCCCCGGAGCGCTGACCGCACCGGACCCGCGTCCCGCTCGACGGACGGCCGGTGCGTGCGTGCCGGCCGCTGCCGGCCGGACACCGTCCCCGCCTCCGGCCGTCGCCACAGGATCGCCACGATTCGCCACCGGAGTGCCTCCGCGCGGGCGCGACGGTGCCAACTCCGGCTCCGAGGCTGGAAGTGTGGCACGGGGGCCACGGAAAGGAGGCGGCGATGCGACGGAGAGCGTGCCAGGTGGCGGTGGCGCTGGTGGCGCTGGTGGCGCTCGCCCTGGCGGCGGCGCCGGCGCTGGGCGACGAGACCGGTCTCACGCTGGTGGGTCCGGACGGCAGCGGCCGGCTCGCCCCGGCGCAGTCCACGGAGGTCGTCGTGACGGTGCGGGGGCCGGTGGCGCGGGCGCGGGTCGTGCAGCGGTTCCGCAACGACGGGCCGGGATGGGTCGAGGGGATCTACGTGTTCCCGCTGCCGCCGCGGGCGGCGGTGGACACCCTCCGGATGCGGGTGGGCGACCGGGTGCTCGAGGGCGTGCTCCGCGAGCGGGAGAGCGCGCGGCGGGTGTACGAGCGGGCACGCGAGGAGGGGCGGCGGGCCACGCTGGTGGAGCAGGAGCGTCCCAACGTCTTCACCACCTCGGTGGCCAACATCGGGCCCGGCGACGAGGTGGAGGTGGAGCTCGAGATGCAGTGGCTGCTGCCCTGGCGCGGCGGCCGGTGGGAGCTCCGGTTCCCCACGGTGGTCGGTGTCCGGTACATCCCCGGCCGTCCCGCCGCGCGCCCCGCCTCCGGGACGGGGACGGTGCCGGACACCGACGCGGTTCCCGACGCGTCGCGGGTCACGCCGGCGGTCGCGCCCGCGGCCGTGGGGCCGGTGAACCCGTTCTCCTTCGTGCTCGACGCGGACGTGGGCCTCCCACTCGCGGCGGTGAAGAGCCCCACCCACCGGCTGCGCACGCGCCGGGGCGAGGGCACCGCGGTGCGGGCGGAGCTCGTCGAGCCGGACTGGGCGAACCGCGACGTGGTGGTGGAGCTCGTGCCGCGTCGCGGCCAGGAACCGGGGGCGACGGTGCTGGCCGAGACGTTCGAGGGCGACCGGTACGTGCTCCTCATGGTGATGCCGCCGGCGCCGGAGACCACGGCCGCGGAGCTCCTGCCGCGGGAGGTGATCGTGGTGCTGGACACCTCGGGCTCGATGCACGGGACCTCCATCGCCCAGGCGAAGCGGGCGGTGCGCCTGGCGCTCGCGCGCCTGCGGCCGCAGGACGAGTTCGACATCGTGGCGTTCGCCAGCCGGGCGAGGGCGCTGTGGCCCGAGAGCCGGCCCGCGATCCCGTCCAACGTCGAGGCGGCGGAGCGGTGGCTGGAACGGCTGGAGGCGGACGGCGGCACCGAGATGCTCCCGGCGCTCCGGCTCGCGCTGGGCCTGCCCCGCCACGGTGACCTGCTCCGCCAGGTGGTGTTCGTCACCGACGGCTGCGTGGGCAACGAGGCGGAGCTGCTCGGCTGGATCGAGAGGGGCCTCGGCGACGCGCGGCTGTTCACGGTGGGGATCGGCTCGGCCCCCAACGGGTACCTCATGGAGCGGGCGGCGGCGGCTGGGCGCGGCACGTACACCTACGTCCCCTCCATCGCCGAGGTGGGCGAGCGGATGGGCGAGCTGCTGGCCAAGCTCGAGGCACCGGTGCTGGCCGACCTCGAGGTGCGGTGGCCCGATCCGGACGCGGAGATGTGGCCCGGGCGGCTCGGCGACCTGTACGCGGGCGAGCCGCTGGTGGCGGTGGCCCGCCTCGGGACCGACCACGGCGAGGCGGTGGTGTCGGGGGTACGCGCGGACGCTCCGTGGGAGGCCACCGTGCCGCTGGGGATCGCGCGGCCGTTCGGGGGAATCCACCGGCTGTGGGCGCGGCGGAAGATCGCGGCCCTCGAGCGGGAGCGGATCCGCGGCGCCGATCCGGACGAGGTGCGGCGGAAGGTGGTGGCGGTCTCGCTGCGGCACGGGGTGCTCAGCCGGTACACGGCCCTCGTCGCGGTGGACGTGACTCCGGCGCGGCCCGACGGCGAGGGCCTCGAGCGGCGGCCCGTTCCGGTGAACCTCCCCGCCGGCTGGAGCCGCGCCCACGTGCTGGGGCGGCTCGCCCGGACCGGCACGGGGTTCCGGCTCGAGGGGCTCCTGGCGCTGCTCCTGCTGGCTGCGGGTCTCGCGGCGAGGAGGGCGTGATGGACGGGCGGCGGGCGGTGGCGGCGGCGCTCGTCCTCGCGGGCGGGGCGCTGGGGGTTCACGCGGCGTGGATCCCGGCCAAGGCGCGGCTCGCCCAGGCGCTGCTCGAGCGGGCATGGTCCAGGGCCCGGGCGGGGGCGGCTCGCCCCCGCCCGTGGCCCTGGGCCGACACCCACCCCGTGGCGCGGATGGAGGTGCCCCGCCTCGGCGTGCGCGAGATCGTCCTGGCCGGGGCGAGCGGCCGCGTGCTCGCCTTCGGGCCGGCGCACGTCGCGGGCACCGCACCCCCGGGCGGCGAGGGCAACTGCGTGCTGGTGGGGCACCGGGACACGTCGTTCGCGTTCCTCCGGCGGCTCCGGGAGGGCGATGCGGTGGTGCTGGAGACCCCGGAGGGCGGGCGTGTGCGGTACACGGTGCGGAGGACGGTGGTGGTGGACGCCGCCGATACCTGGGTGGCCGGGCCGAGCCCGGGGCGGGTGCTCACCCTGGTCACGTGCTGGCCGTTCGACGCGGTGGTGCCGGGCGGGCCGGAGCGGTACGTGGTCTGGGCCGAGGCCCGCGATGCGGGAGGTGGCCGGTGAGCGGCAAGCCGGCGAGCGGATGGGGGCTCGCGCTCCCCCTCGCGGCGGTGGCGGTGTACGTGGCGGTGCTTCTGGTCGCGGCCACCGTGGGGTGAGGGAAGGCCGGGCCGCGGTGCTACACTCCGCGCGGGAGCGTGTCCATGCCGAAGAAGCTTCCCACCACGATCCGGAGGGACCTCGCCTTCGAGGCGAACCGCGACCACTGGCTGAACGAGCTCCGGATCCTCGAGGCGCAGCGGGCGAGGATCGCGGAGGGTGGCGGGGAGCGGGCGGCCCAGCGGCAGCGGGCGCAGGGGAAGCTGCTCGCGCGGGAGCGGGTGGCGGCGCTCATCGATCCCGGGACGGAGCTGCTCGAGCTGGGGACCTTCGCCGCCTGGGGGATGTACGGGGAGTGGGGCGGCGCCCCGGCGGCCGGGGTGATCACGGGGCTCGGGCGCATCTCGGGGCGCGAGTGCGTGATCGTGGCCAACGACGCGACGGTGAAGGCGGGCGCGTGGTTCCCCATGACCTGCAAGAAGGTGCTCCGGGCGCAGGAGATCGCCCTGGAGAACCGCCTGCCCGTCGTCTACCTGGTGGACTCGGCGGGCGTGTTCCTGCCGATGCAGGACGAGATCTTCCCGGACCGGGATCACTTCGGGCGTGCCTTCTACAACAACGCCCGCCTCTCCGCGGAGGGGGTCTATCAGATCGCGGCCATCATGGGGTCGTGCGTCGCCGGCGGCGCGTACCTGCCCATCATGTCGGACGAGGCGCTCATCGTGGAGGGAACGGGAACGATCTTCCTGGCGGGAGCGCACCTGGTGCGGGCCGCCATCGGCGAGGAAATCGACAACCAGGCGCTGGGCGGGGCCGAGGTGCAGGTGGACATCTCGGGGGTGGTGGACGATCGCTTCCCGGACGACCTCTCGGCCATCGAGCACATCCGGGCCCGGATCGGCGAGCTCGCGCGCCCGCGCCTCGCCCCCTTCGACCGGATCGAGACCCGCGAGCCCGCGGCCGACCCGGAGGAGCTGCTCGGGATCGTCCCGGTGGATCGCTCGCGGCCGTACGACACCTACCAGATCCTGGCCCGCCTCCTCGACGGCTCGGAGTTCACCGAGTACAAGGCCACCTACGGCCGCACGCTGATCTGCGGCACCGGGCGGATCCACGGCTGGGCGGTGGGGATCGTGGCCAACCAGCGGCTCATCGTCCACCGCCGGAGGGGGCTCGGGCCGCAGGAGCGGGAGATGCAGATCGGCGGCGTGATCTACCCGGACGCCGCCGACAAGGCGGCCCGGTTCGTGGAGCTGATGAACCAGAAGGGGATCCCCATCCTGTTCCTGCAGGACGTGACCGGGTTCATGGTGGGCTCCAAGGCGGAGCGGGAGGGGATCATCAAGGACGGCGCCAAGCTGGTGAACGTGGTGGCCAACACGGTGGTCCCCAAGATCACGGTGTTCGTGGGCAACTCCTTCGGCGCCGGCAACTACGCCATGTGCGGGCGCGCCTACGGGGCGCGGTTCTGGTACGCGTGGCCGTCCGCCGCCATCGCGGTGATGGGCGGCGAGCAGGCGTCGCGCACGCTGCTCGCGATCCAGCTCAAGAACCGCGGCGAGGACGTCTCCGAGGAGGAGAAGGCCCGGCTGCTCGAGGAGATCCAGGCCAGCTACGCGGAGGCGATGGACCCGCGCTACGCCGCCGCCCGCCTGTGGGTGGACGAGATCATCGACCCCCGGCGTACCCGCGAGATCGTGGCCCGCTCCCTCGAGGCCGCGGCCCACAACCCCGAGATCCCGCCGTTCCGGCAGGGCGTGCTCCAGACGTGAGGATGACGCATCGGGCAGCGGCGGTACCGGTCCCGGTCGTGGTCGCGGCCGTCTCGGTGGCGGCCGGTCGGGGCGGCCGGCGCGACCCGCACCCGGCCCCGGTCCGGGGAGCGCGGGCTTCGGCCTGCC
>CAYTTB010000022.1:0-5830 GCA_964440565.1 uncultured Thermoanaerobaculia bacterium
GCGCCCGCCGCCAGGATCGCCGCGAGAAGAGCCACCAGCGTCCGTCGCATCGTCGTCCCCCGGCGGAGGGTAGCAGACCGGGCGGCGCCCGTGAGGCGGCCCGTCTCTCCACCGTCGGTGGTAAGGTGCCGCCGGAGGGTGACGACCATGCGGAGAGGTCTCGTGGCGGCCGTCGCGGCGGTGGTCGTGGTGGGCGGGCTGATCGCGGCCAGCGTGGTGCACGTGGAGGAGGGCGCTGGCGCCTGGTGCGCGGGGCGCTACCTGGCGCCCGGGTGGCACCTGAGGCCGCCGCTGGCGCGGGTGGTGCCGTACCCGGCGGGCGAGCTCGCCGCCGCGGCGAAGGGGAGCGTGACCTCCCGCGAGGGCGCGAGCTACGAGTTCACCGTGCGCCTCAGATACCGGTGGGACCCGGAGCGCCTCGCACGGCGGCCGCTCGATCCGGCGGCGGTACCGGAGGCGATCGGGGAGCGGCTCGCCGCCCTGGACGGCCGCTTCTCGGGGGAGGGGATCGGCGAGAGCGTGCGGGCGGCGCTCCGCGCCGCGCTGGCGGAGCTGCCGTTCGAGGTGGTCACGCTCGAGGCCACCTACCCGGGCGAGGCGTTCGAGAAGCTCCGGGCGGCGGCCCGGCCCACCGGCGAGCGGGTGGTGTTCGTGGGACTCGACGGCCTCGACTGGGTGCTCCTCGACCGGCTGATCCGCGAGGGCCGGTGTCCCACCTTCGCGCGCATGAAACGGCAGGGGGCGTGGGCGGAGCTGATCTCGCACGAGCCGGTGCTGTCGCCGCTGATCTGGACCTCCATCGCCACCGGCCGCCGGCCGGAGGTGCACGGCATCCTCGACTTCGTGGTGAAGGACCCCGAGACGGGCCGGGACGTGCCCATCACCAACCAGTTCCGGAAGGTGCCGGCGTTCTGGAACGTCCTCTCGGCGGTGGGCCTCGACGTGGACGTGATCGACTGGTGGGCCACCTACCCGGCGGAGCCCGTGCGCGGGGTGATGGTGAGCGAGCGGATGTTCTACCAGCTGTTCGGGATCCAGCCCGACCGCAAGGACCCCGCCAACGTCTATCCGCCGGAGCTGCTCGAGCGGATCCTCCCGCTCGTGGTGGACGCGGAGGACATCGGCTACGACGAGGTGGCCCGCTTCGCCGCGATCTCGCGCGAGGAGTTCGAGACGGCGGCGCGCGAGACCGGCACCGCGGAGAACCCGTTCGGCAACCGGATCAACCACCTGCGCAAGATCCTGGCCACCACCCGGAGCGTGTTTGCGGTGGCGCGCTGGGTGCTCGAGCACCGGCCGGCCGACCTCACCGCGCTCTACGTCGAGGGGACCGACACGGTGGGGCACCGGTTCGCGCACTTCCTGCCGCCGAAGCTGTCCTGGGTCTCCGAGGGGGACTACCGCAGGTACCACGACACCATGGCCCGCTACTACGAGGAGGTGGACCGGCTGCTCGGCGAGCTCATGGCCGCGGCGCCGCCGGACACCACCTGGATCGTGAGCGCCGACCACGGGTTCTTCACCGGCGCCGCGCGGCCGTCGGTGCCGCCGGACGACTTCACCTCGGGGGCGCCGCAGTGGCACCGGATGGTGGGGGCGTTCCTCGCCGTGGGCCCGCACGTCCGCCGGGGGAAGATCCCGCACCTCGACATCTACGACCTGTGCCGGACGCTGCTGTGGCTCGAGGGCGCTCCGATCTCGCGGCGGCTCGAGGGCCGGGTGGCGACGGAGCTCATGGAGCCCGCGTGGGTGGCGGCGCACCCGCCGGTGGAGGTGCCCTCGTACGACGGGTTCCCGCGCACCTGGGAGCGGAAGGGCGCGGCCGGCGCCCTGGACGAGGCCCGGGTGAAGGAGCTGGTGGCGCTGGGGTACCTGTCGCCGGGGGGCGAGGGACGGCCGCACCGGGGCGGAGCGGCCGCGCCGACCCCGGGGCCGGGCGGCGCGGCGCCGGAGAGCGCGGGCGGGCTCGAGGCCAAGGCCACCGAGCTGTACAACCGGGGGAAGCTGGCGCTGCTCCGGGGCGACCTCGACGAGGCGGAGCGCGACTTCAAGGGGGCGCTCGAGCAGCTGCCCACCTTCGCCTTCGCCATGACCAACCTGGCCGAGGTGGAGCGGCGGCGCGGCAACTTCGAGGAGGCGCTCCGGTGGTACACGCGAGCGCTGGAGACGGGAAGCCCTCGCCTCCCGGGCCGGGTGCTCGCGGACTTCGTGGAGACGGCCCGGCGGGCGGGCCGGCTCGAGCGGGCGCTGGGGGCGCTGGACCTGCTGGGCCCGCCGTTTCGGGGGACGCCCGCGTGGCACGCCGCGAGGGGGCTCGCGCTCGAGAAGCTGGGGCGCATGGACGAGGCCGAGGCCGCCTACCGGAAGGCGCTGGCGGGCGATCCCGGCCAGGCGGTGGCCACCGGGGGGATGCTGCGGCTCGCGCGGGCCGGCCGGCCCATCGACGTGGACCGGCTGCTCGCGGCGCACCTCCGCGCCGTCCGGGGCGACCTCAAGCGCCTCAACGACTTCGCGGTGGTGTGCCTGAACGAGGGCCGGCCGCGGTGGGCGGAGAAGGCGCTCCGCCGGCTGCTCGCGAGCGATCCCACCAACTTCGGGGTGCTCTCCAACCTCGCCGCCGCCCTCCAGATGCAGGGGCGGACCGCGGAGGCGGCGGAGATCTTCTCCCGGGCGGTGACGTCGCACCCGGACAACGCCCGCCTGAGGTACAACTACGGCGCCGCGCTGGCGGCCCTGGGGCGGTGGGAGGAGGCGCGGACGCAGCTCGAGAAGGCACGCGAGCTGGGGCTTTCCGGCCCGCGGGTGTACGCGGCGCTGGCCAAGGTCCAGTTCCGGCTCGGTGACCTCGAGGCGGTGCGGCGCACGCTCGAGGAGGGGCTCCGGAAGAACCCCGGCGACCGCGAGCTCGGCGAGCTGCTCCGGGCGCTGGGGACGCGGTGAGCCCTGTGCTACGCTAGGGGCACGAGACACGGTCCAGGGAGGAGCCATGAGCGAGGAGAAGAAGGGTCTCAGCCCGCTGGCGTGGGTGGGGATCGGCTGCGGCGCGCTGGTGGTCATCGCCATCGTGGTGGTGGTGGGCGTGGGCTGGTGGGGGGTCCACAAGCTCAAGCAGGCGGGGTTCGATCCCGAGCTGTGGCAGAAGAACCCGGCCCAGGCCGCCGCCAAGGTGATCACCACCGTCAACCCCGACCTCGAGGTGGTGAAGGTTGACGAGGACGAGGGCACCATCACAGTCCGCAACACCAGGACCGGCGAGGAGGTCACCCTCGACCTCGACGACGTCAAGAAGGGCAGGGTCCGCATCGAGGCGAAGGGGGGCGAGGAGGCCGCCGCCGTCACCATCGGCGAGGGCGGGGTGACGGTGAAGACCGACGAGGGCACGGTACGGATCGGGGGCGGGGTCCAGCACCCCGACTGGGTGCCGCTCTACCCCGGCGCCACCACCACCGAGGGCGGGATGACCAGCCAGGGCGACGGCGAGGTGGGGGGGCTCATCTCGCAGACCACCGGTGACGATCCGGCGACGGTGGCCGGGCACTTCAAGGGGGTGCTCGCCGCCCAGGGGTACGAGGTGAGCTCCACCCTCAACGAGAGCGGCGGCAAGGTCTCGAGCGCCACCGTCACGGGCAAGAAGGCCGACGAGGGGCGCGAGATCAACGTCATCGTCTACTCGAGCGGCGACACCACCCGCATCACCATCAACTACGCCCAGCGAGAGGGCGACGGGTGATCCCGGGCCGCCCCGCGCCGCGGGGCGGCCCTCACGTCCGCCCGTCCAGCCGTGCCGCCACCGCCGCGGCGAGGTCGGTGAAGGCGCGGGCGGCGGGGCTCGACGGCCGGGTCAGGACCACCGGTTCGCCCCGGTCGCCGCCGGTCACCACCGCGGGATCGAGGGGGATCGCGCCCAGCAGCGGGACACCCAGGCTCTCGGCGGTGCGCCGGCCGCCCCCCTCGCCGAAGATCGGCTCGGTGTGGCCGCAGCGAGGGCAGGTGTAGCCGGCCATGTTCTCGACGATACCCAGCACCGGCGCGTCCATCTTGCGGAACATGGCGAGCGCCTTCCGGGCGTCGATGAGCGCCACGTCCTGCGGGGTGGTGACGACGATGGCGCCGGCCAGGGCGAGCTTCTGGCAGAGCGTGATGGCCACGTCGCCGGTGCCCGGAGGCAGGTCCACCAGGAGCTCGTCGAGCTCTCCCCACTCCACGTCGCCCACCAGCTGCTCCATCGCCTTCATGAGCATCGGACCGCGCCAGATCACCGGCTGGTCGGGCTCGATGAGCAGCCCCAGCGACATCACCGGTACCCCTCCGGGCCCCGGCGGCGGGAGCAGCCTTCCCTGCGGGCTCGCCGCCGGGGGGCGGTCGGGCGCCATCATCAGCTGCTGCGACGGCCCGTAGATGTCGCCGTCCAGCACCGCCACCCGCCGGCCCATCCGGGCCAGGGCGACGGCGAGGTTGGCCGTGACGGTGGACTTGCCCACGCCCCCCTTGCCCGAGGCCACCGCCACCACGTGCCGCACCCCCGGCAGCCTCTCGGTCCATCCCTCGTCCCGGGGGGCGGCAGCGGGGGCGGGCGCCAGCCGGACCAGCTGGACGTCCACCTCCACGGACTCGACCCCCTCGAGCGCTCCGAGGGCCTCCCGCAGCGCCGCTTCCAGC
This sequence comes from uncultured Thermoanaerobaculia bacterium, assembly GCA_964440565.1. GTDB lineage: Bacteria > Acidobacteriota > Thermoanaerobaculia > Thermoanaerobaculales > Sulfomarinibacteraceae > CAYTTB01. Next base: position 4,660 of record CAYTTB010000022.1, read on the forward strand.
TCGCCGGCGCGGGCGGCGAGGTCCTCCGGCAGCGCCGCCCGCACCCGCACCGTCCCCCCCTCCACCTCCACTCCCCGCACCACGCCGATCTCCTGGAGGTGGCGGCCGAGCCCCGTCACCTGCACCGCGTCCAGCGCCTCCATCACCCGCTCGCGGTCCACGCCCATGCGCTCCTCCCCCCGGGGAACCCGCCCCGGTCACCGGTCATTCTCGACCGCCCCGCGGTCCGCGCAGCCGCTCGAGCTCCGCCCGCACCCGGGCCTGGAGCTCCCGCCGCGCCGCCACCCCGAGGCCGGCGGTGGGGATGGGCTCGCCGATCCGCACCGTCACCGTGCCCGGGCGCACGCGGAGGGAGCCGGGGCGGAGCACGCGCGCCGTCCCCTCGATCCCCACCGGCACGATGGGCGCACCGGCGCGGAGGGCGAGCAGGAACCCGCCGCGCTGCAGCGGCAGGAGCTCGGGCCCGCGGGCCCGGCGCTCCTCGGGGAAGATCGCCAGCGAGCGGCCGCGGGCGAGGTGCCCGGCCCCGGCCTCGAAGGCGGCCACGGCCCGCCGCCGCCGCACCCGGTCCACCGGCACGAACCCCATCGCCCGGATCGCCCACCCGAACAGCGGGACCCGGAAGAGCGACCGCTTGGCCAGGAACCGGAGGTCGAGCTCGCTGGGCAGCGCCACGAGCAGCGCCGGCACGTCGAGGTACGACTCGTGGTTGGCCAGCACCACCACGGGGCGATCCGTCTCGCGCCCGCCCGCGTCCACCACCCGGAGCCGCACGCCCGCCGCCGCGAGCACCGCCCGCGCCCACCACCGTGCCACCGCCAGCGCCCGCCGCCCGCTGCGGTCGAGGGCGGCGAGCGCCGTCGCCGCCACCGCCGCCGGCGGCGTGAGCGCGAGCACCGCGAGCGCCACGAGCGCCGTCCGAACCCCCACGGGCCGGAGTGTAGCGCGGGCAGGCCAGGAGGGGACGCTCCCCGCGACCGGGAGAAGGGGACACAGTTCATCTCGGGCGGGCACGTCGCCTCGGCGGGAGGGTCTCTCCCGTGAGGCCGCCCACGCGTGAGGCCGTGTCCCGTCGCGCCTCGGCTCCTCCCGGGGAGGAGAGCTCCCCGTGCCCGTGGATCCTCCCGCCACCACGGGAGAGCATCCCGGAGCAGGGGACACTCCCCTTCCG
>CAYTTB010000022.1:5930-41530 GCA_964440565.1 uncultured Thermoanaerobaculia bacterium
GGATCCTCCCGCCACCACGGGAGAGCATCCCGGAGCAGGGGACACTCCCCTTCCGCGGAGCAGGGGACACTCCCCTTCCGGGTGGCGGCCGCGCGAGCGGCCGGGATGGCCCCTGGGCCGGGCGCGGCGGCGCTCGCGTACAATCGCGTCATGCGCCGTGGAGCCCTCGCCGTCGCCCTCGCCCTCGCCGCGCTCCTCGCGGCGCTGCCCGGGTGCCGCACCGGCGCGCCGCGGACGGGGACGGCGCCGGGGCGGGTGGTGCTGGTGTCCTACGACGGGGTGGGGGCGGACCTGGCGTGGGGGTGGCTCGAGGCCGGGGTCCTGGCCGGGCCGGACGGCGTGCGGGCGATGGTGCGGCGGGGTCTCGCGGCGCGGCGCGTGCGGATGGTGAACCCGACGCTCACCGCCGTGAACCACGTCTCGCTCATCACCGGGGCGCCGCCCCGCGACACGGGGATCGTCTCGAACCGGTTCCACCCGCCGGGGGCGCCCATCACCGGGGGCGTCTCGGGCTTCGCGGCGCCCATCGCGGCGGAGACGCTGTGGGAGGCCGCCCGGCGGCAGGGGGTGCGCACGGCGGTGCTCACCTGGCCGGGTGCCGACGCCGCCGGGCCACGCCGGCGGGGCGACGTGGGGCTCGTCTGGCCGGCGCGGGCGCTGGTGGGCTCGGAGATCGTGGACCTCGCCCCGGAGGAGAGCACGCCGGGGGCCGAGATCCCCTCCGCGGACGGGGTGCCGCCGCGGTACTGGCGGCTCGAGGTGGAGCTCCCGGGGCTCGATCCGGGGTCGCTCCCGATCCGGCTCGAGACCTACGATTCCCGCGAGGACGGGGTGCCGGTGTACGACGCCGTCGCGGCGGCGGCGGGCGACGCCCCGCTCGCCCCGCTGGAGCGGCCGTACTGGTTCCCCGCCGCGGTCGAGGCCACGCGCGAGGGCGAGGCGGGCGGGCGCCGGTGGGGGGCGTGGTGCAAGGTGCTGCGCGTGGACCCGCACGCGGGCGGCGTGCGCCTCTACCGGGGGGCGTTCTGGCGGCTCGAGGGGTACCCCGAGGCGTGGGTCCGCCAGCTCGAGGAGGCGGTGGGGTTCTGGCCGGGGCCGCCCGACAACCGGCAGCTCGAGGCGTGGTGGCTCGACATCGAGGCGGGGATCGACCTCGACACCTACCTCGAGCAGCTGGAGCGGTTCGACCGGTACCTGGACCGGGTGCTCCGGTGGGTGCTGGCCGAGGACCCGGCCCGGCTCGTCCTGGCCTACCACCCCACCCCGGACGAGTACGAGCACGTGGGCCTGCTCGTGGACCGCCGCCAGTGGGCGTGGAGCGAGGGCCGGGAGGTGGCCGCGGCCGCGGGTCTCGAGCGGGTGGGACGCTCCTTCGACCGTTCGGTGGCGGCGGCGTGGTCGGCGCTGGACCCTGCCCGGGACGCGCTGGTGGTGGTCTCCGACCACGGCCACCTGCCGGTGCACACGCTGGTGAACGTCAATCAGGCCCTGGCCGAGGCCGGGCTGCTCGAGGTGATCCAGGTGCGCGGACGGCCTCGCCCGGGGCCGCGGAGCCGGGTGGTGGCGTACACCTCGGGCGGGTGCGCCCACCTGTACCTGAACCTCCAGGGACGCGAGCCGGGCGGGGTGGTGCCCCCCGCCGAGGCGGAGGCGACGCTGCGCGAGGCCGCCCGGGTGCTCGCGGCTCTCGAGGGCGACGGCGGGCCGGTGGTGGAGCGGATCGTGCGGCGGGAGGAGGCGGGCCCGCTGGGTCTCGACTCGCCGGCCTCCGGCGACCTGATCGTGTTCCTGGCCCCGGGCTACGCCGCGTCCTCCCGCCTCGGCGGCCCCGTCCTCGAGCCGGCCCGCTACTACGGCCAGCACGGCTACCTGAGCTCCCACGACCCGCTGTGCGGGATCCTCTTCGCCCGCGGCGCCGGCGTGCCCCACGCCCGCCCGCGCGAGCTCGCCGCCACCGACATCGCCCCCATCGTGGCGGGCCTGCTGGGGATCGCCCCGCCCGGCTCCTGAGGTCCGGCGGCGCCCCCGGCGGTGCGTGCCGCGGGCGGAGCTGAGGACGCCGTGCACGCCGGGGCGGCGGCGCGCCGCCGCCCCGCGGGCCGGGCGCTCAGCCGAGGCTGGCGAGCAGCCCCAGGACCCAGCGGATCGCCTCCGCCTCGCCGATGCCCGTCCGCTCGAGGGCGGGCCGGGCGGCGGCCACGGCCCGGGCGGCGATGACCCGGGCGGAGAGCGGCTCGCGCCGGTCGAGGACGCCCCTCGCCTCGAGGTGCTCCTCAAGCCGGTCCGCCTTGCTCCTCCGGAAACCCCTGAGCGCCCGCACGGCCTCCACGAAGGCGCGCGGGTCGCGGCCGTGGCGCTCCAGCAGCTCGCGCACGGCGGGCTCGAACCGGTCCGAGACCGCGCCGCTGTCCGCGACGTCCGCCCAGGTCACGGGCCGGCCACGGCCCACCCGCCAGGCGGCGAGGGCGGCCCCGGCGAGGGCCGCGCGCGCCGCGAGGAGGCCTGCGTCCGGCGGCTCGAGGAGGCCGGCGCCCTCCCGTGCGAGCTCGCGCCAGGCCCCGAGGCGCGAGACCCCGGCGGCGAGCAGGCGGTGGACGGCCGCGAGCCGGTCGGGCAGCAGCCACACCACGGGCCAGGCGTCCACCCCGGCGAACGGGTCGGGGAGCGGCAGCCCGAGGCGAGCGGCGTAGGCGGCGGCGTCCTCGCCGGGCTCCGGCGGCGGTGGCGCGGGGGCGGGCCCGGGCGGGCGCCACCCGCCGGCGTCCCCGGCGGGGGCGAGCTCCACCACCGCCGGAGCCGGGAGCCCGGCCTCGGCGAACGCCTCCCGCCAGTGCCCGGCCTCGGTGGGGTCGGCGGCGAGGTAGAGGATCTGCCGCCCCTCCCCGGCCACCCCGGCGAGCGCCCGGGCGATCGCGCGGAACCGGCCGGGGTCGGTGGTGGAGAGCGCCTCGTCGAGGCAGAGCGGCAGCGGCCCGGCGGTGCCCTCGGCGGCCTCCAGCGCGGCGAGGCGGGCCGCGAGCAGGAGGTGGATCCTGGTGCCGTCGGAGAGCTGGTCGAGCTCGCGCCGCTGCCCCAGCGCGGCGTCCACGGCGTACAGATCCCCCGACGGGTCCACCTCGAGGCGGAACGCGCCCCGCGTGAACCGCGCGAACAGCCCCCGCGCCCGCTCGAGCACGGCGGGGGCGTGCCGGCGCGCCACCGCGTCGCGGGCGCGCTCGAGCACCAGCCGGGTGAGCGCCGCGATCATCGCCTCGTCGCGCCGGGCCGCCACCTCCGCGGCGGCCTCGGCCACCGCCGCCCGGGCCGTCTCGAGCCGGTCGCCCGCGGCGGCGGCGGCGAGCCGCTCCCGGAGGGCGGCGATCCTGGCCGCGAGCTCCTCGACCCGGGCCGCCTCGGCCGCGAGCGCCTCCCGCCGTGCGGCGGCGGCCCGGTGGAGCGCCCCGGGGTCGAGCCCGAGCCGCTCCCAGGCGCCCTCGAGCCGCGCCTCGAGCCCCCGCGCGCGCGCCGCGAGCTCCCCGAGCTCCCGGTGGAGCTTCCGCCAGCGCGGGAGCGCCTCGAGCCGGCGGGCGAGCGCGGCGTCCTCGCCGGGGTCCAGGCCGATCCGCTCCCACAGCCGCCCGAGCTCCGCCTCGGTCTCGGCGGCGCGCCGGCGCGCGCCCCGGAGTCGTGCCTCGAGCTCCGCGAGGTGGCGGTGCGCCGCCTCCAGCCGCTCGAGCCGCCGGCGCAGCTCCACCATCGCGGCGAGGCATCCCTCCGGCACGGCGGGCGGCTCCAGACCCAGCCCGGCGAGCAGCTCGCCGAGCGCGCCGAGCTCCCGCTCCACCCGTCCCGCCAGCTCGCGCCGGCGGCCCTCGAGCCCGGCGGCGCGGGCGCGGGCCGCGTGCCACCGCTCGAGGCGGCGCGCCCGGTCGAGGAGGGAAAGCTCCGGGAGGCGGGGGTCGAGCCCCAGTGCCTCCGCGACCGCGGCGGCCTCCCTCCGGGCCGCCTCGAGGCGGCGCTCCACCTCTCCCCGGGCCGCCTCCGCCTCCTCCGCCCGCCGCGCCGCCTCCTCGGCCTGCCGGGCCCGCGCGAGGCGCGCCGCCACCCGGTCCAGCGCCCGCCGCACCTCCGCCTCGGTCCAGGCCGCGGGGGCGAGGTCGCCGGGCAGGTCGGCGGGGTCGGGGCGGGGGGCGCGACGGGCGAGGCGGGCCGCCGCGAGCCAGGCGGCGCCGGCGCCGGCGAGGATGGCGGCGGGCCACGGCGGCCAGCCGAGGGCGAGGGCGGCCGCGGCCCACGCTCCGGCCAGGGCGAGGGCGGCCCAGCCGGGCGGCGCGGGGAGCGCCCCGCGGGCGGCGGCGAGCCACCGGCGCAGGGTCCCGTCGGCGCGCTCGAGGCGGGGGAGCTCGTCGGCGAGCTCGCGGCGGCCGAGGCTCCGCCAGAACCGTAGCCGGGCACCGGCCGCGGCCAGCTCGGCCTCGAGCTCCCCGACCCTGGCCAGCGCCCGCTCGAGGCCGGCGACCCGCTCCGGATCGAGGGCGCCGGCGGGTCCGGCCCCGGGCGCCGGGGAGGCCTCCTCCGCCTCGGCGCGGGCGGAGGCGAGCTCCTCCTCCACGCCGGCCAGCTCCCGGGCCGCCTCCTCGAGGCGCCGCGCCCGCTCCTCCCAGGCGGCCAGCGCCCCGGCGGTGGGGGGCTCGCCCCGGAGGCGGAGGCGGACGATCTCGGCCTCGGCCTCGCGGCGGCCCCGCTCGAGCTCCTCGATCTCCGCCCGGGTCTCGCCGAGCCGCGCGCGGATCTCCCCGATCCGCTCTGCCTCGTCGCCGGAGAGGCGCTCGAGGCCCCCGGGAAGCGTCGCGATCTCCGCCTCGAGCGTCGCGATCTCCTCGTGGATCGCTGCCAGATCGGCCGCGGCCGCGGCGAGAGGGAGCAGCTCCTGCGCCCTGCGGGCGCGGGCGAGGTCGGCCTCGAGACCGGGAAGCTCCGCCTCCTCCCCGGCGAGCGCCTCGTGCTCCCGCTCGAGCTCGCGCACCCGCTGCCGCGCCCCGTCCAGCCGGGCGTGGGCCTGGCCGCGGCGGGGGTCGGGCACGTGCACCGCCGCGAGCGCCGCCTCCAGGTCGTACCCGCCGGCGAGCTCCACCGCGATCCGGCGGGCGAGCTCGCGCTCCGCCTCGCCGGCGGCGAGCAGGGCGGGCAGGTCGAGCCGGGCCAGCGCCGCGGCCTCGGGGCCGGGCAGGGGGGGCGCAGCGGGCGCCCAGGTCACCTCGCCCCACCGCAGGGTGGCCACGGCGGTGGTGGTCCCGGCCTCCACCTCCACCTCGCCCGCCACCCCCGGCGGGGCGGTCCGGGGCCAGAGCGCACCGCGAAGGGTGCGGGCGAGGGTCGTCTTGCCCGAGGCGTTGGGGCCCACGATCACGGTGAGGTGCGGGCCGAGCCCCCCGGCGCGAACCCCGCCGGGCAGCCCCGGCGCCTCGCGGACCACGATCCGGAGCACCCTCATCCGGCGGCCTCCCGCCGGTGGGCCAGCAGCAGCTCCAGCGCCCGCCACGCCGCCCGGGCGAGCGCCTCGCGCGGCGGAGGCGGCTCCGGACCCTCGGGCGGGCGCCACGACTCGCGCCGCCAGGGGGCGAGCGCCTCCGCCACGGCGGCCTCGAGGCCGGGCGGCATCCCGCTGCGCTCGAGCTCGAGGATCAGGCGCGCCACCTCGCCGGCGGGAGACGGCTCACGCGCCAGCGCCTCGAGGTCCACCTCGGGCCGGGTGGCGTCCTCGAGCCGCTCCACCAGGCACGGCACGCCCCCGATCTCGAACCAGCCGGCGGGGGCGGCGACCGCCTGGCGAACCCCAGACCGGTCCGTCACCGTGCCCCCGAGCCGCACCCGGAGGAGCACCGCCTCCAGCCACCGCGCCGCCGCGGCGATCGCCTCGCCGAGCGTGGTGCGAGCCGTGCGCCGGAGCGCGTCCCACACCGCGTCGGCGTCGGGCGCGCCGGAGACGTCCACCTCGAGCCGCTCGTACCGCACCGGTGCCAGGGGCACCTGGACGAGGTGCACGGACCCTCCCTCCACCTCGAGCTCCCACGGGCCGTGCGGCCCGGGCTCGCCGGGATCCAGCCCCGCCACCGAGCCCAGGTAGCCCACCGGGCGGGGGCCGCCGAGGGGGTCCGGCCGGTGGACGTGGCCGAGCAGCCACGCGTCCACGTCGAGCGCCTCCAGCCGCCGCCGGTCGAGCGGGGCGTGCGGCGAGCCGGACGTATCCAGGTCGCCGTGGACCAGCCCCACGAGGCGGGCGCCGGGTCGGCGGGCGGCGAGCGCCGCCTCGAGCGACGGGTCCAGGGTGGGATCCTCGTGCACGGTGCGTCCCGGGAACGACCACCCGAGCAGGTCGAGGGCGGGGCCGTCGCCCGGCACCGGCCACACCTCCCATCGGCCGCCGGCGCCGAGCAGGTGCACCCCCGGGACCCGCTCCGCGAGCCGCGGCAGCGCCAGCCAGTCGTGGTTGCCGGCCACCGCCGCCACGGCGATCCCGGCCTCCGTGAGCCGGCGCACGCCGCGCTCGAGCTGCCCGTACGCCTCGAACCGGTCGCGGTCCGCGTCCACCACGTCGCCGGCCAGCACCACCGCGCGCACCCCGCGCTCGAGCGCCCACGCCACGGTGCGCTCCCACGCCGCCGCCGCCGAGGCGAGGCGCGGGTCCACGCCGGCCCCGGCGAGCCGCTCCCGCACCCCCGGCGCCCGCCGCCCCAGGTGGAGGTCGCCCACGAACAGCACCGGTCGCGCGTCACCCACGATCGGCCCGAGCCTAGCACGCGCGCGGCCGGGTACGGGCCGCACGGGCGGGCAGGGGCGCCGTCTCCAGCGCGGGAAGGACAGTGTCCCCATCTCGCGGGGGAGTGTCCCCATCTCCACGGGCGGGAAGAAGAGTGTCCCCATCTCGTGCCGCTCGCCGGCGGGGCGGGCTTCACACGGGCTTCACACCGGTGGCGAGACTGGAGGCGGGCGGCACGGTGCCGGCCCGCGAACCGGGAAGAAGGAGGACCCGATGAGAACGGTACGGACGGTGATGGCTGTGGCGCTCGGTCTCGCGCTCGGGAGCGTGGCCGCGGCGGGCGAGCGCCCCTCGCAGACCGAGTTGCTGCTCGAGCTGCTGGTGAAGAAGGGCGTGATCACCCGGCAGGAGGCGCGGCAGCTGCTGGACGAGACGCTGGCGCCGGGGGCGCAGGGCGGAACGGAGGGGGCGGCGGCCGCCGCGGCGCGGCCGGAGCGGGTCGAGCTGCCCGGGGGGCTGCGCGGGCTCTCCATCGGGACGCTCACCTACATCTCCTACCAGAGCGGCTCGCGCTACGAGGGCGTGCCCGGCGAGACCTCGGACTACTCGCGGTTCGCCATCAAGCGGGGCTACATCAACGTGAAGAAGAAGCTGGCGCCCAACCTGGAGTTCCGGATCACTCCCGACGTGCACCAGGACGCGAGCGGCGACTTCGAGGTCCGGCTCAAGTACGCCTACGCGAAGTTCCGGTGGCAGGGGGCCGGGATCGTCCGGAAGCCGTACGTGGAGTTCGGCCTGGCCCACATGCCGTGGCTCGACTTCGAGGAGCACGTCAACCGGTTCCGGATGCAGGACACGATGTTCATGGAGCGCAGCGGGCTGTTCAACTCGGCCGACGTGGGCGTCATGCTGGGCGGCAACCTCGGCCCGGACCTGCCCGAGAACTACCGCAAGACCGTGAACGGTCACTACGCCGGCCGCTACGGCTCGTTCCAGGTGGGGATCTACAACGGCGGGGGCTACCACGCGGCGGAGAGGAACACGAACAAGGTGCTCGAGGGGCGTCTCTCGCTGAGGCCGCTGCCCGACGCCGCCCCGGGGCTGCAGCTGTCGCTGTTCGGCCTGACCGGCAAGGGGAACACCCCGCAGGAGCCGGACTGGGACCTGGGCGCGGCCATGCTCTCGTGGGAGTCGCCGCGGCTGGTGCTCGCGGGCCAGTACGTGACCGGAACCGGCAACCAGAAGGGATCGGCGGTGGGACCGGACGGCCGGGCGCTGGACCGCGAGGGGTGGTCGGTGTTCGGCGAGGTGCGCCTGGGCGAGCGGCGGGACTGGTCCCTGATCGCGCGCCACGACCGGTTCGACCCCGACACCGACGACCCGGGAAGCGACGAGATCACGCGCTGGATCGGCGGTGTCGCCTGGCAGTTCGCGAGGGGCAACTACTGGCTGCTCGACTACCAGCGCGTGGAGCACGACGCGCCGGGGATCCCGGACGAGAACCGCGTGCAGCTGACGCTGCAGGTGAAGTACTGACGGCCGGTCTTCACACCGGCTTCACACGGACACACGACGCTCGGTGATGCAAGGAGGACGACGATGCGACCGATCCGATACGCCGCCATCGCCCTGACCCTGGCCGCCCTCGGCGCGGCCGACCTCGGGGCCGCAGGGCCGAAGCTCGACCCGGCCCTGCCCCACTACCGGCCCGTCCAGGGCCTGCGGGGCACGCTGAACGCCGCGGGGTCCGACACCATGCTCGAGCTGCAGACCCTGATGGCCGAGGAGTTCCGCAAGATCTACCCGCAGGTGAAGATCCAGATCGAGGGCAAGGGCTCCTCCACGGCGCCCCCGGCCCTCATCGAGGGAACCGTCCAGCTCGGCGACATGTCCAGGAAGATGAAGCACCGGGAGCTCGACGCGTTCGAGGAGAAGTTCGGCTACCCGCCCACCCGGTTCGACGTGGCGCTGGACACGCTCGCGGTGTTCGTCAACAAGGACAACCCGATCCGGTTTCTCACCATCCCCCAGGTGGACGCGATCTTTTCGAAGACCCGCCGGTGCGGCTACCCCACCGACATCAGCACCTGGGGCCAGCTCGGTCTCGGCGGCGACTGGGCCACGGCGCCGATCTCGCTCTACGGCCGCAACGCCGCCTCGGGGACCTACGGCTACTTCAAGAAGCACGCGATGTGCAAGGGCGACTACAAGGACTCGGTGAAGGAGCAGCCCGGCTCGGCGTCGGTGGTGCAGGGCGTGGAGAACGACCGGTACGGGATCGGCTACTCCGGGATCGGGTACGCCACCTCCGGCGTGCGGGCGGTGCCGCTGGCCCGCGCCGAGGGCGAGCCGGCGGTCCCGGCCACCGCCGAGAACGCCGCGAGCGGGCGGTACCCGCTGGCCCGGTTCCTCCACGTGTACGTCAACAGGGCGCCGGGCAGGCCGCTCGATCGCCTCACCGCCGAGTACCTCCGGTTCATGCTCTCGGCCGAGGGCCAGCGGGTGGTGATCCGTGCGGGGTTCGACCCGCTCGACGCCGGGACGGTGGCCAGGCAGCTGGCCAAGCTCGACTGACGTGGCGCTCCTCGGACCGAAGCGCGCCGACCGCCTCGCCGCCGCCGCGATCCGCGCCGGCGGCGTGGCCGTCATCGTGGCGGTACTCGCCATCGTGGCCGACCTCGCCTACCAGACGGTGCCGCTGCTCGACGGCGCCCGCCTGGGCGAGCTGGCGTGGCGTCCGGCGGCAGGAGACCCACTGGTGGTGGGGAGCGACCCGCGCCGCGAGCTGGTCTGGGAGCTGGACCGCGACGGGCTGGTCCGGTTCCCGGGGTCGGGGCGGGAACCGCTGGCACCGTTCGGGGCTCCGGTTCCGGTGGCGGCCGCGGCCCGGGCCCCCCACGGCCTGCTGGCGGTGGCCGCCACCGACGGGAGGCTGGCGGTGGGCCGGGTCCGCTTCCGGGACGTGTGGGAGGGGACGGCACGGCGGACCACGGTCCGGTGGCGCCCCGCGGCGGAACCCACGACTCTCCCAGGGAACCTGGTGCCGTCGGGGATGGCCGTCGCCGGGGACGAGGACGGCGACCTCCTGGTCGTGACGTGGGACCGGGCGGGGCGCTCGGCGGCCCTGGCCTGGGACGCCGAGGAGGAGTGGTGGTCGCCGCTCGCCCCCCCGTTCGCCGCACCGATGCGCGCGGTGGCGGTGGCGGAGGGCCTCGCGCGGGTGGCGGTGGTGGACGCCGGCGGGGCCCTGCGCGTGCTCGCGGCGCCCTCGTGGCGGCCGGTCGAGGTCGAGCGGTCCGGGCCGCCGGTGGCGGCGGTCCGGTACCTGATCGGTGGGGGAACCCTCGTGGCGGTGGGCCGGGACGGCTCGGTGGAGGTGCTGCTCGAGGTGCCTCGGGTGCGCCTCGTCAACCGCGGCGGGGCGCCGCTCGAGGTGGACGGGGTGCGGATCGAGCCCGGGGGATCGGCGGTGCTGCCCGACGACGAGCTGGGGGCGCGCCTGGCGGGCCGCGCGGAGCTGGAGGTGGAGCCCGCGCCGCCGGTGGTGCGGACGGTGCGCCGGCTCGCGGGGGTGGGGGCGGCCCCGGTGGCGGTGGCGGCCTCGCCCCGGAGGCGGGGGTTCCTGGTGGCGACCCGGACGGGCGAGGTGGCGCTCTACCACGCCACCTCCGGGCGGCGGCTGCTGTGGCGCCGGCTGGCGGAGGGCCCCGTCTCGGCCCTCGCCTTCGCGCCCAAGGCGGACGGGCTGGTGGTGGCGGCCGGGGGACGGCTCGCGGTGGCGCGGCTCGACAACCCGCACCCGGAGGTGAGCCTGCGCACGCTGCTGTTTCCGGTGCAGTACGAGGGGTACGCGGCGCCACGCTGGGTGTGGCAGACCACCGGAGGCTCCGACAGTTTCGAGCCGAAGATCTCGCTGGTGCCGCTCCTTTTCGGCACGCTGAAGGCGAGCCTGTTCGCGATGCTGTTCTCGGTGCCGCTGGCGCTGGCCTCGGCGCTCTATGTCTCCCAGCTCGGGCCGGTCTGGCTGCGGGGGGTCCTCAAGCCGACGGTGGAGCTGATGGCCGGCGTCCCCTCGGTGGTGGTGGGGTTCCTCGCCGCGCTGTGGCTCGCGCCCCGTCTGGAGCGGGCCCTGCTCGGCGCCCTGGTGGGCACCGCGGCGCTGCCCCTGGTGGTGGTGGCGGCGCTGGCGCTCTGGCGGGCGCTGCCGGCGGCGGTGCGGCGGCGGATGGGCCCGGGGGCGGAGCTGCCGCTGGTGGCGGCCGCGGCGGCGGCGGTGCTGGCCGCGGCGTGGGGCCTCGCGGGGCCGGTGGAGCGCGCCCTCTTCGGGGGCGACTTCACCCGATGGCTGTTCACGGAGGCGGGGCTCAGGTACGACCAGCGCAACGCGCTGGTGGTGGGGGTCGCGCTCGGGTTCGCGGTGATCCCGGTGATCTTCACCATCGCCGAGGACGCCTTCTCGGCCGTGCCCCCGCATCTCGTCAACGCGGCGCGGGCGCTGGGGGCCACCCGCTGGCAGACCGCGGTCCGGCTCGTGGCGCCGGCGGCGAGCGCGGGGGTGTTCGCCGCGGTGATCCTGGGCCTGGGCCGGGCGGTGGGCGAGACCATGATCGTGCTCATGGCGGCGGGCAACACCCCGCTGCTCGATCTGTCCCCGTTCGTGGGGATGCGCACCATGTCCGCGGCCATCGCGGTGGAGATCCCCGAGGCCCCGGTGGGCGGCACGCTGTACCGGGTGCTGTTCCTCACCGGGCTGCTGCTGTTCCTGTTCACGCTGGCGCTGACCAGCGCGGCCGATCTCGTGGGGCGCGTGCTCAGGAGGCGGTATGGACGGTTCTGAACGCTTCCCGGCCCGGGTCCCGGCGGGGACGGCGGGGATCGTGGGCACCGCACTGGCCACGGTGCTGGTCCTGGCGATGCTGGGGGCCCTGGTGGCCATCGTGGTGGCGGGGGCGGCCCCGTGGTTCTGGCCGGCGCCGGTGGTGCGGGTCGAGCTCGAGGGGGGCACGGTCCTCTACGGCCGGGTGGCGGGGAGGGAACCCGCTCCGGGCGGCGGGGTGCGGGTGAAGCTGCGGGCCGGGGCGCGCGATCTCGACGGGCGCGAGTTCCTCTGGCTCGATCCGTCGGAGATCGTCCGGCTCGAGCCGGACCCGGAGGCGGTGCGCGTGGAGCGGGCCGCCTCCGGTGACGTGTACGGACGGCTGGTGAGGGCGTGGGGGCCGGAGGGCGAGCCGGTGGACCCGCGCGATCCCCGGGAGCTCGGGCGGCTGCTGGAGCGGGGGCGCGAGCTGCGCCGGGAGGCCAGGCGGCTCGAGCGCCGGCGGGACCGGGTGCGCCGCCCGCTGACCCGCCTCGAGGAGGAGGCACACCTGGTGGAACGCGGCCGGGCCGCGGGGACCGCCGAGGGGAAGGCCCGGCTCGAGGAGCTCGAGCGGCGGATCGCCGCCGAGGCGCGGCGGCTCGGCCCGGAGCTCGATGCGATCGCGGCCCGGCTTCGAGAGGCCCGGGCCCGGCTCGGGCGCGGCGGGCTGGAGGTGGACGCGGGCCGCGGCCGGGTGACGGTGCCGCTGGGAGCGGTGATCGAGGTGACCCGGCCCGGCGACCTCGGCACGGCGGGGAAGGTATGGTACGCCCTCCGGCGAGCGGCGGCGTTCCTGGTCACCGAGCCGCGCGAGGCCAACACCGAGGGCGGGATCTTCCCGGCGCTGTTCGGGACCGTGCTCCTGGTGCTGCTCATGAGCGTGGCGGTGGTCCCGCTGGGCGTGGTGGCGGCGGTGTACATGACCGAGTACGCCCGCGAGGGCTGGCTGCTCAGGCTCGCCACCCAGGCGGTCCACAACCTGGCCGGGGTGCCGTCCATCGTGTTCGGCATGTTCGGCCTGGGGTTCTTCGTGTACGGGGTGGGCGGGACGCTGGACCGGCTGCTGTACCCCGAGCGGCTGCCCACCCCGACCCTGGGCACGGGCGGGATCCTGTGGGCGTCGCTGACCCTCGCGCTGCTCACCCTTCCTGTGGTGGTGGTGGCCACGCGGGAGGGGCTGCTCGCGGTCCCGCGCGAGTGGCGCGACGGGGCGCTGGCGCTGGGCGCCACGCGGTGGCAGACCCTGCGGCGGGTGGTGCTGCCCGCGGCGATGCCCGGGGTGCTCACCGGCCTCATCCTGGCGGTGAGCCGGGCGGCGGGCGAGGTGGCGCCCCTGATGCTCACCGGGGCGGTGAAGCTGGCGCCGCAGCTACCGCTCGATGGCTCGCCGCCGTTTCTCCACCTGGAGCGGAAGTTCATGCACCTGGGGTTCGCCATCTACGACGTGTCGATGCAGTCGCCCAACGTCGAGGCGGCCAAGCCCATGGCGTTCGCCACGACCCTGGTGCTGCTCCTGCTGGTGGTGGCGATGAACCTCACCGCGATCGTGGTGCGGCGGCGGCTCGGCCGCCGCTTCCGCGGCGGGGCGGTGTGAGGAGGGGGACGATGGAGCGAACGGCGCTGGCGGCGTACGACCTGCACCTCCACTACGGGGCGGCGCACGCCCTCAAGGGGATCACGCTCGAGGTCCCGGCGCGGCGGATCACCGCCCTGATCGGCCCGTCGGGGTGCGGCAAGTCCACGTTTCTCAGGTGCTTCAACCGGATGAACGACGTGATCGAGGGGGTGCGGATCACGGGGCGCGTGCTCGTGGAGGGCGAGGACATCTACGCCCCCGGGGTGGACCTGGAGCGGCTGCGGCAGCGGGTGGGGATGGTGTTCCAGAAGTCGAACCCGTTCCCGATGTCGATCTTCGACAACGTCACCTTCGGACCGAGGATGCGGGGCGAGCGGAACCGCCGCCGCCTCGCCGAGATCGTGGAGCGGTCGCTCCGGCAGGCGGACCTGTGGGAGGAGGTGCGCGACCGGCTGGACGCGTCGGCGCTGGAGCTCTCGGGCGGGCAGCAGCAGCGGCTGTGCATCGCCCGGGCGCTGGCCAACGAGCCGGACATCCTCCTCCTCGACGAGCCCGCGTCGGCGCTGGACCCCATCTCCACGGCCAGGATCGAGGAGACGCTGCTCCAGCTCAAGGAGCGGTACACCATCGTGATCGTGACCCACAACCTGCAGCAGGCGGCGCGAATCGCGGACTGGACCGCGTTCTTCATGATGGGGGAGCTGGTCGAGTTCGGCGAGACGTCCAGGATCTTCACCACCCCCGAGCGGAGGCTCACCGAGGAGTACGTCACCGGCCGTTTCGGTTAGGCTGGGGAGGGATCGGATGATGCACCGGCAGTTCGAGGAGGAGCTGGAGCGGCTCAAGGCGGCGGTCCTGGAGATGGCCGGGCTCACCGAGCGCAGCCTCGCACAGGCCACCCGCGCGCTGGTGGAGCGGGACGTGGAGGCGGCGCGGGGCGTGATCGCCCTCGACGACGAGATCGACGCGCTCGAGGTGGAGATCGACCGCCTGGCCACCGAGTTCATCGTGCGCCACCAGCCGGTGGCCTCCGACCTGCGCTTCGTGGTGGTGGCGGTCAAGCTCGGGCCGGAGCTCGAACGGATCGCCGACAACGCGGTGAACATCGCGGAGCGGGCGATGGGGCTGGCCGACAAGCCGCTGGTCAAGCCGCTCAACGACCTGCCGCGGATGCTCCACCTGGCGCGGGCGATGGTCACCGACGCGATCGGAGCGTACGTCGCACGGGACGCCGCCGCGGCGCGCGAGATCATCGAGCGCGACGACGAGGTGGACGGCCTGTACATGCAGATCTTCCGGGAGCTGCTCACCTACATGATCGAGGATCCCAGGAAGATCGGGCCCGGGATCGACCTGATCCTGGTGGCCCGCTTCGCCGAGCGGATCGCCGATCAGGCCACCAACATCTCGGAGGAGGTGGTCTACCTGGTGGAGGGGACCCCGATCCGCCACCGGCATCTGGCGGGCGATGGAGACGGGGGCTGATCCGTGGCCGGCGAGCGTCTCCTCCTGATCGAGGACGACGACGACCTCGCCGCGTCCCTCTGCCGGGCCCTGGAGCGGGAGGGGTACCGGGTGGACCGTGCCGCGAGCGGATTCGAGGGGCTGGAGCGGGTGGGGGAGGGGAACCCGGATCTCGTCCTGCTCGACCTCAACCTCCCGGACCTCGACGGCCTCGCCGTGTGCCGCGAGCTTCGCGGCAACCCGGCCACCCGGGCGCTGCCCATCATCATGCTCACCGCGCGCGCGGCGGAGCGCGACCGGGTGCGCGGTCTCGATCTCGGCGCCGACGACTACGTGGTCAAGCCGTTCTCCCTGGCCGAGCTCAGGAGCCGCGTCCGGGCGCTGCTGCGGCGCCGGCGGCTGGACGGCGGGGTGCCCGAGGGCCGGTACCGGGACCGGCGTCTCGCGGTGGACCGCGACGCGCGCCTGGTGGAGCTGGACGGGCGGCCGGTGCGCCTCACGGCGCGTGAGCTCGACCTGCTGTGGTTCCTCCTCACCACCCGGCCGCGGGTGGTCTCGCGGGAGCGGATCGTGGAGCGGGTGTGGGGCCTGGGCAGCGACGTGGACGAGCGCACGGTGGACGTCCACGTGCGGGCCTTGCGGAAGAAGCTGGGCCCCGAGGTGATCGAGACCGTGATCGGGGCGGGTTACCGGTTCCGGGGGTGGCCGTGACCGTTCCGCGCCACCTGGCCGTGGTGGCCGCGTTCGCGCTCCCGCTGCTCGTGTTCGTGGTCGCCTCGGCGTGGCGCGCGGGCCCGGGCGCGGTGGTGGCGGCGGCGGTGCTCTGGGCGCTGGGGGTGGCGTTCGCCGGCTGGAGCGTGTGGCGCGACGCGGTGGCGCCGGTTCGGGGCCTGCTCGCCGAGCTGGGGACGGCGGACGGCGCCGAGGCGAGCTGGCGGGTGCGGGAGCTCGCCCACGGGCTCGAGAGGTGCCGCCGCCGGGTCGCGGAGCTCGAGCGGCTCGTCCACGACCTCACCGCCGGGTACGGTGACGGGGTGATCGTGGTGGACCCGGGGATGCGGGTACGCCTGGCCAACCTGCAGGCGGCGCGGTTCTGCGGCAGGGCGGTCCCCGAGGGCTCGCTGCTGGTGGAGGTGGTGCGGGAGCCGGAGCTGGTCCGGGCGGTGCGGGCGGCGCTCGCGGGCGAGCGGCCGCCGCCGGTGCTCGTGGAGCGGCCCGCGGGGGTGTGGGAGGTGCGGGTCTCCCCGCTGGCCGACGGCGGCGCGGCGCTGGTGCTCGACGACGTGAGCGTCGTGCGGCGGGCGGCGGAGCTGCGGCGGCGGTTCGTCCAGGACCTGGCGCACGAGCTGCGGTCGCCGCTCGCGGTCCTGCGCACCACCGTGGAGACGCTCGAGGGCGAGGTGGACCCCGAGGCGGCGGATCTCCTGGTCCGGCAGGTGGAACGCCTGGCCCGCCTCTCCGAGGAGCTCACCGAGCTCGCCGTCATCGAGTCGGGCGAGCTCGAGCTCGAGCCCGGGCGCGTGGCGGTGGAGGAGGCGGTGGAGGAGGCGATGGCCGACGTGCGGGGGCTGGCGGAGCGGCGGGAGGTCCGGATCGAGGCGGAGGTCGCGCCGGGCCTGGAGCTCGTCACCGACCGCCGCGCGCTGGTGCGTGTCCTCCGCAACCTGCTGGAGAACGGGGTGAAGTACAACCGCGAGGGCGGCCGGGTCCGCGTCGTGGCCGGCCGCGCCGGGGGCCGCGTGCGGCTCGAGGTGGCGGACACGGGGGTGGGGATCCCCGCCGCCGAGGTCGGGGCGGTGTTCCAGCGGTTCTACCGCGTGGACCGCGCCCGCACCCCGGGCTCGGGCGGCCTCGGCCTGGGGCTCGCCATCGTCAAGCACCTCGTGGACCGCCTCGGCGGCACCGTCGCGCTCGCCTCCCACGAGGGCGTGGGCACCACCGTCACCGTGGAGCTTCCCGACCTTCCCGCGGTGTGAGGGCCGTTCCTCCGGGGGGAGCGGAGCTCGTCGTCGCGCACCACCTCGGCCCGCGAGCGGACCCGCGGCTATAATGGCGACGGATCGCATCTCACGGCTGCCCGTTCCCGACCTCACGGAGGGGCCGCGTTGTCGAATCGACGATACACGACACGGTTGCAGAAGGGTGGTGCCCTTCTCGAGGAGATGCGGGAGCTGATCCGCACGTGGGATGGGGACCCGCGGACGCTGGAAGCGGCCATCGAGCGCAACGCGCTGGCGCGGCCGACCCGCGCTCGAATGCGCGACGTCGTGATCCGGGCCTTCATCCCACGTTTCGTACGGTCGAACCCGCCCGGTCTCTGGAGGCCATGTGCCACCCTCGAGAACGCCGGCTGGTCGGCCGCCGAGCTCCTCCCCCTCCACTACTACGCCACGGCGGCGGCGGAACCCGTTCTCTGGGACTTCGTGACCGGTCCACTCGGAGCGAAGGTGGAACGAGGTGAGCGCCAGGTCACGACGGGCGACGTCGTGCGTTTCCTCGCCTCGGCACCGCGCGAGCGGTTCTCGAGGGGGCGACCGTGGTCGCCCACGGTGGCCACCAGGGTGGCCAGGGGCGTCCTCGCCGCCCTTCGTGACTTCGGCCTGCTCGAGGGCGGGAGCAGGAAGCGCGTGGGGTCCATCTACGTTCCGGTCCGGTCGTTCGCGTTTCTCGCGTGTCTCCGCTTCGCCCTCGGGACACGGGGGCCACGTCTCCTCACCGACGAGGCGTGGAAGCTCTTCCTGTTCACCCCGCTCGTCGTCGAGCGGCGGCTGTTCGAGGCCCACCAGCTGGGCCTCCTTCGCTATGAGGCCGCGGGCTCGGCGGTGCGGGTGGAGTTCCCGACGACGGATCTCGAGGAGTACGCCCATGTCCTGTGCCGGTGACCTGAAAGGCCGCATCGCGTGGCTCGAGAGCGAGCTTCCGCCGGAGTCCGTGCGGTTCCGGCTTCACGCCGACCTTCCGTTCGCGATCCTCGTCTACGATCCCCGTGAGGAGTGGGACCTTCGTCGAGAGGTCCGCCTGCTGGCCACCCGGCTCCGGAACAGGGGGATGACCGTGGGGATCATCTCGCTGGCCGAGCTGCTCTGGGAGGCCATCGCGCGGACCGAGGGGATCGAGGCCGTCGCCGAGCTCGAACGGATGGTGGGCTTCGAGGCTGCGCAGGAACAGGTGTACACCTACCTCTCCGAGCCGGACCTCGCGCCGCTGCCGCGGATGCTGGCCCAGCGGCTCGACGCGCTCGCCCCCGAGCCGGCGATCGGGCTCGTCGTCCACGCCGCCGCCCTCGCACCGGACATCTACCCGATCTCGCAGCTCGTGGTGCGGATGCAGGGTCTGACGCGAACCTCCGCGGTCCTGTTCTACCCGGGAACCAGGGAAGGAACCAACGGGCTCCGGTTCATGTCGCTCCCCAACCGAGATCTGCAGGGAAGCTACCGGGTGAAGGTGTATGCGTGAACGCGCACCAGTCGTGACCCCCATCGGGTGCCGCCGGGAGGCCCTCCGGCGCGCGTGGGACATGACCGTCCCGCAGGCGAACACGATCGACGACGTCTGCCACGCCCTCGACGCGCTCGTCGCGCGTCGGCTGGCCGAGCTGGGGATCTCTTCTCCCAGGCAGGGGGTGTGATGCCGCTGGACACGGCCACCCGCAACGAGCTGCGACGCGTCGTCCATCGCGCCCGCGAGGTGCTCACCCGGGACCTCGTGGGTGTGCTGGAGGCGACGTTCGGGATCCACGAGGACGGCACCATCGAGGAGATCGACCGCCTTCCCGCCCTGCGCGACGACGCCCGAAACCGCGAGACGCGCGATCTGCTCGAGGACGGCCTCCGTGGCACGGCAGGCAACGTCGGTCGCGCGATCTACCGCGAGCGCTACCGGACGCTCGTCCGCTCCCTCGCGTTCACCCACCTCAACCGGCTGGTGGCGTTCCGGATCATGGAGCACCCGGACATCGGGCTGATCGAGCCCTCCATCGCTCGGTGGGAGCGGGCCCGCGGATTCCTCCGTTTCGCCGGCACCAACCCGGAGGTGGGCCGCCTCTACGACCGTGGCGAGATCGACGAGGCCTACCGGCGCTACCTGCTCTCGCTCTGCGCCCGGCTCGATCGCGAGATCGGTGTGCTGTTCGACCCGGACGATCTGGCGAGCCGGATCTTCCCGACCCCACGAGCGCTCCGCCAGGTGCTGGACCTGCTCGACCGGCAGGAGCTCCACGAGGTCTGGTCCGAGGAGGAGACGATCGGCTGGGTCTACCAGTTCTACACCCCGAAGGAACAGCGGGAGCAGGCCCGAAGGGAGAGCTCCGCACCCAGGAACGCGTACGAGATGGCGTTCCGCAACCAGTTCTACACGCCGGAGTACGTCGTCCGGTTCCTGGTGGACAACACGCTGGGCCGGATCTGGCTC
Source organism: uncultured Thermoanaerobaculia bacterium (assembly GCA_964440565.1). Lineage (GTDB taxonomy): Bacteria > Acidobacteriota > Thermoanaerobaculia > Thermoanaerobaculales > Sulfomarinibacteraceae > CAYTTB01. Next base: position 24,978 of record CAYTTB010000022.1, read on the forward strand.
GAGATGTGCCAGGGGGGTTCCGCTATCGACCGCGTCTGCTCGCTCATGGTTCGCCGACCCGACGAGGTGTTCCTGGATTTCCCGAGGGACGGCGCCCCCGAGACCGCCGACTGGAAGGCCTGGCTGCGTCGCCTGGTCACGCCGCCCCCGGGGCAGGAGGCATCGTTCGCCGGGCGCAGCGAGGACATCCACCGCCTCGTCTCCCTCGCCCACGCCGTCGACGCCTCCCGCCGCCACCCGCTCGAGGACCAGGTCGGCGGCGAACGGTGGCCGTGGCGGCGCGCGCGCGCCGTCGCCGAGCTCGGAGATCTCGGCGGGGTGCCGACCCAGGATCTCCTCGACATCCTGTTCGCGGAGGCGCGCGCGAACCGGAACGCCGGCGGCACAGGCGAGGTGTTCATCGAAGACCCCCTCCTCCTCCGCATCGCCAACGAGGCTGCCGCACGCATCCGCCGGGCGCTCGACCCGTCTTCCGCGGACGACGGCCCCACCCCGACCCTCGTGCCGAGGCGGGAGCCCAGGGACCCCCGCGAGCTCCGCGTCCTCGATCCCGCCTGCGGGTCGGGACACTTCCTGTCCTACGCATTCGACGTCCTCCGACAGATCTACCTCGAGGCGTGGGAGGATCGGGACAGCGCGCTCCGCGAGGACTACCCGGACCGCGAGACCTTCGAGCGCACCCTGCCCACGCTCATCCTCGAGCACAACCTCAACGGCATCGACATCGACAAGCGGGCCACCCAGCTGGCCTCCCTGGTCCTGTTCCTCAAGGCCAAGGCGACGCACCGCGAGGCCGAGGTCCACCGGGTCAACGTCGTGTGCGCGGAGCCGATGCCCGGCGATCGTCGGGAGTTCGACGAGTTCCTCGGGCGCCGGCTCGGCTCCGAGAGCGGCGTCGTGGCGCGGATCCTGAGCACCGTCTGGGAGAGCCTGCGCCAGGCGGACGAGCTCGGCAGCGTGCTCCGGCTCGACGAGGAGATCTCGGGGGCGATCCGGAAGGAGCACGAGACCTGGCGCCGCCTCCGGGCCGAGGGGGGGCATCAGGGGTACCTGTTCGCCGAGCTCGCGCCCCCCGACCAGCTCGAGCTCGACTTCTCCGACGTCACCGACGAGCAGTTCTGGGACGAGCTGGAGGCGAGGATCGAGGCCCTGCTGCGCGAGTTCGCCGAGGAGGCGGCCGGCGCCGAGGCGCTCCGCAGGCGGTTGTTCGCCGACAACTCGGTCGAGGGCCTCCACTTCGTGGAGGTGATGCGCAGGCGGTTCGACGTGGTCCTCATGAATCCGCCGTTCGGCGCCGCTCCCGTGCGCGCTCAGAAGTACATCAAGGAGCACTACCCCAGGTCGAAGCAGGACATCTACGCCGTCTTCGTCGAGCGGTTCCTCGAGCGTCTCGAGCCCGGCGGGCGGCTCGGCGCCGTCACGTCGCGCACCGGGTTCTTCCTCTCGACCTTCCAGCGCTGGCGAGAGGAGGTCGTCCTCGGCGAGGCGCACCCCGTCCTCGTCGCCGACCTCGGCCACGGCGTGATGGACGACGCCATGGTGGAGGCGGCCGCGTACGTGCTGGAGAGGGTGCGGTGACGGATTACCGCATGTACGTCGACGAGGTCGGGAACCCGGGGCTTCCTCCGCCAAGAGATCGGAGGCACCGGTATCTCAGCCTCACCGGGGTCATCTTCGGGTACGAGTACGTCCGCGAGACGGTCCATCCGCGGCTGGAGGAGCTCAAGCTCCGCTTCTTCGACTCCCATCCGGACGATCCGGTGATCCTCCATCGCAAGGAGCTCGTCAATGGAAAACCGCCGTTTGACGCTCTGCGCGATCCGTGAGTTCGACCGTGAGGTGCTCCTCCTGCTCGAGGATCTGGAGTACACCGTGGTCACGGTGGTCATCGACACGCAGGAGCACTGGGATCGCTACTCGGTCTGGCATTTCCACCCCTACCACTACTGCCTGACCGTGCTCGTGGAACGGTTCGTGCTCTGGTTGCGGGCGCGTGGGGCCGCGGGCGACGTCGTGGCGGAGTCGCGAGGGGGCAGGGAGGACCGGAAGCTCAAGGAGTCCTTCCGGGGCCTTGTGGAGAACGGCAATCAATTCATTCCCGCCTCCACATTCCAGGAGCACCTCACCTCCCTCGATCTGAAAGTGAAACCCAAGAGCGCGAACATCGCCGGGCTGCAGATCGCCGATCTCGTCGCGCATCCGAGCTTCAAGGCGACGGTGGCGCGGCACCACGGCAGGCCCCTGCCGCGCGACTTCGGGGGAAAGCTCGCGAAGATCCTGGAGCGAACCACGTACAACCGTTCACGCGATGGGAGGATCCCGGGATGGGGCAGGAAGTGGCTCCCATGACAAGAAAGTCGGCCCGTGAGGGCCGCTTTCCCGAAGGCTCACGCCTTCCACCTCCAGCGATCTGGATTGACTACATCATGGGTTCGCGGCTCGATGGGTGTCAAGTGCTGTGTCGCGTCGCCGGCAAGCCCATGACGGTCCGCGACCAAGGCACTGCCCGAGCATCTGCGATTACTGGCGACCCCAGCACGTCTCGGAGGTCACCATGACCGAGAACCAGGAGCTGGCGAGGAGAGATGCTCCCCAGGGGGATCCGCTGCCGCTGCGAGGGGACACGCCGCCCGAGCGTGGCGCGCCGCGCGGGGACCGTGCCGCGCTGCTCGAACTTCCGTACGTGGAGCTACCCCGGGGCGCAGGGGCGCCCGTCCACGCGGGGGGGTGGCCGGTGTCACGCGGAAAGGCCCGCCTCGCCGAACCCTCCACCCAGGGCGAGAAGCTGGAGGCCGCGCGCGAGCGTGCCGACACGAGCGGTTGCGTCTTCGACGACATCGAGGCTTGCTGGGCGGTGCTGAGCAGGCTGACGGAGCACACCCTCGCGGCGGGCCAGGTGCCCACGAACCGCCGCGAGGCCGCGCGAACCTCCCTCGAGCGGTTCCGGGCCGTGGTCATGGAGACCGCGCCGCGTGAGGCAGATGGCACGCACGCCCCATCGCACCGAGAGGGCTCGGGCGGCCCTTGGGGCCTCCGGGCCCAGCGGGCGCCGTCCCGAGGCCGGGGCCACCTGGCGACGGGCTGGCGGGGAACGCCGATCGCCCGCCGGTTGACATCGGAACGTCGGAGGACTATATACACGGTGCGGACGCGAACGGTATCTGCCCCTGGCGCCGCGCCGCGGCGGCCAGGTATCAGCCCCTGGAGGTTGCACGCAACCTCCAGTTTTCCTTTTTCCACCACCGTGGAGGAGGTTCCGTGTGACCGATCGCGTCTGCATCTTCATCGACGGGAGCAACTTCTACCACGCGCTGAGGGAGGCGGGCCTTCCCGTCGCCGTGGACTTCGCGAAGCTGGCGGCGGAGCTGGTCGGGCCGCAGCGCCGGCTCGTTCACGTCTACTACTACAACACGCCGCTGCCCCACCCGCGCCCGGACGACCCGGACCGCGCTCGCAACGAAGAGACCGTGAGGAGGCAGCAACGCTTCCTGAACGCGCTGCGGTTCGTCCCCAACCTGACCTTCCGTCCGGGCCGCTTCCAGCGGCTCCCCGACGGCTCGATGGTGGAGAAGGGCGTGGACGTCGCCCTCGCCGTGGACATGGTCACGCTGGCGTTCAAGGACCGCTTCGACGTCGCCATCCTCATCTCGAGCGACGCGGACTTCCGCGCCGCCATCGAGACAGTCAAGTTCGAGACCGGGAAGGTGGTCGAGCTGTGGCAGGTCCAGGGATCCAGGGCCTACGACCTGATCACGGCGGCCAGCGTCGTCCGCCGCATCACCCCCCGCCTGATCGCCCGCTGCCGGTACCGGCGCGGGCGGTGAGCCCGGCCGACGCAGGGAGGCTGGGCGGCAGCCCGTGGCGGGGAGAGAGTGGCGGCCGGCGGCCGAGGGCCCCCGCCCACGAGGGGTCGGCGTACGCGGCCGCGCGGCGCGCCGCACGCTTGCCCTCGCTGCGAGGGGCGGCGCCTGGGGAACGCGGGCGGGCGTATCCTCCTCGGGAGACCTGGCTCCCGTCGGACGGAACCCCGGTGAATGCGACGGCGTGAAGGGAGTTCAACATGCTCGATCGCGTCACGATCCGCAACTTCAAGCGATTCGCCGAGGTGGAGATCGAGCTGGGCGAGGCGGTGGTGCTCATCGGGCCGAACAACTCCGGCAAGACCTCGGTGCTGCAGGCCCTCAGCCTCTGGGAACTCGGCGTCCGGAAATGGTTGGAGAAGCGCGGCACGGGCTCCGTACCCCGTACCCGAACCGGCGTGACCATCAGCCGGGCGGACCTCGTGTCGGTTCCGCTCCCCGAGGTCAAGCTGATGTGGAAGGACCTGCACGTGCGGGAGGGCGTGAAGGAGAACGGGAAGAGCAAGACCCGGAACATCCGGATCGACATCGAGGTCGCGGGGACGACGGCGGGCGCGCGCTGGCGCTGCGGCCTGGAGTTCGACTACGGCACCTCGGAGTCGCTGTACTGCCGACCGCTGGGATGGGCCGCGGGGAGGAACAGAGGTTCCGACCCGATCCCGGAGGCGGCGCGCTCGGTCCGTGTCGCGTACCTTCCGCCCATGTCCGGGCTCGCTGCCAGCGAGGTCCGGCTCGACCCGGGCGCCGTCCAGGTGCGGCTCGGAGAAGGCCGTACGGCGGAGGTGTTGCGGAACCTCTGCTACCGCCTGCTAGAAGATCACGGCGAGGCGAAGTGGAACGAGCTCGCTACCCGGATCAGGGACCTGTTCGGCGTGGAACTGAGCCCTCCGGTCTACATCAAGGAGCGGGGCGAGCTCACCATGCACTACCGGGAGCTGGGCTCCCGCGCGGTCCTCGACATCTCCGCCTCGGGCCGGGGCCTGCAGCAGATCACGCTCCTGATGGCCTACCTCCTGTCGAACCCCGGGTCGGTACTGCTTCTCGACGAGCCGGACGCCCACCTCGAGATCCTCCGGCAGAAACAGGTCTACAGCATGCTCACGGAGATCGCCTCCCGCTCGGAGAGTCAGGTCATCGCAGCCAGTCACTCGGAGGTCATCCTCAATGAGGCCGCCCAGCGGGACGTGGTCATCGCGTTCGTCGGCAAGCCGCACCGGATCGATCAGCGCGCCTCCCAGGTGTACAAGGCGCTGGCGAGCATCGGTTTTCACGACTACTACCAGGCGGAGACCACGGGATGGGTGCTCTACCTCGAGGGTTCCACCGACCTCGCCATCCTCCAGGAGTTCGCGCGGATTCTCGAGCACCCGGCTGCCCGGGTCCTCGAGCGGCCATTCACGCACTACGTCTGCAACCAGCCGAACAGGGCGAAGGACCACTTCTTCGGGCTCCGGGAGGCGAAGCCAGACCTCCTCGGCCTGATCGTGCTGGATCGGCTCGACAACCCGCCCCCACCCAACGACCAGCTCCCGCTCATCACGTGGCGCCGCCGGGAGATCGAGAACTACCTGTGCTTCCCCGAGGTCCTCGAGGCCTACGCACGCTCCATCGCCCGCGAGACGACTCCGGGCCCGCTCTTCGAGCGGCCCGAAGCCGAACGGTACGTGGCGATCATGCGCGAGGCGATCGAGAACCGTGTCCCGAGAGCTGCGCTGAACGATCCCGAGGACCGTTTCTGGATCGACACGAAGGTGACGGATCAGTACCTCGACCTGGTCTTCGAGGAGTTCTTTTCCAGGCTGGGGATCCCCAACCAGATGCGGAAGGGCGCCTACCACCGGCTCGCCCGTTTCGTTCCGAGGGAAGCGATCGATCCCCAGATCGAGGAAGTCCTGGACCGCATCCTCGAGGTGGCGCGTGCCGCCCGGCCCACGCGCGGCGAGACGACCGGCGGAGCGGACGATGCCTGAGCGCACGACGTTCTTCCGTCTGCTCAAGGAGGCTGACAAGGCCGCTGTTCTCGCGGAGGAGGTGCGGGCGGTGCGGGAGGGGCGGGAGAGCGGGCGGCGGTTCGAGGTGGACCCGCGGTCGTTCGGGCAGGTGCCGACGTCGCCGTTCGCGTACTGGGTGAGCGAGCGGGTGCGGCGGCTGTTCCGGGAGCTGCCGCCCTTCGAGGGCGAGGGGCGGACGGTGAAGCAGGGCCTCGCCACCGCCGACGACTTCCGCTTCGTGCGCTGCTGGTGGGAGGTGCCGCCGGAGCGGATCCTGGACGGACAGCACGGCCCCGACTGGCGGGAGGACCTCGAGGCGTTCCAGGCGTGGTGCCGGAGGCGCACGTTCGAGGGGAAGCGGTGGGTACCCTTCGCCAAGGGCGGGGAGTACTCGCCGTACTACGCCGATCTGCACCTCGTGGTCAACTGGGAGAACGACGGGGCGGAGATCCGCAACTTCATCGACCCGAGGACCGGCCGCACAGCCTCGCGCCCCCAGAACACCGCCTACTACTTCCGCCCCGGGCTGACTTACATCCTTAGGGCTGCTCACTTTTGTCCACAGCCATTACCAGGTGGTTCAATTATTAGTGTTCGGGGATCAGGCATCTTTCTCAAAGAGAGGTTCTTTTGGTGGCTCGGACTTCTCTCTTCGAGACCCTTCGACGCCCTTCTAAAGTTGATGTTAGGACGAGAAGGGCATCCACAATTCGACATGGGGGACATCAACGTCACACCCGTTCCGATTGTGATGCCGCCGAAACTTGAGACTCTGGCAAATCGGGCTAGTGCCACAGCAAAGCAGGAGAAGACAATAGACGAAGTAGAGCATGTGTTCAGCCTGCCAATGTTGGCCCGGGCCGCACGCCCGAGGTTTCCTGAACGTCTGGCCACCTTCGCCCAGACCCTCACAGAGAGTGGCGCCAAGCTCCGCGCTTTTCAGAAGGAGATCGATGATCTCGCGTTCGACGCCTATGGCTTCACCGAGGAGGACAAGCGAACGGTGCTGGAGGAGGTCCCCCAGCCCGAACTGGTCGACACGACGGTCGATCCGCGCGCACTTGCCGCCGACCTCGTCTCCTACTGCGTCGGAGTCGTCATGGGGCGGTGGGACGTCCGCTACGCCACCGGCGAGCGGGAGGTGCCGGAGCTGCCCGACCCGTTCGACCCGCTGCCGGTGTGCCCGCCGGGGATGCTGCAGGGCGAGGACGGGCTGCCGCTCCGGGAGGCGCCTCCCGGCTACCCCATCGAGATCGACTCGGACGGGATCCTGGTGGACCGGGAGGGCCACCCCGACGACATCGTGGCCCGGGTGCGGGAGGTGCTCGGGCTGCTCTTCGGTGAACGGGCCGAGGCCATCGAGGCGGAGCTCGTGGAGCTCCTCGGCGTGCCGGGCCTCCGCGCGTACTTCGCGAGGACGGGTGACGGAGGGTTCTGGCAGGATCATGTGAAGCGGTACTCCGCGAGCCGTCGCACGGCGCCGATCTACTGGCTGCTCGCCTCGCCCGGGGGCGACGTCCGGTTCTGGGTGTACGCGCACCGGTTCGACCGGGACACGCTGCCGAAGATCCTCGGGCCGCGGTACCTGGGCGGGATGATCGAGGGGGTGAGGCAGGAGCTCGCCCGGCTCAAGCCGGGCGGCGTCGTGCCCCCGAACCTGGACCGGCGGGAGATGAACCGGCTCGCCGGGCTCGAGGACCGGCTGGCGGAGCTCGAGGAGATGGCCCGGATCATCCGGGGGATCCTGGAGCGCACGAACGACCGGGGCGAGGTCGTGGGGTACGTGCCGTTCCTCGACGACGGCGTGGTGCTCGCGGCGGCGCCGCTTCACGCGTTGATCCCGTGGCCGAAGCGGGAGCGGCACGCAGGTCGGCGGATGAGCGAGCTGGAGAAGCGGTGGCTCGAGCTCGAGGCCGGGAAGTACGACTGGGCGCGGACCGCCATGCTCTACTGGCCGAGCCGGGTGGAGGCGCGGTGCCGCGAGGACCGCTCCATCGCCATCGCCCACGGGCGCGAGGATCTGTACGAGGGGGATCGCTGATGCGGATCGGGGACGTCATCGCGAGGGATCTCTCGAGGCCGATCGAGGAGATCGTCAAGGTCACGCAGCGGGACGAGGCCACCGTCTCCACCGAGATCACCGAGTACGTTGCCACCGATCGGATCCGGGGGCACTACCGGAGGCTGCTCGACGCCATCGCCTCGGCGCCGTCCGATCCGCACGAGGGGATCGGGGTCTGGGTGTCCGGGTTCTTCGGGTCCGGCAAGTCGGCGTTCGCCAAGAACCTGGGGTACATCCTGGCCAACCCCGAGGTGCTCGGAACGCCCGCGGCCCAGCTGCTCAAGAGGCAGCTCGACGACCCGGGGTGCGCCGCGCTCATCGACAACATCGTGGCGCGGATACCCACCGTGGTGGTGATGTTCGACCTCCAGGCGGAGCGCGCGGCCGCCGCACGGCGGGGCTCCATCGCCGTGGCGATGTACCGGGCGCTGCTGCGGGAGCTCGGCTACGCGGAGGACCTGGAGATCGCCGAGCTCGAGCAGACGCTCGAGGCGGAGGGGCTCTACGACGAGTTCGTCGAGCGGTTCGAGGCGCGGTTCCGGCAACGGTTCGAGGCGGATCCCGAGCGGTACCGGACGCAGCTCGACGAGGAGCACTGGCGGTGGACGTTCCGGCGCAGGCTGGCTCACCGGCTGGCGGAGGCGAGCGCGGTGCTGCACGAGCTCAAGCCGGAGGAGTACCCCCAGCCGGAGAGCTGGGCGAGGAGCCCGAGGGCGGAGGTCGAGGTGACGCCCGCCTTCCTGGCCAAGAGGACGTTCGATCTCGCCGCGCGGCGCCGCCCGGGCCACACGGTCGCCTACATCGTGGACGAGGTGGGCGCGTACGTGGCCCAGAGCGTGGACCGGATCGAGGAGCTCCGGGCCATCGTGGAGCAGCTGGGCAAGGAGGGCAAGAACCGGGTCCTGCGGCGCCAGGCGGTGGCCCCGGTGTGGCTGGTGGTGACCTCCCAGGAGAAGCTCGACGAGGTCGTGGAGGCGCTCGACGCACGGCGGGTGGAGCTGGCCCGGCTGCGCGACCGGTTCCGGTACGAGATCGACCTGCAGCAGACCGACATCCAGGACGTGGTGAGCCGGCGGGTGCTGGAGAAGACCCCGGAGGGGCGGAAGGCGCTGGCGAGCCTGTACGACCGGTACGAGGGCGAGATCAACGAGCGGCTCCGGCTGGAGCGGAGCGGCCGGCGGACCCAGGTCTCCCGGGAGGACTTCGTCCGCTTCTACCCCTACCCGCCCCACTTCATCGATCTCTCCATCGAGGTGATGTCGGGGATCCGCCTCCAGCCCGGCGCCGCGCGTCACCTCGGCGGGTCGAACCGCACCATCATCAAGCAGGCGTTCGAGATGCTCACCTCGGAGCGGACACGGCTCGCGGACGAGGAGCTGGGGCGTCTGGTCACGCTCGACCTCGTCTACCAGCTCGTGGAGACCAACCTCGCCAGCGAGCGGACCCGGGACATCGCGGAGATCGGTCAGCGGTTCGGCGACGGCTCGTGGGAGGTCCGCGTGGCCAGGGTGCTCACGCTGCTCGAGTTCATCCAGCGGGACCTCCCGCGGAGCGAGGCCAACATCGCGGCGATGCTCTACGACCGGCTGGGCGCGCCGTCGGCGATCCAGCACGTGCGTGAGGCGCTCGAGAACCTGACGCGTCACGAGTTCGTCCGCGCCACCCCGGAGGGGTACAAGCTGCAGTCGGCGATGGAGAAGAACTGGACGACGAGGCGCCGGCAGTACGCCCCTCGCCCGCGGCAGCGCCACGAGATCCTGCGCGACATGCTGGCCGAGATCGTTCGTTCCGACCTCCACCTGGCCCGGTACCGGTACCGGGACATCCGGTCGTTCAACGTGGGCCTCACCGTGGACGACGTGCGGGTGGAGGACGGGGACCTGAGCCTGCGGCTGGTGTCGGCGGAGCCGGAGGACACGCTCGGACAGCGGCGCAGGGAGATCCAGGCGCAGAGCCGCGAGGACGGCTTCCGCGACGAGGTGTTCTGGCTGTTCGCCCTCGACCCCGAGATCGACGAGCTGGTGCAGGAGGTCTACCGCTCCGACCGGATGATCCGGGAGTTCGAGCAGCTCCGCGCCCAGGGGAGGATCCAGGCGGAGGAGTCCCAGCTGCTCGAGAACGAGCGCCACCAGCGGTCGCGTCTCCGCAACACGCTCAAGACGAGGCTGGAGGACGCCCTCGCCGCCGGCGTGGGGCTGTTCCGCGGGCAGTCGTGGGAGGGTGCGACGCTGGGCAGCGGCGCCGCCGATGCCCTGCGGGCGCTCCTCGAGCGGGTGGTCCCCGACCTCTACCCGAAGCTCGAGCTGGGAGCGTGCCGGCTGACGGGGAACGAGGTCGAGCAGCTGCTCAGGGCCGCGAACCTGACGGGGCTGCCGCAGGTGTTCTACGGCGGTGACGGTGGGCTCGAGCTCGTGGTGCAGCGGGAGGACCGCTGGGTGCCCAACCTCGACGCGCCCACCGCCCGCGAGGTCCTCGGCTTCATCCGCGAGCGCAGCGACTACGGCGAGCCCGTGGACGGGAAGACGCTGGAGAGGCGGTTCACCGGGCTGGGCTACGGGTGGAGCCTCGAGCTCGCCAAGCTCGTCACGGCGGTGCTGTTCCGCGGCAACGCCATCGAGGTCGCCTACCAGGGGCGCCGCTACCGCGATCCGAACGATCCCGAGGCGCGCCGCGCACTCACCGACACCCGTGCGTTCCGCAAGGCGACGTTCGCGCCACGCAAGGCGATCGGGATCGTGCTGCTCACCCAGGCCGCGGACGCGCTGGAGGCGCTCACCGGCGAGCAGGTGGAGATCGAGGAGAGCAGCATCGCGCAGACGCTCAAGGACCACCTTCGCCAGCACCGACCGGAGGTCGAGTCGCTGCTGGCCACGGTGGCGGCCCACGGCCTGCCGTGGCGGGAGGAGCTCGAGGAGCTCGCGAGCGAGCTCGAGGGGATCCTCGCCGGGACCAGCGACGACTGCGTCCGCACGCTCGTGGAGAAGGCCGAGACGCTGCGTCAGGGGCTCGACCGCGCCCGGAGGATCGCCGAGTTCCTGAAAGGCGGGGGGCTCGAGGCGGTGCGCCGGGCGCGTCGCGTGCTGGAGACGGTGTGGCCGCAGGTGGAACCGCAGGCGGGCGAGGAGCTGCGCCGGAGGGTCGAGGCGGCGCGGGAACTTCTCGCGTCGCCCGAGCTGCACGAGAAGGGGACCGATCTGACCCGGGTCGCCGAGGCCGTCCTGGACCTCTATCGCGAACGGTACGCCGAGCTGCACGCACGCCGCTTCGCGGTCTTCGAGCGAGCCATCGAGGACGTGAAGGCGCTGCCTCAATGGGCGGAATGGGTGTCGCCGGAGCTCGACCCGGAGGACGCGCGGGCACGGGTCCAGGATGTCCTCGGGGAGCTGATGGCGTACAGGTGCACCGCGGAGCGGCCCGCGGCGCTCGACGGCGAGGTGTGCCCCCACTGCCGTACCCGGCTCGAGACGTTCGAGAGCCAGATCCTCGCGGTGGAGAAGCTCAGGGCCCGGGCGATGGAGCGGCTGTGGCGCCACGTCCTTCGCGAGGAGGCCGAGCCGGTACGCGTCCGTCTCCGGGAGGTGTGGGACCGGCCGATCACCTCGGACGAGGACGTCGACCGTCTCATCGAGCGGCTCCGCGAGCGCTTGATGCGTGCCCTCGATCGGGGCCGGCACGTGATCCTGGAGTGAGCGATGGGACGGGTCTCGGATGCCGTGGCGGCACGCGTCCTCGAGCAGATCGGGCGCCACGCGATCGTCGTGTGGTACGACCCCGATCGGATCTACGGACCGGTCGCCGCCTCCCTGGAGGAGCACGGTGTGCCGGTGGAGCGGTACGAGGGGAGCTTCTTCGAGCTGCGGCACCGGGCGGAGCGGTACATCCGTGACGAGGCGCCGCGTCGGCTCCTGGTGTACGTGCCGCTTCCGCGCGAGGAGACGGGCCACGCGCTGGTGGAGCTCGAGGCGCTGGGGGTGGTGATGCGCCCCGGGCAGCAGCCCCCGGCGCGGAACACCCGCCTCGCGGTGGTGGCGCGGGAGGCGCTCGCGTCCAGCCTGCCCCAGGGCCAGGCGCGCGAGATCCTCCAGCGCGTCGAGCGGGGCGAGCTGGGCCTTCGCGAGCTCGACCGCCTGATCGAGGGTGGGCCACAGGGGTTCCCGGCGGTCGCTGCGGTGTTCGGGCCCTCCGACCCGGCTCGCGTGGCGTTGCTCTTCCTGGCGAGCCCCGAACACGACCGGGAACTGGCGGCGAGCGAGGCGCTCGAGGAGCTGGAACGGTTCCTCGAGCACCATCTCGAGGTCCCGCCCACCGGGTCGGACCGGCCCGATGACGTCCGGGCCTCGCTGCGGCGCAAGATCTTCGAGGCCGACCTCGCCGCATCGCTCGCGGGTTCACCGCACGGCGACGAGCTCGGGCTGTGGCGACCGGCTCGCGAGGAGCCCCGCCGCACGGTCCGCGAGGTCTTCCACCGGTGGCGGGACTCCGACCGGTTCCGCCCGGCCCTTCTGGACGCGGTCAGCCGGGCGCAGCGCAGGTACCGCGAGCGCCTGGCGGCCCTCCCCGCGGAGGCTCTGGCGGGCGTGGAGACCTTCCCGGTCGTCGACGAGATACTGCTCGGCCACGTCGAGCGATGGCTCCTCGAGGGGGAGGCGGAGGAGGGGGTCAGCGAGCTCATCTCGACGAGGCGACGCGGCTTCTGGGCGGGCACGATCGGCGAGCTGGGAGCGCGGTGGGCGCTGCTCGAGCTCGCGCAGGAGGTCCTGCGGCGCAGCACCGAGCTCGCGGCGCGTGTCGCCGAGGCGGGTGACGACGTGAACGCCCTGACCGGGCTGTACGTCGGGAAGAGCCCGGAGGAGGCGACGGCCGCATGGCGGGTGGATGCGGCGTACCGGCGTCTCGAGGAGATCTATCACACGGAGGCCCTCGACCTCGACGGCGGCGCCCTCGAACGGCTCGAGCGACTGGTGGTGAAGGTCCAGCGGTCGTACGCCTCCGCGCTGGAGGCGCTCGCCGACCGTTACCTGGACGCCCTCCTGAAGGCCGGCTTTGGCATCGAAGGCACCGTTCCCCAGCGTGAGGTGTTCCGCCGTTTCGTGGCCCCCGGCCTCGAGGAGGGGAAGGTCGCGTACATCCTGGTCGACGGCCTGCGCTACGAGATGGCCGCCGAGCTCGCGGCGGCGCTGCGGCGCGGCGAGATCGGCGAGGTGCGGCTCCACGCGTGCCAGGCGCAGCTGCCCACGATCACACCCGTGGGGATGGCCGCCCTCATGCCGTACGCCGACCAGGGCCCCGAGCTGGTGGGGGGAAGCGGCAGGGTCGCGCTCGCCATCGCCGGCGTCACGCTCGGGAGCCGGGCGGATCGGGTGGCCCACCTGGAGCGTTCGGTGCAAGGGACCGTCGAGGACTGCACGCTGAGCGACCTGCTGCCGGTCAGGAAGGCGCAGAGGCGCAGGCTTCGCAACGCCGACCTCGTGCTCGTGACCGCCACCGAGGAGCTCGACGGCCTCTGCGAGAAGGGCAACCTCCCGATGGCGCACCGCCTGATGGGGGACGTGCTCACGCAGCTCCCGCGCGCCGTCAGGGCACTGGTGCGGGAAGGGTTCTCGACCGTGGTCATCACCGCCGACCACGGCTTCCTGCTGCGGGAGCCCCTCGACACGGGAGCGACCATCGAGCCCCCCGGCGGGAAGACGGTCGAGCTCCACCGGAGGGTGTGGATCGGTCGCGGCGGCACGTCGGCCCCCGGTTTCGTACGGCTCACGGCCCGGGACGTCGGGCTCGGCGGGGACCTCGAGCTCGCGGTCCCGCGGGGCCTCGCGGGCTTCGCACGACCGGGCCCGCGGGCGGGTTACCTGCACGGCGGCGCGTCACCGCAGGAGCTGCTCGTCCCCATCATCGAGATCCGGGCGGCCGGGGGCGCCGTGCCGTCCGGGGAGGCGGTGGAGTGGGCGCTGCAGCTCGGAGGCAGCGCCATCTCCTCGCCGTTCGTCTCCGTTCAGATCTCCGGTCGCAGGAAGACGCTGTTCCTGGAGGGTACGTTGCGCGTGCGGGTCGAGGTCCGGGACGGCGAGCGGGAGATCTCCCGCCCGGTCTCCGCACATTACGGGAACGTGCCCGAGACGGGAGAGGTGGAGATGACGCCCGATCCATCCACCGGTGATCTCCGGCCCAACGTGGTGGTCCTCCAGCTCACCGAACGGCCAGCCGGGAACGTCGCGATCCGTCTCGTGGACGCTCGGACCGACGAAGTGCTCTGCACGCTGCAGGACGTCCCGGTGAAGATCGCCGGGTTCTGAGGGGAGGAGGTCCCGATGCCGGAGCTCGATCGCAAGCTCACCTCGGTGCTCGCGGGCCGGGTCGTGCGCAAGGACCTGGTGCGCAAGGTCAAGGTGGGAGCCACGGTCCCCACCTTCGTGTTGGAGTACCTCCTGGGCCGCTACTGCGCCACCGATGACGAGGCGGCCATCGATGCAGGCCTTCGGATCGTCGACCGGACTCTGGCCGAGAACCTCGTCCGGCCGGAAGAGGCGAACAAGGTGCAGGCCCTCGTCCGTGAGCAGGGCGAGCACACCATCATCGACAAGATCAAGGTCCGGTACCTCTCCGACGACGACACGTACCGGGCGGAGCTCGTCAATTTCGGGCACCGGTACGTCCACATCCCGGAGAGCTACATCCGGCGGTACGACCGCCTTCTCACCGGTGGCGTCTGGGCGGAGATGCTCGTTCGCCACGAGTTCGACGAGACGGCCCGTGGCAGGCGGAGCCCGTTCTGGATCCGCGAGCTGAAGCCCATCCAGATGGCTTCCTTCGACCTGGAGGAGTACATCGCAGCGCGGCGAGTGTTCTCGACCGACGAGTGGATCGATGCGCTCGTCAGAAGCATCGGGCTCGAGCCTGCCCACTTCGACCGGCGGGTGAAGCTCCTGATGCTGATGCGCCTGGTGCCGCTGTGCGAGGAGCGTTTCAACCTGGTCGAGCTCGGGCCCAGGGGCACCGGGAAGTCCTACGCGTTCCAGGAGCTCTCGCCGTACGCCATCCTGCTCACCGGGCCCACCACCGTCGCGAACCTGTTCTACAACATCGCTACCGGCAAGATCGGTCTGGTGGGTCTGTGGGATGCCGTGGCGTTCGACGAGGTCGCCGACCTCCAGAAGATGCCGAAGGAAGTCGTGACCACGCTGAAGACCTACTGCGAGTCCGGAACCTTCGCGCGTGGAAAGGAGGCGCTCTCGGGCAAGGCCTCCATCGCCATGTTCGGGAACACCAACCAGCCCGTGGACGTGATGGTCCGGTCGAGCCACCTCTTCAGCCCGATGCCGCAGGTGATCAGGGAGGACATGGCGTTCCTCGACCGTCTCCATTTCTACCTTCCGGGCTGGGAGATCCCCAAGATGCAGATGGAGTTCTTCACGGACCACTACGGCATGGTGGTCGATTACCTTGCCGAGGCCCTTCACGAGCTCCGTCGCCACAACATGACCGAGGTCGTCGATCGCCACTTCAGCTTCGGCTCCCACCTCAACGCCCGGGATGTCAGGGCGGTGCGGAAAACCGTCTCCGGACTGCTCAAACTGATCCATCCGCATCGCGAGGTGAGCCGGGATGAGCTCGCCGAGCTCGTCGAGCTCGCCCTCGAGGGTCGTCGCCGCGTCAAGGAGCAGCTGAAGAAGCTGGGGTCGTTCGAGTACCACAGGACGTCGTTCTCGTACGTGGACAACGAGACCCGAGAGGAGCGCTTCGTGGGCGTCCCGGAGCACGGGGGCGGCAACCTCGTCGCCAGCGATCCCCTCGCCCCCGGATGCGTCTATACGGCCTCGATCGACCCCTCGGCGAAGGTCGGCCTCTTCCGGATCGAGGTCGGAAGGACTTCCGGCAGCGGCAGGCTCAAGGTGGCGGGGGCGGTGAGCTCCACGACGCGCGAGTCGCTCAACCGCGCGTTCGCCTTCCTCAAGGGGCACGCCGCCCAGCTCGGCATTGCCACGGAGTTCGCCACCACCGACTTCCACGTCGAGGCCATCGACCTTCTCACCAACAACGTGCCCGTCGAGCCCGGCGTCGCCCTGATCGTCGCGGTGGTCTCGGCGATCCGGAACCAGTCCACCGTGCCCGGTCTCGTCATCCTCGGCGACCTCAGTATCCAGGGCAACATCAAGAAGCTGCCGTCGCTGGCGGAGGTCCTCCAGGTCGCGATGGAAAACGGTGCACGCCGCGCGTTGATCCCGGTCGAGAACAAGCGGAACTTCCTCGAGGTGAGCGGCGAGATCATGGAACGCGTCGACCCGATCTTCTACGGGGATCCCGGGACGGCGGTCTCGAAGGCGCTGGGGCTCGTGTAGGGATCCCCGGCCGGCCATCCACGGGTCCGGCCGCGAGCCCGCTCGCATGGGCGGGGCGACGTCGAGCCGCTGGCTCCCCCGCCGGGGTCACAGCGCGTCGGCGCGGGTGGAGATGGGGCCGCGGTAGTTGTGGCGCAGGTGGACCTGGGCCACCACCGGCCCGAACCCCCTGTACGCCTCCTTGATCCGGGTCAGCGCGTTGGAGCGCCAGTCCACGTACGGGTTGTCGATCTGCAGCGGATCGAGGCACCCGGTCTCACCACCGGTTGTAAGTTGGACAGAATCATCGGTCTGGACTTGACAC
>CAYTTB010000023.1:0-41187 GCA_964440565.1 uncultured Thermoanaerobaculia bacterium
TGTCGTTGGTGGACAACGTCACCGGCGATCCGACGAACTGGTGGTGACCCCCGCCGTCCGGGGTCGAGGCGGCCCCGGCGGGGTTCCGCCGGGGCCGCTCGCCGTCTTCGGGTAGAATGGCCGCTCGGCGGGGAGGCGGGATGCGGCCGGGACCGGACCAGCGGGGGTACTTCGGGCGGTACGGGGGGAAGTTCGTCCCGGAGACCCTGATGCAGCCTCTCGAGGAGCTCGAGCGCGCCTACCTCAAGGCGCGCCGGGACCGGGGGTTCCAGTCGCGCCTCGACGAGCTGCTCCGGACGTACGTGGGGCGGCCGACGCCGCTGTACCCGGCGCGGCGGCTGGCGGCGCGGCTCGGCGGCGCCCGGATCTGGTTCAAGCGGGAGGACCTCTGCCACACCGGGGCGCACAAGCTCAACAACGCCATCGGCCAGGCGCTGCTCGCCCGGGAGATGGGCAAGGAGCGGGTGATCGCCGAGACGGGGGCCGGCCAGCACGGGGTGGCGGTGGCGACGGCGGCGGCGCTGCTGGGGCTCGCCTGCCGCATCTACATGGGCTCGGAGGACATGCGCCGGCAGGCGCTCAACGTCTACCGGATGCGGCTGCTGGGCGCCGAGGTGGTCCCGGTGGAGGCGGGCTCGCGCACGCTCAAGGACGCCATCAACGAGGCGCTGCGCGACTGGGTGACCAACGTCCGCACCACCCACTACGTCCTCGGCTCGGTCCTGGGCCCGCACCCGTTCCCGATGATGGTCAGGGACTTCCAGTCGGTGATCGGGCGCGAGGCGTTCCAGCAGTTCCGCAAGGCCGCCAGGGGGCTTCCCGACCTGGTGGTGGCGTGCGTGGGCGGCGGCTCCAACGCGGCGGGGATCTTCTCGGCGTTCCTGGCCCACGAGCGGGTGCGCCTGGTAGGGGTGGAGGCGGGCGGGCGCGGTCCCGGCGCGGGCGAGCACGCGGCGCGCTTTGCGGGCCAGGGGGCGCCCGGGGTGCTGCACGGAACCTACACCTGGATCCTGCAGGACGAGGGCGGGCAGGTGCTGCCCACCCACTCGGTCTCGGCCGGGCTCGACTACCCGGCGGTGGGCCCGGAGCACGCGTTCTGGCACGACGAGGGCCGCGTCACCTACACCCGCGTGGACGACCGGGAGGCGCTGGCGGCGTTCCACCTCCTCGCCGAGACCGAGGGGATCCTGCCGGCGCTCGAGAGCGCGCACGCGGTGGCGTACGCGGTCAAGGTGGCGCCGGCGATGCCGCTGTCCGCCAGCATCGTGGTCAACCTCTCGGGTCGGGGTGACAAGGACCTCGACGAGGTGGCGCGGCTCGAGGGGAGGGTGCCGTGAGCCGGATCCGGGAGGCGTTCGCGGCCGCCAGGAAGGCGCGCCGGGCCGCGCTGGTGGCGTACATCACCGCCGGCGACCCCTCGCTCGATCGCACGCCCGAGCTGGTGCGGGCGCTGCGGCGTGGGGGGGCCGACATCGTGGAGCTGGGGATCCCGTTCTCGGATCCCATCGCCGACGGTCCGGTCAACCAGCGCGCGGCGGAGCGCGCGCTCGCCGCGGGCACCACCGTGGAGGGCGTGCTCGAGGCGGTCCACGAGATCCGCGCCAGCGAGGACGTGCCCATCGTGCTGTTCACCTACGCCAACCCGGTGCTCCGGTACGGGGTGGAGCGGTTCGCGCACGACGCCGCCGCGGCCGGGGCGGACGGGGTGCTGTTCACCGACGTGCCGGTGGAGGAGCTGGGACGGTTCGCGCCGGCGCTCGGCGCCGCCGGTCTCGACCCGGTGCCGCTGGCGGCGCCCACCTCGCCCAAGGCTCGGATCCGGGCCGCGAGCCGGGCGGGGGGCGGCTTCCTGTACTTCATCTCCCGGACCGGTGTCACCGGGGCGCGGACCGAGATCGCCGCCGGGCTCGAGCGTCAGGTGCGGGCGGTGCGCAGGGTGAGCCGCCTGCCGGTGGCGGTGGGGTTCGGGATCGGCGGGCCGGACCAGGTGGCGAGGGTGGCGCGTGTCGCCGACGGCGTGGTGGTGGGGTCGGCCATCGTGAGCCGCATCGAGCACCTCCGCGACCGTCCGGAGCTTCCCGACGCCGTGCAGGCCTTCGTCACCACCCTCGCCGAGGCCACCCGCCGCCGGTAGCCGGAGGGTCCGGCCGGGACGCCGCGGCGCGGCGGAGGTGAGGGGGCGGAGGGCGCGGTCCTGCCCGCGCGATCGCGGCGCGGAAGGCCGGGGCGCCGGTGACGTCGCGCTCGCGGCGGCGGGCGTCGCGACGAGCCCGGCGCGGCCTCGTTCCGCGGCCCGGTGCCGGCGGGAACGGCTCGCTATCATGCCGGCGTGGGACGGACACGACGCCGCCGGCTCGGGCAGCACTTCCTCGCGGATCGCGGGGTGGCGCGGCGCATCGTGGAGCAGCTGGCCGACGAACCCCCGCGGGTGGTGGAGATCGGCCCCGGGCGGGGGGCGCTCACCGGCTGGCTGCTGGACCGGTTCGAGCGGGTGGTGGCGCTGGAGGTGGACGCCGGGCTGCTCCGGCCGCTCGAGGAGCGGTTCGCGGGGCGCGCGCTCGACCTCCACCACGCCGACGCGCTCACCGAGGAGCTCGAGCCGCTGCTCGGGGGCGAGCGGCCGTGGCAGCTCGCCGCGAACCTGCCGTACTCGGTGGGGACGCCGATCCTGAGGCGGCTGCTGCCGCGTCACGATCTGTTCACGCGTCTGGTGGTGATGCTGCAGCGCGAGGTGGCGGTGCGGCTGGTGGCCCCGCCCGGCCACCGCGAGCACGGGCTGCTCGCGCTGGAGCGGGCGGCGTGGGCCGAGGCGCGCATCGCCTTCGACGTGGGACCCCGGGCGTTCCGGCCGCGGCCGCGGGTGGTGTCGAGCGTGGTGGTGGTGGACCTGCGGCCGCCGGCGGTGCCGCCCGGGGAGCTCCCCGGAGCGCTGCGCCTCGCGGCCCACGCCCTGCGGCGGCCGCGCAAGATGCTGCGGAGCGCGGTGCGGCCACTGGCCAGCGAGCAGGCGCTGGAGGAGGCGGGGCTCGACCCGCAGGCGCGGCCGGGCACGGTCTCGCTCGAGGGGTGGCTGCGCCTCGCGCGGGTGACCGGCCGCTCGAGCGCGGTGTGAGGGGCCGCGCGGCAGGGTGCTACCATGCCGGCATGAGCCTGTGGGAGGGGGTGCTGCTCGGCGTGCTGCAGGGGCTCACGGAGTTCCTGCCGGTGTCCTCCTCCGGCCATCTGGCGCTGGCCCAGCGGCTGCTGCCCGGGTTCCGGCAGCCGGGCGTGGCGTTCGACGTGGTGCTCCACCTGGGCACGGCGCTCGCGGTGGTGTGGGCGGAGCGGCGGCAGCTCGTCCGCTGGCTGAGCACGCGCTCGGGATGGCGCCTGCTGGGGCTGCTCGCCCTCGGGACGGCGGCGACGGGCGCGGTGGGGATGGCGCTGCGCGCGCCGGCGACGGCGGCGTTCGGGAGCCCGCTCGCGGTGGGGTCGGCGCTTCTCGTGACGGGTGTGGTGGTGCTGGCCACCCGCTGGATCGCGGGTGGCGGGGCCGGCGAGGAGGCCACCGGCTGGGGGCGGGCGGTGGCGGTGGGCGCGGTGCAGGGCCTGGCGGTGTTCCCGGGGCTGTCGCGGTCCGGGACCACCATCGCCACCGGGCTCGCCACCGGCCTCGAGCGCTCCTGGGCGGCGCGGTTCTCCTTCCTCCTCGGGGTGCCCGCGATCCTGGCCGCCTCCGTGGTGGAGCTCGCGGGTCACCGGGGCGAGCTCGCCGCCCTGGGTGCGGCGTTCTGGGGGCCGGCGCTCGCGGGGGGCGTCGCCGCCGCGCTCGCCGGCTACGCCGCCCTGAGGGTGGTGCTGGCCACGGTGTCCTCGCGCCGCTTCCACCGGTTCGGCTGGTACTGCCTGGCGCTGGGCGGCGCCGTCGTCGCCCTGGCAGCGGGGGGCGCGCCGTGAGGGAGGGGTGGCGGCGGGAGCTGGGAGCGGTGGCGGCGATCCTGGGATCGCTGCTGGTGCTGCTCGCGCTCGCGAGCCATCACCCGGCCGATCCCAGCTTCTTCGTGAGCGGGTTCCGCGAGGAGGCGAGGAACCTCGCGGGCCCCGTGGGGGCCACGCTGTCGCAGATGCTGTTCGACCTGTTCGGGCTGGCCGCCTTCCTGATCCCGGTGGTGGGGGCGGTGCTGGGGTGGCGTCTCCTCCTCGGCCGCGTGCCGGCGCACCCGCGCGCTCTGGCCGCCGGGTGGGCGCTGCTCCTCCTGGCGCTGCCGGCGGCGCTGGGCCTGGCCGGGAGCGACCTCGCCTGGCGCGACGGGGTGGTGTCCGTCGGCGGGTTCCTGGGGCGGGGCGTGGACGAGCTGCTCGGGCTCACGGTGGGCGGCGCGGGCCGGGTTGTGGTGCTGGCGTTCCTGCTCCTCGCGGGGGCGACGCTGGCGGCGGGGTTCTCGCCGGCGGCCGCGGCCCAGCGGCTGCGGGACCGCCTCCGCGCCTGGTGGGCGGCGCGCGCCGCGGCGCGGGCCGAGCGGAGGGCGGAGCGGGTGCGCCGGCGCCGGGCGGCGGCGGTGGTCCGGCGGCAGGCTGGGCGCCTCGCGGGAGGCGGGCCGACCCGGCTCACCGTCAAGGAGGTTCGCGGCGGCGGGCGGTTCCGCCTGGTGCGGCGCCGGGGGGGGCCGGACGTCGAGGAGGCGCCCGAGCGGCCGGCGCCGGCTCCGCGGGCCGCCCGGCAGAGGACCGGGAAACGGCGGCGGCCGGCCGCGGCCCCGGCGGAGCAGGAGACGTTCGACTTCGTGGAGGAGCTGGAGAGCTGGGCGCCGCCGTCCATCGAGTATCTCGAGCCCCCGGAGCCGCCTCCGGAGCGGAACGCGGAGCGGCTGGTGGAGATCGGCGAGACGCTGACCAGGAAGTGCCACGAGTTCCGGGTGGGCGGGGAGGTGGTGGGGATCACCACCGGCCCGGTGATCACCACCTTCGAGTTCCGCCTCTCCTCGGGTGTCAAGATCGCCGCCCTGCAGAACCTGGCCGAGGACCTGGCGCTGGCGATCCGTGCGGAGTCGGTGCGCATCGAGCGGATCCCGGGCCGCGCCACGGTGGGGATCGAGGTCCCGAACCCCGAGCGGCAGACGATCCGGCTGCGGCAGCTGCTCGAGACCCCGCAGTTCGAGTCGGCCCGCTCCATCCTCACCCTCGCGCTGGGGGTGGACATCCACGGCAACCCGGTGTTCGACGACCTCAGGCGGATGCCGCACCTGCTCATCGGCGGCTACACCGGCTCGGGCAAGTCGGTGGGGATCAACGCCATGATCATGTCCATCCTGTTCAGGGCCCGCCCCGAGCAGGTGAAGCTGATCCTGGTGGATCCCAAGATGGTGGAGCTGGGGGTGTACCGCGACATCCCGCACCTGCTCACCCCGATCATCACGGACCCCAAGAAGGCCGCCAACGCCCTCGGGTGGGCGGTGGCGGAGATGGAGCGCCGCTACCAGCTCCTCGCGGCCACCGGGGTGCGCAACGTGGAGCAGTTCAACCGGCTGCTCGAGGATCCGGAGCGGGCGCGGCGGCTCCGGGAGGAGCTGGAGGCGACCCTCGGCGAGGAGGCGCTGGGCGAGCTGGAGCGTCTGCCGTACGTGGTGGTGGTGATCGACGAGCTGCACGACCTGATGATGACGAGCTCCCGGGCGGTGGAGGAGTCCATCACCCGCCTCGCCCAGAAGGCGCGGGCGGTGGGCATCCATCTCGTCGTGGCCACCCAGCGCCCGTCGGTGGACGTGATCACCGGCACGATCAAGGCGAACTTCCCGTGCCGGATCGCCTACAAGGTGCGCACCCGCGCCGACTCGCGCACCATCCTCGACGCGATGGGGGCGGAGCGCCTGCTCGGGATGGGCGACATGCTGTACCTGCCCCCCGGGACCTCCGCGATCCGCCGGCTCCACGGCCCGATGGTGGAGAACTACGAGGTCGCGCGGGTGGTGAAGCACGTGAAGCGGTTCGGCAGACCCGAGTACCGGCGGGAGGTGCTCACCCACCGGCCGCTGGGGGACAGCGGCGACGGAAGACGGGGCGGCGGCCCGGAGGAGGACGACGATTACCTCGACCCGCTGTTCGAGAAGGCCGCGCGGCTGGTGGTGACGACCCGCAACGGCTCCACCTCGTACGTGCAGCGGAAGCTCCGGATCGGCTACACTCGCGCCGCGCGCATCATGGAGATGCTGGAGCGCGAGGGGATCGTGGGCCCGGTGGAGGGCTCCAAGGGACGCCAGGTGCTCGTGCCTCCCGACTACTTCGCCGAGGTGGACGCGACGAGGGTGACGGACGGGTCCGGCGAGGGCCCGGGGGAGGCGTAGGATGTGGAAGCAGCTGGTCCTGAACGCGCAGACCGAGGCCGCCCTGTTGGTGGCCGCGGGGATCTTCATCCTGCTCGTGATCCTGGTGGCCTCGTTCCTCTCCCGGCCGCGGGTCTTCTGCCAGTACCTCCACCTGATGACCGGGATCCGGCTCCGTCCCGCCGAGGTGAAGCGGGTCTACCGTGCCTACGGCAAGGCCGGCGTGCGCGACCTGCTCACCGACCTGATCATCCAGGAGGACCTGGCGGATCCCCAGCGGCGCGTGGAGCCCGGCGGCCGCCCGGACACCTCGGTGTTCGAGATCGGGGACGTCGCGCACGGGCGCCGGCGCCCGGAGAAGGGGTGAGGGCGCGAGGGGTACCGGCCCCGCTCAGCCGCCGCCCATGGGCTCGCCCTGGTCGAGCCGCTCCAGGGTATCGGGGCTCGCGAACAGGGTCGGGTCGGGGGCCTCCACCCGCTCGTAGGAGATCTTCGTGACCCGCACGTGCCCCGTGGCGCGGTTCGAGTCGTCGAACCCCTCGAGCACCACCCGGGTGGGCAGGAGCACACCGCCGATCCGCGTGCGCCGCAGGTAACGGTAGCGGGCGTTCTCCGGCATCACCACCCGCATGGCGGGACGGGGACGGTACTCCGCGAGCTCCACCAGCCCGGTCTCGGGGTCCAGGTAGACGTACCACGTGGTGTTCATCACCGGGTGGGCGAAGAACGCCTCGGGGACCTCCACCGAGAGCCGCCACATCGGCCGCCCCTCGAACTCCACCCGCTTGACCCCCGTGACGCGGACCCCGTCGAGCTTCAGCGTGTACGGCACGAGCAGCGGGAACAGCTTCATCCGCTGGGTTCGCCGCACCATGAGCGGGGTCTGCGGCCGCCTGTCCAGCGTGCCGCGCACCGTGGCCCAGGCGTTGGGGCCGGCGGCGACGAGGACCACGTCGCCGGGGAACTCGAGCCGCACCGGGTCGAGCCCCCTGGTGCGGAGCAGCGCCTCGAACCGGGTGGTCTTGGTCTCGCCCCCGCGCGTGGTCTCCTCCTCGGTCACGGAGAGCTTCAGGTAGCCGAGGTCGACCAGCGCGGGCGTGCCCCCGGCCGCCTCCATCGCCTCCCGCAGGAGCAGGTCGGGGCGCGGCGGCTCCGCCGCGGCGGCCACGCCGGCCGTGAGCGCCGCTGCCAGCGTCAGAACCGTGGAGAGTCGTCCAGCTCGCATGCCGTCTCCGTTCCGGGCCGCCGCCGGCGGCCCCGGGCTCGCGGGGAGTATAGAGCAACCTCCGTGCCGGCTCGGGCCCCGGTCTGGCGCCCGGCGGGGGTGCCGGGACGGCACCCGGCGTGTGCTACGCTTCCGCACCATGGACGCCTCGCCGCGCGGGGGACGCATCCGGCTGGAGCGGGTCAGCAAGATCTACCGGGTGTTCGCGTCGCCCGCGGAGCGGCTCAAGCGGTTCGTGGGGCGGCGCGGCCGGTACGTGGACGTGACCGCCCTCGCGGAGGTGACGCTCTCGGTGGAGCCGGGCGAGGTGGTGGGGATCGTGGGCGAGAACGGCGCCGGCAAGTCCACTCTCCTCAGGATCGTCTCGGGGACCACCGCGCCCACCTCCGGCGCGGTGGAGGTCGAGGGCACGGTGGCCTCGATCCTGGAGCTGGGGGCCGGCTTCCACCCCGAGTTCACGGGGCGGGAGAACGCGCTCATGTACGGGGCCCTGATGGGCCTCGGGCGGCGGGAGATGGAGGAGAGGCTTCCCCGGATCCTGGAGTTCGCCGAGCTGGGCGAGGTCGTGGACCACCCGGTGAAGAGCTACTCCACCGGCATGGCGATGCGGCTCGCCTTCGCGGTGGCGACCCACGTGGAGCCCGAGGTCCTCATCGTGGACGAGGCGCTGGCAGTGGGGGACGGGTACTTCCAGAAGAAGTGCGTGGATCACCTGCTGGGGATGAAGGAGGCGGGGGTCACGATCCTGTTCTGCACCCACGCGCTGTACTACGTCACCCAGTTCTGCGACCGGGCGGTCTGGCTCGAACGCGGGCGGGTGCGCCTGGAGGGGCGCGCGGCGGACGTGGTGCGCGAGTACGAGACGCACCTGCTGCACCGGGGCAAGCGGCGGCTGGAGGGCGGGGACGGCGGTGGCACGGGGGGGCGGCTCGCGGCCATCGCGGGGGTGCGGCTCGAGGGAGCGGGGGCGGACGGCCGCCTGGTGGCGGACAGCGGACCGCGGCTCCTGGTCCACATCGCCGTGGCCTCGGTGCGGCGGGAGGAGCGGCTGCACCTCGGGGTCTCCCTGGACGCTCCGGACGGCCGCTGCATCGTGGCGGTGTCCACGCGCTGGGACGGCCTTCCCCCGCTCGAGGGACGGGAGCGCTACGAGCTCTCCCTGGAGTTCCCGCGGCTGCCGCTCGCCTCGGGCGTCTTCGACCTCTCGGTCTTCCTCCTCGACGACACCGGCCTGCACGTGCACGACCAGACCGTGGTGCCCCGGGCGCTCGAGGTGCAGGGGCCCGAGTGGACGCCGGCGCTGGTGGAGGCGGAGCACCGGTGGCGGACGGGATGAGCGGAGCCGGTGCCGGCGCGGCGGTGGAGCTGCGGCCGCTGCGGCCGGAGGACGTCCCCGCCGTCAACGCCGCCTGGAGCGCGGTGTTCGGACGCGAGCGGTCGCTCGGGGAGTGGCGGTGGAAGTTCGGTGCGGGGGTGCCGCCGGCGATGCTGGCGTGGCGGGGCGGGGAGCTCCTCGCCCACTACTGCGGGCTACCCACGCGCTTCCGGGTGGACGGGCGCCTCTGGCGGGCGGCCCAGATCGTGGACGTCTTCACCACACCGGCCGCGCGGCGCGGCCTCGGCCGCCGCTCGGTGTACGTCCGCACGGTGGAGGCGTTCTTCCGGGAGATGGCGGGCCCCGGGAGGCTCGAGCTCCTGTACGGGTTTCCCGGTGCGCGCGCGCTGCGCCTCGGGGTCCTCCAGCTCGGGTACGACGCCATGGAGCCGCAGCCGGTGCCGGTGTGGACCCGGGAGACGCCGCGTGGGCGGCGGCCGCGCAGCTTCCTGTGCCGCGCCGAGGAGATCGCCCCCGACGACCCCCGCCTCGACGGCCTCTGGCGGCGGGCCCGGCACCGGTACCCGGTGGCACGGGTGCGGGACCGTGCGGCGATCGCCCACCGCCTGGCGGACGCCCCCCGGTGGCGGTACCGGCGGTTCCTCCTCCTGCCGCGGGCCGGCCGGGAGCCGTGCGGCTTCGTGGCCTTCCGCGCCGACGGGGGCTCGTGCCGCTGGGTGGAACTGGTGTGGGACGGCCTCACCCCCGCGCCGCTCGAGCTCGCGGCGCATCTCGCGGCGCGGGTGGCGGCGGAGGCGGGCGCGGAACGGGAGCTGCTGTGGCTCGCGGGAGACGCGGAGGCCGAGGCGGTGCTGGAGGGGCTGGGGTACCGCCGGGGACCGCACCCGGAGGGGCTGGTGGTGGTGGCGCGCTCGTTTCATCCCGACCTCGACGTGCGGCGTCTCGAGGGCCGCCTCTACCTGACCATGGCCGATGCCGACCTGGACTGAGCCGCTGGTCACCGCCGCGTGGGCGCTGGCGCCGGTGGTGGCCGTGCACGTGGCCGTCCGGCGGCGGCGGTGGGCGCTCGGCCTGCAGCTGGCCCTGGACGTGATCCTGCTGGCGGTGGTGGGGCCCGCGCTGCTCACCGGCCGCGACCTCAACCCGATCCGGGTGATCCAGGGGGCGCCGCCGTACCGCTCGTGGCACTGGTCGCCGCGCACCCAGGTGCAGCCGGTGCCCTCGGACGTGCCGCTCCAGTTCCACCCGTGGTGGGCCTCCGCCCGCCGGCAGCTGCTCCGCGGCCGGGTGCCGTGGATCGCCCCGGAGATGGGCGGGGGGCAGCCGCTCGTCGGCAACGGGATGAGCGGATGGCTGGCGCCGGTGCTGGCGCCGGTCTGGGTCCTGGGCCCGGAGCGGGGGACCACGGTCATGGCCACCTGGAAGCTGGAGGCGGCGGGGTGGGGGATGGCGCTCTACCTGCTCCTGGGCCTGCGGCTGCCGCGGCGGGCGGCCCGGTTCGGCGGGGTGGTGTGGGCGGGAAGTCCGTTCCTGATCGGGTGGCTGCTCGTCCCCCTGAGCTGGGTGGTGGCGGCGGTGCCGTGGCTCGCCCTGCTCGTCGAACGTGCGGTGCGGCCGGGAGCGCGGCTCGGGCGCGTGGTGGCGGCGGGCCTCCTCGGCGGCTGGCTGGGCGGGGCGGGGCTACACCCGGAGGGGGCGATGCTGGCCGTGGGTGCGGCGCTCACCCTGGGCCTCGTCCGTCACCCCCGCCGGTGGCTCCGGGTGGTGGCGATGGGGGCGCTGGCCGCCGCCGTGGCGGTGCCCCTGGTGTGGCCCACCGTGCGCACCGTGGCCGCGTCGTCCAGGGTCCGGTACCTCGAGCGCGTGCCCCAGCGCGCCGGGACGCTCCCCGGAGAGCTCCGCGCCGCCGGGCTCCGCCAGCTGCTGCTGCCCGCGGTCGAGGGGCACCCCGCGGCGGGGGACTGGCACGCGGGGTACCCGCACCCGGTGGGAGCGCTGGGGATCGGCGGCGCCGCGCTGGCCGCGCTCCTGGGAGGCGGGTTCCAGCGGCGCCGGCGCACCGCCCTCGGGCTCGCCGCGCTCTGGCTCGTCGCCGCGATCCTGGTCTACCGGATCCCGCCGCTCGACGGTCTCCTGGTCCGCCTCCCGGTGCTGCGCCACATGACGCTGCCGCGGCTGGGGCTGGTCATGTCGTGGACGGCCGTCGTCGCCTCCGCCCTCGCGGCGGCGCGGCGGAGGCGGCCGACCCGGCGCGGATGGATCGCGGTGGCGGCGCTCGTGCCGCTGGCGGTGGCCGCCTGGCCTCGCCTGGCCCCGCTGTCACGGGTGCAGGCGGCGGCCAGCGTGGTGGCGGCGGGCGCGGTGGCGGCGGGTGCCCCCGCCGCTGGGGTGGCCGCGGTGGAGCTGGGCGTGCTGGGATGGCGCATCGAGCCGGCGGCCGATCCGCATGACCGCGTCCCGGTGCCCCCGGTGCTCGCGCGCCTGGTGGGGCGTGCCGCGGCACGGCCGGGACGGATCGTGGCCCTGGACGGGGCGCTCCCGGCCAACCTGCCCGCCCGCCTCGGCCTCGCCGACCTGCGGGCGTTCGATCCCGTGCGTCCCTGGCCGCTCGCCCGCCTGCACGCGCTCCTCGGTGCGCCCGACCCGGTCCTCCCGGGTCCGCTCCGGCGCGCACCGCCGCGGCTGCTGGGTGCGTGGTCGGTGCGGTGGGCGGTGGCGCCCGGGGCGCGCGAGCTCCCGGGCTGGGTGGAGGTGGACCGGGGCGACGGCGTCCGCGTGTGGGAGAACCCGTGGTGGCGCCCCGAGGTGCGGATGGTCACGCGGGCGGTGGTGGCCCGGAGCGAGGCCGAGGGGTGGCGGCTCCTGGCAGCGGAGCCGGAGGCGCTCCCGGACGCGGTGGTGCTGCCGCCGGGCACGCCCGCGCCCACCGCCACCACGGTCACCCTCGAGGTGGTGGAGAACCGGCCCGACGAGCTCGTGGTCCGCACGGGGGCGGATGGGCGCGCGGTGCTGGCGGTGGCGCGGTGCTGGGCCCCGGGATGGACCGTGCAGGTGGACGGGCGGCGCGCGCGGCTCCTGCGGGTGAACCTCGCGGGCCTGGGAGTCGTGGTGCCAGCGGGCCGCCACGAGGTGCGGCTGGCCTACCGGCCGTTCGCGCTGCGGTGAGGCCTCACAGCCGGTCCACGAAGGCGAGGAGCGCGGCGGCGGTCGCCTCCTCGGTGAACCGGCGGGCGGTGGCCCGGGCGCGGGCGCGGATCCCCTCGAGCTCCTCCGCCGCCCGCTCCGGCTCCCCGGTCAGGCGCAGCAGGGTCTCCGCGAGCGGGTAGACGTAGAAGTTGGGGAAGACGTACGCGTTGTCGCGGTGCCCGAGGAAGTCGCGCCCTCCCCACGCCTCGTAGCACAGCACCACGCACCCGGCGGCCATCGCCTCCGGGACCGTGGTGTTGAACGCCTCACCCACGTTGAGGTTGACGAGGAACGTGGACCGCCGCATGAGGTCGGCCACCTCGCCGTGGGTGAGCCCCGCGAGGCGCGTCACCTCCCAGCCCGCCGGCAGCCGCCGCTCGAGGAGCGCGTCCAGGATCTCGGCGTCGGCGAGCCGCAGCTTCGGCGGGACCAGGAGGATCCGCCGCTCGCGGCAGGCGTTCCCCTCCGCGAAGAAGGCACGCGCCACGGCGGGAGGGACCACCGCGGCCGGGATCCCGAGGAACCGCTCCACCACCTCCGCGACCGACGGCAGCACCGCCGCCGCGGCGACGTAGGCGTCGCGCACGCCACGGCCCGAGCGCAGGAGAGGCAGGAGCGTGTAGGCACCCTGGACGAACAGCGCCTTGCGTCCGCCCAGGGCGGTGACCTCCGGCCGGGCCGCGAGGACCTCGGGCACCACCACCAGGTCGGCCGGGCGCGGGTCGAGCCGACCCATCCCCACGGGCGCCACCGGCGCCTCGACCTCGAGCCACGGCGGGCGGAACCCGGGGTCGGCGTGGACCACCGCCGCGTCGAACCCGTGCCTGGCCAGGATGGCGACGTGGGTGTAGAGCATCCCCACGCCCCAGCTCGGCTCGGGGTGGTCGGGGCACAGGTAGCGGATCGCGCCGTCGCCGGGACGCACGGCCCGAGCGTGCCAGACCGTCACCCCCGGGTCAAGGCGGCGCGGCGGGGGGACGGGGCGCGCGTTCTCAGGCGGGGGCCGCGTCGCCGTGCCGGCGGTAGATGAGCCAGAGGTTGCGGACGTAGATGAGCCAGCCGGTGGACTGGCCGAGGACCCCCACGATGTCGCGCCGCCAGACGAAGTAGACCAGGAGCATGGTGGCGCCGGCGAGGCTCATCCACCAGAACGCCACCGGGACCACCGAGCGCTTGCGGCGCTCGCTCGCGAGCCACTGCACGATCATCCGCCCGGAGAACAGCACCTGGCCGAGGAGCCCGAGGCCCACCCACGCCACCCCGCCCCAGCTCGAGATGTTGAACAGCAGGAACAGCCACGGCCGTCCCTGGTAGCCGCGCCAGGTGACCTCCGCCAGCCGGTCGGGGGTCAGCCGCTCGCGCCTCCCGTCGCGCCACGTCACGTCGTACAGGTACCGGCCGTCCGGGGTGCGGACGAGTTCCAGCCGCTGCACCCCCGCGATGCGCACCTTGAGGCGCACCGGCCGGGTGGACGCCTCCGGGGGCGGCGCCGCGAGCACCGGAACCGCCAGCGCCGCCGCCAGCGCGGCGGCGGCGAGGGGGCGCCTCACCGCAGCCTCCACCTGAGCACCCGGTCCTGCATCCAGCGCACCGCGAGCGCGTCGCGCAGTCCGCGGAACGCCCGGTCCCAGGTCCCGTACTTGCTCCGGCCGGCGGTGCGTGGGGCGTGGCGGACGGGGACCTGCACCACCGTGTGCCCGTGCATCTTGAGCAGCGTGGGCAGGAACCGGTGCATCCCGTCGAACAGACAGACGGAGCGGATCGCCTCCGCCCGGAACACCTTCAGCGGGCAGCCGGTGTCCACGATGTCCTCCCGGGTGAGCCAGTTCCTGATCGCGTTGGCGAAGCGGGAGGAGAACCGCCGCCACCACGAGTCGTGCCGCTCGGCGCGGATCCCCACCACCGCGTCCACCCGCTCCCGCTCCAGCACCGCCACCAGATCGGGGATCTCCTCGGGGAACGTCTGGAGGTCCGCGTCGATCAGGGCCACGAGCTCGCCGCGGGCGTGGCGGAACCCCGCGTCGAGGGCCGCCGACTGGCCGCAGTTCTCCTCGAAGTGGAGCACGCGCACCCTGGGATCGCCGGCCGCGAGCTCGTCCAGCCGCTCCGAGGAGCCGTCGGTGGAGCCGTCGTCAACCAGCACCAGCTCCCACGGCCGCCCCCAGGCCTCCATCGCCGCGCGCACGCGCTCCACCAGCGGCCCGAGGTTCTCGAGCTCGTTGTAGACGGGAGCCACCACCGAGATGACGGGCCGGGTCGTCGCCTCCATGACGCGGGAAGGGTACCACGGGGGAGCGGCTCCTTCCCCCGGAGCCGGCCCCGGCTCCGCCGGGGCGCCCCGGGGCGCCCACGGTCCGGGGATCGCGGGCTTCGGCCGGAAAGGACGGGACGTCCGTGGGAGCTTCGACCCCGCGTGGCACGTGCCCGGTCGCGGTCCCGGCTCCGGATGCGGTCCCCCGGCACCTTTGTGATCGGTTTCACGTCCTGGTACCATGCGGTCACCGGTGTGCGCTGGCGCCGGGAGACCCACGGGAGGTGCCCATGCCCTTCGACGGCTGCAGCAAGATCTGGATGAACGGCAGGCTCGTGGACTTCGAGGACGCGAAGATCCACGTCCTCGCGCACGTGGTGCACTACGGGAGCGGGGTGTTCGAGGGGCTCCGCTGCTACGAGAACCGCCGGCTGGGGCCGGCGGTGTTCCGTCTCGCGGACCATACCCGGCGGCTGTTCAACTCCGCCAAGGTGCTCCGCATGGAGGTGCCGTACTCCCAGGAGGAGGTGAACGCGGCCGTCCTCGAGGTGCTGCGGGCCAACGAACTCACGAGCGCCTACATCCGCCCGCTGGTCTACCGCGGGCTGGGGTCGCTCGGCGTGGACCCCACCACCTGCCCCGTCGAGGTGACGATCGCGGCCTGGTACTGGGGCGCGTACCTCGGGGAGGAGGCGCTGCGCGAGGGGGTGGACGTCCGGGTCTCGTCGTGGAACCGGATGGCGCCCAACACGTTCCCGGCGATGGTCAAGTCCACCGCCAACTACCTCAACTCGCAGCTGATCCGCATGGAGGCCAACCTCGACGGGTACGTCGAGGGGATCGGCCTGGACGTCGCCGGGTACGTCTGCGAGGGCTCCGGCGAGAACCTGTTCGTCCTGTTCCAGGGCAAGCTCCGCACCCCGCCGCTGGGCAGCTCGATCCTGCCGGGGATCACCCGCGACTGCGTGATCACGCTCGCGCGCGAGATGGGGCTCGAGGTGGTGGAGCAGCCGATCCCGCGCGAGATGCTGTACCTCGCCGACGAGGTGTTCTTCACCGGCTCGGCGGCCGAGGTCACGCCGATCCGCTCGGTGGACCGGATCCCCGTGGGTCGCGGGCGCGCGGGCGAGGTGGCGCTGGAGCTGCAGCGGCGGTTCTTCGCCATCACCAGCGGCGAGGAAGAGGACCGGTACGGCTGGCTCACGCCGGTGAACCCCTGATCCGGTCGTTACCGGCGGATCCGCCCCGGCAGGACGTACGGGTACGGCCGGCGGGCGAGGCGGTGGAGGGCGCGGTCGAGACGGCGGAGGGCGAGGTAGAGCCGCCAGATCCGGGCGTCCTCGCGGTAGTAGCGCCGCACCTCCCTCACCGTCACCGGGCGGAACCGCGCGAGACCGGCCGCCTCCGCGGCGCGGTTGACCGCGTCCACCGCCGCGGGGACGAGGTCGGGGCGTCCCTCCTTGTACAGGTTGGCGGCGAGGTCCACGCCCACCTGGCGGGGGTCGTAGTAGCGGTCGAGCACCTCCGCGAGGTACGCGAGTCGGAGGACCCAGACCAGGAACCACGGCGCGGCGCGCAGGAACAGCTCGGGGTCGAGGCGCTCGTGCCCGTCCACCCGCATCAGCGGGGTCGAGGTGTCCAGGTAGACGAGCCGGAGCGGCTCGGGCAGCCTTGCGGCCCCCGGCTCCAGCCCCACCACGGCCCAGTTGGACACCTGCCCGTCGAGCCCGATCTCGAGCTCGCCGCGATGGGCGGCGTTCCACCGCTCGGCGGCGAGGTTCGCCGCCGCCACCGCCTCGAGCAGCCGCGCCGCCTCGGGGTCGGGGAGCGCGTGGATCGCGCGCTGGGCGAGCCAGGCGGAGGGAAGTCGCGGCTGCACGAGGTAGACCACGATCCGGCCGCCGTGGTGGCGCCCCGGGAGGCGGAGGGCGGCCGTGGGCACGGGCTCGATCCCGGCCCGGCGCAGCACCTCGAGGTAGTCACGGTGCAGCCCGAGGTAGGCGACGGCCTCCTCCTCGGAGCGGAACATGGGCATCCGCTTGTACGCGAGGGCCGGTGCCCCCTCGCCGCCCACGGCGAGGACGGTGCTGATCTCGCCGTACCCCAGCACGCGGCATGGAACGGCGCACCGCTCGGGCCGGGCCGCGTCCAGCTCCCGCTCGAACCGGAGCAGGAGCTCGAGGTCCGGCTCGGGAGGGGCGGCGAGCGGACCCGGGGCGCTCACGGCACCTCGATCCGTTCCAGCGCCCGGGCGGCGCGCTCCACGATCTCGTCGGCGAGCGCATCGCCGATGGTGAGCGGGGGGAGCAGCTGGGCGACGCGGGGGTCGTTGGCGCAGAACGCCGCGAGCAGCCCCTCGTCGTAGGCGGCGCGGGAGAACAGCGGGCCGCACGCCGGATGGGCCATCTCGATCCCCATCATCATGCCCAGCCGCCGCAGGCGGACGAACGCCGGCGCCCGCCCGGCGAGGGCGGCGAACCCGTCCTCGAACCGCTCGCCGAGGCGGCGCACCCGCTCCAGGAACGATGGGTCGGAGACCGTGCGCACCACCTCGAGCGCCACCTCGCACCCCACCTCGGCCCCGCCGAAGGTGGAGATGTGGACGAACGGGTCGGGGTGGAACACCTCCTCCAGATCGGCGCGGAGGATGGTGGCGGCGATGGGGTAGAGCCCGCCGGACAGCCCCTTGCCGGTGACGATCACGTCCGGGACAACACCGAAGTGCTCGAACGCCCAGAACCGGCCCGTGCGCCCGAGGCCGGTCTGCACCTCGTCGGCGATGTACAGCGCCCCACGTGCGGCGGTGATCTCGCGAACCGCCGCGAAGTAGGCGGGCTCGCCCACCACGATGCCCCCGGTCGCCGGGACCGTCTCCAGGATCACGGCGGCGGTGTCGCCGTCCACCGCCCGGGCGAGGGCGTCCACGTCGCCGAACGGGACCTGCACGAACCCCGGGGCGAGTGGCCCGAACGGCTCGCGGAACCTGGGGTCGCCCGCGGCGAGGGCGAGGCCGGTGTGGCCGTGGTAGCCGCCGCGCACCGAGACGATGCCGGCCCGGCGGGTGGAGGCGCGGGCGACCTTGATGGCGAGGTCCACGGCCTCGCCCCCGCCCACCGCGAACACCACGTACTCGAGCCCCTCCGGGGAGCGCTCCGCCAGAGCCGCGGCGAGGCGTGCCCGCGGCTCGCTCACCAGGTGGTGGTTGCCGATGTCGAGCCACTCCAGCGCCGCGACCAGCGTCGCGATGAGCTCGGGATCGCGGTGCCCGAGGTTGAACACGCCGCCGTTGGTGTGGCAGTCGATGAGGCGGCGGGTGCCGTCGAGGCTCCAGACGAACGGCCCGTCGCGCTCGCCCATCACGAGGTCGATCCCGGCCTCCCGGAAGAACGCGGCCTTCGCCCGCGAGACGTGGGCCGCGAACTCCCGGAACGTCCGCTCCGTGTCCCACTCGAACGCCATCGCCGCCTCCCTCGCCGCGCCGGCGCACGCGGGTGCCCGGCCGGCCGCCGTTCGCCGGACCTCCCCATCGTAGCGCGCGCGTACAATCCCGGGCGATGCGGCGTGCGGACGGCGATCTGCTGGACTGGGGCGGCACGGGGCCGGTGGTCCACTTCGCCCACGGCAACGGGTTCCCGCCCGGGACCTACCGGCAGCTGCTCGAGCCCCTGAGCGAGCGGGCGCGGGTGCTCACCTGGCTGGCGCCCCCGCTCCGCGAGGGGTGGTCGCCCGGAGCCGTGGGGAGCTGGCGCGACCTCGCCGCCGAGCTCGCGGCCACCCTGCGGCGCCACGGCGTCCGGGGGGCGGTGGGTGCCGGGCACTCGCTCGGGGCGGCGCTCACCGCCATGGCCGCGGTCCGGGCGCCGGAGCTGTTCTCCGCTCTCGTCCTGTTCGACCCGGTGTGGCTCGACCCGCTGCGCGGGCTGCTCTGGCGGGTGGCGGTGGCCACCGGGCTCGCGGACAGGGTCCACCCGGTGCGGACCGCGCGCGGCCGGCGGGCGTGGTGGCCCGACCGCGAGACGGCGCGGCGGGCCTGGGCACGCAAGCGTGCCTTTCGCCGCTGGGCCCCCGGGGTGCTGGACGACTACGTGGCGTGCGCCCTCGTGCCCGACCCCGCCGGCGGGGTGCGCCTGGCGTACCCGCCGGAGTGGGAGCACCGGATATTCCGGCTCGTGCCCCCCGACCCGTGGCGCGAGGTGCGCGAGCTCGGCCTGCCCACGGTGGTGGCGCGCGGAGCGCGGTCGGACACCCTGCTGCCGCGGGCCGTGGCGCACCTCCGGCGGGTGGCGCCGGGGATCAGGGTGGTGGAGCTCGTCGGCGTGGGCCACTTCCTGCCGATGGAGGCTCCCCGGCGGTGCCTCGAGCTGCTGCTCGAGCAGGTGGAGCGGCCACGCTGAGACACGACAGAGTCTTAGTCTCTACTCGTTGACCCGCCTCCCGCCGCTTTGCTATCGTCCGGGCAACGAATCCTCGCCCGGAGGGCCGTATGGGACGGTACGGAATCGTGGGGCTCGGGCCGAGCGGCGGCATCGCGGCGGCGCACCTCGCCGCCCGGGGCCACGAGGTGGTGGGAGCGGACGTCTGGCGCGAGCACCGCGAGGCCATCGCCGAGCGCGGGATCGAGATCGTGGGGCTGCGGGAGCTGCGGTCGCCGCCGCTGGAGGTGCTGCCCTCGGCCGCGGAGCTGGCGCGGCGGGAGCTCGACGCGGTGGTGGTGGCGGTGAAGACGCCGTACCTCGCCGAGGTGGTGGAGGCGCTCCGGCCGCTGGCCGGGATGATCCCCATCGTGGTGTACGAGAACGGTCTCGGCAACGAGCGGTTCGTGGGGAAGCTCCTCGGGTGCGACTTGGTCCTGCGCACCGCCATCAACTACGCCGGGGTCCCGGCGGGGCCGGGCCGGATCGAGATGACGTTCTTCCATCCCCCGAACCACGTGGGCTGCATCTGCGGGCGAGGGATCTGCCCCGAGGCGAGGACGTTCGCGGCGGACCTCACCGCGGCCGGCCTCGACGCCGAGCCCACCGACGACATCGCGAAGTTCACGTGGCGCAAGACGATCCTGAACGCCGCCCTCAGCCCGGTCTCGGCGCTGCTGGGCTGGACCATGGCCGAGGTCATGGGCCACCCCGACACCCGTGCCCTGGTGGAGGCGCTGCTCGCCGAGTCCATCGAGGTGGCGCGACGTGCCGGATACGACTTCGGGGAGGGGTTCTTCGAGAGCTGCGTGGCGTACCTCGCGGGGGCCGGTCACCACCGGCCCTCGATGCTCGTGGACCTCGAGGGCGGCCGGCCCACGGAGATCGACTTCATCAACGGCGGGATCGCCGCCCGGGCGAGGGAGCTCGGGGTGCCGGCCCCGCTCAACGAGGCGATGACGGCGCTGGTCCACGCGCGCGAGGCCGACGGGAGGCGGGCATGAGCGCGGCGCGCGGATGGCATGGGAACGACGGGATCGGGGCGGTGTACGAGGGCGTGGTGCTGCTCGGCGGCCGGCGGACGCCGTTCGGGCGCCTGGGTGGGGGTCTCGCGCGGGTGAACCCCACCGACCTGGGGATCGTGGCGGCGCGGGCGGCGCTGGAGGCCACCGGGGTGCC
The DNA here is from genome assembly GCA_964440565.1 of uncultured Thermoanaerobaculia bacterium. Classification (GTDB taxonomy): domain Bacteria; phylum Acidobacteriota; class Thermoanaerobaculia; order Thermoanaerobaculales; family Sulfomarinibacteraceae; genus CAYTTB01. The sequence continues at coordinate 19,889 of CAYTTB010000023.1, forward strand.
GCCGGAGGCCGTGGACCAGACGGTGTTCGCCAGCGTCGCCCAGGCGGCGGAGGACGCCTACTACGTGCCGCGCCACGTGGCGCTGTACGCGGGCGTGCCGCTCGAGCGGCCGGCGCTTCTGGTGCAGCGGATCTGCGGCAGCGGGCTGGAGACGGTGGTGCAGGCGGCGGAGCAGATCTGCCTCGGCAAGGCGGACGTGGTGCTCGTGGGCGGGACCGAGAGCATGAGCCGCAACCCGGTGGCGGCGTACGAGATCCGGATGGGGTACGAGCTGGGCCGGCCGGGGTTCGTGGACACCCTGTGGGCGAGCCTGATGGACCCCGCCGCGGGTTGCACCATGGGCGAGACCGCCGAGAACCTGGCCCGCCGCTACGGGCTCGGACGGGAGGAGGTGGACGCCTTCGCCCTCGCCAGCCAGCAGCGGTACGCCGCGGCCCGCGAGCGCGGCTTCTTCGACGGCGAGCTGGTGCCGGTCGCGGCGGGCGAGATCCCGGCCCCGGAGGGGCTGCCCCCGCGGCGGATCCGCCTGCCGCGCGGGGTGGAGCGGGTGGAGCGGGACGAGCACCCGCGGACCACCTCGATGGAGCGGCTGGCCGCGCTCCGGCCGAGCTTCCGCCGCGACGGCGTCCAGACCGCCGGCAACTCCTCCGGGATCGTGGACGGCGCCTGCGCCCTGGTGGTGGCCTCGGAGGCCGCGGCGGGGCGGCTCGGCGTGCGGCCGCTGGCGCGGGTGACGGCCTCGGTCAGCGTGGGCGTCCCGCCCGAGATCATGGGGATCGCGCCCGCGCCGGCGATCCGCCGCCTCGCGGAGCTCGCGGGGGTTCCGGTGGCGGACATCGAGCGGTTCGAGATCAACGAGGCGTTCGGGGCGCAGTGCCTGGCCGTCCTGCGCGAGCTCGAGCTCGATCACGAGAGGGTCAACGTCAACGGCGGGGCCATCGCGGTGGGCCACCCGCTGGCGGCCACCGGTGCCCGCCTGATCCTCACCCTGGCCCGCGAGCTCGAGGCCTCGGGGTGCCGCCGGGGCGTCGCCTCCGCCTGCATCGGCGGCGGGCAGGGCACCGCCGTGCTGCTCGAGAGGGGGTGAGGCGATGCGCTCCTTCGCGGTGATCGGCGCCGGCACCATGGGCAGCGGGATCGCGCAGAAGATCGCGCTCGAGGGCCGGCCGGTGACGGTGGTGGACGTGAGCGAGGCCGCGCTCGAGCGTGGCCGCTCGCTGATGGAGGCGATCTTCACGGAGAGCGTGGAGCGTGGGCTGCTGGACGAGCCCGGGGTGGCGGCGGTCCGGAAGCGGGTCCGGTGGTCCACCGATCTCGCCGATGCGGCCGGCGCGGACCTCGTGATCGAGGCCGTCTTCGAGGACCTGGAGCTCAAGAGGCGGCTGTTCGCTGACCTCGAGCGGGTGACCGGCCCGGAGACCGTGCTCGCCACGAACACCTCGAGCTTCCGCGTACGGGAGGTGGCGGCCCGGATGGAGCGGCCGGAGCGGGTGGTGGGCCTGCACTTCTTCTACCACCCGGTCAAGAACCGGCTCCTCGAGGTGATCCCCTGGGACGGCACCTCCGCCGCGGCCGCGGAGACGGCGGAGCGGTTCGCGGCCCTGCTCGGGAAGGTGGCGCTCAGGTGCCCCGACTCGCCGGGGTTCGTGGTCAACCGGTTCTTCGTCCCCTGGCTCAACGAGGCGGTGCGGGTGGTGGAGGAGGGGGTCGCCGACATCCCCACGGTGGAGGCCACCGCGCGCGAGCGGCTGCGCCTGGGGATGGGGCCGTTCGAGCTCATGAACGTGACCGGCGTGTCCATCGCCCGGCACGCCGCCGAGGGGCTGGCGGCGGAGCTGGGGCCGTTCTACGCCCCGGCCGCGGCCCTCGTGCGGCAGGCCGAGGCCGGCCCGTGGTCGCTCGAGGGCGAGGGTGCACCGTCGCAGGCGGTGCTCGACCGGCTCCTGGCGGCGGTGTGGGTGGTGGCGGCGGCGCTGGTGGAGGAGGGTGGGGCCACCCCTCTCGACGTGGACCTCGGGGCGCGGGTGGGGCTGCGCTGGCGCCGCGGCCCGTTCGAGCTGTGGAACCGCACCGACCCGGCAGCGCGGCGGCGGGCGCTGGAGGCGTTCTCCGTCCGTCACCCCGACGTTCCGGTTCCGCGGCTGCTGGCCGCGGGCGGGGAGGTGGAGCTGCCGGCGGTCACGGCGGAGCGCCGCGACGGCGCCACGGTGGTGTGGCTGGCCCGGCCGGACCGGTCCAACGCTCTCGACGGCCAGCTGTTCGAGGACCTGGCCCGCTGCGTGGCCGCCGCCGGGGGGCCGCTGGTGGTGCGCGGGATGGGGAAGAACTTCGCCGCCGGCGCGGACATCCGGTTCTTCCTCCGGGCGATGGAGGCGGGCGAGCTGGGCCGTATCGTGGCCGTCACCCGGCGCGCCCAGGAGATCCTGGCCGCGCTCGAGGATCACCCGCACCGGACGGTGGCGGCGGTGGACGGGTTCGCGCTGGGCGGGGGCGCGGAGCTGATGCTCTGCTGCGACGTGGCCGTGGCGACCCCGCGGGCGCGGATCGGCTTTCCCGAGACCGGGATCGGGATCTACCCGGGCCTGGGCGGGTGCCACCGCCTGGTGCGCCGGGTGGGGCGCGGGCTGGCCCGGTTCCTGGTGGGGACGGGGACCACCGTGGGGGGCGAGGACGCCGCCACCATCGGTCTCGTGGACGCGTGCCTGCCGCCGGAGGAGCTGGTGCCCGGGCGGCTGCTCGAGGTGGAGCCGGCGGGCCGGCGCGAGCTGCCGGAGCGGTGGGCGCGGATCGCCGCCCTGTTCGAGGGACGCGGCCTCGACGAGCTGCTCCGGATGGAGCCCGAGGAGCCGTGGCAGGAGCGGCCGCTGCGCGCCCTGCGGCGGGTGGCGCCGGTGGCGCTGCGCATCGCCTTCGAGCTCATCGACGCCGCCCCCGGGCGGACGCGGGAGGAGGCCTCCGCCGCCGAGCTCGAACGCCTCGAGGAGGTGTTCGCCACCGAGGACGCCGCGGCCGGGCTCTCGAGCGTCGGCGGGCCGCGGCCGAGGTTCGTGGGGCGATGAGGGAGCCGTTCGCCGCCCAGCGCGAGCTCAAGCGGCTGCTGACGGCGTACTACCGGGAGCTGGCCTCGGGCGATCGGCCGGTGGCGTGGTGCACCTCGGTGGGCCCGGCCGAGGTGCTGCGGGCGCTGGGGTTCGAGGTGTACTTCCCGGAGAACCACGGCGCGCTCATCGGCGCCCGGCGCCTCGGCGGCCGCTACATCCCGGTGGCCAACCAGGCCGGCTACGCCCCGGACATCTGCGCCTACCTCACCGCCGACGTGGGCGCCCACCTGATGGGGGAGAGCCCGCTCGAGGCGTACGGGATCGAGGGCCCGCCGCCTCCCGCGGTGCTGGTCTACAACACCAACCAGTGCCGGGAGGTGCAGGAGTGGTTCTCGTTCTACGCCGAGCGGCTGGGCGTGCCGCTGGTGGGGATCCACACCCCGCGCGGGCTCGGCGAGCTCACCCCCGGGCTCCTGGGGTACCTGCGCACGGAGTGGGCGCGGGCGGTGGCCGAGCTCGAGGGGGTGGCCGGCGTGCGGCTCGACCCGGACCGCCTCGCCGGGGTGGTCCGCGCCTCCCACCGGGCGTGCGAGCTCTGGCAGCGGTTCCTCGACGGCAACCGGCACCGGCCCGCCCGGCACACCTTCTTCGACCACGTGATCCTGATGGCGCCGGCGGTGGTGCTGCGCGGGCGGCCCGAGGCGGTGGCGTTCTACCGGCGCCTGCTGGACGAGGCGGCGGCGCGCGGACCCGCGCTCGAGGCGGAGCGGCTCCGGCTCTACTGGGAGGGGATGCCGGTCTGGGGCAAGAACCGGTTCCTGGCGGAGTTCTTCGCCGGACGCGGGGTGGCGGTGGTGGCCTCGACCTACTGCCACTCGTGGACCTTCGACTTCTCCGGCGACGATCCCCTGGAGGCCATGGCGCGGGCGTACACCGAGCTGTTCATCACCCGCTCGGAGCGGGTGAAGCGGGAGGCGCTGCTCGCCGCGTGCCGGGCGTTCGGGGTGGACGGGGTGGTGTTCCACGAGGCCAAGACCTGCCCCCACAACACGAACACCCGCTTCGGCCTGCCGCAGCGGCTCGAGGCGGAGGGAGGGCCGCCGGCGGTGACGGTGTTCGGGGACCTGGTGGATCTCCGCCACTTCTCGGAGGAGGCGTTCACGTTCCGCATGGAGGCGTTCCTTGAGCGGCTCGGCCTGTGAGGCGGCGGTGGGGCTCGACCTCGGGTCGAGCTACGTGAAGGGCGTGGTGGTGGACGCCGCGGGAGGGGTGGCGGCCGCGGCGGCGGTGCCCACCGGGTACGACTACGCGGCCGCCTCGCGGCGGGTGCTGGAGCGGCTCGGCGCGGAGGGACGCGGGCCGGTGGGCACCACGGGCTACGGTCGCGACCTGGTGCGGGGCGACCTCGCCCGGACCGAGATCAGCTGCCTCGCCCGCGGCGCCGCCGCCCTCGGCGCGGCCGACGCGACGGTGGTGGACATCGGTGGCCAGGACTGCAAGGTGATCGCGGTGCGGGACGGACGTGCGGCGGGCCACTGGATCAACCGCAGCTGCGCGGCCGGGACCGGCGCGTACCTGGAGTTCCTCGCCCATCGGCTGGAGCTCGAGCCGGCGGCGATGAGCGAGCTGGCCGCTGGCGCCACCCGGTACCACCCGCTCAACAGCTTCTGCACCGTGTTCACCGGCACCGAGATCCTCGACTGCCTTCGCAGGCGGGTGCCGCTTCCGGAGCTGGTGCGCGGGATGTACGCCTCCATCGCCGAGCGGATCCGGGCGATGGCGCCGCTCGAGCCGCCGGTGTGCCTCACCGGGGGGGTGGTGGCGCACCACCCGGCCTTGGTGGAGGTGTTCGCCCAGGTCACGGGGACCGGCGCCCGGGCGCTTCCGCGGGCGCAGTTCGTGGCGGCCCTGGGGGCCGCGCTGCTGGCGCGAGAGGGGGGGACGCGATGATCCGTGGACGGTACATGGCGTCGTCGGTGCCGCTCGGGGAGGTGCGGCACACCGTGGGGAGCATGCTCCTCGAGCGGGGCGAGCGGTGGCCGGATCATCCGGTGTTCGGGTGGCGCGAGGACGGCGGCTACCGCACCGTGCCGTGGGAACGGTTCCTCCGCGACATCGCCGACGTGGCGGGGTTCCTGACCGCGCGCGGCGTGGGGCGCGGCGACCGGGTGTCGGTGTTCAGCCCCAACACCTACCGGATGCTGGTGTGGGAGATGGCGGTGCTGTCCATGGGCGCCACCTCGGTCCCCGTCTTCGCCGGGTACGGGGTGCGCAACGTCCGCTACCTGCTCGAGCACGCGGAGCCCGCGGCGCTCTACGTGGACGGCGAGGAGCGGCTCGCGGTCGCGCTCGAGGCCGGAGCCGAGCGCGTCGTGGGGACGCTGGTGACGGCGCAGCCCTCGCGGTTCGTGGCCTGGGAGGCGATGGCCGGGGCGGGCTCGGTGGAGGCGCTGCGCGAGGCGGTGGCCTCGGTGGGGCTCGACGACGTCTGCCTGATCCAGTACACCTCCGGGACCACCGGCGACCCCAAGGGGGTGATGCTCACCCACCGCAACGTGATCTCGCAGCAGGTGGCGCTGGACGCGGTGTGGGAGATCCCGCACTCCTCGCGCTTCCTCTCCTACCTGCCGTGGCACCACTCCTTCGGGGGGCTGTTCGAGCGGTTCAGCGCCCTCTGGCACGGCGCCACGCTCTACCTCGAGGACGGCTACGGGAAGGACATCCGGAGGCTCATCGACAACTGGCGCCTGGTGCGCCCGACCCAGTTCTTCAGCGTGCCCAAGGTGTACATCGCGCTGGTCACCGAGGCGCGGCTCGACCCCGAGGTGCGGCGGACGCTGCTGCACCCGGAGCTGCGGTTCGTCTTCACCGCTGCCGCCCCGCTGCCGCGCGAGTGCGCCGAGTTCTTCAAGGAGCACGGGGTGCCGGTGCTCGAGGGGTGGGGGCTCACCGAGACCTCACCCTGCGTGACCCTCACCCCGCCCGGGAAGGAGCGGGTCCACTCCTACGTGGGCGAGCCGATCCCGGGGTGCGAGGTGCTCACCAGCGAGACCAACGAGATCCTGGTCCGTGGGCCCAACGTGATGCGCGGCTACTTCCGCGACCCGGAGCGCACCGCGCGCGTGCTCGATCCCCTGGGCTGGTTCCGGACCGGCGACCTGGGCGAGATCACCGATTACGGGCTGCGCATGATCTGCCGGGTGGACGGCCTGTTCAAGCTGGCCAACGGCGAGAAGGTGTCCTCGATGGAGGTGGAGAACCAGATCACCCTCACCTCCCGCTGGGTGCAGTTCGCGCTCGCGGTGGGGCTGGGGGAGGAGTTCGTCGGGGCGCTGGTGTTCCCCAACGTGCGCGCCCTGCGTGCCTGGGGCGAGACCAACGGGCGCACCTGGCCGGACCTCGAGGCGCTGGCCCGCGATCCGGCGGTGCACCGCCTCATCGGCGACGAGATCGCGGCCAACATGCGCCAGATCGAGAAGAAGTACCAGCGGGTCAAGGCGTTCGCGGTGGTGCCGCGGGAGCTCAGCATCGACGCCGGGGAGCTGACGCCCACCATGAAGGTGGTGCGGCGCCGGGTGCTGGACCGGTACCGCGACCTCGTCGAGGCCATCTACCGCCCCGGCCGGCACCCCGAGGCGGAGCCGTACGTGGTGCGGCTGGAGGAGACGCGCAGTGCGGTGGCGGGACCCGTCTGCTGAGCCCGGCGGGGAGGTGCGCCGGTGAGGCCGCCCCTCGAGGGCCGGGTGGCGCTGGTCACCGGCGGTGCCGGCGGGATCGGCTCGGCCATCGTTCGGGCGCTGGCCCGCGACGGGGCGGCGGTGGCGGTGGTGGACCGGCCGGGGGAGGCGGCGGCGGAGGCGCTGGCGGCGGAGGTGGAGGCCTCGGGCGGGCGCGCCGTGGCCCTGGCCGCCGACGTCGCCGACCTCGCGCGGGCCGAGGCGGTGGTGCGCGAGACGGTGGAGCGGCTGGGCGGGCTGCACGTGCTGGTGGCCTGCGCCGGGATCGCCCGCGACCGGGTGCTGTGGCGGATGAGCGAGGCGGAGTGGGACGAGGTGCTGGACACCGACCTCAAGGGGGCGTTCGCCTACCTCCGCGCGGCGGCGCCCCACCTCCGGCGGCAGCGGTACGGCCGGGTGGTGCTCATCTCGTCCATCAACGGTCTGCGGGGCAAGGTGGGACAGGCCAACTACGCCGCCGCCAAGGCCGGCCTGATCGGGCTCGGCAAGACCGCGGCCCGGGAGCTGGGCCGGGACGGGATCACCGTCAACGTGGTCTGCCCGGGCCTCATCGAGACCCCCATGATCCGCTCCATGCCGCGGGAGGCGCTCGAGCGCTCCGTGGCGGAGACCGTGCTCGGCCGGCCCGGGCAGCCCGAGGACGTGGCCGAGCTGGTGGCGTTCCTGGCCAGCGACCGCGCCCGCCACATCACCGGCGAGGTGATCCGGGTGGACGGGGGGCAGTACATATGAGGTTCGGCGAGGTGGTGATCGTCGAGGCGCTGCGCTCGCCCATGGGGCGGTTCGGCGGGACGCTGCGCGAGACCCCCGTGTACGACCTCGCGGCCCAGGTGGTGCGGGCGGTGCTGGAACGCACCGGCCTCGATGCCGGGCTCCTCGACGAGGTGCTGGTGGGGCACTGCCGCCAGGCCGGCAACGGCCCCAACCCGGGCCGCACCGCCGCGGTGCGGGGCGGCGTCCCGGAGGCGGTCCCCGTGACCACGGTGAACATGGCCTGCCCGTCGGGGATGAAGGCGCTGGAGCTGGCGGCCATGCGCCTCGCGTCGGGGGCGGCCCGCTGGGTGCTGGTGGGCGGGATGGAGAGCATGAGCACCATGCCGTACCTGCTCACCGGCTGCCGGTGGCGCGGCTTCCGCTTCGGGGACCGCACCCTGCGGGACGGGTGGTCCGACGCCACCGACCCCCTCGCGGGGATGGCCATGGGGGAGACCGCGGAGCGGCTCAACCAGCGGTACCGCATCCCGCGCGAGGAGCAGGACGCCTACGCCGCCCGCTCGCACGAGCTGGCCCACGCCGCCTGGGAGGCCGGGGCGTTCGCGCGCGAGGTGGTGCCGGTGGAGGGCTCCGAGGGGCGCCTGGAGCGTGACGAGACGATCCGCCACCCGGTGCGGCGGGACAAGATCGCCTCGTTGCCGCCGGTGTTCCGCCACGACGGAACGGTGACCGCGGCCAACGCCTGCGCCATGGCGGACGGGGCCGCGTTCCTGCTGCTCGCCACCCGCGAGGCGGCGGCCGCCGCGGGGCTCGAGCCGCTCGCGGCGGTGGAGGCGGTGGTGCAGGCGGCGGTGGAGCCCGGGCTCATGGGCCGGGGCCCGGCGGTGGCCATCCCGCGGCTGCTGGAGGAGACCGGCCTCGCCCTGGACGACGCCGACCTCCTCGAGGTCAACGAGGCGTTCGCGGTGCAGGTGCTGGCCAACGAGCGCGACCTGGGCTGGGATCGGGAGCGCCTCAACGTCCACGGCGGGGCCATCGCCCTCGGCCACCCCACGGGGTGCTCGGGGGCGAGGATCGTGGTCACGCTGGTGCACGCGCTCGGGGGGCGCGGCGGCGAGCTCGGCATCGCCTCGCTGTGCGGCGCCGGCGGCGTGACCATGGCGACGCTGATCCGGAGGCTGGCATGATCTCGGAGGATCGCTCGGGACGGATCGTCCGGCTGACCCTGGACAACCCGCCGGTGAACGTGCTCACCACCGGGATGCTGGAGCGCCTCGCGGCGCGCCTCGGGGAGCTCGCCGGCGACGAGTCGGTGGCGGCGGTGCTGCTCGCGGGGGCGGGGCGATGCTTCTCCGCCGGCGCCTCGGTGGAGGAGCACCGGCCCGGCCAGGCGGAGGCGATGGTGGCGGCGCTGGAGGCCGCCTGCCGCGCCATCGCCGCTCATCCGGCGCCGGTGGTGGCCCTCGTCCACGACGCCTGCCTTGGCGGGGCGCTGGAGCTCGTCGCCTTCTGCGACTTCGTGGTGGCCGACCCGGGGGCGAGGCTCGGCCAGCCGGAGATCCGGCTCGCCTTCTTCCCCCCGCTGGCGTGCTGGGCGCTACCGCGCTCGGTGGGACGGCAGGCGGCGGCGCACCTGGTGCTCACCGGCGAGACGGTGGACGCGGCCCGGGCGCGGGAGATCGGGCTCGTGCAGGAGGTGCTGCCGCGGGACCGGTGGGACGAGGTGGCGGAACGGCTGGCCGGGCTCTCGACCCCGGTGCTCCGGCTGGCCAAGCGGGCGCTGGGGCTGGGCGAGGCCCCGGCGGAGGAGGCGTTGCCCCGGCTCCGGGAGCTGTTCCTGGGGCCGCTCTACGAGCTCGAGGACGTGGCCGAGGGGATCGCGAGCTTCACCGAGCGGAGGCGACCGCAGTGGCGTCACCGCTAGAGCTGCTGCGCGAGGCGGTGGAGGGCCCGCTGCCGGTGGCGGTGGCCACGGTGGTGGAGGTGCGCGGCGCGGCCCCGGTGCGGCCGGGGGCGAGACTGGTGGTGCGCCCCGACGGCTCCACCATGGGGACGGTGGGGGGCGGGCGGCTCGAGGCGCTGGCGGCGGCGGCGGCGCGCGAGGCGCTTCGCGGCGGGCCGCCGCGCCTGCTCCGCTGGCGTCTCGACGAGCCCGGTGTGGGGATGTGGTGCGGGGGCGAGGTGGCGGTGTTCGTGGAGGGGTTCCGGCCGCGGCGGCGGGTGTGGATCTTCGGTCACGGGCACGTGGGACGCGAGGTGCTGGCGGTTCTCGCCGGGCTCGAGGTGGAGCCGGTGGTGGTGCACCACCGCGAGGTCCCCGGGGTGCGCACCCACCTCATCGACTGGGAGCGGGTGGAGCCGTTCCCCGAGGTGGGGCCGGAGGACGCGGTGCTGCTCTTGACCCGGGAGCCGGAGTTCGAGCTGGAGGCGCTCCGGCGCCTCGCCACCACCCCCCCGGCGTTCGTGGGGGTGATCGGCTCGCGCGGCAAGGGGCGGCGGCTGCGGGAGGCGCTGGCCGGGCGCGGGGTGGACCCGGCGGCCCTGCCGCTTCGCGTGCCGGTGGGCCTGCCCATCGGCGCGCGGACGCCGCGGGAGATCGCGATCTCCATCGTGGCGCAGCTGATCGGAGAGTGGAACGGTGCTCAGGATCGCGGTGCGGGGCGGCGGTGACCTCGGCTCCGGCGTGGCCCGCCGGCTCCACCTGGCCGGCTTCCACGTGATGGTGCTGGAGCGCCCGGACCCGCGGGTGGTGCGGCGGGCGGTGGCGTTCGCCTCGGCCGTGTGGGCGGGCGAGGTGGAGGTGGAGGGGGTGCGGGGGCGGCTGGTCCCGGCGCCCGAGCCGCGGCGCGGCGACCACGTGGCGGTGCTGGTGGACCCGGAGGGGGCGTCGCTCGGGGTCTGGGCACCGCGGGTGATCGTGGACGCCCGGATGCGGAAGCGCCCGCCCCGCGACACGCGCCCGGACCAGGCACCGCTGGTGGTGGGCCTGGGCCCGGGGTTCGAGGTGGGCGTGCACGTCCACGCGGTGGTGGAGACCGCGCGCGGGCACGACCTCGGACGGGTGCTGTGGGCGGGCGCGGCCGCCGCCAACACCGGGGTCCCGGGCGAGGTCATGGGGTACCGGCAGGAGCGGGTGCTGCGGGCCCCGGCGGCAGGGGTGTGGGCGCCGGCGGTGGCCATCGGCGAGCCGGTGCGGGCCGGCCAGGAGGTGGGGCGGGTGGACGCGTCGCCCGTGACCGCGGCCATCGGCGGCGTGGTGCGGGGGCTCCTGCGCGGCGGCCTCGAGGTGCGCGAGGGCGAGAAGCTGGGCGACGTGGACCCGCGCGGCGAGCGCCGCCACTGCTTCACGGTGTCGGACAAGGCCAACGCGGTCGCCGGCGGGGTGCTGGAGGCCGTGCTGGCGAGGTACCCATGGGGGAGCGCATGAAGGCTGCACGGTACTATCGCGGCGAGTCGAGGCTCAGGATCGAGGACGTCCCCGTGCCCGAGCCGGGGCCGGGGGAGGCGCGGGTGCGGGTGGCGGCGTGCGGCGTCTGCCACACCGACCTGCACTACCTGGACCACGGAGTGCCCACCTTCAAGGAGCCGCCGGTCACCCTGGGGCACGAGATCTCGGGGGTGGTGGACGCGGTGGGGGAGGGGGTCGCCGGGGTGTGCGCGGGCGACCGGGTGATCGTGCCGGCAGTGCTCACCTGCGGCACCTGCGCCGCCTGCCGCGCCGGGCGCGAGAACATCTGCGAGCGGATGGTGATGGTGGGCAACCACGTGGACGGGGGGTACGCCGAGCGGCTGGTGGTCCCGGCGAAGGACCTGGTGCCGGTGCCGGAGGGGCTGGACCTGGAGGCGTGCGCCATCATCGCCGACGCGCTCTCCACCCCGTACCACGCGGTGGTGCACCGCGGCGAGGTGCGCCCCGGACAGACCGTGGCCGTGTTCGGCTGCGGCGGGGTGGGGATCAACGTGGTGCAGATGGCGGCCCTGGCCGGCGCGCGGGTGGTGGCGGTGGACGTGGTACCCGAGAAGCTGGAGCTGGCGCGGGAGCTGGGGGCGGCGCTGACCTTCGACGCGCGGGAGGGGAACGTCGCCAGGACGGTGCGCCGGGCGACCGGCGGCTGCGACGTGGCGTTCGAGGTGATCGGCCGTCCGGAGGTGATGCTGGAGGCGATGGCGACCCTCCGGCCGGGCGGGCGGTTCGTGATGGTGGGGTACAGCGCCGAGGACGTGGCGCTGCCCGCGGCCCGGATCATGTTCCGGGAGATGGAGGTGCTCGGCTCGCTCGGATGCCGGCCCGTGGACTACCACCGCATCGTGCGGCTGGTGGCGGACGGACGGCTGGCGCTGGAGCCGCTGATCACCCACCGCTACCCGCTCGACGAGATCAACCGTGCCTTCGACGACCTGCGCGAGGGGCGGCCGGTGGTGCGCAACCTGGTGGTGTGCCGATGATCGTCCCGCCGGTGGAGTACCACGCCCCCGCGACGGTGGCCGAGGCGCTGGAGATCCTCGCCGCACACGGTCCCGAGGCGGCACCGCTCGCCGGCGGCACCGATCTCGTCCTGGCGCTCAAGACCGGCACCGCCTCCGCCCGGCGTCTGGTGAGCCTCAGGCGGCTGGAGCCGCTCGGGGTGCTGGCGGCGGACGGCGGCGAGGTGCGGGTCGGGGCGACGGTGACCGTGGCCCGCCTCGGGCGCTGGGAGGAGATCGTCCGGCTTCCGGCGCTCGGCGACGCCGTGCGCCAGATGGCGAGCCCCCAGGTCCGCGCCCGGGCCACCGTGGGCGGCAACCTGTGCACCGCGGCCGCCTGTGCCGACCTCCCGCCGCCGCTGCTGATCGCCGGCGCCCGGGTGGGGCTGCGCGGCCCGCGCGGGACCCGCGAGGTGCCGCTCGCGGCGTACATCACCGGCGTCCGCCGCACCGCCCGCGCCCCGGACGAGCTGCTCGAGTGGGTGGCGTGCGACGCCGCCGCTCCGGGGAGCGCCTACGTCAAGATGGGAGTGCGGGCGGCGGTGAACATCGCCGTGGTGGGTGCCGCGGCGCGGGTGGAGCTCGAGGACGGCCGGGTGGCGCGCCTGGCGGTGGCCACCACCGCCGCCTCGCCGGTGCCCACGTTTCACGACGAGGCGGCCCTGGGGGTGGCGGGCGAGCCCGCCGGCGAGGCCACCTGGCGGGCCGTGGCCGCGGCGGTGGCGGCGGACCTCGATCCTCTCGACGACCTCCGTGGCAGCGCCGGGTACCGCCGGCACCTGGGAGAGGTGGCGGTGCGGCGGGCTCTGGAGCTCGCCGCGCGCCGCTGGGAGGAGGCCGCCCGTGGTTGAGATCGCACTCACGGTCAACGGCGAGCCCGTGCGCCTGCTCGTGGAGCCGGCCGAGACCCTCCTCGACGTCCTCCGCGAGCGCCTGCGCCTCACCGGTACCAAGCGGGGCTGCGACAGCGGCGACTGCGGCGCCTGCACCGTGCTGCTCGACGGAGAGCCGGTGAACTCCTGCCTGGTCCTGGCGCCGGAGGCCGACGGGTGCGAGGTGGTGACGGTGGAGGGGGTCGAGCACCCCGTCCAGGAGCGGTTCTGCCGCGCCGGGGCCTTCCAGTGCGGGTTCTGCGCCCCGGGGGTGGTGGTGAGCGCGGTGCACCTCCTGGAGCGGGACCCCCATCCGGACGAGGCGGCGGTGCGGGAGGCGCTCTCCGGCCACCTCTGCCGGTGCACCGGCTACCTGCGCATGATCCGCGCCATCCGGGACGAGATGGAGGAGGAGGCGGCGGGGGCGGGGGATGACCGGTACCGGGTGGTGGGCCGGCCGGTGGTGCGCAAGGACATCGAGGACAAGGTGAGGGGGCGGGCGCGGTACACCGCCGATCTGTACTTCCCCGGCCTGGTGTACGGGGCGCTGGTGACCTCGCCCCACCCCCACGCCAGGGTGGTGGAGGTGGACCCCTCCGAGGCGCTGGCCATGGAGGGGGTGGTGCTGGCGCTCACCCCGGACGACGTGCCCGACACCCCCTACGGGGTGTCGCCGGCCCGCTACGACGAGACCGTGCTGCCGAAACCGGTGGTGCGCCACGTCGGCGAGCCCGTGGCGGCGGTGTTCGCCACCAGCCGGCGGCTGGCGGAGCTGGCGGCGGCACGGGTCCGGGTGCGGTACGAGCCGCTGCCGGCGGTGTTCGACCCCGAGGCGGCGATGGCCGAGGGGGCGCCGCGCATCCACGAGCGGTACGAGCGCAACGTCAACACCGAGATCCACCACGACTTCGGCGACGTGGAGGCGGTGTTCGAGCGGGCGCCGTACGTCCGCGAGGACACCTTCCGCGGGCAGCGCACCCACCAGGCCTACCTCGAGCCGCCCGCGGCCCTGGCGGTGCCCGAGGGCGACACCGTCACCCTGTGGACGGCGAGCCAGACGCCGCGCTACGTGGCCTACAACGTGGCCCGGGTCCTCGGCATCCCCGAGAGCTCGCTGCGGGTGGTGAAGCCGGCGATGGGGGGCGGGTTCGGGGGCAAGGCCGAGGCCACCGCGCTCGATTTCCTGGCGGTGATCGCGGCCCGGCGCCTGGGGCGGCCGGTGCTGATGGTGATGGACCGGCGGCAGGCGTTCGAGCACGGGCGGGGCCGCCACGCGCAGACGATCCGGCTGCGTTCGGCCTTCGACCGCGAGGGGCGCCTGCTCGCGGTCGAGGAGCGGGTGGTGCTGGACGGCGGGGCGTACACCGGCTACGGGATCATCACCGCGTACTACTCCGGCGCCCTGACCACCACGCCGTACAGGATCCGGAACTTCCGCTTCGACGCCTTCAGGGTGGTCACCAACCTGCCCGCCTGTGGCGCGCAGCGGGGCAACGGGACCCCCCAGCCGCGGTGGGCGTTCGAGTCGCAGCTGGACGTGGCGGCGCGGGAGCTCGGGCTCGATCCCGTCCAGATCCGGCGGCGCAACCTCATCGAGCCGGGGTACGTGACCGTCAACCAGCTCCGGATCACGAGCTGCGGCGTGCGCGAGTGCCTGGACGAGGTGGTGCGGCTGTCGGGGTTCGACCGGAAGCACGGGCGGCTTCCCTTCGGCCGCGGGATCGGGCTCGCGCTGGGGTGCTTCATCTCCGGCGCGGGCGGCCCCATCGTGCGCGGCGACGTGCCCCACTCCATGGCCACCATCCGGGTCGCCGAGGACGGACGCCGCGCCTGGGTCCTCACCGGGGCTCCCGACATCGGGCAGGGTTCGGACACGATCCTGTGCCAGATCGCCGCGGAGGCGCTGGGGCTGCCGTACGAGCGGGTCTCGATCCTGTCCGCGGACACCGCGGTGGCGCCGAAGGACCTCGGTGCCTACGCCTCGCGCATCACCTTCATGGCCGGCAACGCCACCCTGCAGGCGGCGCGGGGAATCCGCCGGCGCCTGGGACGGGCGTGGCGTGAGGTGACCGGGCGCCCCGCACGGCGGCTGCGGTACCGCGACGGCACGGTGACCGACGGCGAGGTGACGGTGCCGTTCGAGGAGCTGGCGGTGGCGTACCAGCGGCGCCACGGACCGCTGGTGGCCACCGGCAGCTACTCGCCGCCGAAGCTCGGCGGCTCGTTCAAGGGCGCGTCGGTGGGCACCTCGCCGGCGTACAGCTTCTGCGCCGTGGCCGCCGAGGTGACGGTGGATCCGGAGACCGGCGCGGTGCGGGTGGAGCGGTTCTGGGCCGCCCACGACTCGGGGACGGTGATCAACCCCGCCACCTTCCACGGCCAGGTGGAGGGGGCGCTGGTGATGGGGATGGGCGAGGCGCTGTTCGAGAAGGTGGAGCACGTGGGGGGGGCGCTGCGCAACCCGAACCTGCACGACTACCTGCTGCCCACCGCCGCGGACGCCCCCGAGATCGTGAGCGTCACGGTGCCGGTGCGCGATCCGGAGGGGCCGTTCGGCGCCAAGGAGGTGGGCGAGGGGGCGATCCTGCCGGTGATGGGCGCCATCGCCAACGCGGTGGAGGACGCCGTGGGGGTCCGGGTGCGCGAGCTGCCCATCACCGCCGAGGCGGTCTGGCGCGGGTTGCGCGGGGGGGAGGGCTCGTGAGCGGAGAGGTGGATCGTCTTGTGGAGCGGGCGCGGGACGCGGCCGAGGATCACACCCTGGTGGCGGTGGCGCGCTGGCGCGAGGAGCATCCGGATGCACCGGTCGTGGGCTACCTGCCCGCCTACGCGCCGCGGGAGATCGTGTACGCGGCGGGCGGGCTGGCGGTGGGCGTGTGGGGCACGGGTGCGGTGGAGATCGTGCACGGCGACGCGTACTACCAGTCGTACATCTGCCACCTGCCCCGGTCGGTGATCGAGGTGGCCGCCAAGGGATGGCTCGAGGTCCTCGACGGCCTCGTCTTCCCCTCGATCTGTGACGTGATCCGCAACCTCTCCGGGATGTGGCAGCTGCTCCACCCCGGGCAGTGGGCGATGTACCTCGATCTGCCGCAGAACCTCGACCCCGGGATCGGCGGTGCCTTCTACCGGCGGCAGCTCGAGGAGCTCGCCCGCCGGGTGCTGGGGCGCGAGCCGGACGAGGCGTACCGGAGGGCGTTGCGGAAGGCCATCGCGGTCACCAACCGGCAGGCCGAGGCGCTCCGGGAGCTCGCCGCGCTGCGGTGCGAGCACCCCGAGCGGGTACCCATCGACGAGGCGTACTGGATGCTGCGCTCCGCGCTGACGCTGCCGCCCGAGGAGCACACGGAGATGGTCCGGCGGTACGTCGAGGCCGCGGCGGCGCGCGACGCCGCCCCGCTCGACAGCATCCGGGTGGTGGTGGCGGGGGCGTTCTGCGAGCAGCCGCCGCTGGGGCTGCTGCGCACCATCGAGCGCGCCGGCTGCTACATCGTGGATCACGACCTGCTGCTCGGGCTGCACTGGTTCACGTCGCCCCTGGACGAGGAGGGCGATCCGTTCGGCGCCCTGGTGGACGGCTACCTGAGCCGGACGCGGGAGGCCCCGTTCACGTACGACCCCCGGGGCGACCGCGGGCGGGCGCTGGTGGAGCGGGTCCGGGCGGTGCGGGCGGACGGGGTGATCCTGGCGGCGCCGTCCTTCTGCGACCCGTCGCTGCTGGAGCGGCCGATCCTCCAGCGTGCCCTGGACGAGGCGGGGATCCCGTGGACCGCGTTCCGCTATGCTGAGAACACGGGTCAGTACCAGGGGATCCGGGAGCAGGCCGGCACCTTCAGCGACTCGATCCGGCTCTGGAGCTGACCGGAGGGGGGGACCATGGGAGAGGCCGCCGTCGCCAAGGACACCTCGATGGTGCTCCAGAAGCAGATGCTGGCGGGCTACTTCGAGGAGCTCGCCGCCGCGAGGGACTCGGGACGGAAGGTGATCTACACCTTCGTGCCCGGCAACCTGAGCGAGCTCATCCTGGCCTTCGACTGTCTCGGGGTGTACCCGGAGATCAACGCCCTGCAGTCGGCGATGCGCCAGCGCTCGCGCGCCTTCATCGCCACCGCCGAGAAGGCCGGCCATTCCGAGGACGTGTGCACCTACGTCAAGTGCGACGTGGGGATGGCCCTCTCGGGGAACGTGGGGCCTGCGGGACGGCCGCTGCCGCCGCCCGACCTGCTGCTGCTGTCGTACACCGGCTGCTTCACCTTCATGAAGTGGTTCGAGAACCTGCGCGAGCTGTACGGCTGCCCGGCGGTCATGCTCCACGTGCCGTACCAGGCCGACGGCACCGTCACCGACGACATGGTGGCCTACGTGGTGCGGCAGCTCGAGGAGGAGGTGATCCCGGCGCTGGAGCGGGTGACCGGGAGGCGGTGGGACCCCGACCGGGCACGCGAGCTGTGCGCGCACTCCCGCGAGGCGGAGGACCTGTTCGTGCGCTGCATGGAGAGCGCGCGCCACGTGCCGTCGCCCATCGACGGCTACTTCGGCGGGGTGTACTACATCGCGCCCATCTTCACCGCGTTCCGCGGGACCGCGAGCGCGGTGGCGTACTACGAGCGGCTGTGGGAGGAGATCGAGGACCGCCGGGCGGCCGGGCTCGGCCCCATCACCCCCGAGGGCGCCATGACCGAGGAACGGTTCCGTCTGGTGGTGGAGGGCCCGCCCAACTGGACCAGCTTCCGCCAGTTCTGGAAGCTGTTCTACGACCGCGGGGCGGTGGCGGTGGCCTCCACCTACACCCGTGTCGGCGGGATCTACGACGACGGCTTCCGGCACGACCCGGACGCGGTGCTCGAGAGCTGGGCCCGTTACTGCCTCGGCTGCTACACCAACCTCAGCCTGCCGGCGCGGGTGGAGTACATCTGCCGGCTGATCCGGGAGTACCGCGCCGACGGCCTGGTGGTCAACTCGATCAAGAGCTGCAACTCGTTCTCGGCCGGGCAGCTGATGCTGCTGCGCGAGGTGGAGGACCGGACCGGCGTGCCCGTGGGGTTCATCGAGTCCGACCTCGTGGACCCGCGGTACTACTCGCACGCCCACATCAAGAACCGGCTCGACGCCTACTTCCAGGTGATCGAGGAGAAGCGGAGGCGGGCATGAGGGTCGTGGTGGGGATCGATCTCGGCAGCACCACGTGCAAGGCGGTGGCGCTGGACGAGGGCGGCCGGGTCGTGGGCAAGGGGATCACCAACACCCGCGCCAACTACGGGATGGCCACCCGCATCGCCACCCACGCCGCCCTCACCAACGCCCGCCTGGCGCAGCTGGGCCGTTCGGCGGGGCTCGAACCCGAGGAGATCGCGCGCTGCGAGGCGCTCTACTACCGGGCGGACTACGTGCACAAGCACCGCCTGCTCGTGGAGCGGCTCCTGGACCACGCGGAGCGGATGGGCCACCCCGAGTGGCGGGCGCCGGTGGAGACGATGGCCGCCGAGGTCACCGCGCGCCTCGAGGACGAGTCCACCCTGGGCGCCATCGTGGACCGGTCGCTGTTCTTCAAGGACCTGGCGTACGCCGCCTACCTGGAGGCCGCCGAGCGGCTCCCCGAGGCGGGGCTGGAGCGGGAGACCTTCCTCGGCCTGCTCGACAAGGGGCTCGCGTGGGTCGAGAACGAGGTCTACCCGCTCGACCCGGTGGACGTGCTGGCCGCGGAGCTGCCCCCGGAGCGGCGCCGGCTGGCGGAGGTCCTCCGCGGGACCGAGATCGAGGTGGCGATGCAGGTGGGCACCGGGTACGGGCGCCAGCTGCTGCCGTTCCCCGAGGAGCAGATCCAGTCCGAGATCCTGTGTCACGCCCGCGGCGCTCACCACCTGTTCCCGGGCACGCACACGGTGCTCGACATCGGCGGCCAGGACACCAAGGCCATCCAGCTCGACGACGAGGGGGTGGTGCGCAGCTTCTTCATGAACGACCGCTGCGCCGCGGGGTGCGGCCGGTACCTGGGCTACATCGCCGAGGAGCTGGCCATCGGCCTCGGCGAGCTCGGACCCACCGCCTGCCGGGCGTGCCGTCACGTCCCCATCTCCTCCACCTGCACGGTCTTCGCGGGCGCGGAGCTTCGCAGCCTGCTCGACGCGGGCGAGCGGCCGGAGGAGATCCTGCTCGGGCTCCACCGGGCCATCGTCCTCCGGGCGATGTCGCTGCTGGCGCGCTCCGGCGGGGTGTTCGACGAGCTCACCTTCACCGGCGGCGTGGCCAAGAACGAGGCGGTGCGGCGGGTGCTCCGGGAGCTGGTGGACGCCAACTACGACGGCATCCGGATCAACGTCCATCCGGACTCCATCTACATGGGAGCGCTGGGGGCGGCGCTGTACGCGAGGGAGCGGGCATGAGGGTCGCGGGGTGTGACGTCGGCGCGAGCACGGTGAAGCTGGTGGTGATGGAGGACCGGCCCGAGCGGCTGCTGTTCTCGGTGTCGGAGCGGATCCGCAAGCGCGACCCGGCGCACGTGGTGGATCTGTGCTTCGAGCGCGCCGAGGCGGCCGGGTACGGCCTCGACGGGCTCGAGTACATCGCCTCCACCGGCGAGGGCGAGGCGGTGCGCCAGCGCACCGGCCACTTCTACTCGATGACGGCGCACGCGCGGGGCGCCCGTTTCTTCCACCCGGGAGCGCGCAGCGTGCTCGACCTCGGGGCGCTGCACATGCGGGCGATGAAGCTCGACGAGCGCGGCAAGGTGGTGGAGTACACCATGACCAGCCAGTGCGCCTCGGGCACGGGGCAGTTCCTGGAGAACATCGCCCGCTACCTCGGGGTGACCCTGGAGGAGATCCCGGAGCTGTCGCTCGCCGCCACCTCCCCCCAGGCGCCCTCGGCGATCTGCGCGGTGCTGGCCGAGACCGATGTGATCAACCTGGTCGCGCAGGGGGTCGCGCTGCCCGACATCATCCGCGGGATCCACGAGATGGTCGCGGAGCGGGCGGTGAAGCTGCTGGCACGGTTCGGGGTCGCGTCGCCGCTGGTGATCACCGGCGGGCTGGGGCTCGACCGGGGCCTGGTCCATGCGCTGGAGCTCAAGCTCTCGCTCGCCGGCTTCCCGCTCGAGGTGGTCACCAACGAGCGGAGCCTGTTCGCCGGCGCCATCGGCGCCGCGCTCTGGGGTGCCCACCGGTGGCGGGTGCTCGCCGCGCGCGAGGCCGCGGGGTAGGGCGGGGCCGGCGCACGGGGTGTAGAATGCGCCCCCCGGCGGCCGCCGGGGGGGGAGGTCCCATGACCGTGATCCGGGTGGCGCACTCGCCCGACTCCGACGACGCCTTCATGTTCTACGCCCTGGCGGCGGGGAAGATCGACACCGGCGACCTCGAGTTCGAGCACGTGCTCGAGGACATCGAGACCCTGAACCGCGCGGCGTTCGAGGGCGCCTACGAGGTCACCGCCGTCTCCATCCACGCCTACGCCCACCTGGACGATCGCTACGCCCTGCTGGGCTCCGGTGCCTCCATGGGCGACGGGTACGGGCCGGTGGTGGTGGCCCGCGAGCCGATGGAGCCCCAAGCACTGGTCTCGGCCACGGTGGCCATCCCCGGCACCCTCACCTCCGCGGCGCTGGCGCTTCAGCTCTGGAACCCGGAGCTTCGCACCACGGTGCTGCCCTTCGACCGGATCCTGCCGGCGGTGGCGGCGGGCGAGGTGGACGCCGGGGTGGTGATCCACGAGGGGCAGCTCACCTACGCCGACGAGGGCCTCCACAAGGTGGTGGACCTGGGCGAGTGGTGGGCGGGGGAGACCGGCGGGCTGCCGCTGCCGCTGGGCGGGAACGTGATCCGCCGCGACCTCGGCGAGGCGCTGATGCGCCGCGTGGCCGGCCTGCTCGAGGCCTCCATCCGCTACGCCCTCACGCACCGCGAGGAGGCGCTGGAGCACGCCCTCGCCTACGGCCGCGGCCTCGACCGCGAGCGCGCCGACCGGTTCGTGGGGATGTACGTCAACGAGTTCACCCTCGACTACGGCGAGCGCGGCCGCGAGGCGGTGCGCCGCTTCCTCGAGCGCGCCCACCGCGCGCGCCTCATCCCGCGGATCCCCCGCCTCGACTTCCTGCGCGGGGCGTAGGCGCCGGCCGCTCCGGTGCCGCCTCGCGGGCCCGGCCCGCTCCGGTGCCGGGCCCGCCCCGGCGGTGGGCGCTGCGGGCCCTCGTGTCGTCCCGGGGAGCGGCCGGAGGCCGCGACGACACGCGAAGGACGCCGGAGCGAGTTGGGGACACTGTGTTCACCTCGGAGTTGGGGACAGTGTTCACCTCGGGACGTGGGGTCGGGAGTTGGGGACAGTGTTCACCTCGGGACGTGGGGTCGCCCCCCGCCGTGGCCTGCCCCGGACACGGCCTCGGTCGCAGCCGCGGTCACGGTCTGCGTCCCGCTCCCGGCCGCGGTCACGGATCCGGCCTCGCTCCCCGTCGCGGTCCCGCTCCGGAGCTCGGCCCGGGC
>CAYTTB010000024.1:0-40929 GCA_964440565.1 uncultured Thermoanaerobaculia bacterium
TGGCAACCCGTGCACGACCGACACGTGCGAAGTGGTGAACGGCGCGGCGACGTGCGAGCACACGCCTTTATCTCCTGGAACAAAGTGTGCGAGTAATCCTGATAAGTTCTGTACTGATGATTCTCCTCCGCTCTGCCAGGAGCAGTGTTCGTTACCTGCGAAGTGTCTCTCGCAACAACCCGCAGATTCGGATCTTCTTGATTATTATTGTCCTGCACCACAAGAATGTTATTCGTGTCGTGCTGGGTTTCACTGGGAGGGGGATTCGTGCGTTGCTGACGTGACGTGCCAGGACGCCTGCCAGGAAGGAGAGGTGCGGTGTTATGACGCTGATCACACCCAGAGTTGCTTCTATAACAGCACGAGCGGTTGTTGGGAGTGGTCGGCGCCGGTCGCGTGCCCCGAGGGTTGCAACGGCGGGGTGTGCGGGGGGGTGTGCACCGACGAGTGCACTCCTCAAGGAGCGGCTCAGTGCGTGAATGAACAAACCATTCGTGAGTGCGGGTATTGGGACGGCCAGTGCCTCACGTGGCAAGCAAGGACGTGCCCTGCTGATACGCCGTACTGCAAGGACGGAGCGTGCGTGGAGTGCCGGAACGATGGTGATTGTGGCGTGGGCGTCTGCCAGGACGGCCAGTGCGTGACGAGCTGCTCGGATGATGATCATGACGGGTACTCGTGTGATGATTGTGATGATACGAACGAAGCAATCCATCCTGGTGCTGTTGAGGTGTGTAATAACGCTGATGATGATTGTGACGGCGTGGTTGATGAGGGTTGTGATGATGATCGTGATGGCTTTGCTGACGCGAGCATGTCGTGTGATGGTTCCTTCCTTGACGGTACTGGCGTCGTGCGTTCGTGCTCATTACGGGATTGTGATGATACGAACCCCGAAGTCTACCCGGGCGCTGGTGAGTATTGTAACGGCGTGGATGATGATTGTGACGGCGTGGTTGATGACACCCCAATGAGTTACGTGGATCGTGATCATGATGGTTACGGTGACCAACCAGTTGATGGTTGTTTTTGTGACGCGCGCGGCTGCCCTGATGGTTTCGCGAGCCAAGGCGGTGATTGTGATGATACGAACCCCGCGGCGTCGCCAGCAGCTCGGGAGGTCTGCACTGACGGGGTTGATAATAATTGTGACGGTCTTCTTGACGGTGCCGATAGTGATTGCGCGAGGATCCCGTGCGGTGCTGACGTGTGCGAGGCTCATGATGAGACCGTCACGACGTGGTCGTTGCTTGATAACTGCACTGAGGAGGAGTTGCTCGTGACGACGCACTACACGAACCCTCGGTGTACGATGAGCGGGTGCTCGTATGATACGAGTACGAGCTCCCAACCCAGCGGGCGGGTGCGAGCAGCACCTGATGGTGTTGCTTGTGCTCTGGGTTACTGCGCTGGTGGTGCGTGCTTGCCGGCGTGCTCCACGCCCGTAGGTTGTCACGAAACCCCTCCCCAGGGCGCGGTGGTTCGTGATGACCGCGCCTGCCCTGTAGGAGCGTGTTATGACTGTCCTGAAGGGAGTTTCTGGAATGGCGAGGAGTGTGAAGCGACGACGAACACGATAGAGGTGAGTCCTGTCATCGCCCACGCCGGGACGACGATCATCCTCACTCCCGTGACGAAGGACTGGCGTGGTCACGTGATTCCTGACGTCCTCTACCATTATGAGGGGTTCCGTCATGCCGTGACGAACCAGCCTTACGAGCTCATCACTCGCGAGGATGAGGTCGGTGCTCATGAGCTGCGCATCACGAGAGGTGATGGCCACAGGCTGATGCCGTGCGGGAGACTGGGTGTCCCCTGCGGCCGCACCGTACCCTCTCCGCCGACAGGCGCCCCGGCCGGTTCACCTTCAGGGGAACCTCTCTCGCACCCGGGCGTGGCCGCCGATCCGACGGGACACCGCGAGATCCGGGAGGCGCCGGCGCGGCGCCGCTTGCCCCGCCCGGCCGCGCGGCGTAAAGTGGCGCCATGAGGTACGGGTACCGGATCGCCGCTGCGCTGTTCGCCCTCGCCTGCGTCCTCCCGGCCGCCGCCCAGGAGACCACCCCCAGCGAGCAGGCCGGGCTCGAGGCGTACCGCGAGGGGCGGTTCGGGGCGGCGGTGCAGCTGTTCACCGCAGCCCTCTCGGAGACGGAGGACCCGGGCCACCGCGCCCGTCTCCACGTCCAGATCGCCTGGACCCAGTTCGCCCTCGGCAAGGAGGACGAGGCCCTCACCCACCTCAAGGCGGCGCTGGTCGAGGACCCCTCGCTCGAGCTCGTCCCGGACTACTACACCGAGGACTTCCTGAAGCTGTTCGGGCGCGCACGGGAGGAGCTCGCGAGACCACCCACGACGCCGACGCCTCCACCGCCGGACCTCGAGGCCACCCTGGCCGCGATCCAGCAGCGACTCGCCGCCGGTGAGGACCTCGAGGGTGCGCTCGCCGACCTGGACCGGCTGATGGCGGCCTACCCCGACGACCAGCGGCTTCCGCCGCTGCGCGAGCGGCTCGCGGCCCGGCTCGGGGTGCCGGTCCGCCCGGGGCCCGCGCCCACGCCGGCCTACCTCTCGGTCCCGGACCTGATCCTCCAGGCCAACGCCGCGCTCGACGCCGGGGACCCCGAGACGGCTCTCGGCTACCTCCGCACGGCGGTCTCCCGGCAGCCGCAGAACATCGCGGCGCTCGAGCTCCTGGCCGAGGCCGCACAGCGCGCCGGCCGCTGGGACGAGGCCCGGATCGCCCTCACCTCGGCGCTGGCGCAGCAGCCCGACAACCTGGAGCTCTCCCTCCGGCTCGGGGAGGTCTACCTCGAGCTGGGGGACGTCTCCGCGGCCCGGGACCTGTTCCGCCAGCTCGTGGCCAAGCACCCCGGGTCGGACCGCGCGTGGGCGGCCCTGGGTCTCATCGACGCCGGCCTCGGCAAGCGGGACACGGCCCTCGGCGAGCTCAGGCGCGCCCTCGAGGAGAACCCGCTGCTTCCCGCCGTCCAGCTGGCGTACGGCGAGCTCCTGCTCCTGGATGGCGACGCCACCGGGGCACTGGCGGCGCTGCGCGAGGCCGCGAACCTCAGGGCGGACGATCCGCAGGTGGAGGCGCGGCTCGGCCAGGCGCTGCTGGCCGCCGGTCGGCCCGAGGAGGCGCTCGATCACCTGAGGGCGGCGGTGGAGGGCGGCTTCGACCATCCCGACGTGGTTCTCGCGCTCGCCGCGGCCCAGATCCGGACGGGGAACCTGGCAGCCGCCGAGCGCACGCTGGCGATGTCGCAGGTGGCCGACCTTCCGGACGCGGATGCCCTCCGCGGCCTGCTCGCCCTGGAGCGCCGCCGCCTGGACGAGGCCACCGCCGCCTTCCGGGTGCTGGCGAAGCGGCGTCCCAACGACCCCAGGGCGGTGGCCCTGCTCGCGGTGGCGCTCTACCGCGCCGGACGTTACGCGGACGCGGTGCCGCTGTTCCAGCGGGCCCTGGAGCTCGCCGGCGGACGGGACCCGGTCCTCGCGAAGAACCTCGAGCTGGCCCGCACCGCCGCGAGAGCGGTCGAGCTCGCGGCCTCAGCCGAGGAGCTGGCCCGCGCCGGCGCGTAGGAGCACCCGCCGCAGCTCGAGGAGAATCCGGGCGGTGGCGCCCCAGATCTCGTGCCCCCGCCACACCAGCGCCGTGGAGCGCAGGAGCAGGTCCCTGGTCCGGCGGCGCACCAGGCGGTAGGCCGCGCGGTCCACCACCGCGGCGACCGGAACCAGGATCACCTCCGCGACCTCCTCTCGCTGGAGCCGGAGCTCGATCGCTCCCGCCGCCCGACCCACGACCGGGGCGACGAGGAAGCCGGTGGGCGTCCGCACGTCGCCGAGCCGCCCCAGCAGCCGCACCCGCTCGGGCGGGATCCCCACTTCCTCCTGCGTCTCGCGCAGCGCGGCCGCCTCGAGGGAGCCGTCGCCGGGCTCGAGGACGCCGCCGGGAAACGCGTACTGCCCGGGGTGGCTCGGGAGGGTGTCCGCGCGCCGCTCCACGAGGAGCGCCGGGCCGTCCCCCGTCTCGAGCAGGGGCACCAGCACGGCGGCGCGGCGCTCGCCGGGACGGAGCGCCAGCCGTCGCGGGCGGTGGTGCGCCAGCGCCGCCGCCAGCCGATGGCCCAGGTCCGGCACCGGCTCACCCCGCACGGTCCGCTCCCAGCCTCCGGAGCACGGCCTCCCACGCCGCCGCCGCACGCTCGAGCCGGTGCCCCGCATCGTACGCGCGCCGCGCCTCGGCCCGCCGCACCCCGGCCCGCGGCCGGCGAGCGGCGAGCTGCAGCAGGAGGCGCAGGAGGTCGGCCGCCTCGCATCCCGGGGTGAGGCGCGGCGCGGCCGCCGGCGGGATCTCCAGCAGCTGGTGGAGGCCCGTCACCGCCACCGGCGTGCCGCAGGCGAGGAACCGGAGCGCCGCCGCCGAGGTCTCGCCGGCCGAGGGGCTCCGTATCACCACGCCCAGGTCGGCCGCGGCCGGCAGCCGCCGCATCGCCTCCACGTCCACCCAGCCGGTGCCCGTGAGCCGGTCCTCGATCCCCAGCGCGGCCGCCGCCTCCCGCAGCGGTCCGCCGCCCGCCCCACCCTCCCCCACCAGGACGAGCCGCACCGCCACACCCCGCCGGGTCGCCGCCGCCACCGCCGCCAGCACCACGTGGAGCCCCTTGGCCGGGGTGAGGAACCCGAGGTGCATCAGGACGAGCTCCCGCTCCCCCACGCCGAGCTCGCGCCGCACCGCGGCGCGGTCCACCGGGCCGGGATCGGCCACCCCCATGGGAACCGTCTCCACCGGAAGGTCCGGCCGCTCGCGGGCCACCCGCTCCGCTCCCCAGCGCGAGTGCGTCACGGCCATCGCCGCCCGCTCCAGGAACGGCCGCCGCGCCGGGAACAGGAACGGGTCCCTGGGACCGGTGAACCCCCAGCGGCGCGCCGCCGCCAGCGCCTCCCCCTGGTGGCCGTGGGCCGCCACCAGCAGGCGCTCGTACGCGGCGAAGTCCCCCGTTGCCAGCGTGCTCTCCACGAGGAGATGATGCAGCACGAGGTCGTGGAGAACGACCACGATCCGTCCGGGGCCCTCGAGATGGCGCAGCGTCCAGATGTGGTGCGGGTTGTTGCCCAGGTGGACCACCACGATGTCGTCCTCGCGGGCCGGACGGTCGCCCGCGACGAGCGCCGCCTCCGCGGGGGGAGCCCACTCCCCGTCGCGCCAGCCGGGTGGGGTCGCCACCCGCAGCCGTACGGCGCGCGCCAGGTACGGGAGCAGCTCGGCGGAGTAGTCGCTCACGCCGGAGCGGACCGGCGGGAGCGGCGAGACCCAGAGCACCTCGCCCACCCCCTCACGCTAGCACGTCCCCGGGCGTTCTGCGCTACCATCCGCCGGTGCGGAGAGCCTTCAGGGTCGCGCTGGTGGTGGCCTACGCCACGTTCCTCGTGCACGCCGGGCTCGCGCTGCTCCTGCTGCCGTGGAGCCCGGCGTGGGGTCGGCTGACGATCGCCGCTCCCGAGCGCCTGGCCTGGTGGCTCGGCGAGGGCGCCGTGCGTGGCGTGATCTCGGCCGTCGGCGCGCTGTCCCTCGCGCTCGTGCTCGCCGAGCTCGTGTGGGGCGCCGCGGGGAGCCGGCGCCGCAGCGTGCACGAGCGCGAATGAGTCGTGGTAGAGTGCGGCCGATGGCCGGGCGCGTGCTCATCGTCGACGACGAGCCGTACATCCTCCGGATCCTGGCCTACAAGCTGCGGCGCGAGGGATACGTCGCCTACGAGGCCGCGAGCGCCGCGGAGGCGCGCGAGATCCTCGCCACCCGCGAGGTGGACCTGATCCTGCTCGACATCGCCCTCGAGCGCCCCGACTCGGGGTTCGAGCTCGCCGAGGAGCTGCGCGCCGACCCCCGCCACCGCGAGCTTCCCATCGTGATGCTCACGGCGCGCTCCCTCGCCGACGACATCCGCCGTGGCCGCGATCTCGGCGCGATGGGGTACGTCACCAAGCCGTTCTCCACCCAGGAGCTGCTCGAGACCGTGCGGTCCATCCTGCCGCCCTCCTCCGGGCCGACGCGGCAGCCGTGAGGAACGCGGCGCCCCGGCGGAGCCGGGGTCGGGCGCGGCCACGGCCGTGGTCCGCGTCCCATCCGGAGCCGGATCGGAGACCGCGACCCGGTGCGGCCGCGGCGGAGCGGCGAGCTCCGCCTTGACGATCCCGCGGGCGGCGCGTAGGCTCGCCGCCGGAGGCGAGGCTGCCGATGTACCGCGACACGCTCAACCTTCCGCGGACCCAGTTCCCCATGCGGGCCCGCCTGCCCCAGCGTGAGCCGGAGATGCTCGAACGATGGCAGAGGATGGGGCTCTACCGGCGGATCCGGGAGGCCCGGCGAGGTGCGCCGCGGTTCATCCTCCACGACGGCCCCCCCTACGCCAACGGCCACATCCACATGGGCCACGCCCTCAACAAGATCCTCAAGGACGTGATCGTCAAGTCCCGGACGATGATGGGGTACGACAGCCCCTACGTTCCCGGCTGGGACTGCCACGGGCTGCCCATCGAACTCAAGGTGGACCAGGAGCTGGGCGACCGCAAGCGCGAGATGAGCGTGGCGGAGGTGCGCCGGGCGTGCCGCGAGTACGCCGCACGCTTCGTCGAGGTCCAGCGGGAGGAGTTCCGGCGCCTCGGGGTGCTCGGCGAGTGGGACGAGCCGTACCTCACCATGGACTACGAGTACGAGGCCGAGATCGCCTCGGCCCTGCACGGCTTCCTCCTCGGTGGCTACGTGGAGCGCGGCCTCAAGCCGGTGCACTGGTGCGCGTCGTGCCGCACCGCGCTGGCCGAGGCGGAGGTGGAGTACCGCGAGCACACCAGCCCCTCGGTGACGGTGGCCTTCGCCCTCGAGCCGGACGCGCGCGAGCGCCTGGGGATCCCCGGGAGCACGCCCGCGTACGCAGCGATCTGGACCACCACGCCGTGGACGCTGCCCGCCAACCTCGCCATCGCGCTCCACCCCGACTTCGAGTACGCGGTGGTGCGGGTGGAGGGGTCGGTGTACCTGGTGGCGGAGGAGCTCCTCGCACGCGTCGCGGACGCCGCCGGCTGGAGCGAGTGGAGCGTCGAGCGGCGCTTCCGCGGCCCGCAGCTCGAGGGCACCCACTACCGCCACCCGCTGGTGGACCGAACGGGCCTGTTCGTGGTGGCGCCGTACGTGACGCTGGAGCAGGGCACGGGGCTGGTGCACACGGCCCCCGGGCACGGCGCCGAGGACTTCCACACCGGCCAGGCGTACGGCCTCGAGGCGTACGCCCCGGTGGACGACGGCGGCCGGTTCACCGGCGAGGTCCGCGAGTGGGCCGGGCTCACGGTGTGGGAGGCCAACCCCCGCATCGTGGAGCGCCTGGGCGAGCTCGGCGTGCTCCTGGCCTCGGGCGAGATCGCCCACGCCTACCCCCACTGCTGGCGGTGCAAGAACCCGGTGATCTTTCGCGCCACGCCGCAGTGGTTCATCCGGATGGATCGCAACCGGCTCCGCGAGCGCTCCCTGGAGGCGGTGGAGCGGGTACGGTGGATCCCGCGCTGGGGGCAGGCGCGGATCGCGGGGATGCTCGCCAGCCGCCCCGACTGGTGCATCTCGCGCCAGAGGCTGTGGGGGGTGCCCATCACCGTCCTCACCTGCCGCGCGTGCGGCCAGCCGGTGATCGACGAGGGCGTGTTCGGCCACATCCGTGAGCTGTTCCGGCGGGAAGGGACCGACGCCTGGTTCGAGCGGCCGGTGGAGGACCTGCTCCCGGCCGGGTACGCCTGCGCCTCCTGCGGCGGCACCGGGTTCGAGAAGGAGACCGACATCCTCGACGTGTGGTTCGACTCGGGCGTCTCCCACCTCGCGGTGTGCGACACGGACCGCTGGGGCCTGGACTGGCCGGTGGACCTGTACGTCGAGGGGCAGGACCAGTACCGCGGCTGGTTCCAGTCCTCGCTGCTGGCCTCCATCGGCCTCAAGGGCTCCCCACCCTACCGCGAGGTGCTCACCCACGGGTTCGTCGTGGACGAGAACGGTCACAAGATGTCGAAGTCGCAGGGCAACGTCGTCACCCCCCAGGATCTGCTCGCCACCTACGGCGCCGACATCCTGCGCCTCTGGACGGTGATGGTGGATTTCAAGGAGGACGTGCGGATCTCCGAGGAGATCATGGCCCGCAACGCGGAGGCGTACCGGAAGATCCGCAACACGATCCGGTTCCTCCTGGGGAACCTCGCCGACTTCGACCCCGCCCGGCACGCGGTCCCGGTGGAGCGGATCGCGGGGCTCGAGGGATGGATCCTGCGGCGCGCCCGCCGGCTCGCCGGGCGGGTGGTTCGCGCCTACCGCGACTACGACCTGTCGGCCGTCTACCACGCCGTCCTCAACTTCTGCACCGTGGACCTGTCGGCCCTGTACCTCGACGTGCTCAAGGACCGGCTCTACTGCGCCCATCCCGACGACCCCGCCCGCCGCGCGGCGCAGACGGCGATCCACCGCATCGCCGAGTCGCTGCTCACCCTCCTCGCGCCGGTGCTCAGCTTCACCGCCGACGAGGCGTGGGGCCACCTGCCCGGCGCGGGGCGGCCGGAGTCGGTGCACCTGGCCACCTTCGCGACCCTCGAGGACGTGCCCGAGGCGCCCGAGCTCGACGCGAGGTGGCAGCGGCTGCTGGCGCTCCGCGAGGTCGTGTACCGGCAGCTCGAGGCGCTTCGCCGTGACGACGCCGTCGGCAAGTCGCTCGAGGCCCGCGTGCGGCTCGGAGGCGAGACCGCGACGGTGCGAGAGGATCTCGAGGTCACCGGGGCGGACCTCGCCGAGCTGCTCATCGTCTCCGACGTGGCCTGGGACGGCGAGGGCGGCGAGCCGGTGGACGCCTATCCCGGCCTGCTGGTGACCTCCGATCCCTGGGACGCCCCGGCGTGCGCCCGCTGCTGGCGGCGGTTCGCGCGGCTGGTGGAGGACCCGGCCCACCCGGGCCTGTGCCCCCGCTGCCACGGGGTGGTGCTCCGCCTCGAGGCGGATCGGGACGAGGCCGCGGCCGGCCGGGGCAGCGAGGGCTGATGGGCCGCGCGCTCCCCTGGATCGTCGCCCTCGGCGTGGTGGCGGCCGACCGCCTGCTCAAGGTGGCGGTGATGGCCGCTCTCCCGCTGGGCGCCCGGACGGACCTGGTGCCCGGGGTGGCGCTCTGGCACGTGCACAACCGTGGCATCGCGTTCTCGCTGTTCGCGGACGGAGGGCCACGGGTCCAGCTGGCGCTTCAGGCCGTGATCGTGGTGTCGGTGGCGGTGATCGCCTACCTCGTGGCCCGGCACGGCGACGGCCCGCGCCTCGCGTCGCTGGGGCTGGGCGCCATCCTCGGCGGGGCGGTGGGCAACCTGTGGGACCGCGTGCTGTACGGCTGGGTGGTGGACTTCGTCCACCTCTACGTCCGCGCCGGTGGTCGCGAGCTCTCCTGGCCCGACTTCAACCTCGCCGACGCGGCCATCACGCTGGGCGCCGCAGCGGTGATCGTGGCGGAGCTCGCGGCCGCGCGCGGCGGCGGCGACCGGGAGGCGGGCTGATGCACCCCGTCCTCGTCGACCTCGGCTTCTTCCAGCTGCCCACCTACGGGGTGATGCTGGTGATCGCGGTGATCGTGGGTCTCGTCACCCTCCGGCGGCGGGCGAACCGCGCCGGCCTCCCGGGCGATCGCCTGGTGGACCTCGCGCTCTGGGTCGTCCTCTGGGGGCTGCTGGGCGGCAAGCTGATGCTCGTGGCGGTGGAATGGCGGCGGTTCGCGGCCCACCCCGCGGAGCTCGTGAGCGTGCTGCGTGCGGGAGGTGTCTTCCTGGGAGGGCTGCTGGCCGGGCTGGTGGCGTTCGTGGTCCTGCTCCGCCGGTACCGGTTGCCGCTCCTGCCCACCGCCGACGCCGTGGTGCCGTCGGTGGCGCTTGGCCACGCCATCGGCCGGGTGGGGTGCCTCATGGCCGGGTGCTGCTGGGGGGCGCGGTGCGATCTCCCCTGGGCGATCGTCTACACCGACCCGCGGGCCCACGCCAACGTGGGCACCCCGCTGGGCGTGCCGCTCCACCCGTTCCCCGTCTACGCCATGCTCGCCAACCTGATCATCTGGGCCGTGCTGGAACGGACATTCGCGCGGGAGCATCGGGCCGGGCGCGTCCTCGCCTGGTACCTGACCCTCTACCCGGTGGCGCGCTTCCTGCTCGAGTTCACCCGCGGCGACGCCGCCCGCGGCTTCGTGATCCCCGGCGTGCTCTCGACCAGCCAGGCGATCTCGCTCGTGCTGCTCGCCGCCGGGATCGGCCTCCACCTGCGGATCTCCCGCTCGGGGCCGTGACCCGCCACCGCCTCACCGTGCCGCCCGGTGCCGAGGGCACCCGCCTCGACCGCTGGCTGGCCGCGAGCGGACGCGGGTGGACGCGCTCGCGGGTGCAGCGGCTCATCGAGCGGGGCCTGGTCACCGTGAACGGTGGTCCGGCGCGGGCCTCGCAGCCAGTGCGGCCCGGGATGGTGGTGGAGGTGGAGGAGCCGGCGCCGCGGCCTTCCGGCGTGGCGCCGCAACCGATCCCCCTCGACGTGATCTACGAGGACAGCGAGATCCTGGTGCTCGACAAGCCCGCCGGCCTGGTGATCCACCCCGCCGCCGGCAACCCGGACGGCACCCTGGTCAACGCGCTCCTCCACCACTGCCGCGACCTCTCCGGGATCGGCGGGGTCGAGCGGCCCGGCATCGTCCACCGCCTCGACCGCGACACCACCGGCCTGATGGTGGTGGCCAAGACCGACCGCGCGCACCTGGCGCTCGCACGCGCCTTCCAGTGGCGGCGGGTGGAGAAGACGTACCTGGCGGTGACCTACGGCGTCCCCGACCCGCCCGAAGGCGTGGTGGACTCGCCCATCGGACGCCACCCGCGTGACCGCAAGCGGATGGCGGTGGTCGCCTCGGGGCGTCCGGCGCGGACGCTGTACGAGGTGGCGGAGGCGTTCGCCGGCACCGCCCTCGTCCGCTGCCGGCTGGTGACGGGCCGCACCCACCAGGTGCGGGTGCACATGGCCCACATCGGCCACGCCCTGGTGGGCGACCCGGTGTACGCGGGCCGCCAGTGGCGCAACCTCGACGAGCCCGCCCGCTCCGCCTGTCGCGCCTTCCCGCGCCAGGCGCTCCACGCCTGGCGCCTCGCCTTCGACCACCCCGTCACCGGCGCGCGCCTGGAGTTCGAGGCGTCCCTTCCCGCCGACCTCCGGGAGCTCCTCGCGACGCTCCGCGCGCCGCGCGGCTGAGGCGCGCCGCGGCCCGGCCGTACCAGGTCCCGGGGGCTGCCGCCGCCGCGCGTGCGAGCTGGGCCAGGGCCCTCGCGGTCCCGCCGGCCTCGAGGAGGCACCGGCCGAGCTCGTAGCGCGCGAGGGGAACCCACGCGTGGGCCTCGAACGAACGGCGCCCCGCCCTCTCCAGCGCATCCAGCGCCTCCTCCGCCTCCCCCACGGCCTCGGCGAGCCGCCCGATCCGCCGCAGCGCCTCGGCACGGACCAGGCGGCCGAGCTCGGGCAGGTCCACGCCTTCGATCCGGGAGCCGGCGGTGGCCAGCACCTCGCGGGGCCGGGCACCCCGCTCGAGCGCTGCCCACATCCGGAGCCACCGCACCGCCGGGAACATCGGGTCGTCACCCGCCCCGGCCAGGCGCGGATCGGACCACCGGCCCTGGGCGAACAGCAGCATGGGCTCCGCGCCGCGAGCCCATGCCCCGACGTCCGCCTCCCCCCCCATCCGCCGCATCGCGTCGGCGGCCTCCCGGAACGCCTCTGGGTCGGCGTGGAGCGCCGCGTCGAGCGCCAGGAGGAGGTAGGCATCGTACGCCGTCCGGCCGCCGTGGGCCGGGGCGGTGGAGCGCAGGATCGCGCTCCGTCCTCCGGAGCGGTCCCCCGCGAGCAGGCGGTACTCCCCGAGGCGCAGCCACAGGTCGCGCTCCTCCGGCAGCTGGCTCGCCGTTGCCTCGAGCACCCGCGTGGCCTCGTGGTACCTCCTGGCGTCGGCCATCGCGCGCGCGGCGAGGAGCGCGGCCGCCGTCCGCGCCCCACGCTCGGCGAGCACCAGCGGGTGGGCGGCGGCGAACGCCTCCCACGCGGCTGCGGCGCGCGGCGGGCGCTCCTCGACCAGGGTGCACAGCCGCCACAGCCCGCGCCAGAACTCCCGCCTCGCCGTGCCGTCCCGCCCCGCGAGTGGCGACCCCTCCGGGTTGCCCGAGGGATCGAGCCGCAGCCTCGCCTCCCCGATCCGGAGCTCGACCCCTCCGGGCCCGGCCTGAACCGACACCTGCCCCGGCGCGAGCGTGACGGCGCTCCCGAGCGGCGTGTAGAAGAGCATCGCCCGCTCGCCGGGCCCACCGCCGCGGCCGACGTCCACGACCAGATCGGGCGAGAACGCCACCGCGCCCCGCTCCCTCAGCTCGCGGCCGTCGAGGGCGACGACGACGGTCTGGAACCCCATCGGGTTGTTGAGCCCGACGAGGACGAGGTCACGGACGCCGTCGCCATCGAGATCGCCGAGGGCCACCGCGTGCAGCGCGCCGCTGTTGGCCAGGACCGGGTGGGCCTCGAGCCGGCCCCGGCTCACCCCCAGCACGTAGGCCCCGGACGGGTACCAGTAGCGGTGTGCCAGGAGCACGACGGCCTCCTCGAGCCCGTCGCGATCCAGGTCCTCCACCACCAGTGCGGGCACCTGCCACGCCTGCGCCATCCGCCGCCACGGAGGGTACGGTGCCCTCAGGCGGCGGGAGAGGATGACCCGGCCCGTGCGGTCCAGGATCGCGTAGCGGGCGTGGGCCGCCCCGCGTTCACCCCCCGCGAGCAGGACCTCCCGGCCCCTCCGCGGCAGCAGGTTCGCGGCCGCCGCGTGCCGCACGGTCCAGCCCACCTCGCGCCGCCACAGCTCCCGGCCGCCGCCGTCGAGGGCGGTGACGGCCCGCCCCTCGATGAGAAGCCGGGCGGGGTCGGCGGCGGCCAGCCACGTCCACGCGGTCCACGCGCCCACCACCGCCACCACGCCCGCCGCGGCCGCCGCCGCCCCCCGCACCGTCCGCGGCGACCACCGCGCCCGGCGCCGGCGCAGCGCGGCGCGCGCCGCCGCGGCCGAGGGCCAGCGGTCCTCCGGCCGCTTCTCGAGCAGCCGCTCCACGAACCGCGCCAGCCAGCGCGGGCAGCCGGCGCGGAGCGAGCGCAACCTCGGGGGCCGGCGGTGCATGTGCCCTTCCGCCACGAGGAACGCCGAGTCGCCGTCGAAGGGCCGTCTCCCGGCGAGCGCCTCGTACAGCGTCACCCCGAGCGCATAGAGGTCCCACGAAGGGGCCGGCGCCCCGCCCGCGAGCTGCTCGGGCGCCATGTACGCCGGCGTGCCCAGGACCGCGGCGGTCCGGGTCACCGCCGCCCCCGGGTCGAGCTCCCGCACGAGGCCGAGGTCGCCCAGGCGCACCGCGCCGTCGGGGTCGAAGAGCACGTTGGAGGGCTTGACGTCGCGGTGGACGATCCCGCGCTCGTGGAGGTAGGCGAGGACCTCGAGGAGGGCCTCCGCGACGCGGACCACCTCCGCGACGGGCAGCGGCCCCTCCCGTTCGATGCGGTCCGCCAGGGTCCCCCCCAGCACCGGCTCCATCACCGCGAAGAGAGAGCCCCGGTGCTCCACCAGGTCGTGGATGCGGACGATCCCCGGATGGCGGAGCGTACGGCCCAGCCGGACCTCGCGCCGCCACCGCTTGAGCGGTTCCGGGCCGGGAGGCGTCCCGAACAGCTTGAGCGCGACGCGCTCGCGCAGTACCAGGTCCTCGGCGAGCCAGACCTCCGCCTGTCCGCCCCTGCCGAGCCGCCTCAGGAGGCGCCAGCGTGCCGGGACCGGAGGAGCACCCCTCCGGCACTCCTCGCGCCCCCCTCCTTCCCAGGTCCGGGTCTCCTCCAGCACGCGCTCCTCGTGCGGAGGCGCCGCGCCTCGCGACAGGCGCTCTCCACCCGAGATTATCCATGCGACTCCGGCGGCTGTCACCCTCCAACCGCACCGGGCCGGAGCCGGCCCGCCCCGGCAGGAGCCCGGTGCAGGGGAAGGATCCCGGGCGCGGCGACGTTGACCCGGATGATGAGACCCGTTCTCGTGACAGTGCTGGCACTGGCCGCCGCCGGAGGACCCATGGCCGGAGAGAGCCCCACCCCCCGTTCCAACCGCCTCGCGGGCGAGACGAGCCCGTACCTGCTCCAGCACGCCGACAACCCGGTGGACTGGTACCCGTGGGGCGAGGAGGCGTTCGCGCGGGCGCGCGAGCTCGACCGGCCCATCTTTCTCTCCATCGGCTACGCCACCTGCCACTGGTGCCACGTGATGGAGCGCGAGTGCTTCGCGGACCCCGAGGTGGCGGCGCTGATGAACGCCACCTTCGTCAACGTGAAGGTGGACCGCGAGGAGCGTCCCGACATCGACCAGGTGTACATGACCGTGTGCCAGATGCTGACGGGCTCCGGCGGGTGGCCGCTCACCATCGTGATGACGCCCGAGGGCGAGCCGTTCTTCGCCGCCACCTACATCCCGAAGCACGCCCGGTTCGGCCGGCCGGGGATGATGGAGCTCGTTCCCAGGATCGCCGAGCTGTGGCGCACCCACCGCGACCGCCTGCTCGCCGACGCGCGCGAGGTGACCGCGGCGCTGCGGCGGGCGGCGGGCGCCGCCGGCCCGCCCGCCGAGCCCGGCCCCGCCGAGCTCGACGCGGCGTTCCGTCAGCTCGCCGCCCGGTTCGACCCCGAGTGGGGCGGCTTCGGCACCGCGCCCAAGTTCCCGACGCCGCACACGCTCCTGTTCCTCCTCGGGCACTGGTACCGGACCGGGGAGCGGCGCGCTCTCGAGATGGTGGTCCGGACGCTGGAGGCGATGGACCGCGGCGGGATCCACGACCACCTGGGCGGCGGCTTCCACCGCTACGCCACCGATCGCCGCTGGCTGGTGCCTCACTTCGAGAAGATGCTCTACGACCAGGCGCTGCTGGCGGTGGCTCACCTCGAGGCGTACCGGGCCACCGGGCGCGAGGACCTCGCCGCCACCGCCCGCGAGACCCTCGCCTACGTGGACCGGGACCTCTCCGTGCAGGGCGGTGGCTTCGCCTCCGCCGAGGACGCGGACAGCGAGGGCGAGGAGGGACGGTTCTACCTGTGGACGATGGAGGAGGTGCGGGCCGTGCTGCGGGGGCCCGAGCTGGAGGCGGCCGTGGCCGCCTGGAACCTCGAGCCCGACGGCAACTACGGCGACGAGGTCACCGGCATGGCCACGGGCCGCAACATTCTCCACCGGATCGGGACGCCCGACCCGGAGGTGGCGCACCGCCTGGGCATCGCACCCGGGGAGCTCCGGCGCCGGCTCGAGCGTGCCCGCCGGGCGCTCCTCGCCGCCCGGTCACGCCGCCCGCGGCCGCTGCGCGTCGACACGGTGCTCGCCGACTGGAACGGCCTCGCCATCGGCGCCTTCGCGCGGGCGGGGGTGGTGCTCGACGCCCCGTCCCTCGCCGCCCGGGCCGAGCGCGCGGCGCGGTTCGTGCTCGCGCACCTCGAGGACCGCGACGGTGCGCTGCTGCACCGGTACCGCGCCGGCGAGGCCGCCGTCCCCGCGATGCTCGACGACCACGCCTTCCTGGCCTGGGGCCTGATCGAGCTCCACCAGGCGACCCTGGATCCGGTGTGGCTCGAGGCCGCGCTCGAGATCGCCACCCGGGCGCTGGAGCGCTTCGTGGCCCCCGACGGTGGGCTCTACATGACCGAGAGCTCGCCCGATCTCCCGGTCAGGCCCCGCGACGCCGGCGACGGCGCGCTGCCGGCCGGCTCCTCCGTGCTGGTGGACGATCTCCTCCGCCTCGCCCGCCTCACCGGCCGCGGCGACCTCGCGGAGGCGGCCCGCCGCATCGCCGCGGCGGCAGGCCCCTCGGTCCGGCGCGCGCCCTCGGCCCACACCGCCCTCCTGGCCGCCATCGCATCCACGGCGGCGCCCACGTACGAGGTCGTGGTGGCGGGCGATCCCGGGGATCGCCGCACCCGCGCCCTCGTCGCCGCGGCCCGCGCGGGGTACCACCCGGGCTCGGTGGTCCTCCTCGTGCCTCCCGGTCCCGAGGGCGACCCCGTCCGGCGCCTGGCGCCGTTCACGGCCGGTCAGGGACCCGCGGACGGCCGTCCCGTGGCGTACGTCTGCCGCGACGGTGCGTGCCTGCTGCCCACCGCCGATCCCGCCGCGGTACGCGCCGCCCTGGCCGGGCGCCCGGAGGCCCGGGCGAAGTGATCGCGGCCCTCAACCGGGCCGCTGCGGGAACCTCCGCTCGAGCCCCACCGCCACCGCGTAGCGGGACAGCGCCACCGCCGCGTGGAGGGTGACGAACCGGGCGGCGGCCGCGTCCCACGCCGGGGCACGCAGCCCGGCGAGCTCGGGGGGCGGCCCCGGCGCCACCCGCCAGCGCCCACCCTCCCCGGCCAGCCGCTGCACCCACTCGAGACGGCGACGCAGGGTGGGCCGCGGCCCGACACCGGCCAGCGCCAGCGCCCAGGTCTCCTCCACCGGATCGGTGGCGCACAGGTTGGGGTGCGAGGGCAGCTCGGGGACGGCGTCGGGCTCCCCGAGCAGCACCTCCACCGCCCGCCCGGCGAGGGCCCGCCGCCGGAGCTGCGGCGCCCTGCCCGCGGCCAGGAGCGCCGCCACCGCCGTGGCCCGGCACACGCTCCCCGCCGTGGCCCCGCACCGCCACGGGAGCTCCTCGAGCCGCGCCGCCACCTCCTGCGCGACGGGGTGCCGGGCCAGCCCCAGCGCGGCCGCGGCGGCGAGCGCCCTCGCCGCCGCGCACGGCCCGCCGACGCCGTCGCCGCGGTCCCACCCCGGCGGGAGCTCCCGCCGATCCAGCATCACCGTGACGGCCGCCTGGAGGCGCGGATCGGCCGGGTCGGCGCCGAGCTCCACCGCCGCCACCAGGCGCCACCCGCCGCCCCCCGCCGACCACGCGTCGCCCGCGACATCCCACCTGCCGTCGGGGAGGAGCGGAGCGAGCAGCGTGGCCACCGGCTCGGCCGCGCAGGCACCGCCCCGCGCCCGCCGGACCGCGGGGCTGTCCGGTGGACGCCCCACGAGCTCCACCAGCGTCCGCCAGGCCACGTTGGGGTGCCTCCCGTCGAGGAGCCACCCGAGCGGGTCGCCCGGCAGCGCCTCCCACCACTCGCCGACGGGGGTCATCGGCCCCGCCGCCGCTGCCCGAGCGTTCCCCGCACCACCCTGAGGGCACCCTCGAGGCGCGAGATCCGACGGTTCCGTTGCTGGATGGCGGGAACGTCCTCGAGGTCCATCGGCTCGCCCCGGATGTCCCGCAGCCTCCTCTCGATCTCGAACCGCAGCTGCTCCAGCTCCGCCACCGTGAACTTCTTGAGCGACACCGCGGAGACCAGGGTGTACCCCTCGGCGATCTGGCGCACCATCGCCGGCGCCGACCCACCCACGAAGTGGCTCATCGCTCCACCTCCTGCCACGCCCCCGCGCGGAGCAGCACCGTGCGGTGCGCCCGCCGGGCCAGCTCACGGTCCGCGGTGATCCACAGCGCGGTGCGGCCCACCGACGCCCGCACCACCGCCCGCCGCCACGCCTCGCCGCGCGCCGCGTTCACCCACGGCACCGGGTCGAGCACGACGACCACCCGGTACGCCGACACCAGGACCCGGGCGGCGAGCACCAGCAGGCGCTCGAGCTCCCCCAGCGGCTCGCCCTCCGCGTCCAGCTCGCACCCGTCGAGCGCCCGCTCCACGGTGTCCAGGGCGCAGCTCTCGCGCGCCGCCAGCGCCGCCGCCGGCTCGAGCTCCTGCTCGCGGAGGGCGGCGAGGTTCGACTCGAGGTCGCCCGGGACGAACCGCTCCCCCCGCGCCACCACCGCGACCACCGGGGCGGCGGGGTCCGGCGCCTCCCCGTCCACCGTCACCGTTCCCGCCGCCGGCGCCCGCCGCCCCGCCACCACCTCCACCACCGGCGCCAGCGTGGAGGGATCGTCGCACACCAGAGCCACCGACTCTCCGGGGGCCACCTCGAGATCGAGCGGCGGCAGGGCGGGCAGCCCGTTCTCGTCGGGGGCCACCACGCCGTCGAGGACCAGCCTTCCGCGCACCTCCCGCGCCGGCGGGCCGGGAAGACCGGGACCCGCACGTCGGCGCGCCGGCAGCGCGATCCGTCGCGCGGCGACGAGGAGCACCGCGGGTGCCACCCAGGCCCCGGGATGCGCCACGATCTCCGGACGGATCAGCGGGGCACCGCCCCACCCCACCAGCGCCACCAGGTCGGCGGCGTCGGGGCGGGGCACCGGGCGCCGGGTCCCGGCCCAGCCGACGAGCGCCACCACCGCCGCCAGCGCCAGCCACCCCGGCAGCGCCTCGTGCGAGACGGACCAGATCGCCAGCCCCGCCGAGCCCGCCTCCAGGAGCGACCCCTCGGGGTCCGCGCCGCGCCTCGGGCGCCACGGAGCGGCCGAGACGACCCCCGCCACGGCCACCGCCGGGGCGAGCCACGGCGCCCGCAATGCCGCCCACGGCAGCGCCGCGAGCGCGGCCACGGAGAGCCAGGCGAGGACGCGCGACATCTCGCACCGATGGTAGCAGGGCGGTCCCGGTGCAGCCGTGGCGCGGGCGGCATCCCGCCTGTGGCAGAATGGGGCCCACCTCGAGGGAGGCGCCGTGCACTACGAGGATCTCGACCTGTACCGTTTCGACGATCTCCTCACCGAGGAGGAACGCATGGTCCGGGATACCGTCCGCTCCTGGGTCGAGCGGAGGGTGCTGCCCGAGATCGAGGAGTGGGCCTGGCGCGGCGAGTTTCCCCGCCATCTGGTGCCGGAGATGGCGGAGCTGGGGCTGCTCGGCGCCGGGTTCTCGGAGTACGGTCTGCCGGGGCTCGGGGCCGTGGCGTACGGACTCATCGCCCGCGAGCTGGAACGCGGCGACTCCGCGCTCCGCTCGTTCGTCTCGGTCCAGTCGGCCCTGGTGATGTACCCCATCCTCCAGTGGGGCAGCCGGGAGCAGAAGGACCGGTGGATCCCGCGCCTCGCCGCGGGCGAGGCGATCGGGTGCTACGGGCTCACCGAGCCCGACTTCGGCTCGAACCCGGGCGCCATGCGCACCCGTGCCCGCCGCGACGGTGACGGCTGGGTGCTCAACGGCGAGAAGGCATGGATCACCAACGGCTCCATCGCCGACGTGGCGGTGGTCTGGGCGCGCACCGAGGAGGGGATCCGGGGCTTCCTGGTGGAGCACGGCACGCCCGGCTTCTCCACCGTGGAGCACCGCGGAAAGTACTCGCTCCGCGCCTCCGTGACCTCGCAGCTGGTGTTCGAGGACTGCCGGCTGCCCGCCGACGCCATCCTCCCGGGAACCACCGGCCTCAGGAACCCGCTCATGTGCCTGACCCAGGCCCGCTACGGGATCGCGTGGGGGGCGCTGGGCTCGGCCATGGCCACCTTCGAGGCGGCCCTCGACTACGCCCGCACCCGGATCCAGTTCGGGGATCGGCCCATCGCGGCCCACCAGATGGTGCAGGAGAAGCTCGTGTTCATGTACGGGGAGATCGTGAAGGGGCACCTGCTGGCGCTGCAGCTCGGGCGCATGAAGGACGCCGGCACCATGACCCACCAGGCGGTCTCGCTGGCCAAGCGCAACAACGTGTGGGTGGCCCGCGAGTGCGCCCGGCTCGCACGGGAGATCCATGGCGCCAACGGGATCGTGAACGAGTACCCGGTGATGCGCCACCTGATGAACATCGAGTCGGTGTACACCTACGAGGGCACCCACGACATCCACACCCTGGTGGTGGGCGAGCACCTCACGGGGATCCCCGCGTTCATGCCGCCCGCGGAGCGCTGACCGTGGGCGGTGGCGACGTCCTGCGACGCTCCCCCTCCTCGCTCCTCGTCGCGGCCGTGCTGCTGGTCTCCCTCGCAGTGACGGTGCTGGCGGCACGGCGCGCGCCGTGGGATCCCGACGAGACCCGTTACCTTCAGGTGACCCACGAGATGCTCGAGCGGGGGAACCCGTTCCTGCTCACCTTCGGCGGCGAGCCGTACAGCGACAAGCCGCCCCTCTTCTTCTGGCTGCTCGCTCCGGCGGTGGCGCTCCTCGGTCCACGCTCCGCCGTCGCCGGCATCCTGCCATCCCTGCTGGCCTACCTCCTGCTGCCCGTGGCGCTGGCCCGGCTGGGGCGCGCGATGTCGCTCGCCCCCTTCACCGCGTCGTGGGGAGCGCTGCTCACCGCCACCGCGCTCCTTCCCGCCCTGCTCGCGGGCGGGTGCCGGATGGACCTGCTCTTCACGCTCCTCGTCACGGTGGCGCTGGCCCACCTGGTCCGGGCGCTCGACGGCGAGCGCGCCGCCGGCCGGCGGTTCTGGCTGTGGACCGGGCTCGCGGTGCTCGCCAAGGGGCCGCTGGCGGTGGCGCTCCCGCTGCTGGCGGCGGCTCCGGCGCTTCTCCACGATCGCGGTGCCCGGCGCGCGGTGCTCGCACCCTCCGCGTGGCTCCCGGGCCTCGGCGTGATCGCCTCCTGGCTGGTGCCGGCCGCGATCATGGGCGGGCGCGAGTGGCTCCTGGCCACGGTGGTGCACCAGAGCGCGGGCCGGATGGTGGCGTCCTTCGCCCACCGCGAGCCGTGGTGGTACCACCTGGCGACCCTCCCCGGAACCCTGCTCCCGTGGTCTCCCCTGGTGCTCGTCGC
This sequence comes from uncultured Thermoanaerobaculia bacterium, assembly GCA_964440565.1. GTDB lineage: Bacteria > Acidobacteriota > Thermoanaerobaculia > Thermoanaerobaculales > Sulfomarinibacteraceae > CAYTTB01. Next base: position 20,739 of record CAYTTB010000024.1, read on the forward strand.
CCTGATCCGGCTCCTCACCCAGCCGCACGCGCTGCGGGGCGGGCCGCGGGTCGTGGTGTACTTCCCGGTGGCCACGGTGGCGTTCCTGTCGCTGCTGTCGGGCAAGACGCTGCTCTACCCGCTGCCGATGTTCCCCGCCGCCTGCCTGGTGACCGCGCACTGGCTCGCGGAGCGGCCGCCGAGGCTCGCCGGGCGGCTGGCGCTGGCGGCCGGGGGCCTCCTCGGGCTGGCGCTCGCCGCCGGGCTCGCGTTCTGGGTGGCACCGCACCCAGACTTCCGGCTCGAGGGGCCCGCCCGCTGGATGCCCGCCGTGGCGGTGGCGGCTCCGGCGCTGGCCGCGCTCGTGCTCGCCCTCGGCGAGCTCCTGGAGGACGCGACCCGTGCGCTCGCGCTGGTCGTACCCGCCTTCGCGGTCGCGGCCCTGCCCGTGGTGGGGACGGGGTTCGATCGTCTCCTCTCGCTCGAGCCGCTCGGCGAGGCGTACCTCGCGGCGATGCCGCCCGGCCAGGGCGAAGGCGTGGCGTACGGCCGCCTGCAGCCGGGCTACCTCCTGTTCACGGGGATGCGGTTCCGCCTCGTCGCGACCCCGGCCGCGCTCGAGAGCGAGCTCGACGCCGGCCGGGTGGTGGTGGGCGACGCGCGCGCGTTCGCCGGCCTCCCGGAGAGGGTCCGCGCCACCCTCGAGACGGTGGCCGAGATCCCGTACCGGCACTCGAGGCTCCTGATCGTCCGCCGTGGGTCCCCGGACCGTGGCCGGGCCCCCGCCCCCCCACCGCGCCCCTGAGCCCTCTGCTATCCTGGCACCAGGAGGTCCGATGCGAGGTGCTCGGCACGCAGCGGTCGCCCTGGCACTCGCCGTGGCGGCGTGCACCACCGCCTCGCGCGACGTCCCCGTCCGCACCCAGGTCGTGCGGCCGGCCTCCTACCCCGTCGGTACCGCGTTCCGGTGGGTGGACGACGACATCGGGCGATATCCAGCCCTCGCGCGGGCGGTGCGCGAGGCGGTGGCTCGCGAGCTCGCCGCCCGCGGCTACCGGCTCGGCGGCGAGAACGCCCGCTACGGCATCCGCGCCTCCGTCCGCTTCGCGTCCACCACCGCGGCCGAGAGCGGGTACCGGCACGGGACGTACGAACCCGGGGCGACGCAGGCGCCGCTGCTCCGCCGGGGCACCCTCACGCTGGAGGTGATCTCGCTCCCCGGTGGAGAACCTCTGTGGCGTGGCGCCCTCGGCGGCCTCGGCTCGAGTCCCGTCGAGGCCGCGGGTCGTGCCGCCGAGGCGGTGCACAGGATCCTCGCCGAGTTCCCGCCCGTCGGCGCCCGCTGAGGCGGCGTGAGGACCGGCTCGTGATGCGGGATCCGACTCATCCGCGCCATCCCGCGACGGGCCTCAGTCACCGCACGGCGGTGGTCGCCGTCCCACCCGACGAGCTGTGGCCGCCGATCCAGGCGATCCGTCGCCGGCACGACCGCAAGGTGGACCGCTGGATGCCGCACGTCACACTGCTCTACCCGTTCCGGCCGGCCGGCGAGCTCGCCGACGCCGCCCGGCTCCTCGCCCCGGTGTGCGCCGCCCTCGAGCCGTTCGAGGTCACGCTGAGCCGGATTCGCTGGTTCCGCCACCGGAACGACCGGCACACCCTGTGGCTCGAGCCCGAACCGCCGGACGCCTTCCGGCGCCTGCACGCCGCCCTGCTCGCCGCCGTGCCGGAGTGCGAGGACACCGCCCGTCACCCCGGCGGGTTCACGCCGCACCTGTCCCTCGGCCAGGCCGGCGGCAGGCGCCGTGCCCTGGAGCTCGTGCGGGCCCTCCAGGAGCGCTGGTCCCCGCTCCGGTGGCGGGTGCGCGAGGTGGCACTCATCGCGCGCGAGGGCGACGCTCCGTTCCGGATCGTGCACCGGCTCGCGCTCGGCCGGACGGCCACCAGCTGAGAGCACGCCGGCGACTGCACCGTGTCACCGGCACCGGGCGGCCGCTCAGGGGCGCCGGATCCGGCGTGCCACGGCGCGCGCCAGCATCCGCACCCGGTCGCCCGGCGGCAGCCGGAAGAAGTTGGTCCGGACCACGCCGCGGGTGAACCAGGTCCTCACCTCGGGGTCGAGCGCCACCTCCACCACCGCCGGCCGCCCGGCCCGCGCCGCCTCGAGCGCGGCCTCGAGCGCCGGCCCGAGCTCCCCGTCCACCGCCGCCGCGAACGCCTCGCACCCGAGGCCGCGGGCCACCTCGGTCACCGAGTAGGCCGGCAGCCGCGTGCACGTCTCCCGGCCCAGCGGGATCCGCTGGAACTGGGCGATCTGGTTGAGCTTCCCGTCCCGGAGCACCACCACCAGGACCCCCAGCCGCCGGGCCGCCGCCGTCGCCAGCTCCGTGCCCGTCATCAGGAAGGCGCCGTCGCCGGGGAGCGCCACCACGTCGCGCCCGGGATGGGCCAGCTTGGCCCCCATCGCCGCCGGCACCGCGTACCCCATGGCCGAGAAGTCCACCGGAGCCAGGAACCGGCCGGGACCCCCGAGCCGCAGGTGCTCCATGGCCAGGAACGTGCCGTTGCCCGAGTCGGTGACGAAGATCGCGTCCCTCGCCACCAGCCCCGCGAGCGCCTCGAACAGCGCCGCGGGCGTCACCCGCCCCTCCGAGCGCCGCCGCCGCCACTGCCGGCGCAGCGCCGCGTGGCCGTCGGCGATGGCCACCTCCAGCTCGCGGTCGGCCGGGCGCTCGTCGAGGAGGGGGGCGAGCGCCGCGAGGAACGCGTGCGCGTCCGCCGTCACCGCCAGCGAGACCGGGTAGTTGCGGCCCGGCACCGCCGGATCGAGGTCGACGTGGATCAGCTCCGGCGGCAGCTCGAACCCGTACGAGCCCGTCGCCACCTCGGCGAAGCGGCACCCCACCGCGAGGACGCAGTCGGCCGCCCGCGCGATCCGCCGCACGAACGGCGGCGCCTGGGCGCCCAGCCCGTTCCACAGGAAGAGCGGGTGGTCCTCCGGGAACACCCCCTTCCCCTGGATGGTGGTGGCCACCGGCGCCCGCAACGCCTCGGCCACGCGCAGGAGCTCCCGCACCGCCCGCCGCGCCCCCCACCCCACGTAGAGCAGGGGACGCCGCGCCAGGTTGAGCCGGCGTGCCACCTCCTCCACCAGCCCGGGCTCCGGCTCCGGCGGCCTCCACGGCTCGGGCTCGTACCGGAGGTCCCCGACCCGCTGGGTGAGCATCAGCAGGTTCGCGGGCACCTCCACGACCACCGGGCCCGGAACTCCACTCCGCGCGAGCTCCAGGGCGCGCCGTACCGCCGGGTAGATCTCGACGGCCTCCCGGACCGGGATCGCCGCCCTGACCACGGGCGCGAGGAGCGCCATCTGGTCGATGTCGTGCAGCTGGTACGCGGCTCCCGTGTCGGTGCGGATCCCCGTGGCGAGTACCGTCACCGGAACCTGGTCGAGGAACGCCTCGGCGATCCCCGAGGCGGCGTGAGTCGCGCCCGCGCCCGGGACCAACGCCAGCACCGCGACCTCGTCCGAGCTGCGCGCCAGGCCGTCGGCCAGGAACGCTCCCGACCGCTCGTCCGCCACCAGCACGGGCTCGATGGACGACCGCTCGAGGGCGTCCCACAGCTCGATGTTGTGGGTGCCGGGGATCCCGAACACCCGGCGGACGCCCCCGTCCCGGAGCGCCCGCACCACGAGCTCGGCACCGCGCACGCGCATCCACGCCTCCTTTCCCCCGGCTCCCCCGAGGTCCGGGGGCCGCCACGGTATTTGACCACCGCCCACCGGCGGGCGCAAACCCGGGGAATCGGAGGGCCGCGCCGCGGGTTGCCGCGGGCGATGGCGGGAAGCTGGCAGCGCCACGCGACGGGCGCGATCCGCGAGGCGGCCTCGGTGGTGGGGCGGGAGCGTCTTCGTCGGCTGCAGGAGAGGCGGCCGGCGGCGCACCTGGCGATGGCCGCGGGCTGGCTCGCCGCCGGGGCCGTCGGCGCCTGGCTCGCCGCGCGTCCCGGCGTGCCCTGGGCGTGGCCGCCGGGCATCGCCCTGCTCGGCCTGTTCGCCTTCGACGGCACCGTCCTCCTGCACGAGGTCCTCCACGGGCTCGTCTTCCCGCGGCGGCGGCCCCGCCTCGAGCGTCTCCTGGCGGCGCTGTACGCGCTCCCGTGCGGGATCTCCCCCACCCAGTTCTCCCGCTGGCACCTCGATCATCACCGCGAGCTCGGCGACCCCGTGGCCGACCCCAAGCGCCACCACCTGTCGCCGCGCCGCAACTCGCGCCTGGTCAAGCTCCTCTACTGGACCCCCGCCCTCTTCCCGATCTACTTCCGGGCGGCGGCGCGGGAGGCGGCCAGCTACCCTCCGAGCGTCCGGCGCACCATCCGCCGCGAGCGAGCGGCCGCCCTCCTCCTCCACCTCGCCATCGCGGTGGCCCTCCTGACCACCGGCGGCCGGGCGCTCTGGCTCCGCCTGCACGCGCTGCCGCTGCTCGTGGCCTTCCCGCCGTGGTTCGCGCTCAACCGCCTGGGGCAGCACTACGCCATCGATCCCGACGACCCCGCCCACTGGGGCACCCTGATGCGGCCCTCGCCGTGGCTGTGGGACCTGCTCTTCCTCTGGTCCAACTACCACCTGGAGCATCACTACTTCCCGTCGGTGCCGGCCTACAACCTCCCCGCGTTGCGGAGAGCGCTGGAGCCGTTCCTCATCCGACGGGGAATCCGCCCCCGCGGGTACGGCCAGCTGGTGTGGGGGTGGCTGGTGAAGAACCGCCCCCCGCACGCGCGCTGGGACGCCGCCGGGCTCGGGTGAGGCCGACCGGCCGCAGGCCACCGCCCTCCTCGGGCGGCGCCAGCTCGAGCCGCGTCACGCCCCTCGGGGACGGCCGGCCCCGGACCGCGAGCGCGAGCGCCATGAGTTCCTCCAGGAGCTCGGCCAGACGGGGATCGCCCGGCTCCAGCCATACGGGTGGCATCTCGGCCACGTCGCGGTAGCGCGTGACGCTCACCGGTCGTCCTCTCCGAGCTGGAACCGCTCCGCGAGCATGGCGGCGTCCCACCGGTCGCGCGGCCGCACCGTGTCCCGCTTCATCCGCCACAGCGTGCGCACCGAGACCACGGGCACCGCGCGCACGGAGCCGAACGGCCGCTCCTCGATCTCGAGGTCCTCCCACCGGTACGCGTCGCCGAGCCGCGCGACGAGGTCGAGGGCCGGGCCCGAAGGTGGCTGGTACCGCACCGCGGGGTAGGCCCCGCACAGGTCCTCGGCACGGATGTCCTCGATCGCCGGGTCGTCCCAGAGGCGCCGCAGGGCCCGCTTGATCCGCTCCACGTTCTCGGCCGCCGGCTCCACGAACAGATCCACGTCGGCGGTGGCCCGAGGCAGCCCGTGCAGCGCCAGCGCCACCGCGCCGAACACCGCGTAGCGCGCACCCTCCGCGGAGAGCGCCTCGAACAACCGCTCGAGCCCGCCGGGCGGTCCGGCCGGAGCGTCCATGGGGATCCATGGTAGCAGCCCGGCGTCACGGCGGCGGCACCACCCGCGCCTCGATCCGGTCGTACCAGTCCACCGAACCGGGAAGGGCCAGGACCACCTCCGCCGTGCCGCCAGATGCGAGCGGCTCGAACGGGTGCCCCTCCACCGCCTGGACCAGCGAGCCCTGCCGGTACCCCCCGACCCACACCCACACCTCGAGCGGTTCCAGGTCGCGGCCGCACCGGTTCTCCAGCTCGAGCTCGACCAGCACGTTGCCCGGGGCGGCGAGGGACTGTCCCCCACCCGCCCGGGCCACCGCGACGCACTCGGCCGGCGCCGGCGTCGGCGTGGGCGCGGGCCGGCGTCGCGCCTCCGGGGTCGGGAGGAGCGGCGCCGCCTCCTCCTCGATGGTCACCGTCACCGAGGCGGTCACGGTGCGCACCGGCGGCGGGGACGGAGCGGGCGTCGGGGTGGCGGCCGGTGCGACCCGCGCCGGCCGGGCGGCCGTCGCGACGGCGGCGGGTGCCCGGGGGGCGCGGCGCACGTCGGACGGCGCGGGGACGGGGCCCCGGCGGAGGAGGAGGGCAGCCACCGCGGCCGCCGCCAGCGCCCCCCCGAGCCAGGTCCGTCCGCGGCGGCGCCGCCGGCGGCGCGCGCTCGAGAGCGCCGCCATCCGCGGCACCGGCCGCTCACCACCGCCAGGCGACACCGACCGTGGCCTCGGTCCCGCCGAGGTCGAGCCGCTGGCTGGTGGATCCCGTGAAGTCCGCGCCGAGCTCGGCGTCGGCCTGGTGCCGGCGCACCTCCAGCAGCAGGGAGGTGGAGAGGCCCAGGCGCACCTCGAGGCCGGCGAACGCCGTCCACCCCAGCTCCACGCCATCGTCCGCGTAGCGGGCCCCGAAGACCTCGGGGGGATCCACCCCGAAATCGAGGAACTCGCCGGTCTCCGAGAGCTCCCACGAATAGAGCCCCACCCCGGCTCCGAGGTACGGGACCACCGCCGCCATGGCGTCGCCCAGCTCCACCACGTAGGAGGCCGTGAGGTGCCACTCCTCGAGGCGGGTGGTGTGGGCGATGGGCGTCCCGTCGGCGTGGGCGTAGTCGCGGTACGCCTGATCCACCTCGCCCTCGAACCGGCCCACCGTGAGCATCCAGCCGCTGCGCGGAGCGGTCTTCCGGAAGAGGTCGAAGGCCATGACGGTGTCGTCCAGGCCCGAAGCGTCGCCCGTGAAGAACGGCGCCTTCTCGTTCCAGTAGCTGCCGCCGGTGGCGTGGTCCAGCTGGCCCACGCGGAGGTCGGCACGGCCACCGTGACCCCATTGCGCCGCGGCGGGGAGCGCCACCGCGACACCCACGAGAGCCGCCACGAATCCGCTCGCTCGCATCGTCACCTCCTCGCCCCCTGCCACGCAAGGGCCGTGCCACCGGTGGTGCGAGGCCCCGGCGCCGCCCCGAGGCCCCATGTCCCCCGGAGAGGACGGCATGCCCCGCCCCGTGCGCCGGGGCTCACTGGAACAGCGGGAACGGACGGTGCTGCCAGGTGTCGAACAGCTCCTTCATGCTGAAGAAATTCGGGTCGAACTGCGGCGCCCCGAACTCGTCCATCAGGATCGTCCCCGACTCGCCCAGCGGGAAGAAGCTCTCGATGCGCACCGGCCCCTCCGGGCCGAACTCCACCACGTGCGCGTAGGTGGACCGGGAGGCGAACGGGGTGGTCCCGATCTCGCCAAGCATCGGGTGGACGTAGCGGATCTTGCCGCGGGCCTGGCTCCACGGGCGCGGCCCGAGGTCGGCGAGCGCATCGTCCAGCGCCAGGACGATGAGCGCGTCGGGATCCGTGGGCTTGCCGGACCCGGAGACGTCCTGGAACCAGTCGTGGTGCACCGGAACGCTCGAGGCCTCCCCGGCGAGCGCGTGCAGCAGCACGTTGAACAGCACTCCCAGCGGCTGGTCGTTCCACCGGAGCCCGGCCGCGGCGAACTCGTCCTCGAAGGTCAGCCGCAGCACCTCCCGGATCCACCGGTCCTGGAGCACCCAGGCGTCGGCGCGAAAGAGGCCGTCCACCCAGTTGCTCTGGCCTCCCTCGACGAAGTGACCGTCCCACCCGTCGAGGAGCTCGAGCGCGGCCTTGCGCTCGTCGGTGGGATCGGCGAGCACCGCTGCCTGGAACCGGTCCCTGACGAACCACCACGGCACGCCGCCGCCTCCGAACGAGTCGGTGGTCGCGATGTACAGCGCGAGATCGCGAACCTGCTCGAAGGTGAGCCCGTCGTGGGTGTCGAGCCAGTCGTAGATGACGTGCGCACGGTGGGCGGGGCCCAGCGTGTACCAGGCGTTCTGGGGCGGGTTGTCGTACCACGCCGCGGCCTTGTTGTTCCAGCCGCCGTAGTAGCCGCGGGCCGTGTTCTCGTCGTGCGCCCTGGGCTTCAGCGTCACGGGCTCGGGCCACTCCTGGGTGCCATCGCCGACCAGCGGGAACCGCGGGTCCACCCCCGCAGGGCGCACCGGGTCGCGCCCGGACATCCAGTAGGCGATGTTGCCGTCGCGGTCGGCGTAGCAGAAGTGCTGGCTCACCGCCACCTTCTCGATCGCCTGCCCGAACTCCTCCATGCTCTGCGCCCGGGCCAGCTCGAGGAACGCGTCCACCCCCGCCACCTCGTACCCCCAGTGGGCGTACTTCCACGAGACGATGGTGTCACCGGGATCGGAGGGGTTGTACGGCACCGGGTACACCACCGGCCCGTGCACGGTGCGGTACACCGGTAGCTGGACGTCGGCGGCCCCGGCCACGTGGATCGTCTCGACCCGGTGCAGCTCGACCGCCTCCGGACTCTCGAGGTACAGGTCGGTGGTGTGAGCGTGCCCGACCTGCATCGACCACGCGTGGTGCGGCGTACGCCCGATGATGATCCCGGGGATCCCGGGCACGGTCATCCCCGAGACCGAGTACCCCAGCGTGCGGATCGAGCCCTCGAGCACGATGGGCGGCACCGAGAACCCCATCTGGGGGCCGGAGTAGATGATGGGGTGACCCGAGGCGGTCTTGGCGCCCGAGACCACCCAGGCGTACGATCCCATCTTCACCCGCGCCCCGATCCGCTCGAGCCGCTCGATGCGGCCCTCGAACTCGCCCCGGAGACCGCGCGCCGCCGCGCGAAGGTGGCGGAACCGGCGCGCGTCCCACGCGGGTACCGCCGCCCTGGCCGCGACGGCGCCGTCACCCGCGGGGATGTAGGTCTGGGCCGCCGGGTCGTTGATCCAGCGGAGGTCGGCGAACATCGCCGCGCCCTGCTCCGCTCCGAAGGCGGCCTGGAACGCCTGCAGCATCGCCGCGTTGTCGAGCTGGCCGGTATGAAGCGCCTCGGGGTCGAAGTTCCGCTCGAGCATCACCAGCCAGGCCAGGACGTCGGTCACGGTCCACGGGGCGGGCACGAAGCTCTCCCCCAGCTGGGCGCCCAGCGCCTTGAACTCGAAGGGAAGCTGTGACGGGTCCGCCGTGACCTCGGCGATGCGGCGGTTGATCCCCTGCACGTAGGCACGGACCATCGTCCTGGCATCGGCGGAGAGCCTCGCGAACTGGTCCATGAGCTCGTCGTCGGTGTAGGCGATGGTGCGGGCCAGGATGTCATCCTGGAGGTAGTCGGGGCCGAACACCTCGGCAAGGGTCCCGCGAGCCGAACGCCGGTAGAGCTCCATCTGCCAGAGCCGGTCCGTGGCCACCTGGTAGCCCATCTGGTCGAAGGCGTCGGCGAGCGTGCCGCCGGTGACGAACCAGACCCCACGATCGTCGCGCATCACCGACACCGGCGCCACCGTCGTCCCGCCGGCCGAGGCCGCCACGTACTGGAAGTAGGCGTCGTTGGAGTCGCTCACCACCACCGAGACGTAGGCGTAGGCGTTCCCGTCGCAGCCGGCGGTGCAGCGCACGGCCACGGATCCGGCGCCCGTGCCCACCTCGTTGGCCCGGAACTGGACGATGGCCCCGGGCGCCACGGTGCGGTCCCACGAACCAAGAACCTCGCCCTCGGCGCCGTAGGTGGTGATGTGGAACGTCTGCTCCCCGGATCCGGCGTTGGCGATCCCCACGTTCACCCGGTGGGTGCCGGAGTCCACCGGTGCCGGGAACCTGGCCTCACCGTCCATCCCGAAGCCGCTCCCCGGCGCCAGCGAGCCGATCCCCTGGCCGTAGGTCCCCGCGGCCTCCACGGTGAACGTCCGCGAGGTGACCACGACCGGCTGGGTGGACTCCCAGGTGAGGACGTACTTGCCGTCGGGTGCCGAGGGGTTCACCGCCCGGACCACGTCGGCGACCTCCATGGCCCCGTTCTCCCCTGGCACCGTGACCTCCGTCGCCCAGTCCGGCCCCGCCGGGTTACGCAGCACGAGGGACACCACCGCGGGCGCCGAGCCCCGCGTCTGGGTGATGTACAGGTCGGTCCGCCAGGTGGACCCCCCAGCCCCGGGAAGGTGGGCCACCACGGGGATCACGCCCGCGGTCATGGGTTGCAGCGTCTGCGCCCCGGCCGCGACCGGAACAAGCAGCGCGATCAGGAACACGGTTCGACGGCTCATGGTTCGCCTCCCTGCGTGTGAGCTGCCCTCAAATGTACCACGCGCCGCGGCGGGTGGCCGGCGGCCACCCGCCCCCGCCTGGTACCATCGTGGCGTGTGCGGCCGGTACACGCTGACGTCGCCCGAGATGGTGATCCGGGAGCTGTTCGGGGTCGCCGAGGCACCGCCGCTTCCGCCACGGTACAACATCGCCCCGACCCAGCGGGTCCCGGCGGCGCTCCGGCGGGCCCCGGACGCCGAACCCGAGCTCTCCCTCCTCAGATGGGGTCTGATCCCGCGCTGGGCCCGCGACCCCGCCCTCGGCAGCCGGCTGATCAACGCTCGCGCCGAGACGGCCTGGGAGAAGCCGTCGTTCCGGGAGGCCATCCGGCGCCGCCGCTGCCTGCTCCCCGCGGACGGGTTCTACGAGTGGCAGCGGACCGAGGCGGGCAGGCGGCCGTGGCTGATCCGCCTGCGGGGCGCACGTGGCCTCGCCCTGGGCGGGCTGTGGGAGAGGTGGCGCGATCCCGACACCGGTGAGACCATCGAGAGCTGCACGATTCTCACCACCCGCCCCAACGAGCTGGTGGCGCCGATCCACGAACGGATGCCGGTGATCGTCCCCCGCGACGCCTTCCGCACGTGGCTGGACCCGACCGTGGGCGACCGGAGTGCCCTCGAGCCGATCCTCCGCCCCTACCCCGCGGAGGAGATGGAGGCGTACCCGGTGAGCCGCTGGGTCAACGACCCCTCCCACGACGACCCGCGGTGCATCGAGCCCGCCGGCGGCTGACCGTCCGCCGCCGGTGACCGGGCCCCGCGAGAACGCGTATACTTCCCGCGAGATCGGATCGGGAGGGAGCGACGATGACGGCAGGCAAGGAGTGGTACGTGGCCGAGGGTGGCCAGAGCCTGGGACCGTTCGGCCTCGACGAGCTGGCGGCGGCGTTCGCGAGCCGCCGCTACGACGCCAGCACGCTGGTGTTCCGGCACGGGATGAGCGGGTGGCAGGCGGCGGGCTCGGTGCCCGAGCTCGCCTCGCTGCTGGCCGGCGCGGCCCCTGCGGGGCCGGACGTGCCGCCCCCGCCCACCGGGCGTACGGCGCACGAGATCGACTACGAGATCCACGGCCACGAGATGCAGTTCGTCGAGATCGAGCTCGATCCCGGCGAGAGCGCCGTCGCCGAGGCGGGGGCCATGATGTACATGGGCCCCGGCATCGAGATGGAGACGGTGTTCGGCGACACCACCGAGCAGGGTGGGCTGATGAGCAAGCTGGTCGGTGCGGGCAAGCGCCTGCTCACCGGGGAGTCGCTGTTCATGACCGTCTTCACCAACCGCGGTGCGGGGAAGCAGCGGGTCGCCTTCGCGGCCCCCTACCCGGGCAAGATCGTCCCCCTCGACCTCAAGGAGCACGGGGGACGGGTCGTCTGCCAGAAGGACGCCTTCCTGTGCGCCGCCAAGGGCGTGTCCATCGGCATCGCGTTCCAGAAGAAGATCGGCGTCGCCCTGTTCGGCGGCGAGGGGTTCATCATGCAGAGCCTCGAGGGGGACGGCCTCGCCTTCGTGCACGCCGGGGGAACCATCGTGGAGCGCACCATCACGCCGGGCGAGACGCTGCGTGTGGACACCGGGTGCATCGTGGCGCTCGAGTCCACCGTGAGCTACGACATCCAGTTCGTGGGCTCGGTGAAGTCCGCGATCTTCGGCGGCGAGGGGTTCTTCTTCGCCCAACTGTCCGGCTCCGGGAAGGTCTGGCTGCAGTCGCTGCCGTTCTCCCGCCTGGCGGGGAGGATCTACCGGGCGGCGCCGCAGCTCGGCGGGAAGGACAAGGGCGAGGGCTCCATCCTCGGACAGCTCGGCGGGATCGGCGGGTTCTTCGACGGGGACTGAGGCCCGGGATCGCCCGTCTCGCGCCCCGGCCCGCGCCGCGGCGAGCTCGTACCTGGGTGATCGAGGCGCGGAGCCGGTGCGACACCGGCGGGAACGGGGCCTTCACCGGCGAGGAGCTCGATCTCCCAGGCGCCGCCTCGCCGCGGGGCACCGCTCGCTCCGGGAGATCCGGGACCGCGGCCGGTGCCGTGGCCGCCCCGGCGAGCGGGAGCGCCCCCACCCCGTGGTGGACCGCCCGCCGGGGACCGTCCCCATCCGAAACGCCGGCGGAACACCGGGGACTGTCCCCATCCGCAGCCGCCGGGGACTGTCCCCACTTGGACCGCTCGCCGGGAACCTCCATGAGAAGGCCAGCGAGTCAAGGCCGACGGATCGGCCGCCGGGGGCTGTCCCCATCCGATGGGACTGTCCCCATCCCGTCCGATGGGACTGTCCCCATCCCGTCTGGCCCCGTCGCCCGCACGGGATCACCCTCCGGGCGCGGTGCGCCCGCCGGGACGCTCGGCCCGGGGTGCCGCGACGGGCGGATCGGGCGCCCGGAGGAGGTGGGCCGGGCAGCCGCCGCGGCAGTCGGTGGCGCCGAACCGCGGGACCGGCGCCGTCCATCCCCGGGCCACGAGCTCGCGGACCAGACCGTGCTCGTCGCCGCCCGGGACCGGGAGCACCGCGGCCACGGGAACGGCCCGGGTGAGCACGTCCACGTGCCACCGGTCGCGGCGGCCGGCGGGATCGAGGTGGCGGCGCACCCGCGCACGGATTCCGCCCGGCCCGCGGGCGCTCCCGGCGTACCGGTACCGCCCGGGTGGGAGCGCCAACGCGCCGAGGCTGCCGACGTGCAGCCGGACCGCCCCGGGAAGGACGAACTCCAGCAGGTACGCCCCGGGCGCGGCGGGAATCGGCCCCTCCGGGTCCGGTGCCAGCCATCGGCCTCCGGGACCGCGCGCTCCACCCCCGGACGGGAGTGTGCGGTCCGCGGCCGTGCGCCCCCCGCTCACGCCTGGCCCAGGATCTCGCCCATCGCGCCCAGCTCCGGCCGCTGGAGCCGCTCCAGCTCGCGCCGCACCAGGTGGAGCCCGAGCACGCAGCGGTCGAACTCCTCCGCGAGGCGGGCGAACAGCGGCGCCTCGGCCGCCCACGGCCCCACGTCGAAGGCGGCCACGATCCGGTAGGACTCGCGGCCCGTCGCCGCCCAGTCCACGTACATGTCGGGGACCCGGGTCGTGGCGTGACGCGCGAGGTATTCCGGGAACAGACCCAGGAAGAACAGCGTGAAGTCGCCGATGTGCCGCCGCACCTCCCGCTCGCGCGAGAACGATCCGCCCCGCCCCACCGGGTCCGCCTCGAGCAGCATCTCGCCCACGTCGTCCAGCGGCCGCCCCGCCGCGTCGCGGATGGCGTAGAGGTTGCGCACGTGCGAAAAGCGCACCAGCAGCGAGGCGATGTAGTCGGCGACGCGCGGATCGTCCACTCCGGCGCCCGTGCCGAGCGCCCTCCGGCAGAGGGCGGAGAAGAGCCGCCGGAGCGGATGCCGCGGTCCGACGCCCGCCATCGGATCGCGCTGAACCGCCATGGCAGCTTCCCTCCCTCCCCGGCCCACGGCCGGTGCTCTCACCAAGAGTGTAGGCCCTCCGGCAACCCACCGACCCGCCCTGCTACCATCCCTCGCCGTGAGCGAGACGCTGCGCGACGGGTGGGCCGTGACCCGCTTCCGGGTCCGCTACGCGGAGACGGACGCGGCGGGGATCGTGCATCACGCGGCGTACCTCGTCTGGCTCGAGGAGGGCCGCTCGGCGCTGTCGCGCCTCCTGGGGCTGCCCTACGCCGAGCTGGAGCGCGGCGGTATCGATCTGGTGCTCACCCGCGCCGAGGTTCGCTACCGCCGGCCGGCCCGTTACGACGAGGAGGTCGAGGTGTGGGCCCGGGTCGAGTCCGCTCGTTCCCGTGGGATGCGGTTCGGCTACCGCGTCCACCGGGCCGCCGACGGCGAGCTCCTGGCCGAGGGCCTCACCGACCACGTGCCGGTGGAGCGGGCCACCGGCCGGGTGGTGCCACTTCCCCGCCGCTTCCTCGAGGCCTGGTCAGCGGGCGCCTGAACCGTCGCCGAGCAGCCGCCGCGCCAGCGCCGAGGTGAGCAGGCCATCGGGGTCGAGCTTCCGCTTGAGCGCCGCGAACCGCTCGAGCTCGCCCTCACGGAACGTGGCCCGGTAGAGCTCCCCGGGCAGCGCGGCGTCCTTCGCGGGGTAGAACCGCCCGCCGGCCTCCACCACCAGCTCGCCCAGCCGCCCCACCAGCGCCCACAGCCGCTCCCGATTGCGGCGCGTCACGCGGAAATCGAGCGCGAGCGAGAAGCCGTCCAGCCCGTGCGTGAGCAGGAACGGGTCCGGCCGGTGCCGCTTGAGCACCGCGAGGTACGGCGGCAGCCCCGCCCGCCGGCACGCCTCGAGCTGGCGGGCGAACACGTCCTCGGCCCGGCCCACGGGCACGAACGACTGGTGCTGGATGAGCCCCTCGGGCTGGTACGCGCGCTCCCACCCCGGCACGTAGTCGAGCAGGAACGAGAACGCGGCCAGGCTCTCGCGGTACACCTTCCCGTCGCCCAGCCTCCCGGTGAGCTGGCGGAGGGTGTTCACCAGCCGCATCCCCGCCCGGTTGGCGAGCGGCTTCATCGCGCGCCACACCACGGCCTTCGGGACGAGCCCGAGCACGGTGTCCGGAAGGTCCTGCGCCTCCTCCCGCAGCGTCTGCGCGGGGGCGGGGTCCTCCCCGGGCGCGAGGTGACGGGCGAAGTGGAGCAGGCCGCGCCCCAGCCGCCCGCCCCGTGCGAAGGCGTCCATCCACCCCACCACGTACTCCCAGCGGTCCTTCGCCTCGTCGGCCAGACGCAGCATCTCGGCGAGGTCGCGCGCCGCGCGGGCCTCCACCTCGAGGAGCCCGGACGCCACCCTCTTCAGGCGCAGGCGGGCGCGCACGATCACCCCCAGCTGGCCGAAGCCGCCGATCACGGCGTGGAACAGCTCGGGGTCCCGCTCCGGCGTCACCGTGCGGGACTCGCCCGTGGGCAGCAGCAGGTCGAGCTCCTCGCAGTGCTCGCCGATGGTCCCCCGCCGCCACGCGTTCTTGCCGTGGGCGTTCATCGCCAGGCAGCCACCGAGGGTGGGCCGCATCGTGCCCGTCACCACCGCCGGCCACCA
Organism: uncultured Thermoanaerobaculia bacterium; assembly: GCA_964440565.1. Taxonomy (GTDB): domain Bacteria; phylum Acidobacteriota; class Thermoanaerobaculia; order Thermoanaerobaculales; family Sulfomarinibacteraceae; genus CAYTTB01. The sequence continues at coordinate 35,823 of CAYTTB010000024.1, forward strand.
CCCGTCGCCCAGCGCGTACCGCCAGAGGTCCGCGACCGTGACCCCCGGCTCCACGTCGATCGTCCCGCGCGCGGGGTCCCACGCCAGGATGCGCCGCATCCGGGAGAGGTCGAGAACCACCCCCTCCGGGAGGTAGGCCGCGTCGCCGTAGCTGCGGCCCGCTCCCCGGAGCACCACCGGCACCCGCCGGTCCGCCGCCATCTCCAGCACGGTCCGGACGCCGTCCACCGTGGACGGGCGGTACACGTACCCCGCCGCGCCCACCGCCCGCCCCCACCCCGCGACCCACTCCAGCCGTTCGAGCGGCAGTGCCTCCCCCACGGCTCACACCTTGAGATGCCGGAAGATCGGGGACGGGATCGCCCGGATCACCCAGCTCACCAGCCGCCACCGCGCGGGCACGTACGCCACCGTGGCCCCGCGTGCCGCCTTCCTCAGGATGATCTCCGCGGCGCGCTCCGGCGCGATCAGCCAGAACAGCCCCCGCATCCCCCGGGTCATGGCGGTGTCCACGAACCCCGGCTTGATGGTCACCACGCGGACACCCCGCCGCGCGATGCGGTTGCGCAGCGCCTCGAGGTAGGTGTGCAGCGCGGCCTTCGAGGTGTTGTAGGCCGGGTTCCCCGGGCGACCGCGGTCCCCCGCGACGGAGCCGATCCCGACGATCGTCCCCCGCCCGAGCCGGCCGAACCGCGCCGCCACCGGGTCGAGCCACGCCACCGCACCGAGGAGGTTGACCTCGAGCGTCTCGACGTCCTTCTCGGTGTCGAACTCCTCGAACCCCACCGGACGGAGGATCCCCGCGGCGTAGATCGCGAGGTCGAGCCCGCCGAGCCACCGGCAGATCTCCTCGAGGAGCCCCGGCACCTCGTCACGGTGGCGCACGTCGTGCACCCAGTACCGCGCCCGCTCCTCCCCGGCGGCGGCGGCGATCTCCCCGCAGATCGCGCGCAGCCGGTCCTCCCGCCGCGCCACCAGCGCCACCCGGGTCCCCGCCGCCGCGAGCCGCCGCGCCAGCGCCTCCCCGATTCCCGAGGAGGCCCCAACGACCAGCGCCGTCTCCCACCGTCGCCCCATCGCGCCTCCCGCCGGACACTCTGCCACGCGCTCCGCCCGGCGCCAAGCCCCGGGGGCTGCGCGGCGGCGCCGTCGCCGATCGGTTCCAGGGCGGACGTGATGGCGAGATGGGGACAGTACTCCTCTCCGCCAGCGTCATCCTGAGGGGCGGCACCGCCGCGACCTCCACCTCATCCCGAGCCCTCACCTCTCACCCACGTCGTCCCGAGCCCGCGGAGCGGGCGAGGGATCTCGCCGGGCTCGATGGGGACAGTCCCCCCGGCATCGAGCGAGATGGGGACCCTCCCCTCCTCTCCAGCTCCCTGCTCTCCCGTGACGCGAGCGTGTCTCGCGGAGTACCACGCGTGTATCATCAGAGGGTGAGTCCCATCCCGCTCCCCGGCCGCGCGCGCCCACTCGCGGGGCTCGTCGCGCTCGTCGCGATGGCGGGAGCCGCCCACGCCGCGGGCGCCCCAGCACCTGTCCCGAGCCTCGTCGGGCGGGTCGTGGCCCTGCCCCGGGGATGGGTCGAGGTTCGTGCCGACGAGGTCCTCCTGCGGCACGGCACCGATCGCGCCGGCCCGATACCGGTCCCGGGTACGGTGCTGGACGCGGCCTGGGATGGGCGGCGGATCTGGGTGCTCTACGCGGCGGCGGAGGACGTCCTCCGCGCCTACCTGCCCGATGGCGGGGCGACGCGGCGCCGCATTCCACTGGGACGCCGGTTCTCGCGCCACCTGGCCGCGGCGGACGGACTGGTCTGGGTCGGCACGGACCCGCCGCTGGGCCGGGGGTTCACGGTCCTGGCGCGCCACGCCGACGGCGCCCAGGGCCCCGAGTGGTCGGTGTCGCCTCCCCCGCCCGACGAGGTGGAGCAGCAGGTGTGGGGTTCCTTCGCCGGCGAACCGCCCGCCGAGTACGAGCTGGTTGCGGTGGGTCGCCGTGCAGTGGCGGTGCTCGAGACCAGGAACCTCCTGCTCGTCTTCGACCCGGCGGGCGGCGAGCCGCGGGTGGTGCGATGGCCGAGCCTCGTGCGGGAACTCCAGGAGCTCGGCGTGTCGGAGGTCTCCCGGCGCAGGCGGAAGCTGCGGGCGCTGGCGGGGCCCGGCCCCCACGTCAGGGCGGCCGCCGCGCTCGGCGAGGACGCGGTCCTCGTCGTGGAGACGACGTCGGAGGCTGAGGTGGCCGCCTGTCGCGCCCTGGCGCGCGGCGGCCCCGAGCCCTCCGGGCCGTTCCCCGGAGGCACCCTCACCGTGGTGAGCCTCCACGGGGAGGTCCTCGCGAGGGAGGCACTGCCGTTCCGGGCCAGGACGATCGACGTGGCGGGGTCCGAGGTGCTCGCCTGCTGTCGCGAGGGCCGGATCGTCCGGCTCCCTCTCCCACGGGAGGCGGCGCGGAGCGATGGCACGCCGTAGCGCCCTGCTCGCGCTCGGGCTCGCCCTGGCCGCCGCGTGCGCCGCCGCGGCGGCGCCGGACGGACGCCTGGAGGTCGCGGTCCTCGCCGATGGGAGACCGCAGGCGGGTGCCGTGGTGCTCCTCCAATGCGAGGGCGACGGGGATCTCGGTGTGGTCGCCCGCGCGCCGACCGGCGCGGACGGCACGGCGAGGCTCGCGCTGCCCCCGGCACCCGGCGACGGATGCCTGGTCTGGGCGGGACGTGTGCCGGCCGCCGGGCTCGCCTGGGCCCGGCCCACCGCCGGGCCGGTGCGCCTCTCCCTGCCGGCCGGGGCCCGCCTCCGCCTCCGTGTGACGGATGCCCGCACGGGGAAGCCCATCCCGGCCTCCCGGATCGAGGTGAGGGCGCGGATCCGGCCCACCGGCGAGGGGGCCGGGCCGCACGGGTCGAGCGGCCTCCGGACGCTCGACGTCCCGTCCGCGCTCCTCGAGGCCAGCGCCGAGGGGCCCGGCGGTCCCCTCATCGTCTCCGGCCTTCCCCGGATGGACCACGCGCGCGCCGAGCTCGGCGTGCGCGCGCCGGGGTACGCGGCGTCCCGGCTCCGCGAGATCCCGCTCGGGGCGGCACGCCGGGACCTCGGCACGGTCTCGCTGTGGCCGGTGGCTTCGGTGTGCGGCACGGTCACCGGCGCGGCGGGGGGAGAGCGGGTGGTGGTGCACCTGACCGGGCGGGCCGGCAGCGGCGAGCGCCGCACCACGGCGGACGGATCGGGCGGCTTCTGTTTCGAGGACGTGCCATCGGGCCCGAGGTTCTCGCTGTGGGCCAGCTGGCTCTTCGGCGAGAGCGAGCCGCTCGAGGTGGTGGCCCCGGCCTCCGGGCTCGTCCTCGCCATGCCCGAGCCACGGCGGATCGCCGGCACCGTGCGCGACGCCGAGACCGGTGACCCCATCCAGGAGTTCGACGTCGAGATCGGGCCGGCCGAGCTCCGCACGGAACACGGCGATGGTCTGGCCGAGGTCGCCGCTGCGTTCCGGCGCCGCCATCACGTTTCCGATCCCGAGGGGCGGTTCTCTCTTCCCGTGCCGCTCGAGCTCGAGGCCGTCGCGAGGTTCACGGCCCCCGATCACGCCCCGGTGGAGGTGACGGTCCCGGAGGGTGCCTCGGTCACCGACCTCGAGGTCGAGCTCTCCCCGGGCGCCGAGGTCGCGGGATGGGTCGTGGCGGCGCGCTCGGGCGAGCCGGTCGCCGGCGCCGAGGTCGTCGCCACCTGCGAGCGCGCCGCCCGGGCCGGTGCGACGGTGGCCGACGGCGAGGGCCGGTTCGAGCTCCAGCATCTTCCCGCGGGCGAGTGCCGGATCGAGGCCGACGCGGAGGGGTTCGCCCCCGCCACCGTGACGCTCGCACTCGATGCGGGAACGCGACGCGACGGGCTCGAGATCGAGCTGCCTCCCGCCGCGGCGATCGTCGGCCGCGTGGTGGACCGCACCACCGGGGCGCCCGTCGGTGGAGCAAGGCTCACCGTCCTCGCCGCCGGTGCGGCGCGGCCCGAGCCCGCGGGGACCGCCATCTCCGCCGGCGACGGAACCTTCCGGATCGACGATCTCGCGGCGGGCCCGTACGCGCTGATGGCCGAGGCGCCGGGGTACGTCCCGGCGACGGTGGCCGCGGAGGCGACCGTCCCGGCGGGGCCGGGGGTCGAGGTGACGCTCGAGCGTGGCGTCACCGTGGAGGGGGTCGTGCGCGGCGCGCTCGGCGACGGCGCGGGGCTCGCCGTCGTCCTCCGCAGCGGCGCGGCGATCGTCCGCGGGCGAACCGCCTACGGCGGCACGTTCCGGATCGAGGGGGTCCCGCCGGGCACCGTCGCCTTCAGCGTCCTCGCGCTCGAGTTCGCCACCCAGCGCGGAGGCGGCACGGAGCGAGGCGGTACCTGCATGGGGACGATCGTCGTTCCTCCCGCCGAGGACGCGGTCCACCTGGCCCTCGACTGCACCGCGGGGACCCACACCGTTCGCGGTACCCTTCGCCGGCCCGGCGGGGAACCGGCGCCCGGGGTGTTCCTCCGGCTGGCCGATCCCGCCCCCGGCGGGGACGTGCTGGTGGCCACCACCGATGCCTGGGGGCGGTTCGCCTTCATCCGCGTTCGCCCGGGCACCTACCGGCTCACCGCCCGCCTCCCCGGCGCTCCCCCGCCGGGCCACCTCCTGTGGAGCGGCGACGTCACCGGCGACCGGACCCTCGACCTCGTGTTCCCCGAGGCGTTCTCCGACCCCACCCCCGAGGGCACGGTGACCGACGAGCCGCGGTAGCCCGCCGGGCAGGGCGCGGCCGACACCCGCATCCGGGCCGGGGACACTCCCCCCGGATGGAGATGGGAGCTGGGGACAGTCCCCGAAGCCGGCCCGGACCGCGGCGCGGGGACAGTCCCGGCGGTGGTCCGATGTGGGGACAGTCCCCGGCGGTGCCCCGCCGGACTTCAGCCGGCCGGTACGGGCCTGGCCGGCTCCCCTGCGGGGCGCAGGCGGAACTCGAGTCCCGCGGGTCCGGTGTGGGGACAGTCCCCGGCGGTGCCCCGCCGGACCTCAGCCGGCCGGTACGGGCCCGGCCGGCTCCTCTGCGGGGCGCAGGCGGAACTCGAGTCCCGCGAGAGAGGCCTCC
>CAYTTB010000025.1:0-40048 GCA_964440565.1 uncultured Thermoanaerobaculia bacterium
TCCTGGATGTCCTCGCCGCCCATACCGCTCCCTCCAGCCATCCGTCGCCGCCGGTTCCCCTGTCCACCACTGTACACCGTCCACCGGCGTGCGCCCACCGGTGGGCCGGGCCGCGGAGGGCGAGATGACCGCTCGCCCCCGTCCGCCCACCGCCCCCGGTGTCGTCTGCGCGCCGCCGGACGAGCTCTGCACCGATCTCGCCCGTGACGTCCTCGACCGCTCGATGCGTACCTGGGGCCCGGACCAGGCGGTGGAGATCGTCGGCACCTCCGAGGCCATGGAGCTGACGCTCCGCCGCATCGCCAAGGTGGCGGCGTTCGACGAGCCGGTGCTGATCTCGGGCGAGAGCGGCGTGGGCAAGGAGCTGCTCGCCCGCGCCATCTACCTCCTCTCGCCCCGCGTGGGGCGCCCGTTCGTGGCGGTCAACTGCCCCCAGTTCCAGGAGGGCAACCTCACGGTCAGCGAGCTGTTCGGCCACACCCGCGGCAGCTTCACCGGCGCGGTGGCGGACCGAAAGGGTGCCTTCGAGGTCGCCGACGGCGGGGTGATCTTCCTCGACGAGATCGGCGACCTGCACATGAGCGCCCAGGTGATGCTGCTGCGCGCCCTGGCCACCGGGGAGTTCCAGCCCCTGGGCTCCAGCCAGGTGCGGCGCGTGAACGTGCGGGTGGTGGCCGCCTCCAACCAGCCGCTCAGGGAGCTGCGCAACAAGGAGGGGTTCCGCCAGGACCTGTACTTCCGTCTCCGCTACTTCTACATCACGGTCCCCCCGCTGCGCGAGCGCGGGGACGACTGGCGGCTGCTGCTCGACCACTTCCTCGCCAAGCTGTGCGCCCACCACGGCGTCGCGAAGCGGTTCTCCGGCGCCTCCCTGAAGATCCTCGAGCGCCACGAGTGGCCCGGCAACGTGCGCGAGCTGGCGAGCGTCGTCACCACCGGGTACGCCATGGCCGATGGCACCACCATCGAGCCCGAGCACTTCGTGGACCTGCTGGAGCGCTCCGGCGCCTACCCCCTGCAGCGGGCGGAGGACCGGGCCTTCGAGGACCTCATCTCCGGCGCGAACTTCTGGGAGACGGTGTACGAGCCGTTCATGAACCGCGACCTCAACCGTGCACAGGTACGGATCATCGTCCGCCGCGGCCTCGCCCGGGCGGGCGGCTCGTACCGGAAGCTGCTCCGCCTCCTTGGCCTCCCGGACTCGGACTACCAGCGGTTCATGGACTTCCTGCGCCACCACCGGCTGAAGCCGTGACCCCGATCCGCGCCGTCGCCTTCGACCTGTTCGGGACACTGGTGGAGCTCCCCGATCCGTTGCTCCGGCGAACGCTGCCGCCTCTCCTGGGCGTGCCGCCCCGGGCGTGGCTCGCCCTGGTCCGCGACCGTCTCCTGGTGGAGCCTCACGGCGAGCCGGCCGAGGTCGCGCGCGAGGTGGTGGCCGCGCTCACCGGACGCGACGACCCCGCACTCGCCGCCCGGTGCGCCGACGCGATCTCCACCCACCTCGGCCGCGCCACCCTCCTCCCCGGGGTCGCCCCCGCGCTCGCCTTCCTCGCCCGCCGCGGGGTGCGCCTCGGCCTCCTCTCCAACCTCTCCTCGGCGCACGCCACGGTGCTCGACACGCTCGGGCTGCGGGGGCGGTTCGACGCCCTGGTCCTCTCCTTCGAGGAAGGCGCACGCAAGCCGGAGCCGCGCCTCTTCCACGAGCTCTGCCGGCGGCTCGGTGCCCGCCCCCACGAGACCCTGATGATCGGCGACTCGGAGGCGGCGGACGTGGCGGGCGCGCGCGCCGCGGGGCTCCGGGCCCTCCGCGTCGGCTCGCCCGGACTCGGCACCGCCGCCGCGGCCGGATGGCTGCGGCTGGACGGGGAGGAGCCGCACCCGCTCGTGCACGAGGGCGCCACGCTCGGGGGTGGAGCCCGCGTGACCCGGTTCGAGCCCATCCCGGACGCGCTCCAGGGGAGGTACAACCTCGTGTGGCGCGCCGAGCTCGACGGCACCCACGGCGGGACCGTGTACCTCAAGCGGTTCCTCGATCCGGCCGGAGCCCACGTCGAGGCGCTGGCACGGCGGGTGATGCGCGCCGCGGGCCTCTCCACCCCCGAGGCGTGGGTGGAGAGCGGAGGCGGCGAGCCCGTGCTGGCGAGCCGCCCCGCGCCCGGGGCTCCCTATGCCGGCGAGCTCGACCCCGCGGTGGCCGGCGAGCTGGGCCGCCACATGGCGTTCGCGTACGCCTTCGCCAACGCCGACTTCCGACCGCGCAACGCGTTTCTCCAGCGCTCGCCGGGCGGCGGCGCCACCCTCACCATGATCGACCTCGAGCACTGCTTCCTGGACCTCGCGCTCGACGTCACCGCCCTCGAGCGCCCCGGCGACCCGCACGCCCTCGACGCCCTCGACCTCCGCGAGGCGCAGGCCCGCGCGGCCCGGCGCGTCCTCACGCCCCGGACAGTACGCCGGGCGGTGGCCGCCTTCTTCGACCCCGCGACGGCGAGCCTTCCCGTCCTCGAGGCGTTCTCGGATGCGTTCCTCGAGCAGTACCGGGCCATGGCCCGTGACGCCGACCACCTCGCCGGGATGATCGAGGAGCGGATCCTCCGCCCCCCGTACCTGGTCGCCGGCACCCGGCGCTACCGCCGGGCCCTGGCCCGGCTGGACGTGCTCGCCATCGGGCAGCGGCTGGCCGAGCCGCCCGAGCGGGTGCTCCGCACGGTGCTCGGGGGAACGCCGTGAATGGAGCTGGACCTCCACCGATGGAGCCCGGGCTCCACGCCCCGGCGGTGGGTGACGGTGACCTGGCTGCCGTCACTGCACCGTCTCAGGACGGCGAGCTGGCACGGTTCGTGCCTTGGAACGGGGCGCGCGCGCGAAACGTCAACCTGGTCGTCCGTGACGGCCGCAACAACGCCAGGGAGGAAAAGCATGGCACAGGAGACCATGGAGCTGTCGAGGGGTCAGGTGAACGACCTGCTGGCCAAGTGGGCCGCGGAGGATCCCGAGTACCGCAAGGCGCTGATGGAGCGCCCGCGGGAGGTGCTGCAGGCGCAGTTCGGGGTCACGGTGCCCGAGTCCATCCAGGTCAAGGTGATCGAGGAGGGGCCGAACGAGTTCCACGTCATCATCCCCCACGTGGTGGAGGAGGGCGGCGAGCTCTCCGACGCCGACCTGGAGCAGGTGGCGGGTGGCTTCCTGGACAAGAAGGTCAGGTGCAGCGCCAAGCAGCTCGGCTTCGCCTCCGTGGTGAAGGTGAGCCTGTGACGGTGGGGGGCGGCCGTCCGCGAGACGCGGCCGGCCGTCCCGGCTCGCTGTTCGGGAAACGGAGGGGCCGGCGGGGCCGGGAGGCTCCGCCGGTTCTCGTCGCGGCGGATCCGTGAGCGCGGGAGCGGTTCGCACGACGTGCAGCCCCGAGGCATGGGGCGCGGTGGCGCCCCTCGGCCTCCGTCTCGGTGAGCTCGTCGCCGCCGCGGCGGACGCGGCCGCCGCCGCTGCGGCCCCGCCGGAGCCCCTGGGCGAGGAGATGGAGGCGCTGGTCGCCACCTGGGGCCGGGCGGTGGCCGCCGGGGACCGCGAGCTGTTCGCCCGCCGGCTCCGCTGGGACGGGCTCCCCCCACCCCCCGAGCTCACCGCCCGCCTGACAGCCGCCGCCACGGCCGCGGCGCGCGACGCCCCCTGGATCCGGTTCCTGGCGGCGGCGACACCGGAGCTCGCGCGGGCGCCGGCCCCCGAGACCGGCCGGATCCTGGCCGACGCCGCCCGCCGCCGGGTCGCCTCCGCGGCCCCTCGCGAGTGGGGCGAGGTGTCGGAGGCCGTGCGGCGCGGTCTCGGGGCGTGGCTCACCTCCCGCCTCGGGTGGCTCCTGGGGGCGGTGCAGGTCCCGGCGGACGGACGTCCGGCGTCGGCCTGGCTCGCCGCCTGGCCCGGTCTCGCCCGCGCCGCCGCCGGCCTCGCGCTCGACTGGACGGACGCCGTGACGGAGTTTCTCCGCCGGCTCCGGGCCGACCTGCCGGCCCTGCGCCGGCTCGACGGGCGGGTGGGCGGCGAGGCGGAGATCACCGGCTGCACGGCGGCGCTGTCCGATCCCCACGACGGCGGCCGCGCGGTGATCCGCCTCCGCTGGCGCGGCGGTGCCGTGCTCTACTACAAGCCACGCTCCCTCACCCCCGAGATCCATCTCGCCGCCGTTCTCGACGCGCTGCGGGAGCGCGGGCTCCGGGCGCCCCGCCAGCCGGCCGCCCTCGACCGCGGCAGCCACGGCTGGGTCGTGGCGGCGGAGGGCGCCGATCTCGCCGGCGGGCCGGCCGTGGCGCGCTGGTTCGAGGCCGCCGGGACCCTGGCCGCCGTCGCCTGGGCCATGGGGCTGAGCGATCTCCACCGGGAGAACGTCGTGGCCTGCCCCTCGGGGCCGGTGGTGGTGGACGCCGAGACGCTGCTGCAGCCAGTGACCGTGTTCGACCTCGAGAACCGTCGCGAGGAGGCCGGGATCCTCGGCACCGGCCTGGTGACCTTCCCCTGCCCCACCTCGGACGGTGGGATCGTCGAGGAGGGAGCGATCCTCGGCGGCCTGGACCCCCGGGCGGCGAGCCTCCCCACGGTGAACGGGCGCCCCGTGCATCCCGGCCGGTACACGGATGCCCTCGCCCGCGGCGCGCGGACGGCCCTCGCCGAGCTCCCCGCGGTGGCGGAGTCGTGGCGCCGGGGCGAGCTGCCGTGCGGACCCCCAGAGCGGCTGCGGACACGGTGGCTGGCGCGGCCGAGCGAGACGTACGCCGGGCTGCTGCAGCTTTCGGCACGGCGGCGCCTGTTCCGGCGGGGGTGGCAGGTGGGCCTCCTGGCCGAGGCGCTGCTCCGCCCGGTGGTGGCGGCGGCGGGCGAGCGGCCGCCGTGGTGGCCGCTCGCGGCCCGCGAGCGCGATGCCCTGGAGCGCCTCGACGTCCCGCGGATCACCCTCCCGGTCACCTCCGGCCACGAGGAGAGCCGCGGGCTCGTCGTGATCTCCGGGCTCGATGGTGTCACGGGGCGGGTCCGCGGGCTCGACCCCGCGCGGGCCGGACAGGAGGCCGCCGCCCTCGCCGCCGCGGTCCGGTCGGCGGCGGGTCCCACGGGCGCCCGGGAGCTGCTGCGACGGGCGGCCCGGCGGATCGCGGACACGCTGCTGGACGCGGCCCCCCCACCCGCCGGCGAGGTGTGGCTCGCCCGCGGCCCGCTGGGCGTCGCCCTCGCCCTCGCCGAGTGGGGAACGCTGGAGGGCGACCCGCGGGCACTCACCGCCGCGCGGCGGCTCTTCCGGAGCGCGGCACCCCCGGCGGAGACCACGGCCCTCGGGCTGTGCACCGGCTCGGGCGGCGCCGTCCTGGCCCTCGTCGCGGGCGCCCGTCTGCTCGGCGAGCCGGAGCTCCTCGAGCGGGCCCGGCGCATCGCCGCGGCGGTGGCGCAGCGGCTCGGGGCGGAGGCCGCCCCGCCGGACGTGGAGGGCGGGATCGCCGGGCTGGTGCTGGCGCTGGCGGCCGTCGCCCGCAGCGAAGAGGGGCGCGCCTTCCGGCCCGTGCTCGTGCGGGCGGCGGAGACGCTGCTCGCCCTGCGGGGCACGGACGGGCGGTGGCCGGGCCCGCACGGCGAGCCGTACCCCGGGTTCGCGCACGGGCAGTCCGGCATCGCCGCGGCGCTGCTCGCCGCCCACGCCGTGCTCGGCGGGCGGGAGCTGCTCGACGCTGCTGCCGAGGCACTGCGGCGCGAGCCGGACGCGGGCCGGTGGAGGGTCCCCGCCGCCGCGCCCGGCGGCCACCGGGTCGCGCTGGAAGCGGTGGCGTGGTGCAACGGTCCCGCCGGCGCCCTGCTCGCCCGCGCCATGGCCCACGGGGCGATTCCAGGCCGGTGGCTCGCCACCCAGCTCGACGCCGCGCTCGATCGGACCCGCCGCACGAGCCTCGCGGGCCCCGTCCACCTGTGCTGTGGTACACTCGGGCGCAACGAGATCCTGCGCGAAGTCGGGAGAAGGCTGCACCGGGAGGACCTGGTGTCGGAGGCGACCTGGCGAACGGTGGCGGTGGTGCGGCGAGGCGGGTGGTCCACCCGCCCGCCGCGGCTCGAGCCGGGGCTGCTCTTCGGGCTCGCCGGCCTGCTCCACCACCTCGTCCGCTGCCTCCACCCGGAGCTGCCCGGCTCGGTGCTCTCCGGCCAGCTGCCAGGGAGGGAGCGGTGATCGTCGTGGCGCCCGCCACGGGCGTGGACCCGCGCCTCCTGCGGATGACGTTCCCCGCCTACCGGCACCTCCTCGAGCTGCGTCCGGCCCGCCGCACCCTCGGCGATCCCAGCGATCCGCTCACCCGTCCCGTCGCCATCGTCGCGTACGACGGCGACGAGCCTGTGGGGCTCGCGCTGCTCGACCTCCCGCTCGACGCGGAGGAGACCCCCCAGCTCCTGTCGCTCTACGTGGTGCCGGAGCACCGCCGGCGCGGGATCGGGACGCGGCTCGTGGGCGCTGCCGAGGAGGCCGCACGCGAGCATCCCTCCGGGCGGCTGCGGGCCGTGTGGTCGCGCGGCATGGCGGGGGCGCCCGCCGTGGAGGCGATCCTCCGCCGGCGCGGCTGGCCCGACGCCGTGGGCCGCTCGCTGCTCGTGCGCCTCACGGTCGCCGAGGCGGCGCGCCTGCCGTGGCTCGACCGGGTCCACCCCCGCCCGGGGTGCGAGGTGGTGCCGTGGTGCGAGCTCGCGCCCCCCGAGCTCGAGGAGCTGCGACGGTCGGACGCGGCCGAGGAATGGATCGCACCCGACCTGCGGCCGTGGCGGTACACGGAGGTGCCGTACCACGAGGCATCGAGCGTCGCCCTGCGCACGCCGGAGGGCGTCCGCGGCTGGGTGATCAACCACGAGGTGCGCCCCGGATGGGTCCGCTTCAGCTGCAGCTTCATCCACAAGCGCCTCGGACGGCGGGCTCAGATCCTGCCGCTGTACGCCAGCTCGATCCGCCGCCTCATCGAGGGCGGCGCCGAACGGATCACGTTCAACGCTCCCGCCTGGCACCCGTCCATGGTCCGGTTCGTGGAGCGGCGCATCGCTCCGTGGGCGGGGACGGCTGCCTGGACGGTGGAGAGCACGCTCCGGATCCCGGACGCCGGCCGGGCCCGCGCGGCCGGCGGCGGGGCCCCAGGGAGGAGGTCAGCATGAGTCCTCGAGATCTCGCGAAGGTGGCACGAGCCTGCCTGGCGTGCGCCCTCCTCGCGGCGCTCGCCGCGACGGCTGCGGCCCAGCAGGCCCTCAGCCCGGAGCCGGACTACAGCCCACCGCGCGTCGCCCGGGCCGAGATCTCGGTGCCCGAGGCGCTGCGCCTGGCGCTGGAGCACGAGCCCAACATCCTGCTCGCTGCCGAGGACGCGGCCGCCAGGGCGGGCCTCGCACGGCAGGCCTCCGGGGCGTTCGACCTGACGCTGCTGGGCTCGTTCCAGTACGAGTTCGTCCAGACCGAGCTGAGCGCCGCCCAGAAGGCGGAGGAGCGCGACAGGCGGAACGAGCTCGCCTCCGAGGCGGACGACGCGCAGCGCGACGCCGAGCGCCTGACCCGGGAGATCGAGCAGCTGCTCGCGCTCCGGGCCGCGCTGCAGCAGGGCACTCCGCTGCCACCGGTCGAGTTCACCGACCTCGTCACGCAGTCGCAGTGGGACACGCTGCTCGCGCTGTACAACAACGCGCCGCCGGATCAGAAGGCCCAGGTGATCCAGGACATCATCCGCTGGATCGACGACGAGGTGACCCAGCTGACGGCGGAGCGGGACATCGCCGCCACCCTCGCCGAGGGGCTGCGCGACAAGCTGCGCAAGCTGGGCCGCATCCCGGAGGTGCAGCAGCAGCAGCGCGGCACCGTGGACCTCCAGCTCCAGAAACGGTTCCGGACCGGGATCGTGCTGTCTCCGTTCCTCACCCTCACGGGCGACTCCCTCAGGTACATGGGCAAGCCCCGCTCCGCGGAGTACGGCGGGCCCGGCTCCATGGACACCTACACCTCCAGCCTCGGCTTCTCGGTGACCCTGCCGCTGGGCCGCGGGCGGGGGGTGGAGTCGGCCGGAGCGGCCGAGCGCTCCGCCCGCATCGACTGGGAGGCGAGCCGCGACACGCTCGCCCACACCGCCTCCCAGAGCCTGTACACCGTGCTGCTGGCGTACTGGGACCTGGTGGCGGCCCAGCGCACGCTGGACGTGCACCGGCGCTCCCTCGAGCTGCAGCGCCGCCTCGAGAAGCTGGTGGAGGCGCTGATCGAGGCCGATGAGCTCCCGCGCGCCGAGCGCGCCCGGATGGAGGCGCGCATGGCCGAGGTGCAGGCCTCCGTGGACGCGGCGCGGCGGACGCTCCACCAGGCACGGGTCACCTTCGCGACGGCGGTGGGGCTCGCGGTCTCCGGTCCGCAGGACGCGCCGCTCGCGGCGGACCCGTTCCCGCCCGCCCCGGTGGCCGACACCGTCGCGAGACTCGACGAGGCGGCTCTGGGCGACCTCGCGGTGCGCCGCCGACTCGACCTGGCCGCGGCGCGCCAGCTCGAGCTCTCGGGCAAGGTGCTGTGGCGGGCGGCCCAGATCGACCTCGCGTCGAAGCGCGACCTCGAGGTGCGCGTGTGGTACTCGGGCCTGCACGACACCGGGGGCAGCGTCTGGGACGGCGTCGGCGACACGCTCGCCGGCAACTGGACGGGGCCGAGCGCGCGGGTCGCGTTCCAGTGGGAGAAGCCGTTCGCCAACGACGTCCAGGTGGGCCGGTTCGAGGAGCGCGCGGCCATCGCCCGGCAACGGGCCATCGCGGCCCGCGATCTCGAGCGAACCATCCGGGCGCGGGTCGTGCAGAGCGTGGGGATGCTGCGCCAGGCGGTGGCGCAGCTCGCCGCCGCACGCTCGGCTCTCGAGGCCTACCGGGAGGCGTTCCGGAACGAGATGGAGAAGCTCCGCTACGGCCGCTCCACGCTCATCGACACGATCCTCACCGACCAGCGCACCGTCCAGGCCGAGCTCACCGTGGTCTCGGCCGAGCGCACCGTGGCCCAGCTGCTGGCGCAGCTGCGCTACGAGACGGGCACGCTGGTGGAGCGCCAGGAGGACGGCACGTTCCGGGTGGCCGCCGCCCCGCTCGCGCCGCCCCCCGCCGGCTGAGGAGGTGGATCATGCGTTCCATCGGGAACCTCGCCCTCTCCACCCTCCTCGTCATGGCGGCGGCCCTTCCCGCCGCCGCGGACGGGACGGCCGCGCCCGGGTCGCCGTACGTCCCCGCCCCACCGCCGGGCAGACCCCTCGATCTCCACGCGGCGGTGCGGCTCGCGCTCGAGCACGATCCCGCCGTCTTCACCGCCCGCGAGCAGAGCCGGTTCCTCGCGGGCACGGCGCGCACCCAGACCGGCGCCTTCGATCTCGTGCTCCGGCTCCGCCCCTCGCTGGAGCGGAGCTCGGCCCGCCTCGCAACCGGGCGAATCCAGCGGGAGAAGGACATCCGGCAGCGCGTCCTGGCCCCCCTCGCCCTCGCCTTCCAGGGGATCGCCGACGAGATCCAGCGCCAGCTGGAAAGCGGGCTGTTCGGCCCGCTCCCCGAGTGCGACGAGGACCAGATCGTCGTGCTCCAGACCGGCACCGCGACCACGGTGATCCACTGCCCGCCGCCGACGCTGTTCCTCGACTTCGACACCCTGATCCGGATCGCCGAGGGCACGGGGCAGGACGCCGTCGCCGACACCATCCGTCAGAACATGCGGCGGATGTGGGAGCAGTTCCTCTACCTGTCGCGTGAGGTGGCCCACGGCTCGCGCGAGGCGCTGCGCAGGGCAGGGGTGGTCCCCACGATCGAGGACGTGGACACGGTGACGCTCGAGCTGGACCTGGCCAAGCTGTACCGCAACGGCATCGGCTTCGCGCCCGAGGTACAGCTGACGGGTGTGCGGACGGCGTCGCGCGGGAAGTCGCCCGTGGCGGGGGAGGACCGGTTCGTCGCCTACACCTCCCGCATCGGCTTCCGTCTGGACATCCCCCTCGGCAAGGGCCGGGGCATGGTCTCCACGGGGGCACCGGAGCGCGCCGCCCGCGAGAACCACCGCGCCGCGCTCGAGAGCGAGGGGTTCGTGATGACCCAGAGCGCGCTGCGGGCGGCGGTCGCGTACTGGAACCTGGCCGCCGCACAGGAGCGGGTCCGCATCCTGGAGCGCTCCGCCGCCCGGGAGCGCGAGCTGCTCTCGCTCGCCCGGTCGCTGGCCGAGGCCGACGAGATCGCCCGGGCGGACCTCGCCTACGTGAAGGCCAGGGTGGCAGCCACGGACGGCTCCGTCCTCGCGGCCCGGCAGGCGCTGGTGCAGGCGCAGGTGGACCTCGCCACCGCCCTCGGCATCGAGGTGCGGGAGGTGAGCGAGCTGCCCACGGCCGCCACCTCGCTGCCCGATCCGCCGGCCGAGGGGGACCTGGAGCGGTGGGCGGAGGAGGCGGCGGAGGGCCGCCTCGAGGAGCGGCGCGGCGACGTGCGGGCGGCGGTGGCCTCGCTGCAGGCGAGCTCGATCCTCGCCGCCGCCGCCCGGGCCGATCTGAAGCGGCGGGTGGACCTCTCGTTCCGCCTGTGGTACTCGGGGCTGTACGAGGACCGGCAGAGCATGAGCCTCAACCACATGATCTACCCGTTCAGCGACGCCTTCACCACCGGCTTCACCGGGCCCAGCGCGCAGATCGCCCTCACCTTCTCCTGGCCCTTCGCCAACAGCGCCGCCCGGGGCCGCCTGGAGGAAAGCCTGGCGCTCTACCGCCGCGCCCGGATCGTGCGAGGCGACGTGGAGCGCGTGGCCAGGGCCCGGGGTGCGCAGCGGCTCGGCGAGCTGCGGCGTGCGGTCTCCGAGGTCCGGCGGCTGGAGACGGCGCTCGCGGCGCGCCGGCGGACCCTGGACGGGACCCGGGAGCTGTTCCGCTACGGGCAGGCCACCGCGGTGGACGTGGTGCTCACCGAGGAGGACCTCGTCACCACCGAGCTCGCCCTGGTGGACACCCGTCTCCGCACCGCCGCCCTCCAGGCCGAGCTCCTGTTCGAGCTGGGCGACCTCGTGCGGTACCACGTCGCCGACGGCCGGGTCGTGGTGGACGCGATCGCCGACGTGCCGAACTGGAGCTGAGACGGCGATGCTGGGCAAGGGCATCTTCCGCAAGGCGGCGCTGGAACGTCTCGCCTCCCCCGAGCGTCTCGACGAGCTGATGCGCGTCACCTCGCCTGCGGGGTGGATCGCGCTCGGCGCCCTCGGCTTCGCGATCCTCTCCATCGTGATCTGGGGGATCGTGGGATCCATCTCCATGAAGGTGCACGGCCGCGGGATCCTGATGCGGGGCGGGGCGGTGTACGCCATCAACGCCCTCGGCTCCGGCCAGCTGCTGTCCATCGAGGTGGTGCCGGGTCAGATCGTCCACACCGGCGACGTGGTGGCCCGGCTCGACCAGCCGGCGCTCAGGGTGCGGATCGAGAACACCCGCGAGGAGCTGGCGGCGCTCTCCGGCCACGGCGCCCAGCAGCGCACCGCCCAGCGGCGTCTCCTCGCGAGGTACCGCCGCCGGGCCGAGGAGCTCCGCAAGAAGATCGAGACGCAGAGGAAGCTGGTGGAGCGGGGGTTGCTCACCAACACCCAGCTGATGCAGACCCAGGCGGCGCTCACCGCCACCGAGGAGTCCATCGCCAGCCTCAGGGCCACCACCGCCGGCACCAGCGTCCGCATCGAGGAGGTTCGGGCGCGGCTGCGGGAGCTGGAGACCCAGCTCCAGATCTCCTCGGTGATCACGAGCCCGTACACCGGGCGCGTGCTCGAGGTCGTGGCCTCGCCGGGCGATCTGGTCCGGGCCGGGGACCGCATCGTCACCCTGGAGGACGCGAGCCAGCCCCTCAAGGCGGTGCTGTTCATCCCCGCCGCGGACGGGAAGAAGGTCCGCGTCGGGATGCTGGCCCACATCGCGCCCTCCACGGTGCGGCCGGAGGAGTACGGGTACGTGCTGGGCGAGGTCAGGGACGTCTCGGAGTTCCCCCTGACGCCGGACGCGCTGGTGCACATCCTGCACAACGAGGCGCTCGCCCAGGAGCTCACGGGCAAGATGACCCCGATCCGGGTGGACGTGGAGCTGGAGCAGGACCCGGAGGCGCCGAGCGGCTTCCGCTGGACCTCGGGAACGGGGCCGCCGACCAGGATCTACAGCGGCACGGTCTGCCGCGGCTCTGTTCTCATCGGCTCGAAGCGTCCGATCTCCTACGTGATCCCGCTCATGAAGCGGGCGGTGGGAATCTCGTGAGCCCATGGCGGCGGTGAGCGACGCCCCCGAGACGCCGTCCTGGCCCCCGCCGCCGAACCGGAGGGTCAGGACCCCCACCCTCCTCCAGATGGAGGCGGTGGAGTGCGGCGCCGCCGCGCTCGGGATCATCCTCGGGTACCACGGCCGGATCGTCCCGCTGGAGGAGCTGCGGGTCGAGTGCGGGGTGTCGCGCGACGGGTCCAAGGCGTCGAACATGCTCAAGGCGGCCCGCCGCTACGGGATGATCGCCAAGGGGTTCAAGTACGAGAACCTGGAGCGGCTGTACGACCTGCAGTTCCCCGTGATCCTGTTCTGGAACTTCAACCACTTCCTGGTGCTCGAGGGGTTCCGCAAGGGCAAGGTCTACCTCAACGATCCCGCCACCGGGCCGCGCGTCGTCACCATGCAGGAGCTCGACGCCTCGTTCTCGGGCGTGGTGCTCACCTTCGAGCCCGGCCCGGAGTTCGAGCCGGCCGGCGAGAAGCCCAGCATGGCGGCGGCGCTGCGGCGGCGGCTCGAGGGGTCGGAGACCGCCCTCGGCTTCGTGATGCTGTGCGGCCTGCTCCTCGTGGTCCCGGGGCTCGTCATCCCCACCTTCTCGCGGGTCTTCATCGACGAGTACCTCATCGGCGGCCGGACCGCGCTGGTGACACCTCTCCTCATCGGCATGGCCATCACCGCGGCACTCAGGATGGGGCTGACCTACCTCCAGGAGTACTACCTGCTGCGCCTGGAGACCAAGGTCGCGCTGTCCACCTCCACATCGTTCTTCAACCACATCCTGCGCCTGCCGGTGTCGTACTTCTCGCAGCGGTACGCCGGCGAGATCGGGTCCCGTGTCCAGATCAACGACAAGGTGGCCCACCTGATCTCGGGCGAGCTCACCACCACCGTGATCGATTCGGTGCTGCTGGTGTTCTACGCGGTGCTCATGATGCTGTACGACGTCCCGCTCACGCTCGTGTGCATCGCCATCGCCCTGCTCAACGTGGGCGGGATGAAGCTCGTCGCCCGGCGGCGGGTGGACGCCGCCCGGCGGCTGATGCAGGAGTACGGCAAGCTCACCGGCACGGCCATGAGCGGGCTCCAGATCATCGAGACGCTCAAGGCCTCGGGCAACGAGTCGGAGTTCTTCTCCCGCTGGGCGGGGTACCAGGCGAAGGCGCTCAGGTCGCAGCAGGAGCTCGACCAGCTGTCGCAACTCCTGAGCGCGGTGCCCCCCTTCGTCTCCAACCTGACCACCGCCGTGATCCTGCTCCTGGGCTCGCTCAAGGTGATGCAGGGGGAGCTCACCGTGGGCATGCTGGTGGCGTACCAGAGCCTCATGGCCTCGTTCAACAAGCCGCTCAACACGCTGGTCAGCTTCGGGGCCAGCATTCAGGAGCTCGAGGCGGACATGAACCGCCTCGACGACGTGCTCCGGTTCCCCGTGGACGAACAGTACCGGAGGAAGCCGCCCTCGCCCTCGCAGGCGCGGCGCGCCGAGGAGATGATCAAGCTCACGGGCGAGGTGGAGCTGCGGGACATCACCTTCGGCTACAGCCCCCTCGAGAAGCCGCTGATCGAGGGGTTCAACCTGAGGGTGAAGCCGGGGCAGCGGGTGGCGCTGGTGGGCCGGTCGGGCAGCGGCAAGTCCACCATCTCGCGCCTGCTCGCGGGCCTCTACAAGCCCTGGTCGGGGCAGATCCTGTTCGACGGCGTCCCCGTGGAGGAGCTTCCGCCCGAGCTCGTCCGCAACTCGCTCGCCTTCGTGGACCAGGACATCTTCCTGTTCGGCGGCACGGTGTACGAGAACGTCACCATGTGGGACTCCACGGTTCCCCGGCCGGTGGTGACACGGGCGTGCCGCGACGCCGCCATCGACGACGACATCCAGACCCGGACCGGCAAGTACGACTCGCCCATCGAGGAGGGGGGCGGTAACTTCAGCGGCGGCCAGCGCCAGCGGCTCGAGATCGCGCGGGCGCTGGTGGGCGACCCCACGATCCTGGTGCTCGACGAGGCGACCTCGGCCCTCGACCCGCCCACGGAGCTCGCGGTGGACGAGGCGATCCGGCGGCGCGGCTGCACCTGCATCATCATCGCCCACCGGCTGTCCACGATCCGCGACGCCGACGAGATCATCGTCATGGACCGCGGCAGGATCGTGCAGCGCGGCACCCACGAGGAGCTCAAGGACCAGCCCGGCCTCTACGCCGAGCTGATCAAGCACTGAGGGCAGATGACCGAGGGCACCATCACCCGTCCCGCCTTCCGCGCCCGGCTGACGGTGCTGCGTTCGCCCGTCCCCGACCTCGCCGGGCGCTCGTTCCCCCTCGAGCCCCGCCCCTGCACCCTCGGCCGCGTGGACGACTGCGACATCACGATCCCCGACCCCTCGGTCTCGCGCCGCCACGCCGAGCTGCGCCCGGAGGGTGACCGCTGGGTGCTCGAGGACCTCGGGTCCTCCAACGGCACCTGGATCGGCGAGGAACGGATCCGGCGCGCGGCGCTGGAGGACGGGTCGGTCTTCCGGATCGGGGCCACGGAGCTGCGGCTCGAGCTGGAGCCGGAGCCGGAACCCGCACCGGAGCCGGGGCGGGAACCCGGCGAGGCGCCCCCGCCCGCGGACGGGGGCCAGCCGACCCGCGCGGCCGCCGGGAAGACGGGGGAGGACGCGGCGCCCACCTGGGCTCCGTGGGCCCGGCGACGGGCGCCGGCCGTGGCGGTCCCGGCCGGGGAGGTGGCGACCCTCGAAGCGGTGCTCCGCCGGCGCGGCCGGGAGCGGAAGGTCAGCGGCAACACCCCCTGGGTCATCTCCGGAGCCGACACGGTGTGGTACGTGGCCGAGGGGCGGGTGGAGCTGTTCACCGTCGCCCTCGACGCGAACGGCGAGCCCCGCGGCGCGCGGAGCCACTTCCTCACCGCCGACGCGGGCCAGCTGATCTTCGGGATGGACTTCGAGCGGTACGGGCTGGGTGCCGGCATCCTCGCCGTGGGCAGGGTCGGAACCACGGTGGTGGAGCTCCCCCTCGCGCAGGTGCGGGTGCTGGCGGTGGACGAGCGGTTCGCCCGCGAGGTGGCGGCGATGGTGGAGCGGTGGGTCACCGGGCTGTGCGAGGCGTTCGTCGAGCCCATCGCGCCGGGTCCGTCGCCCGACCTGGTGGCCGGGCCGGAACAGGAGCACGAGCTCGGCAACGGCCAGGTCGCCCGGGCGCAGCGGGGGGTGGTGTGGATCGAGCCGCTGGCCGGCGAGCTCCTGTTCGTGGGGTGGGAGAACGTCCGCTCCGAGCGTACCGGCGAGGATCGCGGGCTGGCCGACATCTTCGAGAGGGCGGCGCGACTGCGCGCGCTGTTCCCGCTCACCCCCGACGTCTGGCTGGAGGCGGCGAACCCCGACGGCTCCGCCACCCGCCTGCGTACCCACGCGACCCGGGCGGTCCTGGCCCAGCCCCAGATGTGGACCGGGCTCGAGGCGTTCCACGAGACGCTCTGCCGGTGCGAGTTCATCAACAAGCGGCTGGCGCTGGTGGACGAGCTCAACCGGCTCAAGTCCAAGGCCGAGTACGCCGAGGCCGCGCGGAAGGCCGCCGTCGCCGACATCGCCTCGGTCATGGCGGGGCCCACCACGCGGGGGCCGGAGGTGGAGATCACCGGGGCCGACCCCCTCCTCGACGCCTGCCGCCTCGTGGGGGCGGCCCAGGGCATCGAGATCCGCGACCACCCGGAGGTGGACCGGCACGCACCCACCGAGGACCGCGTCGCGGCCATCGCCAAGGCCTCCCGGTGCCGGACCCGGCCCGTGGCCCTGCGCGACGAGTGGTGGCGGTACGACCAGGGGCCGATCCTGGGGCGGTGGGAGGAGAGCGGCTCGCCGGTGGCCCTCCTGCCGAAGGGTCCGCGCGCGTACGAGTACGTGGACACCACCACCGGCGAGCGGGGGCGCGTGGACGAGCAGGTGGCGATGCTTCTTTCGCCCTTCGCCATGGTGTCCTACCGTCCGTTCCCGGACGGCCCCCTCACCGCCCGCGACCTGATCCGCTTCGGCGTGCGTGGGCTGCGCT
Organism: uncultured Thermoanaerobaculia bacterium; assembly: GCA_964440565.1. Classification (GTDB taxonomy): domain Bacteria; phylum Acidobacteriota; class Thermoanaerobaculia; order Thermoanaerobaculales; family Sulfomarinibacteraceae; genus CAYTTB01. Next base: position 16,316 of record CAYTTB010000025.1, read on the forward strand.
CCGACTTCCTGATGCTCGTCGCGATGGGGGTCGCTCTGGGGATGCTGGGCACCGTCACCCCGTTCTTCACCGGGCGGCTGTTCGACACGGCGATCCCCCAGGCGGACCGCGGGTTGCTGCTCCAGTTCACCGGCGGCCTCTTCATGGCGGCGCTGGTGTCCTCGGCGTTCAAGATCACGCAGGCGTTCGCCCTGCTCCGGATCGAGGGGAAGATGGACTACTCGATCCAGGCGGCGCTGTGGGACCGGCTGCTCAACCTGCCCACCAACGTCTTCCGCAGGTACACCGCCGGCGACATGGCCGACCGCGCGAGCGGCGTGGACAGGATCCGCAAGCTCGTCGCGGGGGCCGGGATCAACTCCGTGCTCGGCAGCCTGAGCTCCATCTTCTACGTCTTCCTGATGCTCAAGTACAGCTTCAAGCTCACCGCCGTCGCCATGGGGCTCACCGGGGTGTTCGTCGGCTTCACCACCACCGCCAACTACCTCAAGCTCCGCCGCGAGCGGAAGGAGATGAGCATCCGCGGCAAGATCACCGGGATGGTGCTCCAGTTCATCTCCGGCGTGTCCAAGATCCGGGTGGCGGGCGCGGAGAACCACGCGTTCCGGGTGTGGGCCCGCGACTACTCGCGGCAGCGCAAGCTGCTCTTCTCCATGGGCCAGATCGAGAACGCGCTGGAGGTGTTCTCCTCCGGGTTCCCTGTCCTCTCCTCCATGGCCATCTTCTACGCGTTGATGAAGATCCAGGAGGCGGCCGCGCTCAGGGGCGTGCCACCTCCGCTCACCACCGGGGACTTCATCGCCTTCAACGCCGCGTTCACCGCCTTCCTCGCCGCCACCCAGAGCCTCGGCGACGCCTCCATGGACATGCTGCGCGCGATCCCGATCTTCGAGCGGCTCAAGCCCATCGTGACCGAGGAGCCCGAGCTCGACGAGGCCCGCGCCTACCCTGGCCGGCTGCGGGGAGCGATCCAGGTCTCCCACGTGTCGTTCCGCTACGCGGAGGACGCGCCCTGGATCCTCGAGGACCTCTCGGTGGAGATCAGGCCGGGCGAGTTCGTGGCCTTCGTCGGGCCCTCGGGGTGCGGGAAGTCCACCCTCATGCGCCTGCTGCTCGGCTTCGAGACCCCCCAGCGGGGCGCCATCTACTTCGACGGCCAGGACCTGGCGAGCCTCGACCTCCGGGAGGTCCGCCAGCAGATCGGGGTGGTGCTGCAGTCGAGCACGCTCCTGCCCACGGACATCTACCGGAACATCGTCGGCTCGAGCGGTCTCCCCATCACCGCCGCCTGGGAGGCGGCGGAGCTGGCCGGCCTCGCCGAGGACATCCGACAGCTGCCCATGGGGATGCACACCTACATCAGCGAGGGCGGCGGCGGGCTCTCGGGCGGACAGCGGCAGAAGGTCCTCATCGCCCGCGCCCTGGTCCACAAGCCCCGGATCCTCATCTTCGACGAGGCCACCTCCGCCCTGGACAACCGCTCGCAGGCGGTGGTCACCGAGAGCATGGAGCGGCTGCAGGCCACGCGGATCGTCATCGCCCACCGGCTCTCCACCATCATCAACGCCGACCGGATCTGCTACCTGGAGGGCGGGCGGGTCCAGGAGGAGGGCACCTTCGAGGAGCTCATGGAGCTCGACGGGAAGTTCGCCGCGCTGGCCCGCCGTCAGATGGCCTGAACCCGGGCGGCCCAGCCCACGAACCGGCGCACGAGATCGACCTCGAAGGGAGGCGCGGAGAGGGTGCCCGCGAGGGCGCGGCGCGCCGCCGCGGCGCGGGCGCGCGGGTACTCCGGGAGCGTCCCCCCGCCCTGGAGCAGCACCGCCGCCGGGGCGCGCCGGGCCACCACGAGCCCCCGCCAGTCGCGCCACGGCACCGGCCGGAGCGGAGCCCCGGCGGGGTTCTCGGCCAGCACGGCCGCGGCCAGCAGCCAGAACAGGTGGGACCAGGTGACGAGGCCGCCGGCCCCCCGGTTCGGGTTGACGAGGTGCAGCCTCGGCGGCTCCCCCAGCGCGCCGCCGGGCGGAGGGCCGCCACGGCGGGCGAGGGCCGCCACGGCCGCGGCCGCCGAATCCACGGGAAGCGGCTCCACCCCGCGGGCGGCGGTCTCGGTGGCCACCGGCTCGCTCCGGGCCGCGGCCGGGACCGCGGTGGGGATCGCCCCCACCGCGAGACAGCTCAGCAGCACGCGGATCAGCCAGTCGTCGCGGTTCGCGACACCGGTCGCGGCGGCCCAGGAGAGCGGGCCGGGCCGGACCACCACGCACGGCAGCCGGCCGCGGCAGTGCAGCCACTCCATCCGGAGCATCCGCTCCGCCGCCCACTTGCTCACCGCGTACCCCGTGGCGGCGGCCAGCGCGCTCGCGGAGACCCGTTCCGGAAGCGGTGCCTCCTCCTCCCCGCCCCGGCCGGCCGCCGCCGCGAGCAGGGTGACGTCCAGGGTCGAGACGAGCACGAACCGCTTCAGGCGTGCGGTGGTCGCGAGCTCCAGCACGCGCCCGGTGCCCGCGACGTTGACGTCCCGGAGCTCCCGGTAGGCGAGGTCCGGGCGGACCACGGCGCCGGCGTGGACGATGGCCCCCACCTCGCGGGCGAGCCGCCGGTACAGGGACTCGTCGAGCCCCAGGCGGTCCGCGGCGAGATCGCCCGCCACGGCCACCACCGTGCCCCGGGGATCGTCCGGGGTCCCGACCTCGCCGAGATCGAGCTCCGCCGCCCGCGCCGCGGCCTCGAGCCTGCGCCGCGCCGCCGCGTGGTCCGGGGCGCGGACCAGGGCCACCGTGTCCCGCCCACCTCCTGCACCGCCCGTCAGCGCGGCGAGCACGTGGATCCCGAGAAAGCCCGTGGCTCCCGTGACCAGCACGGCACCACCCTCCTCGTACGGTGGCACCTCGGCGGGCAGCGGCAGGCGGACGAGATCGGCGGCGATCTCGTCCTCGAGGGGCGGCGCGACCCGAGCGTCCGGCTCGGGCGACGGGACCCGTTCGCCGCCCCCCCCGCCGGTGGAACGACCACCCTCCGGTCCCTCTGCCGGCGTCCGGGCCAGGTCCCGGATCGGCGTGTCCATCACCGCCTCCGGCGGCAGCGCCCGCGCGGTCCGTGCCGAGAGCGCCGCCGCCACCTCCGCCGCCGCGAGCGAGCCGGCGCCCAGCTCGCGCAGCGTCGCCGCGGGCGGGATCTCCTCCTCCGGACGGCCCAGCGCACGCGCCACCAGACCCACCAGCCAGGCCACCGGATCCGGTGGCTCCGCGCTGCCGCGGGGCGGCGCGAGCGCCGCCGCGATCCTGTCCGCGTACCGCCGGGCCAGCTCGCCTCGGCGCAGCTTGAGCGAGCCGGTCCTGAGCCCCGACTCCGGGGTCCATCCGTCCCCCGCCCCGGTGTCCACGATCACCGCCATCGGCATCCAGTCGCGCGGCAGCCCCGAGGCGGACAGCCGCGCCCACACCTCGGCCCGCACCGCCTCGGGCTCGGCGTCCGCGGGCGAGGGAACCACCACCAGCACCAGACCCGAGCCGTCGGGGGCGGGCAGCGCCGCCGCCTCCCGCACCGACGGGCACGCCTCCACCACCCGCTCCACCCGCGACGGGACCACGAACCGTCCGCTGGCCAGCTTGACCAGCTCGCCCTCCCGTCCCAGCACCCGGATCCTCCCGTCGGGGAGGCGCTCGACCAGGTCGCCGGTGCGGAAGAAGCCGTCCCCGGTGAAGCGGCGCGCGTCCTCGGGCGAACCGCCGACGTAACCCCGGACCATCCCCGGCCGCCGCACCAGCAGCTCGCCCCGCGGGTACGGCTCGTCCCGGCTCGTGAGGCCGAGGTCGGGGCGGTCCAGGATGCGGACCTCGAGCCCCGGCTCCACCACCCCGTCCTGGGCGATGGGGCCGGTCTCGGAGGTCCCGTACCCCTCGTGGACCGGACAGTCCAGGAGCTCCTCCAGGGCCTCCCGCAGCCCCGGCTCCACCGCCGCACCGCCCACGCCCGCGAGCACGACCCTTCCGCCGAGACGCGCCCGCTGCTCCAGCGCGATCTCGGCCAGCGCGTGCGGCGGCTCGCCCCGCTCCACCGCCGCCAGGTACGGCGCCACCACCGGCCTCCAGAACGCCGGCGGCCCCTCGAGGAAGGTGGGCGCGAACCGGCCCACGTCCTCCCACAGGGCCGCCCCGCCACGGCAGAACCCGACCCGGCCGCCCCCCAGCACGGTCCGCCACACCGTCAGGCGGTCCGCGAGCAACGCGTACGGCCGGTACGAGACGGCAACCAGCGGGCGCAGCTCGGCCTCGAGCCGCAGCATCTCCCGGAGCCGCGCGCGCGTGACCGGCACCCCCTTCGGCCGTCCCGACGAGCCCGAGGTGAACACGATGGTGTGGAGCGCCTCGGGCGGGTCCGGCTCGATGCCCGCCGCGGCCGCGGCGGCCCACCCCTCCCCGTCGTCGTGGATCACGGGTGTCCCGGGCCCGATACCCGTGCGGGAGCGCCACCCCGGCGGCGGCGCACCCACCGCCGGTGCCTCCGCTCCCGCGGGCGCCTCGCCCCACAGGCACAGGCGCCTGCCACCCCACCCGGCCAGCCGCCGCACCCCCTCGCCGTCGCCCGCCACCACCGCGACCCCGGCCGCCTCCAGCGCCTCGAGCCACGCCTCCTCCGGCCAGGCGGGGTCGAGCCCGACCGAGACCGCGCCCACCAGCGCGCAGGCCATGTCGAGGACGTACGCGAGCTCGCGCCCCGAGACCACCGCCACCCCGACCCGCGCTCCGGGGGCGACCCCCGCCGACTCCAGGGCGTGGGCCGTGGCGAGCACCCGAGCCCGGAGCTCGGCGAAGCTCCACCAGGCGATCCCGCTTCCGTCGGGGCGCACCGTGCCGAATGCCGGGCGCCCGGAGAATCGCGCCAGCGCGTTGTGGAGCGCCACGGCGAGCGACGGGAAGTCCGCGAGCCCGAGGCGCGCGAACGTCTCGCCGTGCCGCTCGCGCACCAGCCGGTGCCCGAGCTCCGGGAAGCCGGACCGAACCCGCTCTGCGGCCTCGGGGTGCCGGCGCTCGAGCCGCTCGAGCGCCCTCGCCGCCCGCTCGAGGAACGCTCCCCACCCCTCCTCCACGACGAAGCCGGCGCCGTCGAGCGAGCGCCAGCGGGGAGCGCCCCGGTGCCCGTCGAGCTGGTACCAGCGTCCGGAGAGCGCGCACCGCTCGCCCCACGGCAGCTCCGCCACCGGCACACCGGGCACGGCGTTGCCCGCGAGCTCGGCCCGGCTCCACGGAAGCTCGGGCGGGACGTGGCTCGCGAACGCGAGCCGCCACGGAACGGGGAGCGCGCCCGCCTCGCGCGCCGCCACCTCCAGCCGCTCCCACGCCTCGCGGAACAGCCGGATCGCCTCCCTCACGGCCCACCGGGCCACCGGGCCCGAGGTGCGCCGCGTCGGCGCGATCCAGTGGGCGCGGGCGCGCAGCTCGACGAGCGCCGCGAGGAGCGCCTCCGCGCGACGCGGGGAGGGCTCCGCCTCGAGGCGCGCGAGCGCCGCCCGCGCCGCCTCGGCCGCGGCGCGCCATCGCGCCTCCTCCGGCCGCCGGGGCTCCGCGGGGGTCACGAAGGCCGCCCCGGTCGCCTCCCGCACCGCCTCCCCCGCCACCGCCACCGCCTCGACCAGTGGTTCGAGCGCCGGGTGGATGTCCAGCCAGCGCGCCACCTGCGTCCCCCACCGCTCCCTCGACGACCGCCTCACCGTACACCCCCGTTCGCCCACATCCGCCCCGCGAGCTCCTCCGCGAGCCCCAGGACCCGGTCCGCGAACCCGCGGTCGGCCAGCGCCCACTCCGGCAGCGTGCTCGCCGCCAGCACGACCCGCGCCTGCGCCGCGTGGTCCACCGCGGCGTCGCCCAGCGCCTCCGTCAGACGGGCCAGGGCCTCCACCCCCCGGCGGGCGATCCCCGCGAGGAGCGCGAAGCCCCCGGAGGAGAGCGGAGGATCGCCGCGGTAGACGTGGAGCCGTCCGCCGGGCGCGATTCCCTCCCCCTCCAGCCCGAGGAACCGCAGCGCGAGGGCGGGATCGTAGGAGCCGGTGGCGCGCAGGAGGCCGACCCAGTCGGCGAGGAGCTCCTCCAGGAGGTCGTGCCGCAGCCTCCCGAACGCGCGCACGGCCAGGTAGTGGGTGCACTCGTGCTCGAGGCGGATCCGGAGCGAGAGCCGCTCCCATGCCTCGGCGGCACGGCCGTCGGGCGGCGCGACGCCCGAGTACGGGCCCACGGTGGCGATCACGAACCGGTCCTGGTACAGCGCCGGCCGGGCGCGGAGGCGGCGCATCTCCTCCGCCCAGCCCGCACCGGAGTGGAGCCCGCGCCGCTCCCGCTCCCACCGCTCCCGGTGCCGTGCCACGCGCTCCCAGTCCACCAGTCCCGCCACCAGGCAGGCGCCCTGGGCCGGCGGCACCGGCCGCGGCTCGTTGCGCATCGCCAGCGCCCGCACCAGCGTCTCGAAGTCCCCCCGGTGCCGCGCGACGATCACCGGTACCCGTCCCGCCACCGAGGCGTGCAGCCGGATCTCGATCCCCCCGGGATCCGAGGGGCGCAGCGGGCTCGCGTCGGGAGGGGGCGCCGCCCCACGCCGCACCGCCGCCCGGTACGCCGGATCCCCCCGGATCCCCTCGCGGATCGGGAAGCGGAGCTGGACGAACCGCTCCACCAGCGCACGCCAGGCGCCCACCTCGCGGGAGCGCGCCACCGTCCGCCGCCACGCCTCGAGCTGCGGCTCCTCCGGAAGCGGAATCGGCAGCCGCCACGGCCAGCGCGGCGGGCGGCCGCTCCCGTCGTGGCGGAGCAGCTCCAGCGCGGCCGCCCCGTCCCCGCCGAGACGGCGGAGCGTCCGGCACCCGGAGCCAGGGTCGCTGTCCATGGTCTTGGGGATCGGCCTCCCGCTCTGCTAGGCTAGCAGACGCCGCCACGAACGGGGAGTGCAGCGGACGGGGAGGTCACGATGCCAGGTGCGCTCGACTCCATCGACACGTCGGTGATCGAGGAGCTCGCCGAGCTCAAGGTGCAGCGGGACACGGTGCTCGAGCGGCTCGAGCGGCTCGAGGCGAAACGGGGGGAGGTCTCCGAGGAGGTGTACGTGCGCGTCAGGCGCGACTACGAGCACCGCCGCGAGGAGCTGGAGCGGGCGGCGGCGCCGCTGCTCGAGCGGGCCCGAGCGGAGTACGCCAAGCTCGGCACGCTCCTCGGCCGGCTGGAGGCCGAGGTGCGCCAGAGCCGCCTCGACCTCGAGGAGCTGGACCTGCGTCACGAGCTCGGCGAGTTCGGCGACGACGAGTACGGGAAGCGGCGCGAGGCGGGCGAGCGGCGGCTGAGCGAGCAGGAGGCGAGGCTCGAGGAGGCGGTGGCGCTCAGGGAGCGGTTCGTGGATGCCGCGGGCTCGGCCGAGGCGCTCGAGGGCGGGGCACCCCCCGAGGAACCCGCCCCGGAGCCGCCCCCGGCCGGGCCGGAGCGGGTCCCCGCGCCGCCGCCGGAGGCGACCCCGGCGGGCGGCACCGTGGTCATCGAGCTCCCCGACGGGGCCGACCGGCCGGTACCGGAGACCACCGCGGCGATCCCGCTCGAGGCCGCAGCGTCCCCGCCCTCACCGCAGCCTCCCGCACCGCCGGAGCCGCCGGCGGGGGCCACGATGCTGATCCAGTGGCCCAGGCTCGAGCTGCGGCGCCCCTCGGGCGAGCGCGAGGAGCTCGCGCTGTCGGGAGCCAGGAGCCGGCTCGGCTCCGCGCCCGACAACGACGTGGTCCTCGAGGGGGCGAAGGTGGACCCCCATCACGCCGAGATCGCGCTCGGCGAGGAGGGGTACACGATCCGCGATCTCGGCAGCAAGACCGGTGTCCTGGTCAACGGCGTCGTGGTCACCGAGCGGGTGCTCGCCGAGGGCGACGAGATCCGCATCGGCGAGCTCACCCTCGTCTTCCACGAGCCGTGAGGCCGCGGGGCGGCCCGCTCAGGGCCCGTAGAGAGTCAGAGAGTACGCCGCCGACAGGAACACCGCCATCTGGGCGCGGCTCACCACCTCGTCCGGGCAGTAGTTCCCGCCCCCGCACCCCGCCGTGACCCCGGCCGCGGCGAGGTAGTGGATGTGCCGGCACGCGATGTGCTCCGGCGGCACGTCCGCGAACACCGACGCGCCCCCGGGGGTGCAATCGTACGCCCCCATCCCGGGCACCGTCCCCGAGACCGGGATCTGGGCGCCGTCGGCCATCCCGGCGGCCAGGAACACCGCCATCTGCCAGCGGGGGATCGGGTCCGACGGGCAGTACCTGCCCCCCCCGCACCCGGCCGTGATCCCGCGCGCCGCGAGGTCGTGCACGAACCGGCAGCCGGGATCCTCCGGCGGCACGTCGGAGAACAGGGAGGTACCGCCGGGCGTGCAGTCGTAGCTGCCCATGCCCGGGACGGTCCCGCTGGCGGGCGGCGTCCCGCCGCCGTTCTCCGCCGTGGAGACGAACACCGCCATCTCCCACCTGGTGGTACCGTCCTCCGGGCAGTAGTTCCCGCCGCCGCAGCCGGCCGTGATCCCGTGGTGGAGCACCGTCTCGACGAACCGGTACGCCCAGTGATCGCGCGGCACGTCGGCGAAGCTGTCGCCGAGGTGGAGGACCCAGTCGTGGGACTCGCCGCTCGAGAGCGTCTCGGTGAAGGTCACGTCCCAGTGGGTCTGGGCGGGCCGGAACGAGCGGGCCGCCGCCATGTAGCAGTCGCCGGTGCCGGCGCAGGAGGCCGTACCCCCGGCCGGGACGTCGCCGTAGCTCGCCGCGGTGTCGAACATGGTGAACCCGCCGTCGTTGACGACCGCCCCGGTCACGCCCGGGGCCGTGAACGACCCCGAGTTGTGCCACGAGGGGCGGAGGAAGAACCGCTCCCCGGGCTCGAGGACCCCGTTGCCGTCGCCGAGGGAGTCGTCGAGCTCCAGCCCCACCGGTTGCAGGACCACGTCCGACGTGAGCGTCGCGAGCACGTCGACGAGGCCGTGACCCCACGAGTTGTTGGGACCGTTCACGTAATCGCCGCCGCACCCTTCCACGATCCCCGGCAGCGGCGTGGCACCGGCGTCCAGCGCCGCCTCCGTGGCGGCCTGGTCGTTCCGGAGCGAGGGATCGGCGGACCAGAGGAGGGCCACCGCCCCGGCGACGTGCGGGCCAGCCATGGAGGTTCCACTCATGGTGCCGTAGCCACCCCCGGGCAGGGCCGACCGGACGCTCACCCCCGGCGCCACGATATCCGGCTTCATCAGGTTCGGATCGCCGCCGTTGGTCGAGGCGGGCCCGCGGCTCGAGAACGACGCGAGGTTGTCCGAGGAGTCCGTCGCCCCGACCGAGTACGCGGCGTCGTAGATCGCGGGCGGGTCCGCCACCGACCCGCACGAGGGACCCGAGTTGCCCGCCGAGACCACGGTCATGATCCCCGCCGCCCGCTGCGCCTCCACCGCGGCCTTGAGGGTGTCCCAGGAGCACCCCTCCGAGGGCGGGCATCCCCAGGAGTTGTTGGTGACGTCCGGTGCCTTGCTGGGGTCTCCGTCGGCCGGGGTCCCCCCCACCGGGTACGGGGCGAGGAAGAACTCGAAGCACTCCAGGTACCGAGCCGGCGTTCCCACCCCCTGATCCATGTTGCGGCAGGCGATCCACCTGGCCCCGGGAGCCATCCCGATCTGGTTCCCCGCCCCGTCGTCGCCCACCACGGTGCCGATGGTGTGCGTGCCGTGCCCGTAATCGTCGCAGGGCACGGGCGAGTCGTTGCCGCACGGGTTGCCCACCGCGTCGTGGATCGCGTCGTGCCAGTTGTAGTCGTGGCTCGCGCTGGCCCCGTTCCACCCGCGGTAGTGCCCCTTGAGCGCGGGGTGGGTCCAGTCCACGCCGGTGTCCTGCCCGCCCACGACGATCCCCTGCCCCGTGAACCCGAGGGCCCAGACGTCCGGCGCGTGGGTGCGCGCGACACCCCACTCGATCCCTGCGGGTGCCGCGTCGGGCGGATCGGGGCGCGGCACCGGGAGCCGGTTCCGGATCCTCGGGTTCCCCTCGATCCGCGCCACCTCCGGCCGGGCCGCGAGCCGCTCCACCAGGGCACGGTCTCCCCGCACCAGGATCGCGTTCACGATGTAGAACGGCCGGTAGCGCACCCCATGCTCGTCCAGCCATGCCCGCAGGGCCCGCTGGCTGCGCTCGGCGGTGCGCAGGAGCGTCCGGTACACCCACTCGCCGCGCGCCGTCTTGTCCGGCAGCCCGTACGCCGGCGAGAGGTCGGCCTGCTCCCTGAGCACCACCAGGAACTCGGCCGTGGCCCCGTCGCGGGTGTGCTCGAGCACCCACGGGTGCACGAAGGCCCCCGCACGCTCCCGGGCCGCTCCCGGCGCGGCCGCCGCCACCGCCACGATCACGAGCACCGTCAGCCTGCGAACCATCGCCACCTCCCGGACCCCGGACCTCTCATCGTGGTCTGATCGTGTGCCGCGATGGTACCGGTGCCGGCACGACCTCGCAACCCGCCGCCGGTGGACCTTCCCCGAGATGCTCGGGACTCCGCCGCCTCCGAGCTCCCCCGTGGCCTCCGTGGGACCGCCCTTCCCCGGACCGGGCAGGGCGTGGGGGCTCTTCGTGGCGTCACGGCGGCGCTCTCGTGCGGCGCCGCCGCCGCGAGGGGCCCGGGCCGGGCTCACTCGTGCACGTGGCCGTGCTCGAGCTCCTCCTCGGTGGCGGGCCGTACCGCCACGACCTCGACCTCGAAGTGGAGCGTCCTGCCCGCCAGCGGGTGGTTGCCATCGAGGGTGACGGACTCCTCCGACACCTCCACCACCTGGAACGGGACCGCGGTCCCGTCCGGATGCTGCGCCTGGACGAAGTCTCCAACCTGCACGTCGAAGTCGAACTGGTCGCGTCCCACGGTGACCGTGCGCTCGGGATCGCGCTCGCCGTAGGCGTCCTCCGGCGGCACATCCAGGCTCACCGCGGCACCCACCGCCTTCCCTTCGAGGGCCCGCTCGAGGCCGGGAATCAGCTGTCCGTGCCCGTGCAGGTACTCGAGCGGCCGGTCGCCCCGGCTGGTGTCGATGACGGCGCCCTCCTCGTCGGTCAGGGTGTACTCGATGGCCACGACGCGGTCCCGCGCCACCACGTTCTCTGCCTCGCTCATGGATGCTCCTTTCCCCTCGGGGCCTCCCGACCCCGCACCACCCTACCGGAACCGGCGCCCCGTGTCACCCCCCTCCGGTTCGCCTTCCCCCAGGATCCGCACGCCACGTCTCGACGAGGGAGAGCTGGCAGCGGCCTCGGGCGCGAGGCGAGCGTGGACCGCGTGGGTGGCGGCTCCCGCTCGTACGCTCGACGTGGATCCGGGAGTGGCCCGCCTGCGCATCCGCATCCGGAGCCGCGGCCGCTCTGGCAGCCGCCGCGGCGCTCGTACGCGACGCCGCTGCCCGCGGCCTCCGGGACGGAGCGGGCGGAGGAACGGCGGGAGAGTCGGGAGCCGGGCGCTGCGTTGCCGATCCCCGGACGCCCCTGCTACCCTAGCACCCACGCGGAGGGGCCGCGATGCCTGAGCAGATCTCGTTCGACATCCACCTCATCGGCCTCAAGGACCGGTCGCGAGCCGGGATGGGACGGGTGGCCGCGGCGATCGGACGTCTCCGCGACGGAGAACCGCCCTCGCCCGAGACCCTTCCGGAACTGCTCCGCGGTCCGCTCTTCGAGGCGCTCAGCCGCGAGCGGGCGCTCGAGGTGACCGGGGTGCTGGAGGCCGCCGGGGCGCTGGTCGAGGTGCGGCCGGTACCCGGGCGCCCCCCCCTCGGAGACCATCGGCTCCGCCCCACCCAGAAGTGCCCACGGTGCGGGTTCGTGCAGCCCGCCGGGGAGGTGGAGTGCCAGCAGTGCGGCCTCGTCTTCGCCAAGTGGGAGCGGGAGCAGGTGCAGCGGATGCAGCGCGAGCGCCGGCTCGAGGAGGCACTCACCAAGGCGCTCCAGGTGCGGGAGGAGTGGGCGAAGAAGGCCCGGCAGTACGTCGAGTCGCACCCCCTGCCCGAGGGAGCCGCGGCCCCGTTCGCCAGCCGCCTGCACGCCGACGAGATCCCCTTCGCGGTCCTGAGAACCGCCCAGGGCTCGCTCCTGCTCACCTCGCGGCGCCTCCTGGCGCGCCGTGACGGCTCCATCGTCGCGATCCCGTGGGAGATGATCGCGGACGTGGACGTGGGCGGCGGGCTCACGCTTCGAAAGGATCAGACCCGCCTCAAGCTCAGACTCCACGGACCCGTGCCCCTTCCGGACGGCACGACGGACACCGTGACCTTCGCGCTTCTCGGCCGGGACCGGGACCGCGCCGACCTGCTCATGGACTGGGCGTTTGCCCGCACCTTCGTCTGCGGAGCCTGCGGCGCCGCCGACCTCGACTACCATCTCGACGAGAGAGACGGGACCGTCAGGGCCCGCTGCATGCACTGCGCCACCGACCACGAGATCGACCTCGACGAGGCGGTGGCGATCCCGCACATCGTGGACTGACCGCACCCCGAGAAAGGAGCATCCGAGATGCGCCACCGCATCGCCGCCCTCCCCCTCACCGCCGCGCTGCTGCTCGCCCCCGCCTGCGCCCGCGACGAGGCGCCCGCCCCGGCCGGCCCCGCCGTGGTCAACCCCGCCCTGGGGATCGCTCTGGCCACCGTGCCCCCGTCGCTCGAGGTGGAGTACAACGAGGGGACCACGCTCACCCTGACCCCCGTCGAGAAGGGCCGGGGGGGTCAGCTCTGGGTCGAGGTGCACGAGCCCGCTGCGGGTGGCGTCAACCTCGTGGAGGCGGTGCACGCGCACCAGGCGCAGGTGGAGGCCAAGCCCTCGGGGAAGTACGTGGGGGCGCGCGAGCTCGTCACCCCGCTGGGACCCGCCTACTGGTCGCGTGGCCGGTGGAGCCAGGACGGCGTGACCGTGGAGGAGACCCGGATCTTCGCGCTCCACCCGGATGGACGCCGGATGCTCGTCCTCGCCTACGTGTACCCGTACGGTGACGACTCGGGCGACCGCGTGCGGGAGCTGGTGGACGTGCTCGCGGAGGTGGAGGCCCCGCCGGCGCCGCAGGGCTGACCGCCGCTCCCGTCACGCCGGACGCGCGCCGGGCTCGCGGCGCGCGGCGGAGCGCCCGTCACTCCGTCGCCGCGCCCAGCTGGCGCATGATCTCCTCGAACTTCCCCTCGAACTCGGCCCGGAACGGCGCGTGGAACGGGGCCACCTGCTCGCTCGCGAGGGTGGCCTCGAACCCGCCGCCGGTCTCGCTGACGTCGTAGCGGAGCTCCGTCGTGCCGAACCTGGAGAAACGCACCACGATCTGTCCGGCCTCGAGCTCGATCCGCGCCAGCTCCCCCAGGGAGCGGCCGGTGAGCGCCTCGCGCACGCGCTCCACGAACCCGGCGGGATCGCCGTCAGCCACCGTGAACCGTCGCATCGCTCTCCTCCCGCTCCCAGGATAGCCCGGACCGGGCCCGGAGGAGGGACGCGACCAGGTGGGCCTTCGAGAAGTCGCCCAGGCTCACCCAGCGCAGGAGCCCTTCCCGGCCCAGGAGGCGACGGGCCGCCGTGGCCGGGCTCGCGCCGGCGGCCACCAGGCGCTCCGCCTCGCCGGACAGCCGCTCCCAGAACGCGATCTTCCGCTCGAGGGCCCGCACCGGGTCCCGAACCACACCCGCGTGGGCACAGAGCATCAGACGCGGCTTCAGCGCCACGAGGCGGCGGAGCGAGCGGATCACGAGGCCGGCCTCCTCGGCGCCCCGAAGGTACACGGTACGGGCACCGAGGTAGAGATCCCCCGAGAACAGCCAGCCACGGACGGGGTCGAAGAGGCAGTGGTGGTCCGGCGCGTGCCCCGGCGTGTGGATCGCGAGGAACCGGCGCCCCCCGATCTCGACCTCCCCCTCGAAGGGCCGTGCGGGCGCCGGTCGGGGCTGGCCCCACACCAGCCGGCGGTAGAGCGGCAGGCGGTACGGCCGCTCGAGGAACGAGACCGTCCCCAGCGGGCCCAGGATCTCCACGCCGAGCTCGCGGTGGAGCACCGCGTCCCCGCCGGTGTGGTCCTCGTGGTGGTGGGTGTGGACCACCCGCCGCACGCCGCGTGCCCGGGCCCACGCCGCGAGCCGCCGCGCCGTCGCCGGGCACCCCGTGTCCACCAGTGTATCGCCCAGCAGGTAGCACGAGACCTCGTACAGCGGTCGCCCGAGCACCGCCCGCGCCACCCGGATCCGCACGACCTCCCCGTGACGGCTGACGCAGAACACCGCGCCATGATGCCGGCGCGCGCCGCGGGTGGCAAGCGACGGCGCGCGGGCTCACCGGTACCGGCGCGGGATGCGGTCGCCCCAGACGCCACGCGCCATCAGATCCAGCTGGACCGCCATCATGTCCACCTTGTCCCGGATCTCCTTCAGGTTCCGGTCGAGCATGATGAAGAGCGCCAGTGCAGCCGACGCCTGGACGTCGCCCGAGCGCGCGGCCGACGCCAGCACGTGCAGCGCGCGCCCCAGCATCTCGTGGGTCGCGTCACCCGGCCCGAACCGCCGCTCGAGCCCATCGACCACCGGCTCCAGCCCTCGTTCCCGCGCGACCTCGGCCATGGTGTCCTCCGTTCGCCTCTTCCGCCCGCGAGTACCACGAGCGCCGTTCCGTGATACAGGTACGGGTGCGAGGGGTGATCCGGGGCGCGGCGCCAGGAAACCGGTCGTGGGTGCTCACGGGGATCGGGGCCCGGCACCTCGGCCGGGCATCCCCATCGTCGAGCCCGTGGGCGGGCAGGCATCGGGGCAGGGACCTCGCCCCATGGCCCGCGGCCGACCGCCTTCCCCCACGCTCGAGAGGGCAGTCCGGACCCGCGGATCGAACGGCCCTGCTGCCGGCGAACCGCTGGAGCCAGCTCGGCCAGGGGGAGAGCCGCCTCCGCGAGATACAGCGCGAGTCCCGACGGACCGCATCTTTGACAACAGGAGACATCACCGCTAACCTGACTCCAGTCGAGATCACGATGCGAGAAGGAGAGGGGGTTCCAATGTCGAGAGCGGCACGCACCATCGCCCTGCCGGTCGCCACGTTCCTGGTCGTCGCCCTGGCGGCCGCCGGAAGCGCCCAGGCACAGGGCACCGTCGCCTACGTGGCCGCCACCTGGTCGGACACCGCGGTACACCTGCTGGACTCCGGGCTGAACGACCTCGGCAGCTTCCCTGCGGGCGCATCCAGCCCCAACGGGATCACCACCGACGGCACCTACATCTATACGGGGCACTTCTCGAGCCAGGAGGTGATCGCCTACGACTTCTCGGGGAACGAGCAGTTCCGCTGGTCGGCGACCCTCAGCGGCCTCCAGGGCATGACGATGGTGGGCGGCGAGCTCGCCGTCGCCCGCTCCGGCAACATCGACTTCTTCGATCCGGCCACCGGCACCTACCTCCGGACGATCCCGGCTCCCGAGTCGGGCACCATCGAGGGCCTCACCTACGACGGCACCTCGATCTGGGCCCTCGGGTCCAGCGGCGTCTACGCCGTGGACCCGGCGGACGGCACGGTCCTCGCGACCCTCCCCAACGCCGCCGCGAGCTGCTCCTACGGCGGTAGCGGGATCGCGAACGGCGGCGCGGGCGAGCTGATCCTCGCCTGCACCGACGGCACGTGGTACCGGGTCTCCACGGCCGACGGCAGTGTCATCGCCAGCGGCAACAACGGGCTGGACATGTACGGCCTGGAGGCCGCCGTCGCGGGGGGACCGCAGCCCCGGTACCACGCGATCCCCGTCACCGGCCCCCTCGGAACCACGCTGCTCGCGCTCCTGCTCGCCGCCGCCGGCATCGCGATCCTGGTCAGGTTCCGCAGCACCTGAGGTGAACGCCGTCGGGAGCGGCGGGGCGGGTCCCACCGGGCCCGCCCCTCGCTCACTTCACCGGCAACGCACCGGCGGCGCGGGCCAGTGCCTCGCGGAACGCCTCCCGGTCGTCCCGCTCCACCGCGCCCGTGAGCTCGCCCACCGCGGCGGTGATCGCGGCGTACACCTCGCCCCGATGCGGGTTGAGCCGCTGGATGGCGAAGTAGAGGTCCGGGTCCTCCCCCAGCACCGAGGCGGCAGTGGCCGCCTGGCGCCGGAAGGTCGTGGAGGCCACCCGCGCCAGCTGATCGGGATCCAGGCCCGAGCGGGCCAGGGCATCGGCGAACAGCATCCCCGTGAGGTGCGCGAGACCCAGGAGCCACCCCATGAGCCGGTCGTGGCGCTCGAAGGGGACGCTCACCAGGTCGAGGTAGGGGTGGGCCAGCAGGCCCGTCACGATGGCCCGCTCCCGCACCTCGTCACCGAGCACGGCGTGGACCACGGTGAGCGGCTCGTACGGGTTCTTTCCCGGTCCGAACATCGGGTGCAGCGCGATGGCCGGCGTCCCCCCCTCGAGCAGGCGTTCCAGGGCCGGCCGGAGGTGGCTCTTGATCGAGGCGATCTCGAGCACCGGCACCCGGGGACGGCGCGCGGCGAGGGCCTCCAGCGCCTCCGGCATCGCCTCGAGCGCCACCGCGACGATCACCGCGCCGTACCCCTCGAGGTCCGGAACCTCGTCGAGCGAGGCGAACCGCCCCTCGCCCCGGGGCACGCCGGCCCATGCGGTGTCCACCCCGTGGACCTCGTGCCCCACGCCCTCGAGAAACCGCCGCAGCCACCCGCCCATCGCCCCGCCCGCGCCCACCACGAGGACGGTCCCGCCGCCACGGGCGCGCCGCGCCACGCCCACGCGGTGCTGGCGCTCCACCGATCCGCGGATGATGGCGGCGAAGATCGCCTCCATCACCTCCCCGGAGACCCCGCACAGTTCCGCGGCGTCCCGCGCCCGGCCGAGCACCCGCTGCTCCACCTCGCGCACCACCACCGGGCGTCCCAGGTCGGCCTTGATCTCCCCCACCCGGGCCGCGAGGCGGAAGCGGTGCTCGAGGAGCTCCAGCAGCGCCCGGTCGAGCTCCGCGATCTGGTCCCGAAGCCGCGCGATCTCGTCGCTCACCCCTCCACCTCCCCCCGAACCTGCCTCCGCCACGACGCGGCGTACCGGCCGCCGGCGGCGAGCAGCGCCTCGTGCGTTCCCGACTCCACGATGCGTCCCGCCTCCATCACGTGGATCACGTCCGCGAGCCGCGCGGTGGTGAACCGGTGCGTGATGAGCAGCACGGTCCGCCCTCTGGCGAGCACCCGGAACCGCGCGATCCACTCCGCCTCGGCCCACGAGTCCATGGCCGACGTCGGCTCGTCCAGCAGCATCACCGGCGCCGGGCGGAGGAACGCCCTCGCCAGGGCCAGGCGCTGCCACTCGCCCACCGACAGCTCGGCACCGCCCGCGAACCACTTGCCGAGCAGGGTGTCGTAGCCCGAGGGAAGCCGGGCGATCACCCCCTCGGCACCCGCGGCCCGGGCCGCCGCCTCCACCGCCCCCGCCTCCGCGGCCCGCTCCAGGTCACCGTAGGCGATGTTCTCGCGCACGGTGGCGTTGAACCGCATCGGTACCTGGAACAGCACGGCGATCCTGCCGCGCACCTCCTCGGGGTCGAGCTGCTTGAGGTCCACCCCGTCGAGCGCCACCGTCCCCTCGTCGGGGTCGTAGAAACGGCACAGCAGCTTGATCAGCGTGCTCTTGCCCGCCCCGTTGGGCCCCACCACCGCGGCCATCGTGCCAGCGGGAACCTCGAGGTCGAAGCCGTCGAGCACCGGACGGCTCACGCCCGGGTAGCTGAAGCGGACCCCCCGGAACCGCACCGCATGGGCCGCCGCCGCTGGAAGCACCGCGGGACGTTCGGGCGGTCGCACCCGTGGTTTCCGCTCGAGAAAGTCGAAGAGCACCCCCATGAACAGCGCACTCGAGGCCACCTGGCCGACGCTCTCGAGGAGGGAGCGCATGAGCCGCTGACCCTGGCTGAACGCCTGGTAGAACATCGCCACCTCGCCCAGGGTCACCCGCCCCTCGAGCGCCCGCCACACCATCACCCCGAGGGCGACACCGGTGACCGCGAGGCCCAGCGCCCCGGCGGCCACGCCTCGCACCCCGTCCTCGCGAACCAGGCCCAGCCACTCGCGGCGCAGCCCGGCGCGAAGCCGCCGGTAGGCCTCGCGCAGGTGACCCGCGAGCCCGAACAGCCGCACCTCCGGCGCAGCCTCCAGACTCGTCAGCACCCAGTCGAGGTACAGCGTCCGCCGCTCGCGGGGAGTGGCCTCGAGGCGCCAGCGGTGCTCCCGCACCGCACGGCGGAGCACCGCCCACAGGGCGGGAAGCGTCGAGGCCACCAGCGCCACCGGAATCCACGGCCCGAACCGTGCCAGCACCGCCACCATGGCGAGCAGCGTCAGTGCGTTGCGCAGGATGGCGCCCACCTGCTCGAGCAGCACCAGCGGCCGGTGGCGAACGTCGTAGCGGATCCTGTGCAGCTGGTCGTGGTACTCCGGCGACTCGTAGTAGGCGAGGTCGAGCCGGGTCGCCTGCGTGTGCACGAGCTCCGCGATGTGGTCGCGCACCAGCTCGGCCAGTGCCGCGCGCTGCCATCGCGATACCGCCGCGAGCAGCTCCAGGAGCACCAGCAGCCCCGCCATCACCGCCGTGAGGAGGAGCGGCCGCGCCGCCCGGGCCCACCCCCCGCCGGCGCCCGCGGCGGCCACGAGCGCGTCCACCAGCAGCCGGAGGAGCTCCACCAGCGCCACCGGGAGCAGGCCCTGCACCGACAGCACGGCCAGCCAGGCGGCGGCGAGACGGGGCGCGGCGTTCCAGGCGAGCCTCAGGCCGCGGAGCAGGTCGGGGAGCTCCGCCACGGCGCGGCGGGCGCGCTCGGCCAGCGGGTCTGAGACGCTCACCGGGCCGAGCCTACCAGAGCCCGTCCGGTGGTAGACTGGGGCGGAATCTTCGAACGGAGGAGGGCATCATGAAGCTGAACGTCAGGGCGCTCGCGCTCACCTCGGGGATCATGTGGGGCGCCGGGGTGTTCCTCGCGACCCTGTGGCTCCTCGCCATGGGCTACGACGGGCAGCTGATCTCGAAGCTGGACCACTTCTACTTCGGGTACACCTTCTCGGTGGGCGGCGCGTTCGTCGGCCTGGTGTGGGGGTTCGTGGACGGTCTCGCCTGCGGCGCCATCTTCGCCTGGCTGTACAACCGGCTCGCCGGCTGAGCCGGGGAGCCTCCGTCAGCGCCGGCCGAGCGCCGCCTCGATCTCGTCGCGGAGCCCCGGGGGCTCCCGGATCCCGGAGCGCACGGCCAGGTCGAGCTCCGTCAGCGCGCGATCGGGACGGCCGAGCCGGAGCTCGCACACCGCGAGGTCCAGGTGCGCCGCCCCGTTGGCCGGGGCCACCGCGAGCTCCCGGAGGAACGCCTCCCGGGCGCCCCTGAGGTCGCCGAGGTGGAGGCGGCACACGCCGATCCTGAACATGAGGCCGGGGGGATCGTCCACCTCCTCGGGCGGGGGCGCGCTCCCCTCACGGTCGAGCCGCGCCGCGCCGGGGATCACGAGGCGGTAGGTCTGCTCGGTCCAGCAGCCCGACTCCGACAGCTCCCCGCTCACGAAGTCGCGCAACCCCTGACGGGCCCGCTCCGCCTCCATCGCCTCCTCGGCCTCGCGGCGGGCCCGCTCGAGCTCCCGGGCCCGGTACAGCTCGCGCGCCCGCTCGAGGTGACCCAGCGCCTCGCGCCACGCCCGCCGCCGCATCGCCACCCGTCCGAGGCCGTCGTGCGCCTCCGGCAGCCCGGGATCGAGGCGCACCGCCTCGCGGAACCGCGCCCGGGCCGCCGTCAGGTCGCCCCGCCGCAGGGCAGCCATGCCGCGCCGCACCGCCCGCTCCGCCCGGACGGCGTCGCCGGGTGCGGCGACGGCCACCGCCGCCGCGGCCACCACGACGAGGACCGGGCTCCAGCTCCTCACGGAGTCAGTGTACCAGCCGGGTGCGGGGAACTCGCGGCGCCCTCCGGCGTCGAAACGGGTCGGAGGCGAACCGTGAGCGAGGCGGGAGCCGCGGCACCCTGGCCGATCGCGTGGGAGAATGCCCCCGTGACCTTCGACGAGGTGTACGAGCGGCTGCGGGGACCGGTGTGGCGCCTCGCCCTCAGGTTCTGCCGCGACCGGGAGGAGGCGCTGGACGCCACCCAGGAGGTGTTCCTGCGGGTGTGGCGGGCGCTGCCCGGCTTCCGCGGCGAGGCGCAGGTCTCCACCTGGGTGTACCGCATCGCCTGGAACGTGCTGCTGAGCCGCGCCCGCCGGGAGCGCCGGCGGGCGGCACGGGCGGTGGAGCTGCCGCTCCTCGAGGCGGAGATGGCCCAGCGGCTCAGGGACCCCGCGCCCGACCCCGAGCGGAGGGCGGAGGCCGCGGACGAGCTCGCGCAGGTCGCCGCCGCCATCGCACGCCTGCCCGAGCCGCACCGGGCCGTGCTGTGGCTCCGCGACGGCGAGGGGCTCACCTATGCCGAGATCGCCCGGGCGCTGGACGTTCCGCTCGGCACCGTCCGCTCCCGGCTCGCCCGCGCCCGCGAGCTGCTGCGCAGGGCCATGGAGGACCCCCGATGACCCCCGAGCTGCTCGAGCTGCTGTCCCGCTACCTCGACGACGATCTCGAGCCTGCCCGGCGGGCGGCGGTGGAGCGCGAGCTCGAGCGCCCCGAGGTCGCGCGGGAGCTCGAGCGTCTGCGCCAGCTCCGCGCGGCCGTCCGCCGGCTCGCCGCCAGCGAGCACCCGCCCCGGCTGCTCGACCGGCTGGTGGAGCCGCTGCGGCTGGCGGCGCCCCCGCGGCCGCCCTGGCGGAGCCCCGCCGCCCTCGCCGCCGCCGCCGTGATCGCCGCCGCCGCGGGCCTCCTGGCCGTCCTGCCGCGCGAGCCGGCTCCGGCGGCGGTGCCCGCCCCGAGGCGCGCCCGGGCCGAGGCTCCCGCCACGTCCGCCACCCCCTTCGTCCTGGGGCAGACGCCCCGGCTGGAGGGCGCCGGCCGTGGCACGGCGGAGCGCGTGGCCGCGGCTCGCCCCGAGGTCCCGGCCCCGGCCGGACCGCCTCCGCCGCTCGAGGTCGAGGGTCCCCTGCCGCCCGGCGGCTCGGTGCTCCACCTCGACGGGACCGAGGTGCCGCTGCCGGCCGCCCCGCCCGTGGCAGGGCCGGAGCCGGTGGAGGTCGAGATCCGCGGCGGGCGGGTGGTGGACGTGCGCCGTGCCCCCGCGCCCATCGCGCCGGCGCTCGAGGGGCTGGAGGTCCCCGGTGCCGCCGACGGCGTCCGCCGGGGCACGGTGGAACCGGTCACGCCGGGCCGTCCGTCCGCTGGAACCGACGGGCGATGAGCATCGCCATCTCCAGCGCCTGCTCGTAGTTGAGGCGCGGGTCCACGGCGGAGCGATAGGCGCGTTCGAGGTCGTCCTCGGAGATCCCTCGGGCGCCGCCGATGCACTCGGTGACGTCGTCACCCGTGAGCTCGAAGTGCACGCCGCCCAGATAGCTGCCCAGCTCCTGGTGGATGTCGAACGCGGCCTCGAGCTCGGCGAGGATGTTCTCGAACCGGCGGGTCTTGCGGCCGTTCGCGACGAGCTCCGTGTTGCCGTGCATCGGATCGCAGCACCACAGCACGGTGCGGCCCGTCCCGCGCACCGCCTCCACCAGCGGGGGAAGGCAGTCGGCGATCCGGTCGTGGCCGAACCGGTGGATCAGGGTGACGCGGCCGGGCTCACGGTCGGGGTCGAGGATCTCGAGCAGCTCCACGAGCCATTCCGGGGTCATCCCGGGCCCCACCTTGACGCCCACCGGGTTCCGGATCCCCCGGAAGTACTCGACGTGGGCGCTGCCGGGGACGGCGGTGCGCATCCCGATCCACGGGAAGTGGGTGGAGAGGTTGTACCAGCCCTCGCGTCTCGGGACCCGGCGGGTCTGCGCCTCCTCGTACAGCAGGTGGAGCCCCTCGTGGCTGGTGAAGAAGTCCACCCGGCGCATCTCCTCCACGGACCCGCCCGCCAGCGTCTCCATGAAGCGCAGCGACTCGCCGATGGACTCCACGATCCGCTGGTACTCGGCGGCCCGGGGCGAGTGGGCGACGAAGTCGAGGTCCCAGTATTCCGGATGGTGGAGGTCGGCGAACCCGCCCTCGGTGAGCGCCCGGATGAAGTTGAGGGTGAGCGCCGCCCGCTCGTAGCCGCGGAGAAGCCGCTCGGGATCCGGCCGTCTCGCCTCGGGCGTGAACTCCGGCGAGTTGACGAGGTCGCCCCGGTAGCTGGGGAGAGTGAGCCCGTCCCGCGTCTCCACGTCGTCGGAGCGTGGCTTCGCGTACTGACCCGCGAACCGCCCCACCCGGATGATCCTGCGGCGGAGGCCGTAGGTGAGCACCAGGCTCATCTGCAGCAATATCTTCAATTTGTTCGTGAGGACCCGGGCCGTGCAGTCGGCGAAGCTCTCCGCGCAGGCCCCCCCCTGGAGCAGGAACCGCCGCCCCGCCGCCGCCTCGGCCAGCTGCTCACGGAGGCTCTCCACCTCCCACGAGGTCACCAGCGGCGGCAGACGCCGCAGCTCCTCCAGTACGGCCTCCACCGCCTCGCGGTCGTCGTAGGACGGCTGCTGCAAGGCGGCGTACCCGCGCCACGATCCCGGGTGCCAGTCGCTCCGCACGCTACCCACCCCTCCGGTCCGAGCGGCGATGATACACCCTCGCCGCGGAGCGGGCTCAGCGGCCGCCCAGCGACGGGGCCACGCCCAGGGCGGACAGCAGCTCCACCACCGCCATCAGCCGCGCCCTGACACCGGCGGGATCCTCGTCGTGGGCGGGGTCCCTGGGAGCCCAGATCACCACCACCCGATCGTCGCGCACCGCCACCGACCGGAAGTGCGGGGTGGCGGCCAGCCGGCGGAGCGCCTCGCGGGCCGACTCCCCGCCGAACACGGAGCGGAGCACGGTCTCCTCCCGTGCGGAGAACCGCAGGCCCCGGTCCAGCTCGGGATCGCCGATCTCGATGTCCCTGACCAGCCCGAGGCGCAGGAGGACGGCACCGCCCGGGCCCATCCGGCTCGCCTCGAACCGGCACGGCACGGCGCTCACCCACGCCGTCGCCCGCGCACCGCCCGGGCTGTTGTTGGAGCGCGGGATGGGCCGGTAGGCGAACCGGAACCCGCCCACCACCCCCTCCGCCCGCGGGGCGAGCAGCCCCGCCACCCTCGCCGTGCCGGGCTCGAACGCGGGCAGGACCTTCCCGAGCCGCCTCGCCGAAACCGCCCGCCCCACCGCCACCGCGGCCACGAAACCCACCACCGCCACCACCACCGGCAGCAGGCTCACCAGCAGCTCCGGGGAAAGCTGGCCCACCTCCCCAGTCTACCCCAGGCTCCGGGGCCAGCCCGCCCGATGCCGGAGCCGAACCGGTCCCGGGACCCGCCCCCGCACCCGCCCAGTTCCCGCCTCGCCCGTCGCGACGCCCCGGCCCGCGCGGCCCAGCGCCCCCCCGAACCCCGCTGCTTCCCGTCGCCATCGTGCGGGTGATACCGTGCTGCCCGGCACCGGCGCCTCCGTGACGGACGCCGCTTTCGGGCGCTCGCGTCCGGGGGATCGAAGGTGCGCCGCGGCGCCCGGCGAAGCCCGGGGCCGGGCGCGATTCCATCCGCGACCGGATCCATGGCCGCGCCCTGCCACGGGGGCCGCGGCGGTGAAACGCCGGACGGCCGCCTCGCGGAGCGCGGACTTCACTCCGCTAGGTCCTTCCGTCCGCGCGAGATACCACCGACGCGACGCACCTGGCACG
>CAYTTB010000026.1:0-39559 GCA_964440565.1 uncultured Thermoanaerobaculia bacterium
GCCGGCCGGATCTCGAAGTGGCCGTCGGCCCACCGGTCCGCATTGAGCGCGAGCCAGTCCTCGCACGCCTCGAGGTCGCCCGAGAACAGGACGGTCTCCTCCCGCCCCCGAACCAGCACCACCTGGTAGCGGTCGGCCGACTCCGGGTCGGTGGGATCGAACCCCGCCATGGCGCCAGTGTAGCACCGGGGCGTTCCCGCGCGGCGCGAGCGCCCGCCGGGGGGCAGCCACCGTAGAATGGGTGCGCCCGGAGGAGGTGAACGGATGGGGTGGGAGACCGAGGAGCGGGTGTACCGGAGGATCGCCGAGAGGACGAACTCGCGGATCGTCTTCCTGGTGCTGGACGGCCTGGGGGACCTCCCCGGACCGTCAGGGATGACGCCGCTCGAGGCCGCACGCACGCCCAACCTCGATCGCCTGGCCGCGGAGGGCACGTGCGGGCTGTTCGACCCGGTGGCGCCGGGGATCACCCCCGGATCGGGACCGGGACACCTGGGCCTGTTCGGGTACGAGCCGCTCGAGATCGAGGTGGGGCGCGGTGTGCTCGCGGCGCTGGGCATCGGCTTCCCGCTCGAGGAGGGCGACGTCGCGGCACGGTTCAACTTCTGCACCCTGGACGCCGAGGGACGGGTGGTGGATCGCCGCGCGGGACGGCTGGCCACCGAGCGGAACCGCGAGCTGGTGGCCCGCCTGCGCGAGGCGGTCCCCGCTCCGGAGCCCGGGGTGGAGCTGTTCTTCGAGACCGTGAGCGAGCACCGCGGGCTGCTGGTGCTGCGCGGCGAGGGGCTGGGGGCCCGGATCGCGGACACGGATCCCCAGCGCACCGGCGTCCCGCCCCGGCCGCCCCGGGCGCTGGAGCCGGGCTCGGAGCGCACCGCGGCACTCCTGGCCCGGGTGATCGAGGCTGCCCTCACCGCGCTCGAGGACGAGCCCGACGCCAACGGCATCCTCCTGCGCGGGTTCGACACGCCTCCCCGGATCCCGAGCCTCGCCGAGCGGTTCGGGCTCTCCGCCCACTGCCTCGCCCGGTACCCGATGTACCGCGGTCTGGCCCGTCTGGTGGGGATGGAGGTGGGCGAGCCGTACGAGCGGGTGGAGGAGATCCCCGACCGGCTGGCCGCGGCCTGGCAGCGGCACGACTTCTTCTTCTGCCACGTCAAGGACACCGACAAGGCCGGCGAGGACGGGGACTTCGGCCGCAAGCGGGAGGCGGTGGAACGGGTGGACCGGATCGTGCCCGCACTGCTCGAGCTCCGTCCGGAGGTGGTGGTGGTCACCGCCGACCACTCCACCCCGGTACCCATGGCCTCCCACTCGTGGCATCCGGTGCCCGCGCTGGTGTGGGCCCCGGGCGCGGTGCGCCGCGACGGCGTGACGGCGTTCGGCGAGTCGGCGTGCGCCGCCGGCGGCCTCGGCCGGCTGCGGCTCAGGTACCTCCTGCCCATCGCCCTGGCCCACGCCGGGCGTCTGGCGAAGTTCGGCGCGTGAGGCGGCTCGACCTCGAGCGGTGGCTGGGGCGCGCCCCGGTGGGCGTGCTCCTCGCCGACGTGGACGGCACGCTCCTCGACTTCGCCACCTACGAGGCGCCGCCGGGGGTGGGGGAGGTCATCGCCCGCCTGGCGCGCGCGGGCGTGGCCACCGTGGTCACGAGCTCCAAGACGGCGGCGGAGCTCGCGGGGGTGGCGCGGGTCCTGCCGGTGGCGCCGCTCGCCGTCGCCGAGGGTGGCGCCGTGATCGCGGACCTCGGGAGGGCGGAGGCGGAGGCGCTGGGTCCGCCGAGGGAGCGTCTCGTGACGGCCCTGGCGGCCGCCCGGCGGCGCGGCTGGCCGGTGTGCGGGTTCGCCGACATGGGCCTCGACGAGGTGATGCGGCGCACCGGCCTGACGCGGGAGGCGGCGGCGCGGGCGGTACAGCGGCTGGCCTCGGAGCCGTTCGTGCTGGAGCCGGAGCCGGGCCCGGAGGAGATCGCGCGGCTCGTGAAGGAGCTGGCGGCGGATGGGCTCGCGGTGGAGCGGGGCGGCCGTTTCTACCACCTGCTGGGCGCCGGGGTGGACAAGGGAGCCGGGGCACGGCGGCTGCTCGGGCTCGTGGACCCCCGGCTGCCGGTGCTCGCCGCGGTGGGCGACGCGCCCAACGACCTCCCGATGCTGACCCTGGCGCGGCGCGGCTACCTCCTGGGCGATGCGGTGGCGGATGCCGACCTGCCTCCCGGGATCCGCCGCATCCCCCGCCGCGGCCCGGACGGCTTCCTCGCCGCGGTGGCGGACCTCCTCGCGGCGATCGGCGGCTGAGGGCCGCCCGGCCCGGCGACGGGCGGCCCGCCCGCGGCTATCATGGGCCGGTGCTCAGGCGTGCCGTCGCCGTGGCGTCCGTCGCGTGGCTCCTCGCCCTCGCCACGCTCCTCTGGCACCAGGCGCCCGCGGGCGACGACGCCTACTACCACGCGGTGTACGCGCTGGAGACCCTCCGCGGCTGGCGCGACGGCGTCGTCTGGCCCACCTGGCAGCCGGACTGGAACTGGGGCACGGGCTCCTTCGTGGCCGCGATCCACCCGCCGCTCACCTTCTGGATCGGCGCCGTGGCGGCACGGGTGGCGGGAGAGGCGACCCGCGGCGTGGGGCTCTCCCTGGTCGCGGCCCTGGCCGCGGGCGCGTGGCTGCTGTCGCGGCGGCGGATCGCCGGCACCCCCGGCGCCGCCTGGCTGCTGGCGCCCTACCCGTTGCTCGCGGCCCTGACCCGGTCCACGGTGACGGAGGCGTGGGGCCTGGCGTGGGCCGTCCCCATCCTCGCCCTGGGGATGCCCCCGGGACCGCGGACCCGGGGCGAGGGGCGGGCGCTGGCGGTGGCGTGGGCGCTCGCCGGGCTGACCCAGCACGCGGTGGGGCTCGAGTGCGCGGTCCTGCTCGCCGTGGGGTGGCTCGCGGCCGGGCTCCGGCCCTTCCGGGACCTCGCGCGCGCCGCCGGATGGAGTGCGGCGGGAATCCTCCTGGCGGCGCCGTCGTGGCTCGGGGCCGCGGCCTCCCTCGGCGAGGTGGACGCCCGCCGCCTCGTGACCGGCGAGCTGGGGTGGCGCCGTAACCTCCTCCCCGCCGCCGCGCCCCACCTGCGGCCGGCGCTGGTGGCCACCGCCGCCGCGGTGATCCTCGTCGCCGGAGCGGCCCTCCTCCCGGGCCGGGTCCGGGGCGACCGCGGCCCGCGCGCGCTCGCGGCGGCGGCGCTCGCCGGCGCCCTGCTCGCGACCCGGCTCGCGGCGCCCGCGTGGAGGCTCGGCGTCCTCGATGCGCTCCAGTTCCCGTGGCGGTTCCTGGGGCCGGCGACGGTGCTGGCGCTCCTGCTCGTCCGCCGTCTGCCGGTGGGCGCGCGGCGGCCGGCGCTCGCGGTCCTTCTTCTCCCGGTGCTCCTGGTGCGCCCGGAGGTGGCGCCGCCGTGGCCGCCGATGCGGCCCGGCGGGAGCCGCGTGGCCCTGAGCCGGGCCGCCGCCGGGCGGTGGGGGCTCGCACCGGTGCTCCCCTCCGCGGTGGGCACGTGGGCTCCGGGGTTCCACCCCCTCGCGTCGCTGGCACGCTACCGCGCGCAGCGGGCCCGCGTCCGCGTGCTCGAGGCGGGGTTCCGTGGCAGGACCGTCCGGGTGGCGGCCGAGGGCGGCGGGAGAGTCCTCCTCCCGCTCCAGTGGTCACGGCGCTGGGAGGTGCGCGAGGGAGCACGCGAGCTCCCGGCCCGGCCCGAGGCGGGCCTCGTCTCGGTGGAGGTGGCCCCGGGGCGCCACCTGCTCCGGGCCGCGCTCCGCGGCCAGCCGGGGCGGCGGGCCGGCGCCGCGCTCGCCGCGGTGGGCCTGGCGGCGCTGGCGTGGGGCGGGCGGAGGCGGACCGGATGAGCGGCATCCGGGCCGGCGGCTGGGGGTGGGCGGCGGCGGTCCTCGGCGCCGCCGTCCTGCTGGCGGTTCCCGTGCTGCCCGCCGGCGCCGACGTGTACGCGCACCTGCTGTGGACCCACCAGGCGATGCGGTGCCTGGCCGGCGGGGAGCTGCCACTGTGGGCTCCGGACCTCGACGCCGGGTTCGGGAGCCCCGGCATCCGCCTGTACAGCCCCGCCGGGCCCGTCCTCGCCGCGGTGCTCGGGCTGCCCGCGGCCGACGCCGCCCTCGGCCTGAGGGCGGCGCTCCTGGTGGCGGTGGCCGCGCTCGTGCTCGTGGCCCGCCGGCGGGCGGGGAACCGGTGGGCGGCAGCCCTGATCCTCCTCGGGACCCCGGCGCTCGCCGACCTCACCGTGCGCGGTGCCTGGTCCCAGGTGCTCGCCCTGCCCGTCGAGCTGGCGCTGCTCGAGGGGGCGGTGCGTGACGGGACGGGCCGTCGCGCGCGATGGCGCGGCGAGGCGCTGCTCCTCGCGCTGCTGTGGCTCGTCCACGCCCCCTCCGCGGTCATGGTCGCGGCCCTGCTCCTGCTCGCGGCCGCGGTGGGGCCGGAGCCCGGCCGGGCGCTGGCGGCGCGGGGCGGGGCGCTCGCGGTGGCGGGCGCCCTCACGGCCTGGCACTGGCTGCCGCTCTCCGACGAGCTGCGGCTCACGCGGGGCCGGCAGGGGCTCACGGCCGGGATCTTCGACGCGGCCCGGAACTGGCTCGGCTCGCCCGTGGCCCACGCCCCGCGGCTCAACCTGGCGCTCTCCGCCGCCGCGGTCGCGATGGGGATCGTGGGGATCGCCGTGTTCCGGAGCCTCCCGCCGCGGGAGCGCCTGAGCCGTCTCGTCCTCCTCGCGGCCTGCCTGGCCCTCGCCGGTCCCCCGGTGCTGCTCGCGCTCGAGCTCGGCCTCCCTCTCGACTGGCTCCAGTTCCCCTGGCGGTGGCTGACTCCCGCCGCGCTGGTGGTGGCGGGGCCGCTGGCGGCCCGGCTGCGCCGGCGCCCGGCGTGGCTGGCACTGTGGCTCGCCCCCGCGCTGCTGCTCCCGTGGGTCCGTCCCTTCGCGGCCCCGCGCCTCGGTCCGCGCCAGGGGTGGCCCGAGGTGGGCGCCGCGGTGGCGAGCTTCGGGGGCAACCCGCTGGCGGTCGACGTGGTGGAGCACCGCCCGCCGTGGTACGACGCGCTCGGCACGGAGCTCGTCCGGTTCGGCCCGCGGGCGCGGGTGGTGACCGAGCCCACGGCCTGGCGGCGGGTGACGGTGTGGCGGCCCCTTCTCCGGGAGGTGGAGGTGGTGGCCGGGATGCCCGCCGTGATCCGCCTGCGGCTGCTCCGCTACCCCGGATGGGAGATCGCCGTGGACGGAAGGCCGGTCCCCCCGCTCTCCGGGGGTGCGGCGGTGGCGGTGCGCGTGCAGCCCGGGCACCACCGGGTCCGGGCCCGATGGCGGGGCAACCCGCTGGCCAGGGTGGGGCAGGCGCTCGCCGCCGCCGCCCTGGCGGCGCTCTGGCTCGCGCCCCGGTGGCGGCGACGCCCCTCGGTGCGAGGGTGAGGCTCACCGCCGGAGCGCGGCTCCGCTCGCACCGACCCCGGCGCGCGGCCGCAGCCCGGCCGGGGCGCACTCGGGGGGCGTGATCCGGAGCCTCGAGCCGCCCACCGTGACCACGAGCTCGGTGCAGGGGTCGCAGGCGTCGCCCACGCCGTCCCCGTCCCGGTCCTCCTGGGCCGGATCCGGCACGTCCGGGCACAGGTCCCGGGGATCGGCCACGCCATCCCCGTCCCGGTCGCCGGCGAGGTACACCACGAGACCGTCGTGGTCCGAGGCCCCCAGAGGTGTCCCCGCCGCGGCGCGCGCGGGTTCGGGGGCGTCGGCACAGCCACGCGCGAAGGCCACCCCGGCCACGTGCGGGGCCAGCGCCGACGAGACCAGCGCGTGGTCGAGCGCCGCGGCGGACCCCTCCTCGATGAAGGAGTAGCGCTCCCCGGCCGGCAGCCGCAGGGTGAGGTTCTCGAGCGGGGGGTCCACGATGGGCGCGACGGGGTACGCCGCGCCGCGGGGGTCCGGCGAGCCCGTGATCTGGCCGAGGACGTCCACCCAGCCGTCGGTGAACTCGAAGGCGTTGAAGTCGCCGATCAGGAGCAGGCGCTCGCCGGGATCCGCGAGCTGGCGGTCCTGCACCCACCGGGCCAGCCACGCCGCCTGCTCGGCGCGCTTGCGGCGCACGAACCCGGCGCTGTCCCCGGACTCGATCCCGCGCCGCGACCGGAGGTGCACCGCCACCACCGTCACACGCAGCGCCCCGCCGCCCACCGGCAGGTCCACGGTGAGCGCAAGCGGCGGCCGCGAGAACGTGGTGTAGGTGCGGCCCTCGAAGGAGAAGGTGGCCCCCGCGGCGAGCTGCTCCACCGCGAGCACCGTGACGTCGCCGCGGACCAGGAACCCCACGTCGCTTCCCGACGGGTCGTTGCCCTCCACCAGGTAGGGGGTGTAGGCGAGACCCGGCTCGAGCGCGCCGGCCGCCGCGGCGAGCCGCTCCAGGACGGAGGCGTTCTCCGCCTCCTCGACGGCGAGGACCGCGGGCGCCCCGAGCGCCTCCACCACCTGCCGGGCGAGCTTGTCCAGCCTGAGCTCGAGCTCGGCCTCGGTGAGGACGGGGTCGTCGGTGGCCGGATCGTCCTCGGTGTCGAACAGGCGGTGGAGGTTCTGGGTGGCCACGGTCGCCACGCCCGTTCCGGGCGGCGGTACGGGCCGCGGCACGGCGGCGTCTGCCAGCTCGAGGCGGGAGGGCCAGAGCTGGTAGGCGCCGTACGCGTACCCCATCACCCCCTCGGCGGTGAAGGAGGCGCCAGCTGCGAGCTCGCGGTCGGGGAGCCCGAGAGCGTCGGGGTCGATCTCGAAGATCTCGGGGTTGCCGTCCCAGCGGGGCAGCCCGGGCTCGGGTTCGAGCGCGCCCGGCTCGCGGAACGCGCGTCCCGCCCGCGCCACCACCAGCGCCTCGCCGTAGCGGTCGGTGGGTCCGGTGACGGTACCGGCGACGGCCACCAGCATCCCCTCGACCCGCTCGAGCTCGGTGCCGTCGCCGTCGGGGGGCGGGAACTCCGGGCCGAGCACCACCGGCGGCGGGAGCGCCGCACGCCCGACCACCGACACCGAGGGCCCCCCCGCGATCTCGGTGAGACCGTGAAACTCCTGCACCGTCCCGGTGACCTCCACCAGGTCCCCGGGCTCCACCGGGGGCGGCGCGCCGGTGTACACCCAGACACCGTCCGAGGTGGCCGGGTCGCCGTCGGCGCGAGCGGGCGGGGTCTGGATCGCGAACCCCGAGGGCCCGGCCACGGTGACCACGTTGGGCCCGGTCACCACGACCCGTCCGGCCACCGGCGAGGCGTCGCCCGAGCCCTGGATACGCCAGATCTCGAGCCGCTCCTGCCCGTGGCACGCCGCGGCGGCCAGTACCACCGCGGCGAAGGCGAGGGTCCTCCGGCGGGTCCCGCTCACGCCGCCCAGGGTACCACCGGCGCGCGTGCCGGCGTCTGCCCCCGCTGGTGGTGTCCGATTTCGGACACCGTGTGCGGAAACCGGCGGACACCCGGTCCGGCGGGGGGACGTGGGAACCTCCCCGCGGGCCGTGGCGACTCGAGGCCGACTCCATGCGGGGCTGCGGGTCGGCGTGCGGTGGTGGCGGGGGACGGTTCGCGGCGGATGGTGCGCTGCCGGGGGACGCGGGCTCCATCGGGTACCATCCGGGTGGGATGATCGCCACCATCGAGCGGGGTGAGGGTCTCGCGGACCGGGCGCGGGGCGCCGAGCCGTGGCGCGAGGACCGTGCGGCGGACCCCTGGGGGATGGCGCGGGTGCGGTCCATCGCGACCACGGGTGTCTCGGGCGGCTGGCCCTCCGCGGTGTACACCCACGACGGTGGGGGCGACATCGTCACCGTCGGCTCGAACTGGTACCTCGACGACGGGCGTCGCGCCTCGTGTGCGACCGGTGCGGGAAGCGGGTGGCGTGCCACGAGCTGTGGCCGCACGGCGAGGACGCGCGGGGAAGCCGTGCACGACGGCCGGGAGAGGCGGTGATCTGGCGATGAGGATCGTGGGGCTGTGGGTGTACCCGGTGAAGGGGATGGCGGGGGCCGCCGTGGATCGCGTCCACCTCGGTGCGCGCGGTCCCGAGGGCGACCGGCGCTGGATGGTGGTGGACGCGGAGGGCCGGTTCGTGAGCCAGCGGACGGTGCCGGCGATGGTCCTGGTGCGCCCGACGCAGCTGCCCGGTGGCCTCAGGCTCGAGGCGCAGGATGCGGGAGTGGTCGAAGTGCCGACGCCACTCGCTGGCGAGGTGCGGGAGGTGACGGTGTGGGGCGACCGGATCCCCGTCAGAGACGCCGGCGAGGAGGCGGCGAGATGGCTGCGCCGCGCGTTGGGCGGACGGTTCCGGCTGGTCTGGTGCCCGGAAGGGGCGGCGCGGGTACGGCCCGACGGGTCGCGGCGGGCGGCCGCCTTCGCCGACGCGGCCGCGGTCCTCGTCGTGGGCGAGGCCTCGCTCCGCGACCTGGAGCGCCGCCTCGGCCGCACGATCGAGCCGATCCGGTTCCGTCCGAACCTGATGGTGGCGGGCGCGGCGCCGTGGGAGGAGGACCGTCACGGGGCCCTGGAGGTGGGAGACGCGCGGCTCAGGCTCACCACGCCGTGCACGCGCTGCTCGGTGCCGGGCGTCGATCCGAGCACCGGTGTCCGGCAGCGGTGGCTTCTCGAGGGGCTCGCGCGCCACCGGCGGTTCGGGCGGGAGGTCCGGTTCGGGCGCAACGCGGAGGTGGAGCGGACGGGAGAGGTGCGGGTGGGCGACGCGGCCCGCTGGGGGTGAGGTGGGGGCGCGCAGGTTTACTCGCTCGAGGGGGTCGCCGCCTGCCGGCGCGCGAGCACCAGCCAGAGGCTGGCACCCACCACCAGCGCCCCGCCCGCGACGGCCGCGGGCGAGGGCACGGTCCCGAACACCGCCATGTCGCCCAGCAGCGACCAGACGGGGCCGACGTACGTCGCGGCGGCCACCGTCGGGGCGGTGTCGAGGGCGTACGCCCGGGTCATCAGCAGCTGGCCGACGGTGGCGAACGCGGCCACGCCGACCAGCACCGGCCACAGGCGAGCCGGCGGCAGGCGCAGTCCGGTGCGTGCCAGGAGCAGGGTGGGCAGCGCCAGCGCCGCGATCCCCAGATGGAACCAGAAGACGATGGGCAGCGCCCGGTCCGTGCCGCCGAGCGCGCGGAGCGAGATGTGGGCGGCCGAGGACAGGGCGACCGCGAGCAGCGCCCAGACGCCGTACCACGAGCCCACGGCGAGGTCGGGCCCGACGATGAGCGCGCACCCCGCGAACCCGAGGCCGACACTGGCCCATTCGCGGCCGCCCGCGCGCTCCCGTCGCCCGAGCACGAGGGGCGCAGCCACCGCGATGAGGATGGGGCGCAGCTTCCCCACCAGGTTCAGGTCCAGGAGCGAGAGGCCCCTCGCGGCGGTGGCGAAGGCCACCATGGCCCCGAAGCCGAACAGGAGCCGCAGCGCGAACGCCCCCGGCGCCCGGAGCCGAAGCCCCTCCCCCCGGGCGAGCACGAGCAGGACCGGCGCGCTCAGCACGCCACGCCACAGGACGATCTCGGCGCCGCTGAGCTCCTCGCGCGCGATCTTGACGAGGGCGGTCATGATCACGAGGGCCAGCGACGCCGCCACCATCAGCAGCGGTCCCATCCGGATCCGGCCCTGCAGGCCACCACCCCTCACGCCCGCGGAGTGTAGCCGACCGTGCCGGCCCATCGGGTCGCCGTCGCCGCGTTGACCGCCCCGCGGGCCTCCGCTAGACTCCGCCCATGGCTGCCCCGACGGTGCCGTTCCTGGAGCCCATCGAGCGCCTCGTGAGCAGGATCCACGAGCTGGAGCGTCAGGGACCCCGCGGCGAGCGTCAGCGCGAGCTGGAGCGGCTGCGCAAGGAGCTCGACCGGGTGGTGCGCGAGACGATGGGGTCGCTGACGCCGTGGCAGCGGTGCCAGCTCGCCCGCCATCCCGACCGGCCGTACACCCTCGACTACATCAACGGTCTCCTCACGGAGTTCACGGAGGTGCACGGGGACCGGTCGTTCGGCGACGACCCGGCCATCGTGGCAGGTTACGGGTTCCTCGACGGGCGTCCGGTGGCGGTGATCGGGCACCAGAAGGGCCGCGGCACGACGGAGAAGATCCACCGGAACTTCGGGATGCCGCGGCCGGAGGGGTACCGGAAGGCGCTTCGCGTGATGCGGACGGCGGCCCGGTTCGGCCGTCCCATCGTCACCTTCGTGGACACGCCGGGGGCGTACCCGGGGATCGACGCCGAGGAGCGTGGCCAGGCGGAGGCCATCGCCCGCAACCTCCGCGAGATGGCGCACCTCCCGGTTCCCATCGTGGTGGTGGTCACGGGCGAGGGCGGGTCAGGCGGCGCGCTGGCGCTCGGCGTGGGGGACCGGATCCTCATGCTGGAGCACGCCGTGTACTCGGTGATCTCCCCCGAGGGGTGCGCCGCGATCCTGTGGAAGGACCAGTCGCGGGCGGAGGACGCGGCGCGCGCGCTTCGCCTCACCGCGCACGATCTCCTGGAGCTCGGCGTCATCGACGAGATCGTTCCGGAGCCGCCCGGCGGCGCCCAGCTCGATCCGGGCGCGGCGGTGGCGGCGGTGGGCGAGGCCCTGCGGCGGCACCTCAAGGAGCTCCGGCGGCTGAAGGCGGACGCGTTGCTGCGACGCCGCTACCGGAAGTTCCGGGCCATGGGCCGGTTCCTGGAGTGAGCCGGCCCCGGAGGCTCGACAGCCCGTGACCGGCACGGTCCAGACCTGGATCCGGCGTGTCACCGCCGTCGCGCTGGTGGTGGTGGCGGCGGCGGTGATCGTGGTGGCGGGCCGCCGGATGCGCGGGGCACGGCCGCGGCTCCTGCGGCTGCTGCCGCGGGCCACCGAGGCGGGGGCCGGCGCGGACGACCGGCCCATCGGGGTCACGAGCGGCTTCGAGCACCTCGAGAGCCTGGCCGGAGAGCCGGTGTTCCTGCTTCGGGCCGCACGGGTCCTGGGCCTGGAGTCGGGCTGGTACCGCCTCGAGGGCGACGTCACGCTGCGCCTCTACCGGACCGGGATCGGCGCCGCCACGATCCGGTGCGACGCCGCGCGGTTCCACGCCAGGCGGCGCGATGCGGAGATGGAGGGCTCGGTCCACGTGGAGTTCACCGGCGGGGAGTTCGTGGACGCGCCGGCGGGCCGCTTCGACGCCAGGGCGCGGAGGTTCGTGTCGGAGGGCGAGGTGTTCTTCGGCGGTCCCGGCTACGTCGGGCGTGCCCCCGAGGTGGTGTACGACCTCGGCGACGAGCGGCTCACGCTGCCCCGGGGGCTCGAGGTCTTGGGGGACGGTGGCGCCTCGCTCACGGCGCCCCGTGCCGTCTACCACCGCGCCAGGTACGAGGTGGACCTTCCCGAGGGCCTGGCGGCGGTCCTCCCCTCCGGAGGCATCGAGGCGCCCCGGGGCACGATCCGCCTCGAGCCGGGGACCCGGAGGGTGGTGGGGATCGAGCTCGTGGATGGCGTGCACTTCGGCGCCTCCGCCACCGGCACCCGCGGCCCCATGCGGGGTCGGGCCGGACGCCTGAAGCTCCACCGCGCCGGCCCGCGCCAGTGGCAGGGAGTGGCGGAAGGCGGCGCGGACGGCTGGGTGCTGCTCGAGGCCCTGGACGGACCGGGCTACGCGATGCGCCGCATCCGGACCTGGACGCTCCGGTTCTCGGCCGCGAGCGACCGGCTGCTCTCGGCGGTCATGGACGGTCAGGTGTGCGTCGAGGAGGTGCCCGAGGCCGGGCCCGTGCAGCGCGGCAGCGCGACGCGGGGCCTGGTCCACTTCGCGGCCGACGGCGCTCCCGAGGACCTGGAGCTCGAGGAGGACGTCCGCCTCGCCAGCGGCGGCTGGCGGGCCGAGGGCGCTCGCGCCCGCTTCGTCGCCGCCGAGGGCACCGCGTTGCTCCAGGGCGACCCGGAGCGTCCCGGATCCCGCGCCCACGTCACCGGTGACGGGCCCGAGATCTGGGCGGACGAGGTACGGCTCGAGGACCGGCGCGGCGTGCTGGTGGCCCTGGGCGACGTGCAGGGCAGCTCCCGCGACCTCGCGCTGCTCCGCGGGGAGGAGCAGGAACCGGTACGCTTCGCCTGCACCCGGTTCGAGGGCTCGGAGGGGGGTGATCTCCTGGTGCTGCGGCGCGACGCGCGCGTGTGGCAGGGGCGTCGCCTCCTGCTGGCCGAGACGATCCGGGCCAACCGCAGGGAGCGCTGGCTGGAGGCGGAGGGTGGGGTGCGGCTCACCGCTCCGGGCGAGGACGGCTCCGGCGAGATGCTGGTCGTGGCCAGGACGATGCGGTACGACGAGAGCACGGGAAGGGCCGTGTTCCAGGGCGCGGTGCGGCTCAGCGACCCCACCGCCATCCTCACCGCCGCGAGCCTGGAGGTGCGGGTGGGGGAGCGCGGCGAGATCGAGGGGTTCGAGGCCCGTCAGGGCGTGGTGGTGGAGGACATCCGCGAGGGTCGGCGCCTGCGGGGCGAGGTGGCCCGCTACGACGCGGAGAGCTCGACGCTGCTGGTGACGGGGACGCCCGCGACGCTCGTGGATCCCCGCGGCAACGTGGTCAGCGGCAGCTCGTTGACCTGGAATCGGGCGGGTGGTACGGTCACCGTCGCGGGCGGGGAAGGATCGCCCACCGAGACGATCTATCACCCGGAGGAGGGGGGAGGCTGAGCCCGAAAGCCTTGGACCTGGTGGCCGAGGGCCTGGCGAAACGCTACCACGGACGCCGGGTGGTGGACGGGGTCAGCCTGTCGGTGGCGCCCGGGGAGATCGTGGGCCTCCTGGGTCCGAACGGGGCCGGCAAGACCACGACCTTCTACATGATCGTGGGGCTCGTCCCCGCCGACGAGGGCACGGTGCGCCTGGGGGACCGGGAGATCACGGGCCGGCCCATGTACCAGCGCGCACGGATGGGGCTCTCGTACCTCCCGCAGGAGGCCAGCGTCTTCCGTCGGCTCAGCGTCGAGGAGAACCTGTGGCTGATCCTCGAGACGCTCGGAGTCCAGCCACGCGAGGCGGCCGAGCGCACGGACCGTCTGCTGGAGGAGCTGGGACTGGCCGAGCTGCGCCACAACCGGGCCGAGACGCTGTCGGGGGGCGAGCGGCGGCGCCTGGAGATCGCGCGGGCGCTGGCCATCGAGCCCACGTTCCTGCTCCTGGACGAGCCGTTCGCAGGGATCGATCCGATCGCGGTCCTCGACCTGCAGCGCCTCATCAGGCACTTGAAATCACGGGGGATAGGGGTCCTGATCACCGATCACAACGTCAGGGAAACATTGAAGATCACCGACCGCGCCTATATAATCAAGGATGGCAGGATTTTTGCTGCAGGCGTCCCCGGCGAGCTGGCGGCGAACCCGGACGTGCGCCGGATCTATCTCGGAGAGGAGTTTCAGCTGTAACGATGGCCCTCGAACAGAAGCTCCGCCTCAGGCTCAGCCAGCGGCTCGTCATGACGCCGTCGCTGCAGCAGGCGATCAAGCTGCTGCAGCTGTCCCGTCTCGAGCTGGAGGCCGCGGTGGCCCAGGAGATGCTCGAGAACCCGGTGCTGGACGTGGAGGTGGAGGAGGAGGAAGAGCTCGAGCTGCAGGCCGAGGCCGAGGCACCCGCCGCCCCGGCTGCCGAGGAAGAGGGTTCGGACGAGGTGGCGGAGCCGGCTCCCGAGCCGGAGGACCCGCTCCCGAGCCCCGAGGAAAGCTACGGGGATATCGAGCTGGAGGCGTTCTTCTCGGACATGCTGCAGGACTCGAGGGTGGAGGGGCCGAGCTTCGCGGTGAGCAGCGAGGAGGTCGCCCCGCTGGAGAACGTGCTCTCGGCGCCGGCGGGCCTCTACGACCACCTCTCGTGGCAGCTCCACCTCACCAACGTCCCGCCGGAGCTCGAGCCGGCGTGCGAGTTCATCATCGGCAACCTCGACGAGAACGGGTACCTGCGGGCCTCCGACGAGGAGATCATGGTGGCCGGCGGGCTGGAGTCACGCGGGCAGCTCGAGCGGGCGCTCGGGATCGTCCGCTCCCTCGACCCGCCGGGGGTGGCCGCCCGCTCGCTGCGCGAGTGCTTCCTGCTCCAGCTGGCCGCGCTGCGGCGCGAGACCGCCCGCGCGGACGGCGACGGAAACGAGGCGCTCGTCGAGCAGCTGGAGACCGTGATCCGCGATCACTGGGACGACCTGCTGCACCAGCGGTGGGACCGGCTGTGCGAGGCGCTGGGGTGCGAGCGCGAGACGCTGCGGCCCATGGTGGAGCTCCTCCACCGCCTGGATCCCCGTCCGGGGCGGGCCTACCACCGGGACGACAACTACGTGGTGGAGCCGGACGTGTACGTCCACAAGGTGGGGGACGAGTACGTCATCTCGCTCAACGAGGACGGCCTGCCACGGCTCCGGCTCAACCGCCGTTACGTCGAGATGCTCAGGAGCCGGGCGGTGGACCCGGAGACCGCGTCGTTCCTGCGGGAGAAGATGCGCAGCGCCATGTGGCTCATGAAGAGCATCGATCAGCGCCACCGCACGATCTACCGCGTGGCCGAGAGCATCGTACGACACCAGAAGGACTTCCTCGACCACGGCCTGGAGTTCCTGAAGCCGATGGTGCTGCGCCAGGTGGCGGAGGACGTCGGCCTCCACGAGTCCACGGTGTCGCGGGTGGTGAGCAACAAGTACATGCACACGCCGCGCGGGCTGTTCCCGATGAAGTTCTTCTTCCACTCGGGCGTGGACTCCGCGCGCGGCGAGAACGTCTCCTCGCTGGTGGTGAAGGACCGGATCCGCCGCCTCATCGGGGCCGAGGATCCGGACCGGCCGCTGTCCGACTCGAAGATCATGAAGCTCCTCCAGCGGGAGGGAATCCGGCTGGCCCGCCGGACGGTGGCCAAGTACCGGGAGGAGCTCGGCATCCCATCCTCGGAGAAGCGGAAACGCAGACTGTGAGCCCAGTTCAGGGAAGAGGGAGGCTGTATGCACATCGACTACGTCGCCCGCAAGGACGTGGATCTCGACGACGCCACGAGGGCGTTCGTCGAGAAGAAGCTCAAGAAGGTCGTCAAGTACTTCAACGACATCCTGGAGATCCGCTGCGAGCTGACGCGGGAGCGGCACCTCTACTCGGCCGACCTGTACGTGAAGGGTAAGGACTTCGACATCAAGTCCACCGCCACCGGCAAGGAGCTCACGACCGCCATCCAGGAGGCGGTGGACAAGCTCGAGATCCAGGCGCGGCGTGCCAAGACCCGCCTCAAGGAGCGGAAGCGTCCCGCCTCCGGGCCGAGCGTGGGCTGGCAGGTGGAGGTGATCGAGCCGGAGTCGCTCCGTACCGGCACGCCGCGGATCGTCAAGACCTCCACGATCCCCATCAAGCCCATGACCATCGAGGAGGCCGCGCTGCAGCTTCAGGAGTCGCGCAACGACTTCATCGTGTTCCGCAACGCGGCCGACGATCGTATCAACGTCCTCTACCGGCGCCGGGACGACAACCTCGGCCTGATCACCCCAGAGTTCTGACCGTGCGGCTCCTCACGTTGCTCACGCCGGACCGCGTGTGGACCGGCCTCGAGGCCGCCGATCGGCACGGGGCGCTGGTGGCCGTGGCCGAGCGGCTCGCCTCCCAGCTGGGGGTGCCCGCCGCGCGCCTCGTCGAGGCGCTCGAGCAGCGGGAGCAGCTCGGCTCCACGGCGGTGGGAGACGGGTTCGCCATCCCACACTGCAAGTACGGCGGCGTGAAGGACATCGTGGTGGCGCTCGCGAAGCTCGCGGAGCCCGTGGAGTTCGGGGCGCCCGACGGCGAACCGGTGCACGTGCTGTTCGTCGTCCTCTCGCCGCCGGACCAGCCCGCCGCCCACCTCCAGGTGCTGTCGCAGATCGCGAGGCTGCTCAAGGACCGCGAGCTCCGCCGCAAGCTTCGCGAGGCCGGGGACGGGACAGCGATGCTGGAGCTGCTGCGCCAGGCCGCGGAGGGGCAGGGGACGTGAACGTCCCGCCGCCGATCCCGGTTCGCCGGCTGCTCGAGGCGGACGCGCTGCGACCGCTGCGCCTGCGGGTGGTCGCCGGCGGCGACGGCCTGGACCGCCCCGTGATCGCCAACCCGAGGCTGCAGAAGCCGGGGCTCGCCTTCGCGGGATACCTGGCGTACGTCAAGCCCGGGAGGATCCAGGTGATCGGGGAGTCGGAGTTGAACTACCTGGCGACCCTGGGACGCGAGCGCTCCCTCGAGCGCTGGGAGGCGGTGCTGGGCCTGGGCCCGGCGGGGTTCGTGTTCTCCAAGGGGAACGCCCCCCCGGAGGAGGTGATCGCGTGGTGCGACGCGCGGGCGATCCCGACCCTGGTGACCCCGGCGGCCACCTCGGAGGCCATCGCGCGTCTCTCCGCGTATCTCGAGAACGTTCTCGCTCCGTGGATGCAGGTGCACGGGGTGCTGGTGGAGGTGTTCGGGGTGGGGACCCTGATCGTGGGCGACGCCGGCATCGGCAAGAGCGAGTGCGCGCTCGAGCTGGTGCACCGCGGCCATCGCCTGGTGGCGGACGACGTGGTGGTGGTGCGGCGCGTGCGCCACTCGCACCTCGTCGGCCGTGCCCACGATCGTCTCCGCCACTTCCTGGAGCTACGCGGGGTCGGGATCATCGACGTCCGCAGCCACTTCGGGATGACCGCCACGCTCCCCGAGGCACCGGTGGAGCTGGTGATCCAGCTCGAGCGGTTCGACGACAGCATGGCGGACGCGGACCGCGACCTCCGCCAGCGGCTGCTGCGCTCCGACCACCCGTGGCCGGAGACCAGGACCTTCCTGGACGTGGAGGTTCCCGCCTTCACCATGTGCGTGGCTCCGGGACGCGACGTGGCCATCATGGTGGAGACCGCGGTCCGCAAGTGCCTGCTGGCGCAGCGGGGGATCCGCGACGAGCAGGAGTTCATCCGCGGCGTGGACGACCGCGCCTCGGGGGCCGGAGGAACGGACCATGGGGCCGGCTGAGGCGCAGAGGGGCAAGGGACCGTTCGTGGTCACCGGCTACTCGGGGTCCGGGAAGACCGTCCTCACGCGGGGGCTGGAGGACATCGGCTATCACTGCGTGGACAACGTTCCGCTCGACCTCGTGGAGTCGGTGTTCGAGGCGTGGCGCGGCGATCTCTCCCACCTCGTCGTGGTGCTGGATGTGCGCACCCCCGGTTTCGCCGAACGTTTCCCGGCGCTCCTGCCCGAGCTGCGCCGCCGCTTCGCCGGCACCCGCCTCGTGTTCGTGGAGGCGAGCCCGGACACGCTGGTCCACCGGTACTCCGTGACCCGGCGGCCGCACCCGCTGGCGGGCCCCTCGCTCGACGCCTCGGTGGAGCTCGAGGTCGCCGCCTTGCAGCCGATTCGCGCACTCGCCGACGTGGTGATCGACACCACCCACACGGAGCCGATGGACCTCCGGCGGCAGGCGCTCGTGCTGGGGGGGCTCGAGGATCCGCGGCGCCTGATGCTCCTCGGCGTGCAGTCGTTCTCGTACCTTTACGGGGTTCCCAACGACGCCAGCCTCGTGTTCGACGTCCGCTTCCTTCCCAACCCGTACTGGGTGGCGGAGCTGCGGCCGCTCGCCGGGGACGACGCCGAGGTCGTGCGATGGCTCGAGGGGCACGCCGAGGTGCGGGAGTGGGTGGACCGGATCTGCTCCTTCGTGCTCGACCTGATCCCGCGTTACGCCGACGAGCTCAAGGCGCGGCTCACCGTCGCGGTGGGGTGCACGGGCGGCCGGCACAGGTCGGTGTTCGTGGCCGGCCGCATCGCGGAGCGGATCGCCTCCGCCGGCTACCGGGTGGCCCTGCACCACCGAGATCGGGACCGCTGGAGGGGATGATGGTCTCTGTCCTCGTGCTCACCCACGGACGCCTCGCGGACGAGCTGGTCGCGGCAGCGTGCACCATCGACGAGCACCTCCGCGGGAGGATCGCCGCTCTCTCCCTGCCCTGGGACGTGGACTTCGACGAGGCCCGGGAGATGCTCGCCCGGTGCCTGGAGACGATGGGGGACGAGGGCGGGGTGCTCGTGCTCACCGACATGTTCGGCGGCACCGCCACGAACGTGGCCCTCCCCTCCCTCGAGCCCGGGCGGCTCGAGGTGGTGACCGGGGTCAACCTTCCCATGCTGGTCAAGCTGGCCACCCTCCGCGACCGGGACATCGGTGTCCGGGAGCTGGCCGAGCGGCTGGTGCAGGCCGGCCAGCGCAGCATCCACGTGGCCAGCGAGTTCCTGCGTTCGGGGCCGCGAGGCGGCGACCGGTAGCCGGGGGGAGGGGGGATGAAGGAGCGGCGCGTGACCATCGCGAACAAGCTGGGGCTCCACGCCCGGGCGGCGGCGAAGGTCGTGCACACCGCGAGCCGGTTCTCCTCGAACATCACCATCGCGAGCGAGGACGAGGAGGTCAACGCCAAGTCGATCCTCGGCCTCCTGACGCTGGCGGCCTCCAAGGGCTCGACGCTCACCGTGCGGGCCGAGGGCGACGACGAGATCGAGGCGGTGGAGGCGCTGGCCCGGCTGTTCGAGGATCGGTTCGGGGAGGAGCAGTGAGCCTCGCCTCCGTCGCCGGGATCCCGGTGAGCCCGGGGATCGCCATCGGCGAGCCCGTGATCCACCAGACGCGGCCCATCTCCGCGCTGCGGGTCCCGGTCCCCGAGGATCAGGTCGAGGCGGAGGTGGAGCGGTTCCGGAGCGCGGTGGAGGCCACCGTCGCCCGGATCGAGGCCAACCAGGAGCGGGCGCGCGAGGCGATGGGGGAGGAGTTCGCCGCGGTGTTCGAGGCGCATCGCCTCATCGCCTCGGACCCGTCGTTGCTGGAACGGGTGGAGCGATCCATCCGCGAGCAGCGGGTCAACGCGGACTGGGCGTTCGAGCAGGTGATCGGGGAGTACCTGCACCAGTTCGAGCGTCTCGGCGACGCGTACCTGGCCGAGCGGCGTCTCGATCTCCTGGACGTGGCCCACCAGATCCTGGGATCGCTGCACGGCTACGATCTGGAGAAGCTCGCCAACCTGGACCGGCCGGTGATCCTGGTGGCCGACGACCTTCCCCCGTCGCAGGTGGTGCAGCTGCCACTGCACAACGTGCTGGGGTTCGTGCTGGAGACCGGCGGCCCCACCTCGCACACCACCATCATCGCCCGCTCGCTCGGGATTCCCGCGGTGGTGGGCGCGCACGGGGCCGTGAGCGCCGCCCTCGAGGCGCGCCGGGCGGTCCTGGATGCGTTCGAGGGGCTCGCGGTGTTCGACCCGGACCCGGCCGAGG
The DNA here is from genome assembly GCA_964440565.1 of uncultured Thermoanaerobaculia bacterium. GTDB lineage: Bacteria > Acidobacteriota > Thermoanaerobaculia > Thermoanaerobaculales > Sulfomarinibacteraceae > CAYTTB01. The sequence continues at coordinate 19,262 of CAYTTB010000026.1, forward strand.
TGGAGGAGTACCGCTCCCGGCTGGCCGAGTACGAGCAGCAGCGGGCCCACCTGGCGAAGGTGGCGATGCAGCCGGCGGTCACGCGCGACGGACGGCGGGTGCAGCTGCTCGCGAACGTGGACCTCCTGCCCGAGGTGGACGAGGCGCTGCGCTGGAAGGCGGACGGGATCGGCCTCTACCGCTCCGAGTTCCTCTACATGAAGATGGCGCCCGCCCTCCCGAACGAGCAGGAGCACGTCCAGCTGTACCGCCAGCTGGTGGCACGGATGCGCGATCTCCCCGTCACCATCCGCACCTTCGACCTCGGCGGCAAGAAGCTGGCCCGCGAGGTGATCGGAACCCAGGAGGCGAACCCGGTGCTGGGGCTTCGAGGGATTCGCCTCTGTCTCCGCCAGCGCGACTTCTTCCGTACCCAGCTGCGAGCGATCCTGCGCGTGTGCGGGGAGGCCCCGCCGGGGCGCGTCCGCGTCATGGTGCCGCTGGTGTCGGGGATCGAGGAGGTGCGTCTCACCCGCCGCATCGTCCGGGAGCTGACGGCGGAGCTCCGCGCGGAGGGCCACCCCGTTCACGACCACGTCCCGCTGGGCGTGATGGTGGAAGTCCCCTCGGCTGCCGTGCTCGCCGACCGGCTCGCCGGGGAGGTGGACTTCTTCTCCATCGGGACCAACGACCTGGTGCAGTACACCCTGGCCGTCGACCGCGCCAACGAGCTGGTGGCGGACCTGTACCGCGCCACCCACCCGGCGATCCTGCGCATGATCGACCACGTGGTCCGCTCGGCGTCGAGAGCGGGTATCGAGGTCTCGATGTGCGGCGAGGCCGCGGCGGACCCCATCATGGTCCCGGTCCTGGTGGGCCTCGGGCTCCGGAAGCTGAGCATGAGCCCGCAGGCGCTCCCCGTCGTGCGGAACCTGGTGCGCCACCTCTCGTACCGCGAGGCGGCCCACATCGCGCGGGTGGCGCTCACCATGTCCACTGCCCGGGAGGTCGAGGAGTACCTCCTGGAGCGCCTTGCGATCCTGTTCGCCAAGATCAAGATTCACGTGTAGGAGGTGCGAGGAGATGCCGGCGAGCGAGGTGCGGATGGTGCCGAAGCCGTGGGGTCACGAGGAGGTCTTCGCGACCACCGACCGCTACGTGGGCAAGGTCCTCTTCATCCGCGCCGGCGAGGCCCTGAGCCTCCAGTATCACCGCCAGAAGGACGAGACCATCCGGGTGCTCGAGGGGGAGCTCGAGCTCCTCGCGGGGCCTTCCCCCGAACGGCTCGAGCGAATCCTCCTTCGGCCCGGGGAGGCGTTCCGCATCCCTCCGCGGACCGTCCACCGGATGATCGCCCGCTCGGACACCCGGGTCCTGGAGGTCTCGACCCCCGAGCTCGACGACGTCGTCCGGCTCGAGGACAGGTACGGGCGGGAGGGGACCAGCGACCCCTGACCCGCCGGGAGGTGCCCCATGCGGCGCGTGCACACCCTCTGGATCGCTCTCGTCGGCGCCTGCGCGCTGGCCGTTCCGGCCCGCACCCAGGACGCCACCCCGACCCCGCGGCCCACGCCCACCCCCACCGCGGCCGCGCATCCCCGCTCCCTCGCCGAGGTGGCCCGGCGCATCCGCCTGCAGAGGCCGCCCGGCAGGTCCACGATCACGATCTCGAACGACAACCTGCTCGAGATGGGCAAGGGCGGCCACCTCACCACCGCCAGCGGCACCGGCGCCGGCGTCGCCGTCGAGGCCGGCCCCGGGGTGGGGGAGGGAGAGGGCGAGGAGGAGGGTGGCCCGCCGAAGGGGATGGAGGCCAAGCGCCAGTACTGGCGCGAGCGGTACCGGCAGCAGCTCAAGAAGGTGGAGGAGATCCGCAAGCGGATCCAGGAGCTCGACCGCGAGATTCCGCGGCTGTGGACACAGTTCTACTCATGGGACGACCCGGCCTATCGCGACGGCGTCATCAAGCCGAAGCTCGACCAGGCCCTCGCGGAGCGCGACCGCCTCGGCAAGCGGCTGCCCGAGGAGGAGGCCAAGCTGCCCCAGATCAAGGAGGCCGCCCGCCGCGACGGCGCCCTCCCCGGCTGGTTCCGTAACCTGGACAGGGAGTGAACGTGGTGTAGGATACGCAGCGCGCGGGGGGTGCGCCACAGATGCGACTGCGTACCTTTTTCATCGAGACCTGGGGCTGTCAGATGAACCGCCACGACAGCGAGCGGATGGCGGGGATCCTGCGTCGCGCCGGCCTCGACCCCGCTCAGGAGCCAGACACTGCCGATCTCGTTCTTCTCAATACATGCTCCGTTCACGAGAAGGCGGTCCAGAAGATCGTCTCCCGGATCGGACAGCTCCGCCGGCGGGCTCCGGACGCCGCCATCGGCGTCTGCGGCTGCGTGGCCCAGCAGGAGGGCGAGGCGCTGCTCGCGCGCGCCCCCCAGGTCCGCTTCGTCCTCGGCCCGCGCCAGATCCCGCGCCTGGCCGAAGCCGTGGAGCGCGCCCGGGCCGGAGAGCGCCCGGTCATCGTCGGCTTCGACACCGACCTCGAGGCGTACGCCACCGAGACCATCCTCCGGACCTCGACCGCCCGTGCCATGGTCACCGTGACCGAGGGCTGCGACGAGTTCTGCACCTTCTGCGTGGTCCCGTACACCCGTGGCCGCGAGGCGAGCCGCCCGATGCGCCACATCCTCGCCGAGGTCCGGACGCTCCTCGCCGACGGCGTCCGCGAGGTGGAGCTGCTCGGCCAGACGATCAACGCCTACCGGTGTCCCGAGACGGGGGCCCGCTTTCCGGATCTCCTCGACGCCGTGGCCTCGGAGCCCGGCCTCGCGCGGCTGCGGTACATCACCTCCCACCCGCGCCACTTCGACGACCCCCTCATCGAGGTCATCGCTCGCCACCGCAACCTCTCGCGGTACCTCCACCTGCCGTTCCAGGCGGGCTCCGACCCCGTCCTCCGGCGGATGCGGCGGCGGTACACCCGCGCGGAGTACCTCGACCTCGTCGAACGGATCCGCTCGGCGGTTCCGGAGATCAACCTCTCGACCGACGTCATCGTGGGGTTTCCGGGCGAGACCGAGGAGGATTTCGCGCAGACCCTGGAGCTCCTCGAGCGCGTCCGGTTCGGCCAGGTCTTCGCCTTCGCGTACTCGCCGCGGCCCCGGACTCCCGCGGCCCGGTACCCGGACCAGGTGCCCGAGGAGGTCAAGAAGGAGCGGCTCGCCCGCCTCTTCGAGCTCGCCGACGGGATCTCGCTCGCACTCAACCGCGAGCTGGTGGGGCGGGAGGTGGAGGTGCTCATCGACGGCGACAGCCGGCGCTCCCCCCGCCACTGGCAGGGCAGGACCCCCGACAACCGGGTGGTGAACTTCCCGAAGACCGGCCGCGAGGGGGTGGGGGACCTGGTCCGCGTCCGGATCGCCCGGGCGACCGCTCACTCCCTCGCCGGCGAGGTGGTCCCCGCCTCCCTGCCGGGCCGCCTCCCGGTGGCGGGTTGACAAGCCGGTGCGCCGTGGACACATTGATAGCATGGACGGCCACGTGACCGCCGATCCGGGGCTCCACGAGATGCGGGTCCGTGCCCTCGTGATGGATCCGGTCTCCAGCATGCCGGTGGTGATCCTCGAACGTGCCGGGGGTGGCGAGCTGCTGCCCATCTGGATCGGCCTGTGCGAGGCGAACGCCATCGCGCTCCGTCTGGAGGGGGTGGAGACCCCCCGCCCCATGACGCACGACCTCATCGCCTCCCTCCTCGAGGCCGCCGGCTACCGGCTGGAGCGGGTGGTGGTCCACACGCTGGCGGAGAACGTCTTCTACGCCTCGCTGCACCTCGTGTCCCGCTCCGGCGCGACGCTCGAGGTGGACTCCCGTCCCTCCGACGCCATCGCGGTGGCGGTCCGCACCGGCTCTCCGATCTTCGTGGCGGACAGCGTCCTGCGCGAGGCCCACGCCGAGGCGATCAGCGACGAGGAGGCCCTCCGCAAGATCCTGGAGCGCCTGCGCCCCGAGGACCTCGGCCAGTACGAGATGTGACCCCGCCGCAGGCCCGATGGCCCGGGCGGCGTCGCTGTCTTCCGCACGCCAGCGGCCGCCACCCCGGCAGGGACGAGGCGCCGGGCGCGAGGCCCTCCGGTCCGGGTCTCGGGACGGAGACCCTCGCTCGGTCCATCGCCCTTCTCCGGCTCCGGAGAGTATCCATCGTGCTCCAGTGCCGGGAGTTCCCGGATCGGACGTCCGAGAGTCGGGGACCCTGCAGGAGACGAACGCCGTTGACACCCCTCGGAGAGCGCCCCTATAGTGAGGCGGCCACTGACGTGCCGGGAGGCATCTCGACCGAATGATCGTCGCGATCACCAACCAGAAGGGCGGGGTGGGGAAGACCACCACCGCGATCAACCTGGCGGCGGGCCTCGCGCAGAAGGGGCTGCGCACGCTGCTCGTGGACCTCGACCCGCAGGCCAACGCCTCGATGTCGTTCCTGGACCTCGCCGAGATCGACGGGAACATGTTCGACGTCCTCGTGGGTGAGCTCGAGATGGAGGGGATCGTCCGGCCCACCTACGTGGAGCACCTCTGGGTCGCACCCTCGCGCATCGCCATGGCCAAGCTCGAATCGTCGTTGCTCGGCGAGTTCGACGCCATCTACCGTCTCAAGGATCGCCTGCGCCCCACGGCGGATCGGTACGACGCGGTGGTCATCGACACGCCCCCGACCCTCGGCCTGATCACCGTCAACGCCCTGGTGGCCGCGCACCACGTTCTCGTCCCGATCCAGGCCTCCTACTTCGCCCTCGAGGGTACCGACGACCTCCTCGAGACCATCGACAAGATCAAGGCCAGGCCCAACCCCGACCTCAGGCTGCTCGGCGTTCTCGTCACCCTCTTCGACCGGCGCACCCTCCTGTCGCGCCAGGTCTACGAGGAGATCCGTGACGTGTTCGGCCACCTCGTCTTCGACACCGTGATCACCAAGTCCGTCCGCCTCGAGGAGTCTCCGGCCCACCGTCAGTCCATCTTCGACCACGCCCCCAGCTCCAGCGGGGCGTACGAGTACTACCGCCTCTGCGAGGAGGTCCTGGAACGTGTCGGCCTCTAAGCGCGGCCTGCCGAAGCGCCGGCGCATGCGCCACGACCGCCACTTCGTGGACGAGCTCGCGCGCGCCACCGGCGAGGGTATCGGCCGCATGATCCCCGTCGAGCTCATCACCTCGAACGAGGACCAGCCCCGCGCCAACCTGGGCGACCTCTCGGACCTCGTGGACAGCATCGGACGTCACGGCATCCTCGAGCCCCTCCTGGTCCGCCGGCGCGAGGGTGGGGGGTACGAGCTCATCTCCGGCGAGCGCCGTTTCCACGCCGCCCTCCAGGCCGGGCTCGAGGAGGTGCCCTGCATCGAGCTCTCCGTCACCGACCAGAAGGCCCTCGAGATCGCCCTCATCGAGAACCTCCAGCGCCGGGACCTCGGTCCCTTCGAGGAGGCCGAGGGGTACCGCACCCTGATCGAGAAGTACGGCTACACGCACGAGCAGGTCGCGCGCGCCGTCGGCCGGTCCCGCGTGACCGTGACCGAGACCCTCTCGCTTCTCCGCATACCCGCGGACCTCCGCGAGGCATGTCGGCATGCCGACATCACGGCGAAGGGGGTCCTCCTTCAGATCGCTCGCGCCGGGTCACCGGACGCCATGCGTCGCCTGGTCGCCCGTCTCGCCGAGCAGGACCTCGACCGGGCCGCGCTACGCGAGCTCCGCGACGACCTCGCCGCCGCGACCCCCGACGCCGGCGACGGACAGGACCCCTCGCAGCCTGCCGCACCCCGCCGCACACCCCCGCCTCGCGTGACGCTCCGATTCCGCGAGCCGGAGGAGGGGATCCAGCTCTCGCTCTCCCTCCGCATGACCGCCGCGCCCGACGATCCCGGGTCGGGCCCCGGTGCCGACTCCCAGCGCCCCGACCCCGACCGCATCATCCGCGTCCTCGAGCGCCTCATCGAGCGCCTCCGCAGCGAGGGGCTGGACGCGATGACCCGCAGCGGGCGCCGCACCCGGCCACCGCGGCCCGGCACCGACCCCTCCCACGACTGACGGCTCCCGATCGGGGGTCCCAGGCCGGCGCGGCGCCCGCAGGAGGAGACCACCGCCCCGGGGCGCCCGGACCGGCGAAGGAGGGTGTGCGCGGGCTCGCGCGTCCGGAAGTTTACATAATATATCTTATCGGACCTTGTCCTCGCGCACGGGGTTGTGGAAGGCGCGCCGCCCTGTGGAAAACCGTGTGGAGGACGGCGATGGTGTAGACTCCGGGCCGGCATGACGGTGAGGAACCTCTCCCCCGGGCGGAGGCGGAGGCGGCGCCGCCGGCCGCGGCGCGGCCTGCTGGGGCGGTACCTCGTCGGGGAGATCGCGGCGCCCACCGCGCTGGGGTTCGTCACGTACACCTTCCTGCTGATGCTGCGCGCGGTGTTCTCCCTCGCGGAGCAGGTGTTCGTGAGCGGGCTGCGCCTGTCGGAGGCAGGTGCGCTTCTCCTGCTCGCGCTGCCGCACGTGGTGGTCCTGACGATCCCGATGGCTCTCCTGTTCGGGGTGCTGCTGGGACTGGGCCGCCTCAACGCGGACAACGAGCTGGTCGCGATGCAGGCCGCCGGGATCCCGCTCGGGCGGCTGGTGCGTCCGGTTCTTGCGTTGGCGGGGCTCCTGTTCGCGCTGAACGTGGTCCTGACGGTGTGGGTGCTGCCGGCGTCGAACCAGCGCCTGCGGGCGCTGCGGGCCGAGCTGCTGAGGTCGGGGCGGTTCGCGGGGCACGTGGAGCCGAAGGTGTTCTACGACCAGTTCCCCGGGCTGCTCCTGTACGTCCGTGACGTGGATCGGGAGAGCGGTTACTGGCGGGGCGTGGTGCTGTACGACCGGAGCGTGCCGGGCGAGGAGCGGCTCGTGATCGCGCGCCGGGGTCGGCTCGTCGCCTCCCCCGTCGAGCGGGGGGAGCGGCCGGGGCCGACCGGCGCGCCCACCCCGGAGGACGAGGGAGGGACCTGGCTGCTCCTCGAGGGGGCGGTGACCCACCATTTCGACCCCGGCCGCCCGGAGAGCTACCGTCGCGAGCGCAACGAGGTCCAGCTTCACCGCCTCGGCGTACGCGGCGGCGGCATCGTGACGATCCAGTTCGGGGCGCGGGAGCAGAGCACGGGGCGCTTGCTGGAGACGGTGCGACGGGGTCCCCCCCCCACCCCGCCGGCCGGCACGGGAGAGGGCAGGACCGGCGCCGCCGCCGCCGCGCTGCGCCGGTACCGGGACGCCGCGGTGGAGCTGAACAAGAGGCTGGCGATCCCCGGGGCGTGCCTCGCCTTCGCGCTCATCGGCATCCCCCTCGGCGTGGGCGCCCGCTCCTCCGCCCGTGGCCGCGGCTTCGTGCTGTCGTTGCTCGTGATCCTCGCCTACTACGTGCTCCTCAACCACGGGGAGCTGCTGGCGCGCGAGGGACGAGCACCGGCTGCGCTCGCGATCTGGGCGCCGAACCTGGTGCTCGCCGCGCTGGCGCTGCCGATGCTGTGGAGGATGGGACGCTGGCTCGGGGAGCGGCGGCGGGGCGGCGGGGTGGCGCTGGCGTGGCGCCGGTGGCGGGGGGCGCGGCGCGGCGAAGCCGGGGCGAGGGACCGGGAGCCCACCACCGGCTCGATCCCGGTGGGGCTCCAGCGCCGCCGCTGGGGCGCACGGCGGTTCCCGCTGCTGCTGGACCGGTACGTCACGCGACGCCTGGTGGGACCGCTCGTCGCCGTTCTCGTCTCCACCGTCGCGCTGTACATGGTCGTGGATCTCGCGGACAAGATCGACGAGATCTCGAAGCACACCGCCTCCCTGGGGGTCTTCCTGGCCTACTACTGGAACGTGGTTCCCCAGGTGATCCTCGACACGGCGCCGCTGGCGGTGCTCATCGCGGTGCTGGTGGTGCTGGTGGTGCTCGAGCGCAGCAACGAGCTCACGAGCCTGAAGGCGGCGGGCATCTCGGTGTACCGGGTGGCGGTGCCCATCGTCGTGGTCGCGGCGCTCGTGGCGGGGGGGCTGTTCGTGCTGGAGGAGTCGGTGGCCCCCGGTGCGAACCGCAAGGCGCGCCGCTACCTGGACGTGATCAAGGGTCGCGAGACGTCGCGGCGGTACGCCGCGGCCGACCGGCAGTGGGTGTTCTCGCGCGACGGGCGGCAGCTCTACAACTTCCTCCGCTATGACGCCGAACGGCGCGAGCTGGTGCGTCTCACGGTGTACCGGTTCGGTCCGGCGGGCGACCTGGTGTCGGTGGTGTACGCCGACCGCGTGCGGTACGCCGACGGGAGCTGGATCGCGTCCGCGGGTTGGGTGCGCAGGATGCTCCCCGACGGCACCGACGAGTTCCACCGCATCCGGTCGCCGGTGGAGATCGGGATCCTCGAGTCCCCGCGGTACTTCGCCCAGGAGCGCCGCTCGCCGGGCGAGCTCACCGTGATGCAGCTGAGGCGCTACATCGAGACGCTGCGCGAGTCGGGGTACCGTCCCACCCAGCTCATGGTGCGGTGGCACCAGAAGATCACCTACCCCCTCTCGGCATTCGTCATGGTGCTCCTGGGGCTTCCGTTCGGCCTCGCCCGCACCGGCCGGCGGGCGTCGCCGATGGTCGGGGTCGCGCTGGGGATCGGCCTGGGGATCGGCTACTTCCTCCTGGTGGCGATCCTGGGCAAGATGGGCGAGGCGGACGTGCTGCCGCCGGCGATGGGGGCGTGGACCCCGCCGCTGCTCGCCGTGCTGTTCGCCGTCAACCGGCTCACGACGGTGCGCAGCTGACCGCCAGCGCGTTGAAGCGACGCCGGAGCGGGTGGAGGTCCACGCCGCGGTGCGCCGGATGGTGGCGGTTGGAGAGCAGCACCGCCACCACACGCCGGTGGGGATCCACCCACAGCGAGGTTCCCGTGAACCCGGTGTGGCCGAACGCCTCCGGCGGCAGGGTCGGCCCGGCGGAACAGCCCGGCGTCGCCGCGAGCTGCCACCCCAGCCCCCGCGCCTGCCCGAGCCCCGCCGTCCGGCACCGGGTGGCGAGGGCCGCGTCCCCGGACCGGAGCAGGCTGCCCCCGCCGGGGAGGTACTCGGCCGCGATACGGGCGACGGCGGCCGCGGTCCCCACGAGGCCGGAGTTCCCGGCCGCACCGCCGAGGAACCGCGCGTTGCCGTCGTCGGGAAGGACTCCGGGCGGCGGTGGGACCGGGGACAGCCGCCACCCCTGGCGCCGCAGCGCCTCGAGCTGCCCGAGCTCCGCCGCCGGCGAGCGCGCTCCGCCCGCCACGGGGGCCCCGGGCGGGAGCGCGGCGGCGAAGCCCACGGTGCGCGCCACGCCCAGCGGGGCGGCCACGAGGTCGGCGAACAGCCGGGCGAGATCGCGGCCTCCCCAGATCCGCTCCAGGGCGAGGCCCAGGAGCACGAACCCCGGGCAGCTGTAGACGACGGCGGCTCCCGGTGGGGCGACGGGCTCCAGCGCGAGGAGCGCCTCGAGCACGCGGTCGCGGCGGCCGCTCGCCAGGGCGTACAGGGGGGCCCAGGCGGGCAGGCCCGCGGTGTGGGTGGCGAGGCGCCACAGCGGGACCTCCCCCAGCCAGCGGCCGCGGGTTTCCGGCAGGATCTCGGCGAGCGGCGCGTCGAGATCGAGGCCCAGCTCGCGGCGCGCGAGCAGGAGGAGGGTGACGGTGGCGAGCGGCTTGGTCAGGGAGGCGAGGTCGTACCGCGTCTCCGGGGCGGCGTCCTCCACACCGCCCACGATCCGTCCCCGTCCCACCGCCACCACCCGCAGCCGGTCCGGGGAGCCCCAGGCGGCCACCGCCCCCGGCACCATCCCCGCCGCGACCGCCCGCCGCAGCAGACCGGAGACGGCCTCCTCCCCCACCGGCTCACTCCGGTGGGGAGGGACGACGCACCGGGACCGGGCGGCGATCGGGGTTGACGTTGACGTAGGTGAGTTCCGCCTCGGTGACCCGGACCACCTCGCCACGGTCCCAGTATCGCGCGGCCTCCACCGACACGCGAACCGTGATCGAGGTCCGCCCCACGCGCACCAGCTCCGTGTAGAACGAGACCAGGTCGCCCACGAACACCGGCTCGTGGAACACGACCTCCTTCATCGCCACCGTGACAACGTGCTCGGCGCCGTGGCACTTGGCCTCCTCGGCCCCCGCCTGGTCGATGTACGAGAGGATCACCCCACCGAAGATCGTCCCCGCGGGGTTGGTGTCGCGCGGCATCATCAGCACGCGGATGGCCGGTACCCGGCCGCCGTGCTCCATCGGCGCCTCCCGTGACCGCGGCCAGTATAGCGGCGCGTCACCCGGGGCGGGTATCCTCGAGGCGATGCGCTCGCGCTGGATCCCCGGCCCCCTGCGCTCCCGCGTCCCCGAGCTGCTGCGGGCTCGGTACGCGGTCTGGGGCGCGCCGGTCCCGGGCGACGTGGCGGAGCGCCTCCGGGCGGCGCTTCCGCCGAGCCTCGAGGTGACGGGGAGCGACCCGGCGGGCGTGCCCTCCACGCTGCTGTGGCACACGCGGGCCGCGGTCTACGGCGTGATCCGCCGGAGGATCGCGGAACGCGTCGAGCTGCTGGTCCAGCCGGGCCCGCCCGCCGCCCTCGAGCTCCGCTGCGCCCCGCAGGCACACCACGAGGCCCACGCGGCCGGGTTCGCCGGGGTCCTCGCCCTGGCCGCCTGCGGGATCCTCGTGGGCCCGCAGGCGTTCGGCTCGATCCTGCTGGGCGGGAGCTTCGTCGCCGCGTACGCGCGGGAGCTCGAGATGGTCGGGCTCGAGCGGCGGCTGCGCCATCTCCTCGAGCTGCTCGGGTCCGCCGTCTGGCCACGCGTCCCGGCGCAGATCGCATTGTCGCGGGAGATAGTACGATAACGCGACAGCAATGCAGGAATGGATTTCCCTCACGAGACGGGCCCCGGCAGCGGCCCCGTGATCCGAGCTCGTGGACGGCCCGCGTACGGCGAGGGGAAGGGGACACTGCCGCCGGAGGCCTGGCGGCAGCGGCGCGCTCCGCCACGCCACCGGCCGCGACGACCGCGGGTCGGGGAGACACCGGCGAGGGCCGAGCACGAGGCGCGGCGTCTCGCCGCCGCTCATCCCTCCGAGGAGCCGGCCGCCAGCGCCTCGTCCAGCTCGGCCGCGGCCGCCTCGGGCCGCGGCAGCTCGTCCAGGCTGTCGAGTCCGAAGTGGACCAGGAACTCCTGCGTCGTCCGGTAGAGGAACGGGCGGCCCACCACCCGCTTCCGGCCCGACACCCTGATCAGGCCATGGTCGAGCAGCGTCCGTACCGCCGAGGCGGAGTTGACGCCTCGGATGAAGTTGATCTCGGGCAGGGTGACCGGCTGCCGGTACGCCACCACCGCGAGCACCTCCAGTGCCGCCTGCGAGAGGCGCTGGCGCTGGGCGCGGCCCCAGATCTCGCGCAGGTACGGTTCCACCTCGGGGGCCGTGGCCATCCGCCACCCGCCGGCCACCCGCTCGAGACGCAGCCCGGAGGCAGACCCGCTGTGGCGCCGCGCGAGCTCCTCGAGCGCCGCCGTCACCCGCGCCTCGTCCACGTCCCCGGCCCCGATCCCCTCGACGAGGGTGGCCACGGAGAGCGGCCCCGGCGAGGTCGCCAGCGCCGCCTCCACCACCGCGAGCAGGGTCTCAGCGTCCACCAGCGCCCTCCAGAGCGCCCGCCGGACGCAGCGCCTCGCGGCCGAGCCGGCGGGCCCCCGGCCGCAGGTAGATCTCCCCGAAGGCACGGCGCTGGCTCGCGCGGACCCCGCCCAGGCGGACGAGTTCCAGGACCGCCACCACGGAGGTCACCACGGCCTCGCCGTCGGCGAGCCCGCGGAGGTGGCGGAGCAGCGGTACCACCCCCTCGCCCCAGACGCGGTCGTGCAACTCGGCCATGGCGTCCTCGACCCGGTGACGCAGGGGCGGCACCTCGAGCGGTGGCGGATGCGCGTCGCGGAACCGCTCCAGGACCTCGAGGTAGGCTCGGGCCAGGGCGTACAGGTCCACCCTCTCGAGGGCGATGGCGTCCTCCTCCTCACCTCCGGGGCCGGGCACGGCGAGCGGCAGCACGCAGCGGCGCACCGTGTCGAGGCCGTGCAGCATGTCGGCGAGCTCCTTCACCCGCCGGTACTCCACCAGACGCTCGACCAGCTCCTGGCGGGGATCCTCCCCACCCTCCCGCGACCGCGGCAGGAGCATCCTCGACTTCAGGTACAGCAGCCAGGAGGCCATCCACAGGAACTCGCCGGCGAGGTCCAGGTCCAGCTCGCGCATCCGCGCGAGCTCCTCGTGGTACTGCTCGCAGATCGTGGCCACGGGGATGTCGTAGATGGAGACCTTGTTGCGGCGGACGAGGGCGAGGAGGAGATCCAGCGGACCGGTGTAGGCGGGGAGGTCCACCTCCAGCGTGGGACGCGCCGCCCTGGCACCCGTCCCCTCCCCGGCCCGACCGGCCGCCCCCTCCGGCGTCACCGACCCCCCTCCCGCCCGGGCGGCACCCGCTCCAGCACCACCTCCCACGTCTTCACCACCGCACCCTCGGCGACGAAGCTGCCCGCGGTGATCACCTCGTCCTGGGTGATCGCGGTGAACGCCTCGAACCCCACGAACCTGGCGTCGGGGGAGGTGTAGGTCAGCGTCAGGGTGCGATCGGTGAAGGCACCACCGCCCGAGAGCAACGTTCCCAGGGCGAGCGAGTCCATCCGGAAGCGGACCCGGCGCCCGGGAGCGATCTCGAGCCGGTAGGTGGAGCGCTCGGGCCGGCCGCGGCCGATCCCCGAGAGCTCGCGGAGCTCCACCGTCACCTCGAGGATCTCCGGGAACTCGGGCGCCGCGTGCACCACGGTCGCACCGGCGACCACCGTCTCCTCCCCCTCCGGGTCGAAGAAGCGTCCGGTCACCAGCCACTCGCCGGGTGCCAGGTACGGGTGCATCGCTCCGCCCACGTCAACTCGCATTGTAGGACGCTCCGGGCCGCCGCGGGGGGTGGCCGGGCCGCGTCCCCGCGCCGGAACCGCCCGTGGGCCGCGGGCGGCCGGCTCAGCCCGGATCGGTGTCCACCATCACCTGCGTCCCGTCCCCGAACCGCCGCCGGAGCGCCGCGATGAGCTGCTCGGTGAGTTCGTGCGACCGCTCGAAGCTGATGGAGCGGTCCAGCTTCAGCCGCAGCTCGATGAACACCGTGCGCCCCGCCCGCCGCGTCCGGAGGTCGGTGTAGCCCAGCACCTCCGGACCGGCCGCCGCCACCTCCTCCACCACGGCCCGCTCGAGCTCGTGCGGGAGCCCACGGTCGAGGAGCTCGTCGGCGGCCTCGCGGACGATCGCCACCGCCTGCTGGACGATGTAGGCGGCGATCGCCGCCGACCCCACCAGGTCCCAGCCGGCCCACCCCGTCCAGCGCACCAGCCCCAGGGCCGCCGCGGCCACCACGTTGGTGGCGACGTCCATGAGGTAGTGGAAGGCGTCGGCGCGCAGGGCCACCGAACTGTGGCGCCGCGCCACCGCCCGGAGCCCGAGGCCCAGCGCCAGGCTCACCGGGATCGACGCCAGGGAGACGGCGATGGCTGTGTCCACCCCCCGAACGCGGTGGTGGAGGAGGAACAGGAGCAGCGAGCGGCCGCCGATGTAGAGGCCCCCGAGGGCGATGATGGTTCCCTGGATCACCCCGGACAGCGCCTCCGCCTTGCCGTGCCCGAAGCGGTGCTCGGCATCCGCCGGCTTCGCCGCGAGGGCCAGGAAGTACGCGTTGAGGCCGGAGCAGGCGAGATCCATCAGGTTGTCGGCGGCGGCGGCCAGCACCGCCATGGAGCCGCTCCACACACCGATGGCCGCCTTCACCGTGGTGAGCCCGCCCGCCGTCACCGCCGCCACCAGGGCGGCGCGGCGGGGACTCGTCGCCGCGACCTTCACGGCTCGCTCCCCCGTGCCGGCCCGCGCACCATCGGATCCACCGGGAGCGCGGGCGCCGGCAGCTCGACGCCCGCCGGGAGCAGGAGCCAGCCCACCTCGACCCGGAGCGCCCCCGCGCCCGCGAGCTCCACCTCCCTGCGCTCGAGGCGGGCGGCCATGCGGTGGAGGGCCGCGGCCAGCTCCTCCCGCCGCGCCGCGAGACGCCGCGCCCACACCCGCCGCCGCCACGGCAGGCGTGGCGGCCGGGCGGAACGCACCTCCTCGAGACGCCGCCCCAGGGCCGGCCGCGCCAGCGCCAGCACGCGCGACCGGAACGCCTCCAGAGGCTCGTCGGGCTCGGAGACCAGGCCCAGGTCGGGCGAGCGCCACAGGATCGCCCGCCGGTCCGCGAGGAGCCGCCGGAGCGACCCCTCGACCCCGGCGGGCAGCGGCGGCTCGGCTCCGGCGGCGCGCCGGAGCGGCCGGCGAGAGAGGTCCACCGGACGCCAGGCGAGCTCCCTCCCCGGCTCGGCCACCAGGTGCAGGTGGAGCTCCCTCCGCTCGCCCCACTCCCGGACCTCGAGGCGGGCCCACACGTGCGCGTGCAGCAGCCGCCGCACGGGCGCGCCGCCCGAGTCCTCCCCCAGCGCCAGCGCCGCGTGCCGCGCGATCGTCGTCACGACGCCATGCTACACTCTCGCCCCGCGAGACGACCGGGAGGGCACGGTGGAGGAGTGGGACGGCCAGATGGGCCTGTTCGAGGAGAACCCGCTGCGGGAGGTGCCGCCGGGCAAGCGGGTGGTGGTGTTCGATCTCGAGACCCAGCGGTCCTTCGAGGAGGTGGGCGGCCGCTCGCAGCTGCACCGCCTCGGGGTCTCGGTGGGGGTCGCCTACCGGTACGACACGCGCGAGTTCGAGACCTACCTCGAGGACGACGTGCCGCGCCTGATCGAGCTCCTTCGCTCCGCCGAGCTCGTGGTCGGGTACAACGTCAGGGGGTTCGACTACGAGGTGCTGCGCGGGTACACCGAGGAGGACCTCTCGCGGATCCCCACCCTGGACCTGATGTACGACCTCGAGGCCCGTCTCGGGTTCCGGCCGAGGCTCGAGAGCGTGGCGGCCCCCACCCTGGGCGCCGGCAAGACCGCCGACGGCCTCCAGGCGCTCGAGTGGTGGCGCCGGGGCGAGATCGACAGGATCGTCCACTACTGCCGCGAGGACGTCCGCATCACCCGGGATCTCTTCGACTTCGGCCTGCGGAACCGGTACGTGCTGGTGTCCCGCTTCGGCGGCAAGCCCCGGCGGGTGGAGGTGGATTGGAGCGCGTGAACGCCCGCCCCACCCGGGCGGCGCCGTTCCTCGTCACCGGCGCCAACGGGGTTCTCGCCTCCGCCCTGGCCGCGCGTCTCGCCCGCGACGGCCCGGTGGCGCTCCACGCCCGCACCGGCGAGCGGCGGCTCCGCGCCCTCGGCCTCGAGGACGCTGTGGTGGTGCGCGGCGATCTCGCGGCCGCCGCCGGGCGCGATGCGCTGGTGAAGGCGGCGGCCGCGCACGCTCCGCTCGCGGGCATCGCCCTCGCGGCGTCCGCGTTCGAACGCACCGAGCCCACGCCGGCGGGCGCCGCCGCCGTGGCCGCAGTGGTGCACCGGGAGCTCGCCGTGCCGCTCGAGCTCGCGCTCCGGCTCGCGCCGCTCGTGGCCGACGGGGGCCGGGTGCTCCTGTTCTCGGACACGGGCACCGCCCTGGGCTGGGGGCGCCACGCCGCCTACCTGGCCGCGAAGGCCGGCCTCGAGGCCGCCACCCGCTCCCTCGCCCGCGCCCTCGGGCCCCGCCTCGCCGTCTGTTGCGTCGCGCCGGGAGCGATCGCCGGCAGCCCCCCGCCCCCCGAGCGCACCGTCCTCGACGCGGTACCCCTCGGCCGCCTCGCCCGGCCGGAGGAGGTGGCCGAGGCGGTGGTCCGCTTCCTCGCCCTTCCCGCCACGGTCGTCACCGGCCAGCTGCTGGTGGTGGACGGCGGCCGCCGTCTGGCGCCGTTCTGAGGCACGTCCCGAGGCCGGGGCTCACCCGATCAGCAGGCGGCGGGCGCGGGCCGCGGCCCGCGCGCGATCGGGAAGCGCGAGGCTGGCGGCCCAGGGGAGCTCGATCCCGGCGGGCACGTCCTCGAGGACCCGGAGGAGCTCCCGCCGTGCCCGGTCCGCGCTCCCGGCGGCGAGCAGCACCTCGGCCAGCAGGAGGCGCGCCTGGAACAGCCGCGGCTCGAGGTAGAGGGCGGCACGGTAGGCCGCCACGGCCCCGTCGGCATCCCCCTCCGCCTCGGCCACGAGCCCCCGCAGCACGTGCAGGGACGGGTCCAGCATGGCGGCGCCCCCGGCCCGCGCGAGCGACGCCCTGGCCTCGTCCAGGCGGCCGTCCTCGAGTGCCGCCACCACCGTCTCGACGGCGGCGGCGGGCGGAGCCGGCGACCTCCTCCTCTCCCCGGCCGACGGGGTCTCGCGCGCGCCACCCCCGGGGCCCGGTGTCGCCGCCGGAGCCGGCGGGGGCACGGCGGGCTGGCGCGGCGCTCGCGGCCGGCGGCGGCGGTAGAAGAACGCGGCGCCGAGGTCCTCCACCTCGAGCTCCTCGCACCGGTGCCACAGCACCTCCGCCGGCCCCAGGACCAGCCGGCCGTGCGGCGCGAGGCAGCGCGCCATGTTCCGGACCACGCGACGCTGCGACTCCGGGCGGAAGTAGATGAGCACGTTGCGCAGGAAGATGGCGTCGAGGTCGCAGGCGGGCGGGGCGAACGGCTCCGCCACCAGGTTCATCTCGGCGAGCTCGATGCGTGCGGCGAGACGGGGGTCCAGGACGAACGCCTCGCCCTCGCGCCGGAAGTACCGGCGGAGAAGGCTCGCGGGGACCCGGCGCACGGCCCGCTCCGGGAACCTGAACCGCCGCGCGGCCTCGAGCGCCTCGCGGTCGATGTCCGTGCCGTGGATCCTCCAGTCCCACCCCTCCAGCCCCAGGTGCTCGGCGAGGAGGATCGCCAGGGTGGCGGGTTCCTCGCCCCGCGCGCAGCCCGCGGACCACAGCCGCACCCTCCGGCTCGCGCCCCTCGCCGCGGCGATCTCGGGCAGGACGTGGGCCGCGAACGCCTCGAGCTGCCTCGGGCCGCGGAAGCAGTACGACTCCTTCACGGTGACCGCGGCCAGGAGACGCGGCCACTCGCCCGCGAGGGCGCCCTCGAGCAGCCGGTCCACGTACTCGCCGGTGTCCCGCACCGCGAGCGCCCGCCGCCGCTCCTCCACGGCGCGTGCCAGGGTCCCGCCACGCGCTGCCGACGCGACCACCCCGGCGATCCGCTCGATCGCCGCCGCGAGCCGCTCCAGCGACGGGTCGGTCAGGGGCATACCCGGTCGCGGCCGGCCCGTTTGGCCTCGTACAGGCGGTCGTCGGCCAGACCGATGAGGGCCTGGACGTCCGGACCGTCCAGCTCCTCGGCGGCGGCCACGCCGAACGAGGCCGTGACCCGGATCCTCGCCCCGGCGGTGACGACCTCGCGGCTCGCCAGCCGCGCACGCAGGCGCTCCGCGACGCGTCGCGCCTCCTCGAGCCCCGTCTCGGGAAGCACCGCCAGGAACTCCTCCCCACCGTACCGGCCCACGGCGTCCACCTGCCGCAGCCCCTCCCGCAGCGCCGAGGCCGCCGCGCGGAGGACCGCGTCTCCCGCCAGGTGCCCGTACTCGTCGTTGACCCGCTTGAACCGGTCGAGGTCCGCGAGGATCACGGCCAGGCCGCCGCCGTACCGCCGGCGCCGTTCCACCTCCCGCTGGAGCCACTCGAGGATCGCGCGGTGGTTCAGCACGCCGGTCAGGTCGTCCACCGTCGAGAGCTCCACCAGGCGCTCGGCGAGGTGGGCGGCGTCGAGGACCAGCGCGATGTGCGGGGCGAGCGCGCCCAGCAGGCGGCTGGGCGTCTCCGCGAACGCCGAGGGGTGACGCGGGACCGTCCCCAGCACGGCGGCCAGGCGTCCCCCGCGAAGACGCAGCGGGTACAGCGGCTCGAGACGCGGCGGCCCGTCCGCCCGCGCGGGCGCGTCCGGCGGCGTCAGCACGACCGGCCGGTCGGGAAGCGGCCCCTCGACGTCGCCGGCGCGGGCGGTCGCCGCGACCAGCCTGCCGAGGTGCTCGGGAGCCGCCGGCCGCTCGAGCCAGACGAAGGCCTGGATCGGCCCCGTCGCGGTCACCACCAGCGCCATCGCCTCCACCCCGATCACGGCCGAGGTCACCTCGAAGACGGCCCGGGCCGCCGTCTCCACCGACTCCGCGCCCGTGCCGCGCCGCAGCAGCATGGCGACCAGGGTCGCCTCCATGAGCTGCTCGTCCAGCCGGCGCGCGACGCGGGCGAGGACCTCCACCGCCGTCATCTCGCGCGGCGGCCCGCCGCTGGCCTCTCGCTCCTTCCGCCCCCCGGCCTCCGCGATCAGCTCCCGGACCGCCCGCACCACGCCCGCGAACCCCTCGTCCTTCGCCACGAACCGGTCCGCACCGGTGTGGAGGCTCCAGAACCTGAGCGGCGCCTCGGCGTGGCCCGTGAGGACCACGATGGGGATGTCCCGGGTCGCCGGGTCCTCGCGCAGCAGCAGCGCCAGCTGGGTTCCGCTCACGAGCGGCATCTCCAGGTCGGTCACCACCACGTCCGGCCTCCGGCCGAGCGCGAGCACCGCCGCCTCGACGCCGTCCGCGGCCTCCAGCACCTCGAAGCCCGCCCTCTCCAGCTCGCGGCGCACCGCCGCCCGCACCACGCGCGAGTCGTCCGCGACCAGGACCAGCCCGTTCACCTGCGCCTCCCCGGCTCGCCCGCCGCCGCGCGCAGCAGCTCCCCCGCGGCGCGGGGCGGCAGCTGGCGCTCGGCCGCCCCGGCCTCCACCGCCGCCCGCGGCATGCCCCAGACCGCGCAGGATGCCTCGTCCTGGGCGACCGTCAGCCCGCCGGCCTCCCGCACCGCGAGCATCCCGGCGACGCCGTCGCGCCCCATCCCCGAGAGGAGCACCGCGCCCGTGGCCGCCCCGAAGCTCTCCGCGCACGAACGGAACAGCAGATCCACCGAGGGAACGTGGCCGCCGTGCGGACCGCGCTCCCGGTCCAGCTGGAGCCTCCCGTCACGCCCCACCAGCAGGTGGGCGTCGGCGGGCGCGATGCGAACCGCCCCCGGCTCCGGGATCTCGCCGTGCGCCGCCACGGCCACGTCGGCGCCCACCGCGGCCCGGAGCCACCGCGCCAGCGCCTCGTCGAACCCCCGCGCGATGTGCTGCGTGACCACCACCGGGACGGGAGGCGGCGCGCCGAGGCCGAGCAGCAGCTCCCGCAGCGCCCCCGGGGCCCCGCTCGAGCCCCCGACCGCCACCAGCCGGACGCGCCCCGAGCTCACACCGGCCGGGGCCGACCGGCCGGCGGCCACCCGCCCCGCCCCGGCCCGCGCCTGGGCCGCGACACGCAGCGCACGCTCGAGCGGCCTCCGCAGGCCGCGCCAGCCCGAGGGCGTGGACGGCTTGGGGACCGCCTCCACGGCGCCGCGCGCCAGCGCCTCCACCACGGAGACGGCGGCGCCACCCTCGAGGTGCGAGGAGAGGACCACCACCGGCGTCGGGCAGCACTCCCCGATCCTCGCGAGCACCTCCGCGCCGTCGCAGCCCGGCATCTCGAGGTCGAGCAGGAGCACGGTGGGCCGCAGCGCGCACGTCCGCTCGATCGCCTCCTCTCCGTCGGCCGCCTCGCCCACCAGCTCGACGCCGTCCATCTCGGCGAGGAGACGGCGCACCACCGCCCGCACCGTGGCCGAGTCGTCGGCGATCACCACCGTCAGGGAGCCGCGAGCGCTCACCTCCCCCGCTCCCGTCCCCCGGCCAGGCGCCGGATCGTCTCCGTGAGCGCGTCCGCCCGGAGCTCCTGCTTCGCGATGTAGGCGTCGGCGCCCGCCTGGAGCCCCGCCAGACGGTCGGCGGGGCGGTCGCGGGTCGAGACCACCACCACGGGGAGGTCACCGAGGCGCGGGCTCTCCCGGACCCGCCGGGTGAGCTCGAGCCCATCCAGACCGGGCATCTCGATGTCCGTCACCAGGCAGTCGAACGGCTCCCGGGCGAGCAGCGCCAGCGCCGCGTCGCCGTCCGCGACCGCGGTGACCTCGAACCCCGCGTCCTCGAGGAGCCGCCGTTCCATCGCGCGGGTGACGGGCGAGTCGTCCACGAGCAGGACGTGCGGCGGCCGCGCCTCGCGGGCCCGGCCCCCACGCCCCGGCGCCTCCAGCCGCGGGTGGGCCTCGAGGCCCTCCGAGGCCAGCACCGGCAGGGCGCGCCCGCTCGAGAGCACCGCCATGCCGTCGAACAGCGTCCCCCGCGCCGCACGGGCGGGCAGGGGGCGCACCACCACCTCCT
>CAYTTB010000027.1:0-39465 GCA_964440565.1 uncultured Thermoanaerobaculia bacterium
GCGAGCGGCTCCCCCTCGCCGGCGCTCCCCGCCTCCATCGGCACCGTCGGGTCGTCGCGCTCCACGGACTTCTCCGTCCCGGGTATCCTGGCCTCAGTGTACCGTCACCTGACGTTCGGGCTACGTTGACACGAGCGAGCGGAGCAGCAGATCGCGTTGCTCGAGGAGGTACTCGCGGGTGAGCGGTGACCGGATCCTGAGAAGCGGCAGGCCGGGCACGAGTTCCTCGAGCTCCCCGAGCGCGTCGATCAGGCCGTCCAGAGTACCGCTCTCCCGTGCGAGCGACTCCCGCGGCATGGCGAGCCCACGTCCCGCGATCGCCAGAAGGTCGACCAGGTCCTTGAGGCGGTCGAGACCTTCGCGGCAAGCGGCCGCCCTCGCCTTGAGGAGGAACAGGGTCTCCAGCGGGAGTACCTGAACACGTTCGGGATCGAGCGTCTCACAGCGGACGGAGCCCACGAGGGGTTCCGTGAAGAGGTCGATCCGGAGCCGGAACTTGCCGATGGGGACCTCGAAACTCTTGTGGTGATGTGCGGAGAGATCGGGCTGGAAGGTGAACTCCAGGGTCCGCAGCACCTCGAGGACCACCCGCACCCCGTCGTCCAGCTCCTCCGGGGTGGCCACGAAGAAGTCGAGGTCCACCGAGATCCGGTGCCCGAGGTACACCAGCGCCAGGGCGGTGCCGCCCCCGAAGCGCAGGATTCCCCCGCTCGGGTGTCTGCCCGCCGCGCCGAGCACCTCGAGGTGACCGGGACGTGCCAGCTCAGGGTACGCGAGCCTTCTCACGCAGCCACACCTCCCACATGCGCCGTCTCTTGGGCGAGAGCTCGTCCGTCTCCTCGAGGGCACGTGCGACGTCCTCAGCGCTCAGCAACAGCTGGGCCTCGTGAAACGGCACGTCGGAGAGGATCCGCCGCACCAGCCACCGCCGCTGGCCGTCCTGGGGATCTCGGTCGAGGATGTGCCGCGCGTCGTCCGCACTCAGGCGCGAGTCCCAGAAGAGGGTTCCCTGGTCCCACTGCGCTCCCCGCTCGAGCCTCTCCTCGTACTGCGGCCGCAAGGACGACGCCCAGCGACGGAGCTCGGGGTCCTCGGACCGCTCCCACTCCTTCAACTTCTCGAGGGCGCGCTGCGCCAGCGTCTCCGTCCAGCTCGACAGCTGCAGCCGCTCCAAGGAGCGTTCCACCGCCTCTCGGACCGTGGGGTGCCACCCCGAGGCTCGGCCGGCCTCTACCAGCAGCTCGAGGTAGGCCTCCGTGCGCTCGGTGGCCGCCTCCTCGGAGGCTCGCCCCTCCGCGCGCGCCACCGCCGCCGCTGTGATGGGATCCGCGGGTCCCAGGACCGCGTCGAGGATCACGCCCGCTGCCTCGGGATCCTCGCGCGCGATGCGGGTCAGGAGCTTCCGATCGGCCGGTTCCAGCGGGTCGAGGAGCGCCTCACCGGGGATGGGAACTGGTCCCACCGCGGCGGGGAGCCGGCGGAGGATCCTGGCCACGAGGAGCAGCAGCTGTTCCCTGCAGGTCCGGTCCCGCTCCCCGAGATGGTCAAGCAGCCGGCGCACCACCGGGATGGAGCCCGGTGCCACGAACCCCTCCTGCTCCACGACCCGCCGCACCGCGTTCAGGAGCCAGCTGATGTAACGCTCCGGGAAGCGGGACGCTGCGGCCCGCAGCGGGTCGTCGAGGGAGAGGAGGTCGTCGAGGCGGCGGGGGTCGTCGGTCACCTCCGTCCAGCGCTCCATCGCGTCCATGACGAGCTCTACCAGAGGGTCCTCGAGATCCAACCGCCGTGCCCACGTGACCTTCACGACCTCGAGGGGCGCCGCACCCGCCTCGAGCAGCTCGCGGAGCAGCTTCACGAGCTCCCGGGCGGCGAGCTGCCGCGCCCAGGTCGAGGACTGCAGGGCGCGAGTCACGGCCTCGGCTCCGCGCGGCCCGGCCGCCGCCAGCCCTTCCCCGATGGGCGACCACAGCGCGCGCCACGCGCCCTCCCCGTCCGGCTCGGTGGTGAACACCACCTTGGCAGCGAGAGACAACGCCCCGCGGGCCACGATCTGCCGTACCAGCTCCTCGATCCGTTCCCGGTCGCCTGTGGCTCGTGCCCAACTCGCGAGGTACCAGACCCACCCCCGTGTCGTCTCGGGTTCTGTCTCGAGTTCGCGGATCAGGGCGGGGCCCTCGCCGCGTCGGGCCTCCTCCTGGCCCATCCTCGCGGCGAAGAGGTGGCCCAGCGGCGCCTCCTCGAGGACCCAGAGCACGAGCCCCCGATCCAGGAGATCGGGTTTCCGCGCGGCGCGGGAGGCCATCCGCTGGAGCTCCTCGACGACTGTGTCGGGAGCCGCCGTGCCCGCCTCGTTCGCCATGGTCTCCTGGTCCCGGGTCAGCTCGGAGGCCAGCCACAGGAGGCGTTCCCTGAACGACGCCCCGGAGCGGGGCTCGAGCTCGCGGCGCTGCTCTTCGAGCACCTCGTGGAGGGGCTGCGGTGCCGAGTGGAGGGAGAGCTCGAGGGCCGAGACGATCCGCTTCCTCTCGGTCACCGTGTCCGGTTTCACGGGGAACGCCCGATCCGCCGCCCGGACGATCCGCTTCACCGCGTTCTCATCGGCGTGGGCGGGTGATCCGTGGAGCAGTATCGCACCACGCGCGAGCTCGCCTCGCAGCGGCAGGGGAAGGGCGTCATCTCCCACGAGACGGGCCGCGAGGTTCGCGAGGACGCGGTAGTGCGTCTTCAGCTCCTCCAGGGTGACGGGGACCCAGGCCGAGGGGCGGCGGGAGGACCCGGACCGGTATCTGAAGCTGAAACGTCCCGTCGCCTGGTAGATGGTGCGCAGCGCCTCCGCCGCCAATCGGCGCTCCGCCTCCTCGGAGGAGCTCGCGAGTCGCTGGAGGAGCGCTCGCCGCTGGTCGAGGGGGATGTCCACCTCGGGATGTCCGGGCACCATCGCCTCGGCGAAAAGCTCCACGAAGGTCTCGGAGGGGTGGCGCGCTGGCGAGGCCGCCGCGAGACGCGCCAGCAGCCGGAGCGCCTCGAGCCGGATGGCGGCGCGGGGGACATCGATGCCGCGGAAGATCAGATCCTCCAGGAGCTCGCCGATCTCCCGCAGGTGGTCGAGGCGCGGGTCCGCCGACCGGTCCACCTGCGGCTCGTCCGGCTCCTCCGCGAGGGGCTCCAGGATCGCCCCGCGGTCGGCCTCGAGGAGCCGCTGGAGGTGGTGGAGCCCCACCTCCGGGGTGGCCGCGGCGAGCAGGCGAAACTCCCGGGGACGCTCCGCGAGATCGCGCGGCTCCGGAAACCATGAGCGGAGGGCGTCCTCCGCGAGGTCCCTCGCCAGTTCCGATCCGCTCGCACGCGCGACGAGGCGGACGAGGCGCCTCCACCCGTCCTCGAGCCCGAGCACCACCCCGACGATCCGGCTGCGGTGCTCGTCCAGCCACCGCTCGGCGAGCCTGGAGGCCACGAGGCCCACGGGTACCTCGGCGACGTGTCCCCGCAACGCGATCAAGCCCCGGCCCTCGAGCCGATCGATGTGAGCGGCGAGATCGTCCACGGAGGCCCCCAGGGCCTCCATCGCCCCGAACAGCTCCCGGGCCCCGATCCCGCGTGCCCCGATGGGACCGAGCGCTGCCACGAACTCGAGCGTGCGCCTCTCGGTCTCCGACAGCCGCGAGAGCAGCGTCTCGAGCCAGTCCCGCGTCGCCTCCGCCCGGTCCCACCGCTCGCAACAGAGGGCGCTGATGGCGAGGAGCACCGCGAGCCCGGGGAGGCCCGCGGCGTTGCGGACCACCCACGCGCGCTGGAGCGGGCCCAGGCGCGAGGGCTGGCGGGTCGCGGGGTCGCAGAGCGATGCGAGCAGCCGGTCCACCTCCTGCGAGGTGAGCGGCGGGATCTCGAGGACGAACCGCCTGAGGGACGGGGGAATCGGCTCGCCGGACACGGCGGCGATCACGGCTGCCGTGAGCGGGCGCGCGAGGATCCGCTCGAGGGCCCCCAGGTCGGGCGGCTGGTCCACCGCGACGATCACAGTCGAGTGGAGCAGCAGATCGAGCTCCTCCGCGGTGGGCAGCTCGCCGGCGAACCAGACCACGCGCCCCTCGAGACCGCGCAGCGCCTCGAGAAGCAGCCGACTGCTGCCGATGCCGGGTGGCCCGTGAAGGACCAGGGGCGCCGGTTCCCGTCGCACCACGGCCTCCCTGACGAGGCGGAGCTGCTCTTGCCGCCCGGCGAAGGACTCGGGGTAGGGCAGCCCCAGCCGGGTCGCACGGCGCCGCATGGCTTCCTCGGCTTGGGGCAGCGAAAGCGCCGACGTGGGTCGGAAGAGCCAGAACCCGAGGTGGGGATGCGCGCGCAGCTCGGCGAACAGACGGCTCGCCTCCCAGAGGTGGAACCATCCACGTGGGAGGTGCTCGTGAAGGCGCTCCCGGCTTTCCACGAACGTGCGCTGCTCGGTCTCGCCCAGCCTCAGGTTCGTCACCAGGACGTACGCGTCCGGCGGCCGTGGCTGGCGTTCCAGCAGGCGTCGGATCTCGTCATCGATGTGACGTCCCAGCCTGCGCCACAGCTCCTTCTCGGCGTTGCGGCGGACGTCCCGCCACTTGATCTGGAAGACGATCCGGCCCGCGGGCAGGTCGCCCACCGCCCGTGGCAGCTCCACGAAGGCATCGATCCCGCCATCGGGCAGGTTCGGGAGTTCGTTGAGGCGCAGCGCGAGTCCCGCTCCGTGATGCGCCGACCAGACGGTGAGCAGCCCGTTGACCAGGCGCAGGAGCGCCTCCGGCCCCAGCTCGGCCAGCCGCCGGCCGAGTTCGGCGGCGTTGATCGGGAACCATCCGGCGGCGCTCACGGTGTTCATGATACGTCACATCCGAGGGACGTCGCGGCGACGGCCGACGGAAGGCGCCGGGCTCGGCGCGGCGGTGGGCGCCGCGACACCACCTGTCATATCGAGGAGCGGCCGCAGGCCGGAACGAGGGATTCCACCCACGGGACACACGTTGGCGCCTCACCAGGGCGAGGCCCCTCGGCCGGTGGCCTCGGGATGACGTTCGGCGGCGCGAGCCGCCGCGGGGCGGGTCGCAGCGGCCGGCGCGACGATCCCGCTGGTGCCCGAGCCGGGACTCTGCGATAATCGCGCGACCACGGCGAAAGGAGCTCGCCGACATGAGCCTCAGCCAGATCGCCCGCGGTGTCCGGCCGTCCGCCACCCTCCGGCTCAACGAGACCGCCGCCATCCTGCGCCAGAAGGGGGAGCCCGTCATCCACCTGGGCGGGGGGGAGCCGAAGGGGAAGGCACCCATCGAGGCGCTCACCGCGGCGGCGGCGCTGCTCGATTCGGGGGAGGTGCGGTACACCCCGGCCGACGGGATCGTGCCGCTGAAGCAGGCCATCATCCGCTACACGGAGGAGTTCTACGGGCGGCTGGTGGCGCCCGAGAACGTGATGGCCTCCGGGGGCGCCAAGCAGGCGATCTACGTCGCCCTGCAGGCGATCCTCAACCCGCAGGAGGAGGTGATCTTCCCCGCCCCGTACTGGGTGAGCTACCCCGAGATGGTGAAGCTGCTCGGTGGGGTGCCGGTTCCGGCGCCGCCCGAGGACGGCACCTTCCACCCGCGCCTCGAGGACATCGAGGACCGGGTCACCTCCTACACCAAGGCGGTGATCGTCAACTCGCCCAACAACCCCACCGGGGTGATGTACTCGGAGGAGTTCATCCACGACATCGTGGACTTCTGCGAGCGGCGGGGGATCTGGCTCATCATGGACGACATCTACCACCGCCTGGTGTTCGACGGGCGGCGTCCGATCAGCTGCTACGACCACACGACGAGGGACGTGGACTCCAGCCGGCTGATCGTGGTCAACGGCGTGTCCAAGCAGTACGCCATGACCGGGTTCCGCATCGGCTGGGCGGTGGGCCCGCGGCCGCTCATCGAGACGATGCGGGAGATCCAGGGGCACCAGACCTCGGGGCCGTCGGCGCTGCTGCAGTGGGCGGCGGTGGGGGCGCTCGAGGGGATCCAGTCGAGCGTGGAGTCGCTGCGCACCACCCTCGAGAACAACCGCAACGTGATGATGGAGCGGCTGGCCGCCTTCGAAGGGCTGCACGTGAGGCGGCCCGACGGCACCTTCTACTGCTTCGTGGACTTCTCGAACTACGAGAAGGACTCGGTGAAGCTCTCCGAGCTGCTGCTCGAGAAGGTGCGGGTGGTCACGGTGCCCGGGGTGGAGTTCGGGCTCGAGGGGCACCTGAGGCTGTCCTTCTGCGGCTCGATCCGGGACATCACCGAGGGGATCGAGCGGATCAAGTGGGTGCTCGACCCGAACGCTCCCAACGAGCTGTACCTCGGTGACCGCAAGCTGGTGAGGGACTGGACATGAGCGGCTGGTTCGAGATCGACTCGCCCGCGTCGGGGGTGGCCGGGGAGCTCGCCTCCGACTACGGCCTCTCCCACCACGGCCTCCTCCACCTGGACCGGGTGTACTGGAACCTCCCCGAGGCGGCCCTCTACGAGGAGATCGTCTTCCGGAAGGAGGGCCACATCCTCCAGGGCGGTCCACTGGTGGTCTCCACGGTGCCGCACTCGGCCCGCGCCGCCCAGGACAAGTTCGTGGTGCTGGAGGACACCACCGCGGAGGACGTGTGGTGGGGCGAGCACAACCGCCCCATCCCGCGGTCGAAGTTCCACGCCCTGCTCGGGCGCGTGCTGGCGTACCTCGAGGGCGAGGAGGTGTTCGTCCAGGACTGCTGGGCCGGGGCCCATCCGGAGCACCGGCTTCCGGTGCGGATCGTGACCGAGCGGGCGTGGCACTCGCTGTTCGCGCGCACCATGTTCCTCACCCCGCGCCGGCGCGACGAGCTCGCGCGGCACGTGCCCGGGTTCACCGTGATCGCGGTGCCGGGGTTCGAGGCCGACCCGCGCCTCGACGGCACCCGCACGGGCACCTTCATCGTGATCAGCTTCGCCGACCGGATGGCGCTCATCGGCGGCACCGCCTACGCCGGCGAGATCAAGAAGACCGTGTTCACGGTGCTCAACTACCTGCTCCCCGCCGACGGGGTGCTGCCGATGCACTGCTCCGCCAACGTGGGCCCGGACGGCGACGTGGCGCTCTTCTTCGGCCTCTCGGGCACGGGCAAGACCACGCTCTCGGCGGACCCGCGGCGGCGGCTCATCGGCGACGACGAGCACGGGTGGGCCGAGGACGGCGTGTTCAACTTCGAGGGCGGCTGCTACGCCAAGGTGATCCGCCTCTCCGCCGAGCACGAGCCCCAGATCTGGGCCGCGGTGCACCGGTTCGGCGCCATCCTGGAGAACGTGGTGTGGGACCCCACCTTCCGCGAGATGGACCTCGAGGACGACCGGTTCACCGAGAACACCCGCGCCGCCTACCCGCTCGAGTTCATCCCCAACGTGGTGCCCGAGAAGCGGGTCACCTCCCACCCGAGGAACGTCGTCCTGCTCACCTGCGACGCGCAGGGGGTGCTGCCCCCCATCGCCCGGCTCTCGCCGGAGCAGGCGGTGTACCACTTCATCTCCGGCTACACCTCCAAGATCGCCGGCACCGAGGTGGGGCTGGGGATCGAGCCCGAGATCACCTTCTCGGCCTGCTTCGGGGCCCCGTTCATAGTGCGTCACCCGTTCGAGTACGCCGACATGCTCCGGCGGCGGATGGAGCGTCACGGGGCCACCTGCTGGCTGGTGAACACCGGCTGGGTCGGGGGACCGTTCGGGGTGGGGCGGCGGATCTCCATCCGCCACACCCGGGCGCTGCTCGACGCCGCCCTCGCCGGGACGCTGGACGAGGTGGAGTACCGGCGCGACCGGCTGTTCGGGTTCGAAGTGCCGCGCTCCTGCCCCGGGGTCCCCGACGAGGTGCTCGACCCCTCGAGCTCCTGGGGCGACCGGGAGGCGTACTGGCGCCGTTACGACGCCCTGGCCGCGCGCTACATCGAGAACTTCAAGCTGTTCGCGGCGGGGTGCCCCGAGGAGGTCCGCGCCGCCGGCCCCCGCCGGCTCGAGGGCTCGATCCCTCCGGCGTGAGCTGGCCCCGCCGGGCGCCGGACGGCGGGACGGGGCCCGGCTACACTACCGGGGTGGGTCCGGAGGAGGCGGCGGGGGTCCGGCTGGCGCGGCGGGTCCGGGATCTGCCCGGGTCGGGGACCGCGGCGCTCTTCGAGCGGGTCCGTGCGCTCCGGGAGCGCGGCGAGGCCGTGCTGGACCTCGGGGTGGGGGAGCCGGACATCGAGCCGCCGCCGGCGGTGGCGGCCGCGGTGCGGGAGGTGATGGCGCGGGGGGCGGTGCGCTACACCGGCGCGGCGGGGGCTGCGGTGCTGCGGGAGGCGGTGGCGCGACGGGCCGCCCGCGCGGCCCCCGGCCTCGACGCGGGGAACGTGGTGGTCACGGTGGGCGCCAAGCAGGCGCTGGCGCTGGCCTGCCTGGCGCTGCTCGAGGCCGGCGACGAGGCGCTGATCCCGCACCCCGCCTGGCCGTCGTTCGCGGCGATGGTGCGCCTGGCGGGGGCGGTGCCGGTGCCCGTGCCCACCCTCCCGGAGCGTGGGTGGCGCCCGGACCCCGCCGCGGTGGCGGCGGCGTGGACGGCCCGGACGCGGCTGCTCGTGCTCGCCTCCCCGCACAACCCCACCGGCGCGACGCTCGCGCAGCACGAGGTGGACGCGCTGGTGGAGGTCGCCCTCGCGCGGGGCGGAGCGGTGCTCTCGGACGAGACCTACGCGGCGTTCTTCTGGGGCGGGGAACCCCCGGGGAGCGCGCTCCCCTGGGTGGCGCTGGCGCCGGGCAGGGTGGCGGTGGCGTCGTCGGTCTCCAAGGCGTTCGGCATGACCGGATGGCGGGTCGGGTGGCTGCTGGCGGCGGAGCCCCTCGTGTCGGCGGTGGCCCGGCTCGCCGCCCACACCACCACCTGCGCCCCCGCTGCCGGACAGCTCGCCGCCGCCGCGGCGCTCGCGGACGCCGGCCGCTGGGAGGCGGCGGCGCGCGAGCGGCTCCGCCCCCGCCGGGAGGCGCTCGTCGCGGCGCTCGAGGAGCTTCCCGGGGTGCGCCTGATCCCGCCGGCAGGCGCGCTCTACGCCTTCCCGCTCCTCGACCCCCCGCCCGCGGGGGGGACCGAGGCCCTGGCGCGGCGGCTGCTCGAGGATCACCGGGTGGCGGTGGTGCCGGGCGAGGCGTTCGGGGCGCCGGGGGCGCTCCGGATCAGCTTCGCGGTGCCGGAGGGCGTCCTCGGGGCGGCGCTGCCGCGCCTGGTGTCGGCGCTGGCCACCTCACCCTGAGGCGGCCGCGGCCCGCCTCGCGTCGCCGCCGGAGGCGGCGGCGGGGCGCTCCAGCGAGGGCAGGGGCCCGAGCCCGGCCACCGGGGCGAAGGAGGCCACGAGCCCCACCCAGCAGGCGGCGCGCAGCAGGGCGGCGAGCTGGAGGATGGCCATGCCGAGGGGACCGCGGCCGGCCTCGCCCAGCGCCGCCACCGCCAGGAGCGGTCCCGCCCACAGGAGCGCGGCGGGGACGAGCCAGGCCAGGAGGACGCCGAGGGTGGCGAGGGGGTGGCGGAGCGCACCGCCGAACCCGCGCAGCCACGCCGCCGCGGCGGAGCGGCGGCCGGGCCGGGCGAGCTCCCAGAGGGCACGCTGGGTCGCCGCGAGGGCGAGGAGGGCGAGGAGGGCCCCCGCCGCTGCCGCGCCCAGGCTGACGTTCACCGCCACCGCCTCCCGGAGCGCCTCCCGCGCATGGCGCACCCACGCCACCGCCGGCGCGATCACCGCCGCGAGGAGGAGGGCGAGCCCCGTCGCCGCCGCGAGCGACAGGCGCAGGTACCGCCACAGCCGCGAGATCCCGAGCCCCAGGAGCTCGCCCAGCCGCTGCGGCCGCCCCGCGGCCCACACCCGCCAGGTGACGAGGCCGGCGTGCCAGAGCACCGTCCACAGCCACGTCCCGACCAGCGCGAGGAGCACGGGGACGACGAGGGCCGGGCCGTACCGGCCCGCGGCGTGGGCGAGGACGAGGCGGAGGTCACCCGGCGCCGGCCGTGCGGGCAGCCGCCCGAGGGCCGTTCCCAGGGTGGCCTGGACGGTGCCCACGAAGGGCAGCAGCAGCAGGGTGGGCACGATCCACACCGCCAGGACGAGGCGCGGGCTGCGGCGCAGCAGCTGCCAGCCGTCGCGGAGCGAGGGGTTGTGTCGGTCCATGGTCAGCTCCACAGCGCGACGAGGGCCGCGGCCGCACGCAGCAGCTCGCCGGTCCACCACAGGGCACGGTGGGCGGCACCGCGGGCGGGCTCCCGCCGCCAGTAGTTGTCGGCGCGGCGCACCTCCAGGGCCCAGACACCGTCCGGGTCCACCACCACCTGATCGAGACGTCTGGGCGACTCGAGCTCGATCCGGGTCCAGCGGTCGCGGCCGTCCCAGGTGCGACGCTCGCGCGAGCCGTCCTCCCACACCAGCTCGATCTCCACCGGGCCCACGAAGTCGGTGCGCCGGCCCACGTCCACCCGCACCCGCCACGGCCGCCGCTCCTTCGCGGTCTCGCCCTCGGCCGCGGCGACCCACTCCCCATCCCGCCAGGCGAACCCCGCGGGCGCCGGGACCCGGCGCTGCCGCACCGCGAGCACCGCCCAGTCGGGATCGGCGTCCCCGGAGAACACCTGGCCGAAGTACCAGCCGAGGTCCTCGCCGAGGCTGGCCTCGAGCGCCGCACGGAAGTCGGCCGGGGCGGGGTGGCGGAACCGCCAGGCGAGGGCGTAGGCGCGCATGGCGCGGGCGAACCGGTCCGCGCCCAGGAGACGCTCGAGGGTGGCGAGCGCCACCGCGGTCTTCTGGTAACTCGCGGTGAAGTAGTCGCGGCGGGTGCGGAACCGCCACGAGAAGGTGTCGATGGTGATGGGGAACCGGCTCCCGAGCAGGCTCATCCGGTAGCTGAGCAGCGGCTCCTGCGGCCAGTGCTCGAGCTCGGGCACCAGGTGGTCGCGGATGGCGGCGGCGGTGCACGAGGCCTCGGCGTAGGTGTTGAGGCCCTCGTCGAGCCACGCCGCCTCGAACTCGTTGGAGGCGAGCAGGCCGTAGAAGTACTGGTGCCCGAACTCGTGGATCGTGACGGTCTCGATGAGGGGGAGCCAGGCGAAGGGCGGGTACTCCATGAACCGGCTCGCGCCGGTGGTGATGAAGGTGGGGTACTCCATCCCCCCCGCCTCGCGGGCCGTCACCGGGGGCGAGACGATGGTGAGCTGCGGGTACGGGTACGGCCCGTAGTGGAGGCCGTACCAGGCGATCCCCAGGCGCGCGGCGCGCAGCATCCTCGCCGCCAGACGCCGCTGGTCGTGGGGGATCAGGAGCCTGAGGTGCACCGGGGGGAGGTCCAGCTCGGCCGTGGAGACGCCGAGCAGCCGCGCCGTCTCCTCGAGCCAGCGCCGCGGCACGTCGCGGGAGGGAGCGAACTCCTCCTCCACGACGTCCATGAGGTCCGCGGGCGCCGCACACCACGCGAAGTCGTGCACACGCTCGGCCCGGAACCGCACCCGCTCCGCCCGGTCGGTCCCCTCGGCCACCGGCTCGCGCGCCGCCTCCACCCCGGTGGCGCCGACCACCCACCCTTCCGGAACGGTGACCGTCACCTCGTAGCTGCCGAAGTCCGCGAAGAACTCGGAGTTGGCGTGGAACTGGTGGCAGTTCCAGCCGTCCTCCGTGAACACGCCGAGCTTCGGGAACCACTGGCCCGCGAGGTGGAAGTCGCCGGCCCATCCGGTCCTCGCCACCACCCGCGGCAGGAGGGCCTCGAACGAGAGCTCGAGCTCGACGGTGCCGCCCGGCGCCACCGGCTCGGGGAGCGGGACGCGGGCCACCGTGCGGTCCTCGGGGTTGCCGTCGTCGGGGCGGACGAACTCGAGCGAGGGCAGGAGGTCGGTGCCGTCCGCGAGGCGGAGGGCGGTGATGCGGGTCCAACCCCACGAGCGCACCCGGCCCGCGCCGCGCAGCTCGCGGCCGCCGAGCTCGCGCATGAAGGTGGTCTTCGGCGAGGCGAAGGCGTTGAGGTAGAGGTGGAACCGGAGCTCGCCGGCGGGGCGGGAGGTGGCGTTGCGCCAGCGGATCGTCTCGCTGCCCGAGAGCCGGTGCGTGGCGGGGTCCAGGCGCACGTCGATGACGTAGCGCACCACGTCGGTGTCGGCGGCGGGGGGGGCGGGCGACCCCTGCGCCCACGTCCCCGCCGCCGCGGCCAGAACGAGGAGCACGGCGGTCCGACGACCCATCTCGCAACCCCCTCCCGTGGGCTCCGTCCCGGAGGACGCGGGCCAGTGTAGCGCAGCCGCTCCGTGCCCGGGGACCGGGGGATTCGGGAGGACACGGCGGGACCGGTGGCCGCCGGTGACAGGCGGGGTGGCGGGGGCTACATTGGAACGGGGGTGGCGATGCGGACGGCGCCACGGTGGGTGGGCCTGCTGCTCGCGGCGGGGCTCGCGGCGGTCCCGGCTGCGGGGGGGGAGTTCTCGCTGCGCCTGGAGATGGCGCTCGCCCGTCCCCGTCCGCCCGCGGTGGAGGCGAGGCTGGCGACGTGGGAGTCGCCGATGGGGCGGCTCCGGGCCGAGGTGGCCCGGGCGGAGAGCGGTCTCGGGTTCTCGGGGCTGGTGGGCCGGCCGGTGGGGGTGGCGCTCCGGGTGGGGGTGCAGCCGGGTCGGCCGCCGGGGGTGATCGCCGCCGCGGTCCGCCGGGGGCTCGACCTCGCGGTACGGCGGGTGCTGGAGCTCGGGACCGGGGAAACGAGCGGCGCGCGCGGGACGGGGCCGCGCGCCCTGTCGCTGGGCGAGCGGATCGACGTCCTGCTGCGCGCTACAGGCTCTCCTTGAGCGCCTTGGCGGGCTTGAACCGCACGGTCCTGGAGGCGGCGATGGTGATGGGCTCGCCGGTGGCCGGGTTGCGGCCCTCGCGGGCGGGGCGCTCCGAGACCTGGAACGTCCCGAACCCCGGCACCGACACCTTGTCCCCGGCGGCCAGCGCCTCCGTCATCAGCTCGAAGATCGTCTCGTAGCAGAGGTTCACCTGCGTTCGCGGGTACCCCGTGAGCTCCACCACCCGGTCCACGATGTCCGCCTTGCCAGCCATGTCGCCTCCCGTCGGCCTGCACCGTAAAGAAGCGGGGCCGCGCGGTCAACCCTCGCCCCGCCATGGCGGGGCGTTGTCGGGGGCGAGGCCCTGCTCCGCCACCCACCGCTCGGCCCACCTCCGCACCCGGTCCCGCCGGTACGCGCGCCACGCCGAGCGGAGCTCGGGCGCCTGCCGGAGGGCCCGGCGCGCCGCGGCGGGGTCCGCCGGGAGCGCGGCCCGGGTTCCCGGCGCGAGCCCGTCGAGGAACTCCTCCCACCAGGCGTCCACCTGCCACCGCGGGACGGGCTCCACCATCAGGTAGCGGTCCAGCTCCCACAGCTCGTCGGGATCGTCCGACTCCAGCTCGTGGGTGTCGAAGAAGCGGACGGCACCCGTCTCCGGGTCCACCCCGTACTGGCCGTCGTCCGTGTGCTCGAGCGCCAGCACCAGCTGGGTCCAGTCGAGCCTCATGGTGCGGTCCCCGTCTCCGGCGGATGATAGCAGAGTCAGGCGCCCAGGACGGTCTTGGCGGTGCCCCCGGGGTCCTCGCGGACCAGGCGGGGGACGAGGTACCCGGGCAGCAGCGCGGCGAGCTCGCGCCAGATCGTCCGGGCCCGCGCCTCCGGCACCCGGAAGTGGACGGCGCCGGCGACCGGATCCAGGAGATGGAGGTAGTAGGGGAGGGTTCGCGCGGCGAACAGCCGTTCCGAGAGCTCCGCGAGCGTCGCGGGGTCGTCGTTGACCCCGGCCAGCAGGACCGACTGGTTGAGGACCGTGACCCCCGCCGCCGCGAGCGCCGAGAGGGCGGTGGCGACGGCGTCGTCGATCTCGGCGGGGTGGTTGGCGTGGACCACGACCACGGGGCTCAGACGCGTCCCCGTGAGCCAGCGGAGCAGGGCGTCGTCGACCCGCTCGGGGAGCACCACCGGCAACCGGGTGTGCACCCGCAGGCGCTCGAGGTGGGGGATCGCCTCGAGGCGGCGGGCGAGGTCGCTCAGGTGCCGGTCGGGCAGCGCCAGCGGATCGCCCCCGGAGAGGATCGCCTCGCGCACCGTGGGGTCGGCCGCGAGCTCGGCCAGCGCGTCCTCGAGGGCGCCCCCGTCGAGGGCGGCCTCCCCGTACGGAAAGTGGCGGCGGAAGCAGTAGCGGCAGTGGACGGCGCAGGCCCCGGTGACCAGCAGCAGCACACGCCCCCGGTACTTGCGGATACGGCCCGGTGCGGCGAGGGCGCGCTCCCCGAGGGGATCGCGCGTGAACCCGGGAGCCTCGCGGGTCTCCGCGGCGATGGGCAGGACCTGCAGGAGCAGGGGATCGCGAGGGTCGCCGCGGCGCATGCGCGCCACGAAGCCGCGTGGTACCCTGAGCGGGAACTCGCGGTGGGCGTCCGCCGCCGCACGTCCGCCGAGGGCATCCCGGTCGAGGCCGAGGAGGGCGAGCAGCTCGGCGGGCCGGCGCACCCCCTCGCGCAGGAGGGCGCGCCAGCGGCCCTCGGGCCACGGCAGGGGCGGGCGGTTCGCCACGGGGCGAGTGTGGCAGCGACCCGCTGCCGAGCGCAACCACGGGGGAGGGTATGGCGACCTACGACATGAACCAGGTGAAGACGGGGCTCAAGGTGCTCATCGACGGGGAGCCGTGCGTGATCGTCGGCACGGACTTCGTCAAGCCGGGCAAGGGGCAGGCGTTCACCCGTGTCAAGTACAAGGGGCTCCGCACCGGCCGCGTGAACGAGCTCACCATGAAGGCCTCGGACGTGCTCGAGGGTGCGGACGTGGTCGAGAAGGAGATGGAGTACATCTACGCTGACGGCGACATGTACCACTTCATGGATCACGAGACGTACGAGCAGATCGGGGCCACCGCGGAGGCCGTGGGCGACGCGGCGAAGTGGCTCAAGGAGGGCGACCTCTGCACCGTGACCCTGTTCGAGGGCACGCCCATCGCCGTCACCCCGCCCAACTTCGTGGTCGTGGAGGTGGTGGAGACCGACCCGGGGCTCAAGGGGGACACGTCCTCCGGCGGCTCGAAGCCCGCGACCGTGGACACCGGGGCGGTGGTGCGGGTGCCACTGTTCGTGCAGATCGGCGACCGGATCAAGGTGGACACCCGCACCGGAGAGTACGTGTCGCGGGCGTGAGCGGGAGCTGGCGGCCCGGGGCATCCTTCGCCGCGCTCCGGCTGCGGGCCGAGGTGCTGGCGCGGGTGCGGGCGTTCTTCGCCGCGCGCGGGGTGCTCGAGGTCCAGACCCCGCTGCTGGGCCGCGCCACCGCCACCGACCCCCACCTCGCGAGCTTCGCCGTGGAGGCCGGGGAGGGGCAGCGGCGGTGGCTCCAGACCTCGCCCGAGCTCCACATGAAGCGCCTCCTGGCCGCGGGCTCCGGCCCCATCTACCAGATCACGCGGGCCTTCCGCCGTGGCGAGGTGGGCCGCCTGCACAACCCGGAGTTCACCATCCTGGAGTGGTACCGCCCGGGGTGGGACCATCACGCGCTGATGGAGGAGGTGGACGCTCTCCTGGGCGAGGTGCTGGGGACACCTCCGGGGGAGCGGCGTGCCTGGGCCGAGGTGTTCTCGGAGGCGGTGGGGGTGGATCCGCTGACCGCCGGCGCCGGGGAGCTCGCGGCGGCGGCCCGTGACCTGCTCGGGGCTGGCGCGCCCGATCTCGGCGACGACCGCGACGGGTGGCTGCAGCTTCTCGTGGCCACCGCCGTGGAGCCGCGCCTCGGCCGCGGACGCCCCACCTTCGTGGTGGGGTTCCCCGCCTCGCAGGCGGCGCTCGCCCGGCTCGACCCGCGCGACCCGCGGGTGGCGGAGCGGTTCGAGGTGTACGTGGAGGGGGTGGAGCTCGCCAACGGGTACCACGAGCTCACCGACCCCGGGGAGCACCGGCGGCGGTTCGCGGCCGACCTCGAGGCGAGGCGTGCGCGTGGCCTTCCCGAGGTGCCGGTGGACGGAGCACTGCTCGCGGCGCTCGAGGCTGGGCTCCCCGCCTGCGCCGGGGTGGCGCTGGGCCTCGACCGTCTGGTGATGCTGGCGGCGGGTGGGGACCGGCTCGACGCGGTGCTCGCCTTCCCCTGGGATCGCGCGTAGCGCCGCCGGAGCCCGCGACCGCGGGCGTCGGGGCTCGCCTGCTATGCTGCGCGAGATGCGCGCGCCGGTGATGTCGCCGTGGTCCACCGTGGAGGAGGAGGAGCTGGGGAGGTACCCGATCTTCGTCCTCCGCCGGGTGGTGCGCCGGTCACCGACGACGGGACGGGAGCACGCGTACCTGGTGCTCGACGCCCCGGACTGGGTCAACGTGGTGGCGCTGACGCCGGGCGGCGAGATCGTGCTCGTCGAGCAGTTCCGTCACGGCACGGGGCGGGTGACGGTGGAGATCCCGGGGGGTGCGGTGGATCCGGGCGAGACGCCCGAGGCGGCCGCGCGGCGGGAGCTCGAGGAAGAGACCGGGTACCGCTGCCGGGAGCTCCTCGAGATCGGCGTGGTGGAGCCCAACCCGGCGTTCCTGGGCAACCGGTGCTGGACCTTCCTCGCCCTGGGGTGCGAGCCGACCGGGGAGGCCGATCCGGATCCCGGCGAGGAGATCGCGGTGCGGCTCGAGCCGCTCGAGCGGTTCGGGCGCCTCGTCGACGAGGGCGTCATCGCCCACGCCCTGGTGGTGGCCGCCCACGACCACCTGCGGCGCGGCATCGAGCGGGGCGAGCCGTGGGCGGCGGCGCTGGCGGTGATGCGGTGAGGCCGTCCCCGGCGGCCGGCCGGCTCCGGAAATCCCGCGGCGGGCCGGCGCGTTGACGCCGGGGGGAAGACCATGCGACGACCGTGGATCGTGCCGCTCGTGCTGGCCGCGGCGCTCGCGGCGGAGGGAGGCGAGATGCTGCAGCCCGGCGACCCGTTTCCGGAGTTCGAGCTCCCCGCGCACGACGGCACCGTGGTGCGCTCGGCGGACCTCGCGGGGAGGCCGTACCTGATCTACTTCTACCCGAAGGCGGACACGCCGGGGTGCACGCGGGAGGCGTGCGCCTTCCGTGACTCGTGGGACGACGTGAAGGCGGCCGGGCTCACCGTCCTGGGCGTGTCCTACGACACGCCCGAGACGAACCGGCGGTTCGCGGAGAAGTACCGGCTGCCGTTCCTCCTGCTTTCCGACCGCGACCGCCGCCTGGCGAGGGCGGTGGGCGCGGCGCGCGCGGTGCTGCCGGTGCCGAGGCGGATCTCCTACCTGGTCGGCCCCGACGGCCGGGTGGTGAGGGCGTACCCCGAGGTGCGCCCCGCAGCGCACGCCGCCGAGGTGCTGGCCGACGCCCGCGCGGCGGGGCTGGCGGCGGACGGCTGACGTCGCGCTCCCGGGGGCCGGCCGGGGTGCGGCGACGGCGAGCCCTCGCCGGCTTCCGGTCTCGCTGGCGGACGGTCGTGGCCGTTCTTCGGTAGACTCGGTTCGTGACGACATCAACCAGGCTGGTGGTGCTGCCCCCTCCCGGGAGCCCTGCGGCCGTGGCGTTGACCCTGATGGGTGCAGCGGTGGCGGCGGGAGCGGTGGCGGTGGGCCAGCTGCTGGTGCGGTGGCACGCGCACCGGTCCGATCTGCTCATCCTCGGGGCGGTGACGGCGCTGCTGGCGGGCCTCGCCGGGCTGCTGTTCGCCCTCCGGGCGGACCTCACGCACGCTCCCGGGGCCCGCGCCGCCTCGGTGGCGTTCCTCGCCATCGCGGCCCACTTCGCGCTCCGGCTGCTGGTCGAGCCGGTGGGGTGGATCGGCGGCGATCTCTTCCCGGTGGTCGTCGTCTCCTGGACGGTGGCGCAGGCGGTGGCGGGGCTCGCCCTCATGGCGGTCGCGATCGGCCGCCTCGAGGGCCGCCGGGCACGGGCGGGCGAGGTGGCGGCCGCCTGGAGCGCCTCGGCGGTGCTGGGCGCGGGCGGGGCCGTGGTGATCGGCCGGTGGGTGGAGCCGCCATCGCCGATCGGGACCGCGCTCGCCGGGACCTTCCTCGCCGGCGCCGCGCTGCTGGTCCTCGCGGCGCTGCGCCGGTACCCGGGGTGGGACGGGGGGCTCACCGCCTCGGCGGTGCTCATCGGCGTGGCCCACGGCCAGCTCGCCTGGTCGCGCGCGCCGTACGACCCGCCCTTCATGTGGGGGCACGTGACCCTGGTCCTCGCGGTGGCAATCCCGCTGGCGGCGGCGGTGACGGAGAACGCCAGGTTGGCCCGGCAGCAGACCGAGCTGGCGGCCCGGATGCGGCGGTTCCGGCGGGGGTTCGAGTCCCTGCTCGATACCCTGCCGGCGGGCGTGATCACGGTCACCGCCGAGGATCGGCTGCGGTACGCCAACCGGGCCGCGGCCCGGCTGCTGGGGATCCCGGCCGGGTTCCTCGAGGAGCTGGAGCCCGAGGCGTGGACGCGGCGGCTCGACCGCTCGGACCTTCCGGAGCTGCTGGGCGCCCTCGCGGGCGTGATCGAGGGCGACCAGCCGTGGCAGGGCGTGGTGCGGGTGCTGGACCCGGACGGGGCCATCCGCTGGCTCAACGTGGAGGTGCACGGGGGCACCGACCCCCTCGACGAGCGGCCGGTGGCGGAGGTCGTGGCGACCGACGTCACCGACCTGTTCCTCGCCCGGCGCTCGGCCGAGCAGCGGGAGGAGACGCTCTCGGTGCTCGCCGACCTCGCCCAGACCGTGGCCGGCGAGACCGGTCTGCCCACGATCCTCGAGCGGTTTCTCGAGCGGATCCGCGACCGCATCCCGGCCTCCTCGGCGCGGCTGTACCGGCCCGCCGCGGATGGCTCGCACCTCGTCGCGGACCTCGTCGTCGGCGACGGGCCGGCCTCGGGATGGCCGCGGGCGGTGCCGGCCGGTGACGACCCGTGCTGGAAGGCGTTCGCCGAGGGGTTCCCGAGATCCGGCGAGGGACCGGGCGGCTACCGGCTGTTCGTGCCGCTGCTGGCGGCCGGGTCGGCGGTGGGCGTGCTGGCGCTGGCGACGCCGGTGCGGGTGAGCCTGGACCCGGAGCAGACCAGCCTGCTGATGCAGGCGAGCACGCTGCTGGGAGGTGCGGTGCACCTGGCCGGCCTGGTGCGGGAGCTCGAGGCGCAGCGGGCCATCGCGCTGCAGGCCTCCCGGCTCAAGTCCGAGTTCCTGGCCAACACCTCGCACGAGCTTCGCACCCCGCTCACCTCGATCCTCGGCTTCCTGCGGCTGATCCTGGACGGCTCCGTGCCGGAGCCGGCGCGGCAGCGCGAGTTCCTCGAGATCGCGTACCAGTCCGCCGAGCGCCTGCTCACCATCATCAACGACGTCCTGGACCTGGCCAAGATCGAGGCGGGCCGCCTCGAGGTCCATCCCGCCGAGGTCCAGGTGGCACCCCTGGTGGCCGACGTGGAGCGCCTGTTCCGGCACCAGATGCGCAACAAGGGGATCGAGTTCGAGGTCTCGTCGGTGCCCCCCGACGCCACGGTCTGGGCCGATCCCGACCGGCTGCGGCAGATCCTCAACAACCTGCTTTCGAACGCCCTCAAGTTCACCCCCAGGGGCGGCCGCATCGCGCTCCGGATCCGTCGCGAGGACGACGTCGTGGCGTTCGAGGTGCGAGACACCGGGACGGGGATCGCGCCGGAGGAGCTCGAGCGCGTGTTCGAGTCGTTCTACCAGGTGGACGGCTCCACCACTCGCGAGGCGGGGGGGACCGGGCTCGGCCTCACCATCTCGCGCCGGCTGGCCGAGATGATGGGCGGCTCGCTCGAGCTGGAGAGCGAGGGCCTCGGCCACGGCACCACGGCACGGCTGGTGCTCCGGCGCTCCGGTTCGGGGGTGTGGGGTGGTGCGGCCGGCAGGGGTTGACATACAGAGAGTTTTCGGATATTCCTAAATAGTGATCGAGAGGAGGAGGCGCCGTATGCGGACTCTCGCGATGTTCCTCGCAGTGGCGACGCTGGTGGGTGCGACGGCGGGCGCCGAGGAGCTCACGCTGGCGGATGCCGTCCGGACCGCGCTCGAGCGCAGCGACGCGGTGGCGGCCGCCGAGGCGCGCGCCGCCTCCGCGGCGGCGCGGAAGCGGCAGGCGGAGGGGTACCGGCTGCCGCGGCTCGACCTCACCGAGCTCTATGACCGGACGGACAGCCCGGCGGAGTCCTTCGCCCTGCTGCTCAACCAGGAACGGTTCGACATGATGGGGTTCTTCAACTCGAACCCCAACGACCCCGAGCCGCTCACCACCTGGATGACGCGGTTCGAGGTGACCCAGCCGGTGTACACGGGCGGCAGGCTCTCGAGCCGGATCCGGCAGGCGCAGCTCGTCGCCGAGGCGATGCGCCTCGAGGCCGCGCACGCCCGCCAGCGGGCGGCGCTGGACGCCGTCACCGCCTACGTGGGTCTCGCCAAGGCCCGCGAGTACCTCGCCCTGCTGCGGACGGCGCGCGAGACCACGGCCCGGCACCTGGAGCTCGCCGAGCGCTACCGCGGGCAGGGGATGCTGATCGAGGCGGAGGTGCTCAAGGCGAAGGTGTACCTGGCCAAGATGGACGAGCTCGTGGCCCAGGCGGAGCACGGCGAGCGGCTGGCCCTGGCCGCCCTCAACTTCCAGCTCGGGCTCGACCAGGGGACCCCGCACGAGCTCGCCAGGCTGCCGGCGCCTCCCGCGACGCCCGGGGGGCTGGACGGCTGGATCCAGGCCGCCCTGTCCGCCCGCCGCGACCTCGAGGCGGCGCGCCGCAAGCTCGCCGCGGGCCGGCTGGAGGAGCGGGTGGCGCGCGCGGGCTTCCTACCCGAGGTGGCGGTGGTCGGCCGGTACGACCTCTACGACGACAGGATCTTCGGCGACCACGGCGACTCCACCACGTTGATGGCGGTGGCCCGGGTCAACCTGTTCCGCGGTGGCTCGGACCGGGCGGCGGTGGCGGCGGCCCGGCACGACACCGCCTCGTTCGAGCGGGACATCCACCGCTTCGAGGAGGGGGTGCGGCTCGCGGTGCGGCAGGCGTACCAGGACCTGGTGACCGCGCGCGCCCGCCAGGCCACGGCGGCGGCGGCGCTCGACGCCGCGCGGGAGGAGCTCCGGGTACGCGAGGCGCGCTTCGCGCAGGGGCTGGAGAAGATGATCGACCTGCTGGACGCCGAGACCGCGCTGCGAGAGGCCGAAGTGCGGGAGCTGGTCGCGCGGTACGACACGACGCTGGCGAGCTGGCGCCTGCACTTCGAGGCGGGCACGGACCTCGAGTCCCTCATTCAGAAGACGGAGGCGACGCGATGAGGAAGGTGACGACAGGAGCGATGGTTCTCTTGGCGGTGGCGGTGTTCGCCACCGGGTGCCGCAACGAGGAGGCGAAGCGGGCCGCTCTCGCCCTCCAGCCGGTGACCGCGACCGTGGCGCCGGTGGAGCGGCTCGAGGAGAGCCGGCCGATCCCGGTGTACGGCACCGTGCAGCCGACGCGGCAGGCGTTCGTCTCGAGCCGGGTGATGGGCCCGGTGGTGGCGGTGCACGTCACCGCCGGCGAGGTGGTCCGCAAGGGCCAGCCCCTGGTCTCCATCGCGCCGCAGACGATCCAGGGCCAGGTGGCGCAGGCCAAGGGTGCGCTGGCGCAGGCCGAGGCGGCGCTGGCGCTGGCGGAGAGGAACTTCCACCGCTTCCAGGCGCTCCACGAGCAGAAGGCCGCCTCGGACCTCGAGCTCGACATGGCCCGGATGCAGTACGAGCGGGCCAAGGGCGCGGTGGAGCAGGCCAGGGGCGCGGTCCAGGCGGCCGAGTCGGTGGCGGACGAGGCGGTGGTGCGGGCTCCCTTCGACGCCCGGGTGGTGGACAAGCTGGTGGAGGTGGGCGACCTGGCGGCGCCGGGCCGGCCGCTGGTGCGGCTCGAGTCCCTCACCGGGCGCAAGATCTGGCTGACGGTGCGCGAGGCGGACATCCGCCGGGTGCACGAGGGCGACCGCCTCGCGGTGCGGTTCGACACGCGTCCCGATCTGGGCGAGGTCGAGGGCGTGGTGGACGAGATCGTGTCGGCCGCGGACCCCGCCACCCACACCTTCACCGTGAAGGTGGCGCTCGAGGGCGTGGACGTGCCCTCCGGGATCTCGGGCCGGGCGCTGCTCCCCGGTGACGTGGTGGAGCGGCTGGTGGTCCCGGCCTCGGCCGTCCACCGCCGCGGGGGACTGGAGCTGGTGGTGGTCCGGGGCGAGGACGGGAAGGCGAGGACCCGTGCCGTGACCACCGGCGCGCGTCTGCCGGACGGTCGGGTCGAGATCCTGTCCGGCCTCGAGGCCGGCGAGCAGGTCGCGGTGGACCTGCCCGGACCGGTGGCCGACGGCACGCCGCTGGAGGTGCGGTCATGAGCGAGCGCGAGGATCGCGACACCGGGCGGCGCACGCTCTCGCCCGAGGAGGTGGAGCGGGCGCGGCGCGAGGCGCTGCGGCTCAAGATCACCCGCCGCCCGCTGGGGATCTCGGGACGGGTGGCCAGAGCGTTTCTCGAGTCGAAGCTCACCCCGCTCATCGTGGTGTTCTCCCTGCTGCTGGGCGCCTTCGCGGTGATGATCACGCCGCGGGAGGAGGAGCCCCAGATCAAGGTCCCCATGATCGACGTGATGGTGGGGTACCCCGGCGCCACGGCGGAGGAGGTGGAGCACCGGGTGATCACCCCGCTGGAGAAGCTGCTGT
The DNA here is from genome assembly GCA_964440565.1 of uncultured Thermoanaerobaculia bacterium. Lineage (GTDB taxonomy): Bacteria > Acidobacteriota > Thermoanaerobaculia > Thermoanaerobaculales > Sulfomarinibacteraceae > CAYTTB01. The sequence continues at coordinate 22,712 of CAYTTB010000027.1, forward strand.
ACGAGATCCCGAACGTGGAGTACATCTACTCCACCTCGCAGCCCTCGGGCGGGCTCATCGTGGTGCGCTTCCTGGTGGGCACGGATCCCGACCAGGCGGTGGTGCGGGTGCACGCCAAGATCCAGTCCGCGATGGATCGGATGCCCGACGGGGCGATGCCGCCGGTGGTGAAGCCGCGGACCATCGACGACGTGCCGGTGGCGGCGTACACCCTGTGGTCCGAGACGGTGCCGCCGATGGAGCTCCGGCGCATCGCGGACGAGCTCAAGGTGGAGCTCACCCGTCACCCCAGGGTGGCCCAGGTGTGGGTGATCGGAGGGCAGCGGCACGTGGTGCGGGTGGACTTCGACCGCGAGAAGCTCGGGGCGTTCAACGTCTCGCTGCTGCAGGCGTACCAGGCGCTGCGCGGGTTCAACTGGCGGCTGCCGGCGGGCGCGACCACGGTGCTCGACCGCGAGATCCAGGTGGACGTCGGGCGGTTCCTGCGCGACGCCCGCGAGATCGGCGACGTGGTGGTGGGGGTGTACCGGGGGCGGCCGGTGTACCTGAAGGACGTGGCCGCCATCGTGGACGGGCCGGAGGAGCCGCGGGAGTACGTCTGGATGGGGACCGGTCCCGCGGCGCCGGAGAAGGGGATCGAGCGGCCCGGCGTGGACACGCCCGCGGTGACGGTGGCGGTGGCCAAGAAGCCGGGCACCAACGCGGTGGTGCTGGTGCGCGAGCTCGACCGCCTGCTGGCCGGCCTCAGGGGGAAGCTGATCCCCTCCGACGTCAACGTCACCAAGACCCGCGACTACGGGTTCACCGCCAACGAGAAGTCCAGCGAGCTCATCGACCACATGCTCATCGCCACCTTCGCCGTGGTCATCTTCATGGGGTTCGCGCTGGGGCGCCGCGAGGCGGTGGTGGTGGCGGTGGCGGTGCCGGTGACGCTGGCGCTTACGCTCGCCGCGAGCTACTTCTTCGGCTACACCCTCAACCGGGTCACGCTGTTCGCCCTGATCTTCTCCATCGGCATCCTGGTGGACGACGCCATCGTGGTGGTTGAGAACATCCACCGGCACTACGAGCTCAGGTGGGCCCACCCGCGCCTGGCCACGGTGTACGCGGCGGACGAGGTGGGCAACCCCACCATCCTCGCGACCTTCACCGTGATCGCGGCGCTGCTTCCCCTCGCGTTCGTGTCGGGGCTGATGGGGCCGTACATGCGGCCGATCCCCATCAACGCCTCCGCCGCGATGCTGTTCTCCCTGTTCGTGGCGTACGTGGTGTCCCCGTGGCTCACCTACACGCTGTTCCACAGGAAGGCCGAGGCGGACCTCGAGAAGCTCGAGTTCCGGCCCGACATGGAGACGCCGGAGGAGACGCGCCTGCACCGCCTGTACGCCCGGATCATGACGCCGCTGATCCGCTCGCGGGCGCTCCGCTACGGGTTCCTGGTCACGGTGGCGGTCCTGCTCGCGGCCTCGGTGGCGCTCCTGTTCGTGCGCTTCGTGACGGTGAAGATGCTGCCGTTCGACAACAAGTCCGAGGTCCAGATCGTGATCGATGCGCCCGAGGGGTTCAGCCTCGAGCGGACCGGTGCCGCCGCGCGCGAGATCGCGGCCGTCTTCCGGGAGCTGCCCGAGGTCACGGACTACCAGGTCTACGTGGGCACCTCGGCCCCGTTCAACTTCAACGGCCTCGTGCGGCACTACTTCCTGAGGTCGGGCGCCAACGTCGCGGACATCCAGGTGAACCTGGTGGACAAGGGCAAGCGCACGCTCGAGTCGCACGACATCGCGAAGCGGATTCGCGAGCTGGTGGTCCCGGTGGCCGAACGGCTCGGCGTGAACGTGAAGGTCGCCGAGGTGCCGCCCGGTCCCCCGGTGCTCTCCACCCTGGTGGCCGAGGTCTACGGCCCCGAGCTCGAGGGGCGGCTCGAGGTGGCGCGCCAGGTGAAGAAGATCTTCGAGACCACCCCGGGTGTGGTGGACGTGGACTGGTACGTGGAGGAGCCCGCGCCGCGCTGGGAGGTGCACGTGGACCGGGAGAAGGCGATCCGCTCGGGGATCACCCCGGAGCAGGTGGTGCGGACCCTGCGCGTGGCGCTCGCGGGGGCCGAGGCCGGCCTCGCCCACCTGCCCACGGCGCGCGAGCCGGTTCCCATCGTGCTGCGGCTCGATCGCACGCAGCGGGCTCACCTCGACGAGCTCCTCCAGCTCACCGTCCACGCCGCGGACGGGCGGATGGTGCCGCTGGCCGAGCTGGTGACGGTGGAGGCGACGCACCGCGAGCGGTTCCGCTACCACAAGAACCTGCAGCCGGTCACCTACGTCATCGGGGACGTGGCCGGCAAGCTCGAGGCGCCGGTGTACGCGATCCTCAACATGAAGCGCAGGCTTTCCGAGATCGTGACCCCGCTGGGGGAGAAGCTGCCCATCATCGCCACCCACCTGCCCGAAGACCGTACCCGCTACGTGATGAAGTGGGACGGCGAGTGGCAGATCACCTACGAGGTGTTCCGCGACATGGGGATCGCCTTCGGGGTGGTGATGGTGCTGATCTACGTCCTGGTGGTGGGGTGGTTCCGGTCCTTCGTCACCCCGCTCATCATCATGGCGCCGATTCCCCTGACCCTCATCGGGATCCTGCCGGCGCACGGGCTCTTCGGCGTCTTCTTCACCGCCACCTCCATGATCGGGTTCATCGCGCTGGCCGGGATCATCGTCCGCAACTCGATCCTTCTCGTGGACTTCGTCAACCTCGAGCTGGAGGCGGGGGAGGAGCTCGAGGCCGCGGTGGTGAAGGCGGGCGCGGTGCGCTTCCGGCCCATCGTGCTCACCGCCGCGGCCCTGGTCGTGGGTGGGATCGTGATCTACCTCGACCCCATCTTCCAGGGGCTGGCCATGGCCCTGATCTCGGGCGTGATCGTGTCCACGGTCCTGACGCTGGTGGTCATCCCGCTGCTCTACTACATGTACGTGAAGACCGTGGGGCCGGAGAAGGTGGTGAGGATCGGTGAGGAGACCTGACGCAGGGATCGCCGGAGGCGGCTCGCCGCCCCCGGCCCGGAACGACGGGAGGTGAAGCCATGACGGTCAACGAGGCGCTGCGGGCGACGGCGGGGTTCTTCATCCTGCTCTCCCTCGCCCTGGGGCACTGGGTCAACCAGAACTGGTACCTGTTCACCGCGTTCGTGGGGCTCAACCTGCTCCAGTCCGCGTTCACCAGGTGGTGCCCGGCGATGTGGATCTTCCGCAAGCTGGGTCTCCGGGAGGAGTGAGGACGGGGCCATGAAGCTCCTGATGATCATCGTGGAGAGCTCGCACAAGGAGGAGCTCGAGGTGCTGCTCAACCGCAACGACGTGGTGGGGTACACCGAGATCCCCCAGGTCCACGGCGTGGGCGAGAGCGGCCCCCGGCTCGGCTCCCGGGCGTTCCCCAAGACCTCCTCGATCATCTTCACCGTGATCCCGGCCGCGAAGCTGGACGGGCTCGTGGCGGACATCAAGGCGTACTGCCAGGCGTGCATGAAGACGATGAAGATGATCGTCTGGAGCGTCGAGCAGGTGATCTGAGGGCGGTGGGGTGACCGATCTCCTCGCGGCGCTCGTGGTGCTCGGCGGCTGGGTGGCGGTGAACATCTGGCTGCTGCCGCGGCTCGGCGTCCCCACCTGAGCCGTCCCCCGCCCCGGCGGTCGCCGGGGGTGCGGCGGGTCCCGGCGGGAGGCGGAGCCCCGGGGAACGGGCGACGACGCCTGACGCGGCGGGACGCCCGGGTGCGCGCCGCCGCGCGCGTCCCGGCCGCGGACCGCTCCTCCCGTCGCGTTCGCCCCCGCCCGCCCCCGGCGGGCGGGGACACGCTCCCTGGCGCGCCGCCCTCAGTTCCCCTCGAGCACCACCTCGTCGTACTCCGTCTCGAACAGCAGCTTGTGCCTGAGCTCTTCCCGCGCGAGCCCCTTGAGCGTCTCGCGCAGGGTGGGGTCGGCGGTCGCGGCGGCGAGGCCCACGTACAGGTCGTGGGCGCGCTGCTCCGCCTTCATCGCGAACAGCAGCACCTCCTGGTAGGTCATGCCGGGGCTGGGCTCCACGTCCACCAGGGCCTCTGAGATCCCGAGGTCCTGCACCTTCTCCGGCGCGAACCCGGGGAGCTCGCCGGCCCGGATCGCCTCCAGCTTGCGCCGGTGCTCGAGCTCCATCTCGGCCAGCTCCAGGAACGTCCGGCGCATGCCGGGACGGGTGACGGTCTCCGCCACCCGCGCGTACAGGTCGTGCGCCTCCTGCTCCTTGCCGATCGCGAAGTCGAGGATCTCGTCCACCGAAGAGAACCGCATCCGTCCCTCCCGCCGGGGATGGTACCCCAGCCGCGATGGTCCGGCGGCCACAGGGCCGTGCGGCGGGCCGCCGGCCCGCCCGTCACAGCCTCTCGCCGTTGACCTCCACCACGGTGCGCACCTCCACCGCCGGTCGCAGCATGGCGGTCACGGAGCAGTACCTCTCCTCGGAGAGCGCCACGGCGCGGAGCACCTTCTTCGGGTCGAGCCCCTCGCCCCGTACCCGGTAGGTGATCTCCACCGCGGTGTAGACGCGGGGGTGCTCCTCGCGCCGCGTTCCCGTGACCTCCACCTCGAGCGACTCCAGCGGCTGCCGCATCTTCTCGAGGATCGCCACCACGTCGATCCCGGTGCAGCCCGCCGCGGCGGCCAGCACCATCTCCATCGGCGACGCGGCGGCGCCGTCCTCCCGTCCCGGATTGTCCAGCACCATCGCGTGCCCGGACCCGGTGGTGACCACGAACCGGTGTCCCTCGACCCAGCGCGCCCGTGTGGTGTTGACCTTCCCCATCTCCTCCCTCCCTCGGCCGCCGATGGTAGCGCACCGTGGCGCCGCCGGCGCCGGGGCCCTCACCGGCCGGCGCCCGCCGTCCCCCGCAGGTACACCGCCACCGTGCGGCCGGGGGCGAGGATCGCGTCCTCGTCCCACGTGGGGTGGTACGCCCGGTCGAACAGGTTCCGCGCCACCACCCGCACCTCCAGCGCGGGAGCCACGCGCCACGCCGCCGAGAGGTCCACGGTGACGTGGCCCGGGACCTCGCGCTCGGACGGTCCGGGCCGTCCCTTGCGATCCACGGCCCGCACCCTGACCTGCCACCGCACCGGCCCGCGCACGCCCGCGAGCGTCGCGAGCAGGGTGGCGGGGGGAACGTCGTCCACCGGGTCTCCCGGTCCGCGTACCTCGCCCCGCTCGGCGAGCGCGCCGAGGCGCAGCGCGAGGCCGCGCCCGAGGTCGAGGCGCGCCTCGAGCTCGAGTCCCCGGAGCTGGGCCTCCCCGCGGTTGCGGAAGAAGTACTCGCCGCCCTCCCGGTACCGCTCGATCAGGTCCTCGATCCGGTACAGGTAGGCGTACGCGTCGAGCTGGAGGCGGTGACGCCGGAGCCGGATGGCGAGGTCGAGCTGGCGGCTGCGCTCCGGGTCCAGGTCCGGGTTGCCGTGGATGAACCCGCGGCCCGTGGGCCCGGTGTAGAACCGGTCGGAGAGCCGGGCGTCCCGGAACCCGCTCGCCACCTGGAGCGCCGCGCGGAGCCCGCGTCCCGGCGCGACCTCCGCCGAGGCGAACCCGGAGGCCGCGGCGTGCTCCACCGTGCGGCCGCCGGCGAGCCCGCCGCGGTTGACCGCGCGGATCCCGTCCAGGCGGAGGCCCGTGTCGAGCCGGACCCGCCCCCACTGGCCCGAGAGGCCGCCGAACAGGCCCACGTCGGTCGCGGCCGCGTCGGCGATGGCGGCGGTGCGACGCTCGAGGACCAGCCGCTCGCCCTCGCGCGTCCACGACGACGTCGTGGCCCGCAGGCCGTACCGTCCGTACGCGTCGAGGCCGGCGACGAGCCGGGCGCGGCCCACCGGCCGCTCGCCCTCCACCCGGACCTCCCAGTCGCGAGCGTCGGTGTCGGCGCGCTCGCGCCGTCGCGGCAGGCCGCCGGGGCCCAGCCGGTCCCTGTCGAGCACCAGCCGGTACGAGCCCCATGCGGCGCTCGCGGCGACCCGGCTCCACCGCCCCGGGCCCCTGCCCTCCCACTCCAGCGACAGCCGGTGCGAGTCCTCCTCGGGGTAGACGTAACGCTTCGCCGGGTCGGGCTTCGGCTTGCCGATGTCGCGCCCGAGGTCGGTCCGCCAGCCCAGGCGCAGCGTCCCCCTCCCCAGCGCGCGCTGGTAGGCGAGCCGCCCCCCACCGAGACGGGCGGCGCTGGGGCGCACGGTGCCTGCGGGCGTCTCGATGTCGTCGAACGAGCGTACGTGCCCGCCCAGCAGCAGCGCCCCCCCGAGGCCGGGAAACGTCACCTCCAGGGCGGCGGTGCGCTCGCCCGTCGCCGTCGCCGCGCCCACCGTCCAGTCCGCCCGCCACGGCCGGCCCGGAGGCGGCATCCGCGAGCGGGCGCGGATCACGCCGCCGAAGGCGTCCGACCCGTACGCCACCGAGCCGGGACCGCGCACCACCTCGATCTCCTCCACCGTGAGCGGGTCGAGGAAGGTGGCCGAGGGCCCGGCCCGTCGCTCGGCCGTGATCCTGGCCCCGTCCAGCACGAGCAGCGTCCGCCCCTTGGGCAGCCCCCTCAGGGCGGGAACCGCCGACGGGCCGACGCCGGAGAGCGTGGCCCCGGGCACCGCCGTCACCGCCTCCGCGAGCGTCGCGGGGTCGGCCGCGGCGAGCTCCTCCCGTCCCAGCACCGTCGCGGCGGCGGCGGGCGGGATCTCGAGATCGGGGGGCGCCCCCGACACCACGGTCACCGTCCCACCCAGCGGCTTCACCACCACCCGGAGCGGTCCGGCGGCGGGCGTACGCACGACCGTCACCGGCCGGTACGCCACCCCGTCCGGCCGCGCCACCAGGAGCACGAACGGCGGCTCGGGGTCGGGCGAGAGCGTGAAGCGCCCCGAGGCGTCCGCCACCGCCGTCGCCCGCGTCGCCGCCACCGTGACCCGCGCCCCCGCCACCGGGTGGCCCGAGACGTCCACCACCACCCCGTCGAGCGCGGCGGCGGTCCAGGGGCACGACGCGCCCAGCGTCACCAACAGCACGATCCTTCGCATGCGACCTCCCTTCCTCCCGCGTGCTCGAGCCTCCCGTGCAGGCCAGCGGAGCGGGAGGGAGGTCTATTCGCGCTGCGGGACGTCGCGCGGGGCGCGGGTGGGCGCCGCCCGGGGCCGGGGCGCGGCCGGGGCCCCGCTCCGCGCCGGCGGGGCGCCCGTGCCCGCGGGCCGCGGCGCCGTCCACCGCGGCGGCGCCACCACCGCGCCGGCGTCGGCACCGGCGACGAGCCACGGTCGCAGGGGACCGGCCCCGGCCGGCGGCAGCGGGCGGCTCCCCCGGCCCAGCCACAGCTCGCCGCCCGCGAGGCCGGGCAGCGCCCAGCCGCCGGTGGGCGCCGCGATGGCGAAGGGGCGGGAGGCGGGCCCGAGGCACTCGTGTCCCCCGAGCCCGTAGCGGAGACGCACCCGCGCGCGCGGCGCCGCCACCGCCGGCACCACGAGCGTGAGCCGCCCCGCGGCCGCGCCCACGCTGCCGGTGAGCCGGACCGCGCCGCCCGGGAGCTCGAGCAGCAGCTCCACCTCGTGGACCGCGGCGGGCACCCCCTCCCATCGCACCGTCACCGCCGCACCGGGGGGCAGCACCGGCCGCGGGTCCTCCAGCTCGAGCCGCATCCCGGCCGCGGGTGCCGAAAGCAGCACCGCGACGACCACGGCCCAGCCACCGCGGCTCGCCCCGATCCGGATCACCTCCGGATCGTACCACCCCCCCTGGAGTCACCCCGGTTGACTGGACAGGTCGCCGGTATCGGGTCTGTCGGGGGGCGGTGGTTCCTCCTCTCGTACTGGTCGGGGGGCCGGTGGGCGGGTGCGGTGAGCCTCGCGATCGAGGACCGGAGGCGAAATCCCACCGCCTGGATCGGGCCGCGTGGAACCCAGTGCCCGCCGCCGCGCCGCCCCGGATGCCGCGGACGCCGACCCGTCGCGACGCGGCCGCAGGGGTCTCGGGAAGGGTGCGGGGGGATGGCCGCGGTTGCGCGGGCCGCGGCGGTGCGCCACAATCCCGGGACATGGAGTGGCACCACACGACGGTGATCGCGGTGCGCCGCGCGGGACGGGTGGCGGTGGCGTGCGACGGGCAGGTGACGCTGGGCACGACGGTGCTCAAGCACGGCGCGAGCAAGGTCCGGCGTCTCGCCAGCGGGAGGGTGGTGGCGGGGTTCGCCGGATCGGTCGCGGACGCGCTCGCCCTGTTCACCCGCTTCGAGAGCAAGCTCGAGGCGTTCGGGGGCAACCTGGAGCGCGCGGCGGTGGAGCTGGCCCGCGACTGGCGGACGGACCGCGCGCTGCGGCACCTGGAGGCGCTGCTCGTCGCGGCCGACGAGCGGGTGACGCTGCTCGTCTCCGGCACCGGCGAGGTGCTCTCTCCCGACGACGACGTGGTGGCGGTGGGGTCGGGCGGCCCGTACGCGCTGGCGGCGGCGCGGGCGCTGGTGGCCCACACCGACCTCTCCGCGGCGGAGATCGCCCGCGAGGCGCTCGCCATCGCCGCGGGAATCGACATCTACACCAACGACCGGATCGCGATGGAGGAGCTGCCGTGAGCGCCGTGGCCGACCTCACCCCGCGCGAGATCGTGGCCGAGCTGGACCGGTACATCGTGGGTCAGCGCAGGGCCAAGCGTGCGGTGGCGGTGGCGCTGCGCAACCGGTGGCGCCGCCAGCGTCTCGACCCCGCTCTCCGCGAGGAGGTGGCGCCCAAGAACATCATCATGATCGGCCCCACCGGGGTGGGGAAGACCGAGATCGCGCGCCGCCTCGCCCGTCTCACGGGCTCGCCGTTCGTGAAGGTGGAGGCCTCCAAGTTCACCGAGGTGGGGTACGTGGGCCGGGACGTGGAGTCCATGATCCGTGACCTGGTCGAGGCCGGGATCCAGATGGTTCGGGAGGAGTGGGCGGCCAGGGTGCGGGTGCGGGCGGAGCGCGCCGCCGAGGAGCGGCTCGTGGAGCTGCTCGCCCCCAGGCCGGCGGCCGGCGATCGGGGCTCGTGGGAGGAGACGAGGCGCTCGCTCAAGCGCCTGCTGCGGGAGGGGCAGCTCGACGAGCGCGAGGTGGAGGTGGAGGTCTCCGAGCAGCGGATGCCCACGCTGGAGGTGTTCACCCCGCAGGGGATCGAGTCCATGGGCCTCAACCTGCAGGACATGTTCGCGGGGATGTTCGGGCGCACGACCCGCAAGCGGATGACGGTGGCGGAGGCGCGGCGGGTGCTGGTGGGCGAGGAGGAGGAGAAGCTCATCGACCGCAGCCGGGTGGAGGCGGAGGCGCTCCGGCGTGTCGAGCAGTCGGGGATCGTGTTCCTCGACGAGATCGACAAGATCGCGGTGCGGGAGGAGGGGGGGCGCGGCCCCGACGTCTCCCGCGAGGGGGTGCAGCGCGATCTGCTCCCCATCGTCGAGGGAACCACGGTGAACACGCGCTACGGGCCGGTCCGCACCGACCACATCCTGTTCATCGCCGCCGGTGCGTTCCACGTGGCCCGCCCGTCGGACCTGATCCCGGAGCTGCAGGGCCGGTTCCCGATACGGGTGGAGCTGGACCCGCTCACCGCGGAGGACTTCGAGCGGATCCTCACCGAGCCGGAGAACTCCCTGGTACGCCAGTACACCGCGCTGCTCGCCACCGAGGGGGTGACGCTCGAGGTGGAGCCGGAGGCGGTGCGCGCCATCGCCCGCGCCGCGGCCGAGATCAACGCCGCCGCCGAGAACATCGGCGCGCGGCGGCTGCACACGGTGATGGAGCACCTGCTCGAGGAGATCGCCTTCGAGGCGCCGGAGCGGGCCGGGGAGACGTTCACCCTCACCGCGGAGCTGGTCCAGGCACGGCTCGCGCCGCTGGTGAGCGACCGCGATCTCGCCCGCTACATCCTGTGAGGGCCGGGTGCGCCGTATCGCCGTCGCCGCCGTGCTTCTCGCCGCCGCCGGATGCGGCCGCGAGGGGCCGCCGGTACCGCCCGTGATCCGGGTCGCCCAGCGCACCACCGACCTCGCGGTGGTGCAGGAAGGCACCGAGGCGGTGCTCACCTGGAGCTGGCCGCGGCTGACCACCGCCGGCGGGCCGCTCGAGGACGTGGAGGCGGTGGAGGTGTGGCGGCTCCAGCTCCCGCCCGGGCAGCGCCCGGGGGGTGGCGCCCGCGATCGGCGGGTGGTGGAGCGGATCGTGACCGGGCAGGGGGAGCGGATCGCGGTGCTCGACCGGCAGGCGCTGGAGCGCGCCACCCGTGGCGACCGGCTCGAGTACCGCGACGACCTCGCGGCGTGGTACGCGGCCAACCGGGAGCGCATGCCGCTGGTGCTTCACTACGCGGTCCGGACCGTGTGCTGCCGGGGGCGGGCGTCCGAGCTCTCCAACCTCGCCACGCTCGCCCCGCAGCCGCCGCCGCGGGCCCCGGCGTGGGCGGGCGCCGAGGCGCGCGAGGACGGGATCGCGCTCTCCTGGGAGGGCGAGGGCCCGGTGCTGGTGGAGCGGTCGCCGGACGGGAAGCGGTGGCGCCGCATCACGCCGGAGCCCGTCCGCGGCGGCTCCTGGGTGGACCGCGGCGCCTCCCAGGGGCGGACGTGGCGCTACCGGCTGCGGGCGGTGCGCGAGGCGGGGGGCAGCCGGGTGATCGGCGGGGCGGGGGAGCCGCTCGAGGTGGCCTACCCCGACGTCTACCCGCCCGACCCGCCGGCGGAGCTCGTCTGCCTGCCGGAGCCCGAGGCGGTGCGGCTGCGGTGGCGGGCCTCGCCGGGGGCCGCGAGCTACAAGGTGTTCCGCCGCCGCGGCTCCGGGGCGTGGGTCCATCTGTACCGGGGGTTCACCGGGCTCGAGTACGTGGACGCGCACCCGCCCGCGGGAGCGCTCACCTACGCCGTGAAGGCGGTGGACGCGGCGGGCAACGAGTCCGAGGCGGCCACCTGCACCGCGACGGTGGCGGAGGGCCCGTGAGCGAGCTGTGGAAGGTCGAGGGGGCCGGGAACGACTTCCTGCTGGGGACCGGTGTGTGGGCCGAGCGGCTGGCGGAGGACCCCGACCTGGTGCGCCGCCTGTGCCGGCGCCGGCTGGGGATCGGCGCCGACGGGACGCTGGCGGTGTTCCCGGAGGGTCCCGGCCGGGTGCGCCTCGTCTACCGCAACGCCGACGGATCCGAGGCGGGGTTCTGCGCCAACGGCACCCGGTGTGCGGCACGCGCGGCGGTGGAGGCGCTCGGGCTGCCGCCCCGGCTCGAGGTGCTGACGGACCGGGGGCCGGTCGCGGCCGAGGTGGACGGCGAGCGGGTGGCCCTGGAGCTTCCCGAGCCGGAGGTGCCGCCGGAGCCGGTGCACCTCGAGGCCGCCGGCCGGACCTGGGAGGGGTGGTTCGCGGTGGTGGGGGTGCCCCACCTCGTGCTCCCCGTGGAGGGCCTCGAGGGGTTCGACCTCGCGGCGGCGGGACCGGCGCTGCGCGCGCACCCGGCCCTCGGAGCGGAGGGGGCCAACGTGAACCTGGTCGAGGCCCGGCCGGACGGTGGGCTCTCCGTGCGGTCGTACGAGCGCGGTGTGGAGGGCGAGACGCTCTCCTGCGGCTCGGGGGTGGTGGCGGCGGCGCTCGCGTGGCTCGCGGCCCGCGGCGGCCGCCGCCTCGCCTGCGCCGTCCGCTCCGGCGACACCCTCGAGGTGGAGGCGCTGGGCGCGCCCCCGGCCTGCCGCAGCCGCCTGATCGGTCCTGCGCGCTGGGTGGCCCGGCTCGAGCCGAGCGAGGAGCTGCTGGCCCCTGCGCGCTGAACTCCTGCGGGTCGGGCGGGCGACGCGCCGCCCACGTCTGCGTGCGAGGATGGCGCGTGCTCGCCGATGCCCACGCAACGAGAAGCCACGATACCGTCGAAACAGCGTCAGGACGCGGAGGTTGTATGTGACCTCCATTCATTCACCTATCCATCCGCCGCATCGAGGCGCTGCGGTTTCGAACTGCGTTGCCTGCGTTCTGCCCTGTGGCAGCGGCGCTCGTGCTGGGAGCCCCCGGCTGCAACGACTCGGGGCCGGAGCTTGACGTGTTCCTCGACGGGGAGGCGATGGGTCACGTGGCCGCGGGCGCCACGCTCACCTTCGTGATGACCGGCGCGGGCGAGCACGGGATCGTGCTGCGGTCTGCCGACGGGCGCGAGTGGCGGGGGACGCTGGAGTTCTTCCACGGCAGCGGTGCCGGAGGGCGGCGGGTGGTGTTCTCGGTGGGCCTCTCCTGCACCGGGGAGGGTGCCCGGATCACCGTGAGCGGGGCCCGATCGCCCGGCGGGGGGTGCGGCGCGACCGGCGCAACCGGTGGCGGGACCACGCGGCGCCGTAGCGGACGCCGCGAAGGAGGAGGTCGAACGGGCGCCAGAGGCGCAGCGCCCAGTGGCCGAGCCGGCTGCGTGGCGGGCCGTAGATCCTCTCGATCTGCCCGTCGGTGAGCCAGAGGGCGTGGACGAGGGTGTGGAGGAGCGCGGTGCGCCGGTCGTCCACGCCGCCGGGTGCGGCGATCGCGCTCCAGCGGAGCGCGGCGCGGTAGGTGCCGTCGAGCTCGCCGGCGAGGGCGTGCCGGAGGAGGCGGGCGGGGCCGTCGTCGCCGCCGGCGAGGACGGCGGGCGGCTCGCCTCGAGCGAGGCGGGCGGCCAGCGCGGCGGCGTCGGCCGCGGCCTCGGCGGGGACGTCGTGCGCGATCCACCGGTGGGGGCCGGCGAGGAACGCCTCCCGGCGGGCGTCGTCCCAGCCGAGATCCTGGAGGTCGGCGATCAGCCGCAGGAGCGGATAGGAGCGCGGCACCTCGAGGTGCTGGGCGAGCGCGTGCACCAGCAGGTGCGCGGCGAGGGCGTCGGCGGCGGGAACGTGACACCCCTCCGGCATCCCCGGGGCCGGCTCCGCGAGGCCGGCCGCCAGCAGGTCCGCGGCGTCGGCGGCGGCGCCCTTTCCGGCGAGCCGGACGCCGCGCAGCGCGCGGTGGATCTCCACCACGGGCCCCGCGGGGTGGTGGAGCGGTGGGAGCTGGTGCTCCGACGGGGGCAGGTCGGCCTCGCGCCAGCCGCGGGTGACGAGCTCCTCCTGGAGCCGCCGTGCGGCGTCCCGGGGGACCAGGGCGTCCACGTCGGAGAGGGGACGGCTGCCGGGTACGGCCCGCCCGGTGAGGTGCAGCGCCATCCCCTTGAGGAGAACGACGGGCACGCCGATCTCCGCCGCGGTCTCGGCCACCGCGCGCGCCACCCGCTCCAGCACGAGGACCGAGGCCGCGGAGTGCCGGAACCGGTGGCGTAGCTCGGAGGCGGCCTCCTCCCCGACCTCCCTCGCGAGGCGGGCGTGCCGCGTGCGGGCGGCGATGCGGGCGCCGAGGTCGAAGCGGCGGGCGAGGGCGACGGCATCCCGCCCCACCACGGGCGGGAGCTCCGCCTCCACCGGGCCGAAGGCGCGCCCCAGCGCCCAGACGAGGGGCGGGCTCACCTCAACGGGCGGCGGCCGCAACCGGTAGCGCGCGCTCACCGCGCCAGCATAGCGCGGGACACGGCGGCGCACCCCGCGCCCGGACGCGCGTCGCGGGTCCGGGTGGCTGGCGCAATGCGATCGGTGCGAGCCCGTCCTCGCTGGGGCGGCCTTCCGCCGCGCGGCAAAGGACCTAGTCAAATGGTAATATATAGGTATGAGTGCACGGGCCTCGGACCCGGGAGAGGCGGACTGCTCGCGGGAGCCGGTGCGGAGCCCGAGCCTCGCCGAGCTCAGGGCGCGGCTCGAGGAGTGCGCGGGACGCTTCGCGGCGCGGGCGGACCTCCACGCGGTGCTCGCGAGCTCCAGCCGGCTCAAGATCCTGGCCGCGCTGGGGTGCGCCGGGGAGCTGTCGGTGTGCGAGCTGGCACGTCTGCTCGGCATCACCCCGGCGGCGGTGTCGCAGCACCTGGCACGGCTGAAGGCGGCGGGGCTGGTGCGGCCACGCCGGGACGGGATGACCACGTACTACCGCGTGGTGCGCCCGCCCGAGGAGGCGGCGGGAAGGCCGCTTCCCGATCTGGGCGGCACGACGGGCTGAGGGCCCGCGCTTGATCGGGGGCGGGCGCCGGTGTCAAATGGGGGGGTGGCGACGGAGCTCAACGCGCTGGTGCTGCAGAGAGTGGAACTCACGCCGGAGCTCATGATCCTCCGCGTGGCCCCGGACGGGTGGGAGCTGCCGCGGTTCGAGCCCGGCCAGTTCGCGGTCCTGGGCCTGCCGGGATCCGCACCCCGGCACCCGCTGGCGGACCCCGAGGATCCCCCGGCGCCGCCGGAGAGGCTGATCCGCCGCGCCTACTCCATCGCCTCGCCGCCGGGGGAACGCGACCACCTGGAGTTCTACATCACGCTGGTCCGCTCGGGAGCGCTCACCCCGAGGCTGTGGGCGCTGGAGCCGGGGCGGGCGCTGTGGCTCGGACCGAGGATCGCCGGCGTGTTCACGCTCGACCGGGTGCCCGACGAGATGAACGTGGTCCTCGTCGCCACGGGCACCGGGCTCGCGCCGTACATGAGCATGCTGCGCGCCGACCTGCTCGCCCACCGCCACCGGCGGGTGGCCGTGCTGCACGGGGCGCGGCACTCGTGGGACCTCGGCTACCGGGCGGAGCTGGCCACCCTCGACCGGCTGATGGACCACTTCGCCTACGTCCCGACCATCAGTCGCCCGGATGAGGAGCCGGTACCCTGGGGGGGCGAGACGGGGTACGTCCAGGAGCTGTGGCGGCGCGGCGTGCTGGAGGACCGGTGGGGGTTCCGCCCCACCCCGGCCGACACCCACGTCCTGCTGTGCGGCAACCCGGCCATGATCGAGGACGCGGTCCGGATCCTGGCCCGGGAGGGGTTCGTGGAGCACACCGCGGAGCGCCCGGGGCAGGTCCACGTGGAGCGGTACTGGTGACCGGCAGGCCGCTCGCCGCGTACCTGCTGACGAAGCTCGCGGCGCTGGTGGTGCTGGCAGCGGTCACGTGGTGGCTGGCGGGCCGGTTCGGGCCGAGGGTGTGGCTGGGGTACCTGGTGGTGGCGGCGATCCTCGGTGTGCTCGCCGCAACCTGGAGCGTCGCGCTGCGGGGCGGGCTGGAGACGGGCGGACGGCCCCGGCGGGAGGGGCCGCCCACGGGGGAGGAGGGCGGGGTGGGGCCGCCGGAGGAGCCGGTCGTCCTGCCCGTGGGCGACGTGCTGGACCTCCACCCGTTCGCGCCCGCCGACGTCCCCGACGTGGTCCGCGACTGGATCGAGGCGGCGCACGCCGCGGGGTACCGGCGGGTGCGGCTCATCCACGGCAAGGGGATCGGCGTCCAGCGCGAGCGTGTGCGGGCGCTGCTCGCCCGCCACCCGCTGGTGGCCTCGTTCGCGGACGCGCCGCTCGAGGCGGGCGGGTGGGGCGCCACCGTCGCGGTGCTGCGCGACGGGCCGGCGGAGAAGACGGGGTAGCGACCCGGGCCACGGACCGGGAGACGGCGGCTCCGGGCCTCCCCGGCCACGCCGGCGCGCCCCTCCCCGTGGGCGAGGAGGACGGGAGCCTGCCCTTCCGGCTCCGTCCCGGCGGGCGGGGCGTGGCGGGAGCGCCGCCGGCTCGGGGTGGGCGAGCGGCGGACCGGCTCCGAGCTCGGGAGAGGGCGGTGTCCCGGGTGCGGTGTTCCGTTGACGGACAGCTCGTGCGCTCCGGCGCCATGGACTGTTGCGGTGGCGCACAGATCTGTGGTATGTTCCGTGAGCGATGACCACACGTCCGAGCGTGCTCCCGAGCCTCGCCAGCCTCTGGCTTCGCCGGCAGGATCCCGCGGGCCACGTCCCGCGCCGCGCGCTCCGGGCGGCGGAGCGGGTCGGCGCGGATCCTGCATCGCCGTGCGCGCTGCGCGCTCTGGCGTGGGCGCTGGTGGAGGAGGTGTACGCCGCCCTCGGCTGGCCGCTCCCCGCCTCGCCGGAGCTCGCCGCCTGCCGGAGCGCCGCGACCTCGGCTCGGCAGACGGCGCTGGCCGTGGCGGGCCGGGTGGTGGAGGCGCTGGCGGCGGGCGGCGGCCGCACGGCGGTGGGCGGGGAGCTGGGCCTGGCCCTCGCGGTGCTGGGGCGCTGGGACGTGCTGCCGGCCCGTGGCGCGGTGCTGATCCCGCTCGAGCCCGGCGGTGACGAGGTGTCCGCCACGTGCATGCCCCTCGCGCCCGGCGTCCGCTGGGCGGCAGGCGGCCGGCTCCTCGAGGAGCTCGCGTCGAACGCTGTCGCGGCGGACCTCGCCGGCGCGCGTGTGCTCGTCCCGCGGCCGGAGCATGCGGCGGTGTACCTGGCGCGGCCCGCGGCCGACGGGGACGCGGCGGCAGCGGCGCTCCTGGGCGTGGCGCGGGAGCGGTGCCTGGCGGCGGGCACGTGGGAGTGGGCGGCGGAGCTGGCCGCGCGGGCCGGCCGGGGCCGGGCGCTGCGCGACGCCCTCCGGCGCTGGGGGCTCGTCCAGGCCGGGGTGGTCTGGAGCTGGCGGGAGGCGCTCGCCCGCCTCGCCACCGCCGGCGACGCGCGCGTGTGGTGAGGGGCGCCGCGGTCCCGGAGCCGTTCGCCGGCGCCGAGTCCTTCGTCGCACCCGGGGAGAGCTGCCGATCCTCCCGGCCGGCGCGCACTCGCCGTGTCCCGTCGCACGGGTGTCGGGAGGGGCGACAGCCGCCGTCTCGTGGATAATGCGCACCGGAGGTGCCCGTGCTGGAGGCGGTGAGCCTGGTGGGGATGGTCGCGCTCCTCGG
>CAYTTB010000028.1:0-38870 GCA_964440565.1 uncultured Thermoanaerobaculia bacterium
GGCGGTGGCGTGGGTGGCGGGCCGGAGGGTCTCGGTGCCGGTGGACGGGACGGTGCTGCGCTGGCCCTCGGACGGCACGGTGCTGCTGCGGCGGAGCGAGGGCGGTGGCGCGGCGGCGGTGGTCTACCCGCTCGGCGAGGGGTGGGTGGCGGTCACCACGGCGTACCCCGACTGGGCGGAGGCGAACGGGGGGTCCTGGGAGGGGTGGAGGCTCCTCGGCCAGCTCCTCCTGTGGGCGGAGGCGCCCGAGGCGCGGCGCCCGGAGTGCCGCCGCGGGGCTGTCTGCCGGCCGCACCTCTCGGTGGAGCTCGCCGACCTCGCCGGCGAGGAGGCGGACACGGTGGCGTGGTCGCTGCCGGATCCGGAAGGGCGCGGCGGGTGGAGCGCCGAGGAGGCGCTCGCGCTCGCCCCCGGCCAGACCGTGACGGTGACCGTGACCCCGGAGCTCGGGACCGGCCCGGAGCCGTTCGGGGTGGGGATCGCTCCGCTCCTGTACGAGCTGCTCGCGAGCGGCAAGGAGCTGCGCACGGTCAGCGGGCGGGGGCGTCCCTGGGAGGTCCAGCCGTGGGCGAGGGTGGGCCAGGTGGTGGTGGAGGAGTGGCCTCCGGAGATCGAGGGGCTCGAGCCGGTGTCGGTGGCGATGGCCCTGCCCAAGGAGGACTGGCCCCAGCACGCGGTGGTCCCGCTGCGGCTGGTGGTGGGGGCGATGGGCGACGGACCGGTCTCCGGCACGGTGCGGCTCGAGTACACCCGCGGCCCCGACCCCAGGGGGCGGGGCCAGCGTCTCGGCGCCTGGGCCTTCGCCGCCTCGCCGGGCCAGCCGTGGGAGCGGGACGTCGCCGCGGGGCCGCTCGATATCCCGGGCGGTCACGGCGGGCTCGGCGGCGGGGGGTTCCTCCGGGCCGAGGTGTGGGTGCCGGGGGTGGACGTGCCGGTGGCGACGGCGTTCCGCTCGGTGCTGCGCAACCGGAAGCGGCTGGAGGTGGCGCTGGCGGGGGCGCCGGAGGAGGCGGCGCCGGGCGACACGGTGACGTTCACCGGGCGGCTGCGCAACGCGACCATGGCGACGTTCAGGGGACGGTACCGGGTGGTGGTGCGCAACGGGGAGAACGTGCTCGGCGAACCGGACCGGCGCGAGGTGTGGATGCCGGTGCGTCCGTTCCAGCTGTCACCGGGCGAGAGCGCCGAGGTCGCGGAGCGCCTCGTGATCCCCGCCGACTGGCAGGGCACGGCGGTGGCGACCCTCTACTTCTGCTACCCGGAGCAGGATCTTCCGTGCTGGGACGATCCGGATCCCCGCGACGGTTTCGCGCCCCGGTGGTTCACCGCGGCGGTGGCGCTGCCGCTGCCACGGGCGGCGGTGGCGGTGGAGGCGCCGGTGCCGCGGCGGGACGGGCGGCTGGAGGTGCCGGTGCGGGTCCGGAACACCGGCCCGCGGGCGGTGGAGACCGGGGTGGTGACGGTGGAGGTGCGGGACCGCCGGGCGGTGGTGGAGGTGCCGCGGGTGCCCCGCCACGAGGCGCGCACGGTGGTGGCGACGGTGCCGCTGCCGCTCGACGAGGGAGAGCCGCACCCGCACGCGGTGCGGCGGACGATCCGGGTGTGGCTGGCCCAGGAGGGGATCCCGGCACCCGAGGTGGGGAGCGGGACGCAGTTCCGGTACGGGGGGCGGGTGTGGCTGGCGTGGGAGGGGCGGCAGGCGCTGGCCCAGGCCCCGGCGTGGGAGCTGCACCTCGGCGTCGCGAACGGCTCGAGCATCCCCCGCACCGTCTCGCTCGAGCTGGCGTCGCCGCCGCTGGGGTTTTCCTGGGCGCAGCAGGTCACGGTGGGGGCGGACGGGGAGGTGACGGTCCCGGTGCGGGTGCCGCTCCCACCCGGCCTTCCCTACGGGCGGTACCCGGTGGAGCTGCGCTGGAGCGACGGGGCGCTGCTCGGCGGGACGCGGACCGAGGCGGTGGAGCACGTGCGGCCCTGGGTCCCGCTGCGGGTGGCGGTGGCGGAGGACCGGCTCGTGGCGGGGGGGCAGGCCACGGTGGTGGCCGAGGCGCTGCCGGCGCCCGTGGACCACCCCCTGGACGCGACGCTGCGGGTGGAGGTGCCGGAGATCGGGTTCGTTGCCACGCACCCGATCCAGATCACCCCCGGGGGAGGACCGCTGCCCGAGGCCGTGGTGCCGCTGCCCGGGGACCTTCCCGCCGGCCGGTACCGGTTCACGGTGACGGTGAGCGAGCCCGCGGGCGGGGGCGGCTCGGCGGAGGGGGAGCTGGTGCTCGATCCCGCCGAGGCCGGGATCGAGCTCGCCGCCATCGACCCCACGGCCGGCGGCGAGGTGCGCTACGCGGTGCACAACCTGGGCGGGGTGCGGGGGGAGTTCGCGGGGTGGTGGACGGTGCGGCAGGGGGAGGAGGTGGTGTGGTCGGAGCGCGCCCGGGCGGCGGTGCCGCCCGGCGGCCGGACGGCGCTCGCCTTCACCTTCCCCGGCCAGCTGGCCTCCGGCCGGTACGAGGTGTCGCTGACGCTCTCGGGCGTGGCGCTGCGGCGCGAGGTGGAGCTTGCGGGGGTGGAGGCCGGGCTCGCGGTGGCCACCGACCGGCCGGTGTTCGCCCCGGGCGAGCGGATGGACGCCTGGGCCGAGGTGCGCAACGGGCCGGCGGCGCTGCGGGGCGCCACGCTCTCGCTCGAGGTGGTGGACGAGCACCTGGGGGTGGAGCCGTGGGGGGTCCACCAGGGATCGGCCGCGCGTGCGGGCGCCGCCGCGGCCCCGGGGCCCGCGGCGCTCGAGGAGCGGGGGTACCTCGGTGGCGAGGCGGAGGTGCTTCGCGGGGTGGCGGGGGATCTCGACGGTGACGGGTTCCACGACCTGCTCGCGCTCGAGGGGTGGGGCGGGCCGGGGTGGCTCACGCTCTACCGGGGGCCGTGGCTGGACCCGGCGGGGTCGGTCGCCCTCGGTGCCGGGACGGAGGCGGCGGAGGCCGCCGTGGCCGACGCGGACGGCGACGGGGTGCCGGAGGTGTACGTGGCCGGGATCGCCGGCTCCACCCTCGAACTCCGGCGGCTCGACGCCGGTCTCGCCGAGGTGTGGAGGACGGAGCTCGATGGCGCCGATGCCTCCGGGGAGCCGTACCCCGCGGGCGGGCCGGTGGTGACGGACCTCGACGGCGATGGCCTCGGGGAGCTCGTGGTCTCCTCGGGGAACGGGGTGGTGGCGCTCGGGACGGCGGCGGGGACGGTGCGCTGGGCGGCGACGGCGGGCGCCGGCCTCCCGGAGGGGGTGCGGGTGACCGGTCTCGCCGCCCGGGGTACGGGGGACGCGCCGGCGGTGGTGGTGGGGGTCGCGGACCGGGCGGGCGGCGGCGGGGTGGTGGCGCTGGACGGCTCGGGCGCCCCGCTGTGGTCGTGGGACGCCGGGGCCCCGCCGATGGGTGCGCCGGTCCTGGTGGGCCGCGATCGGGTGGCGGTGGTGGCCACCCCGGAGGACGCCCCGGCCTCCGGCACGGTGGCGGTGCTCGACCTCGCGACGGGTACTCCCCTGTGGCAGTCGGGGATCTGGCTCCGCTCGCCGGTGCAGCCGGCGGCGGGCGACCTCGACGGCGACGGTCGGGCGGAGGTGGTGGTGGCCACCGAGGCCGGGGCCATCGCCTTCGCGCCGGACGGGTCGGTGCTGTGGGACGCGTCCCTGGACGGTGCGGTGCCCTCGGCCCCGCCGGTGCTGCTGGGCACCGGCTCGGGCGTGCCGCGGGTGGTGGTGATGCGCCGCGACGCCTGGGGCTCGGGCGAGGGGTTCCTCCTCGACGGGGCGGACGGGAGCCCGCTCGACGAGGCGCTGTACCTGGTGGGCCCGGCCACGGTGCTGGACGCGGGCGGCGACTGGGCGGCGGAGCTCCTCGTGCCGCTCGACTGGGGGGAGGCGGTGCTGCTGGGCACCGGGTGGGACGGCCCGGTCGCCCCCGCGCGGGCGGCGGCGGGCGGAGGCCGGGTGCTGTGGAGCTGGGAGGGGCCGGTGGAGCTGGCGGCCGGCGCCGCCCGGCACCTCGACGTGGTGCTCTCCACCCGGGGCGAGACCGGCCAGTTCCTGTTCCGAGGGCGGTTGCGCGGCGGGCTCGGCCAGCCGCTGGCCCGGGCGGTGGCGGGGTTCGCGGTGAGCGAGGATCCGGTGGAGCTGCTGGTGGCGCCGCTGGTGCCGGCGTCCACGCCCGGGGCGCAGGTGACGGTGGAGGGCACGGTGACGGTGCCGGAGGGCGGCCCCGAGGCGCCGGTGGAGGCCCGGCTGCTGCTCGGCGGGGTGGTGGCGGACACGGTGACGGTGCAGCCCGTGCCCGGAGAGCCGGTGCCGTTCGCGCTGGCGGTGCCGGCGCCCGGGCCCGGCAGCCACCCGCTGCGGGTGGAGCTGTGGCAGGAGGGCGAGCTGGTGGCGGCGGGGGAGCGGCTGCTCCGGGTGGAGGCGCCGGCGGTGGAGGTGGCGGTCCAGGCGCCGGCGGCGGTGGGCAGCGGGCCGTTCCCGGTGACGGTGCGCCTCGCCAACCCCACCGCGCTCGAGCTGCCGCTCGAGGTGGCCCTCGCCCCCGGGGGCGGCGACGCGCGCGCCGTCACCCTGGCACCGCACGGGGGGGCGTCGCTGGTGTGGGAGGCGGCCGTGAGCGCGGACACCACCTTCGTGGCCACGGTGTCGGGGGCCGCGGCGGGTTCGGCCACCGCCCACGTCGCCTTCGACGCCGGGCCGGTGCTCACCGTGCCCCCCGGCGGGGAGGTGGCCGCCGGCCCCACGGCGCTCCGCATCGGCCTCGCCAACGCCGGCGGCCACCGCTGGTCGGGGGAGCTCGCCTGGCGCCTCGAGGGCGCGGCCGCGGGCTCGGGGTCGGTCCCGGTGGAGCTCGCCGGGGGCGGCGCCACCTGGCTCGACGTGCCGGTGGAGCTGCCGCCGGGCGTCACCCGCCTGGTGGTGACGGCGGGCCGGACGCGTGCCGAGGCCTCCTTCCACGCCCGGGTGGGCGGGGCCGGGACGGTGGCGGTGGCGGCACCGTCCCCCGCGGTGGCGGGAGCGGTGCCGTTCGCGGTCACCCTCGCCGGCACCGGCGCGTTCCCCGCCGAGCTGCCGGTCACCCTCACCGTCACCGATGGCGAGGGGGTCGAGGTGGGCTCCGCCTCGGGCGCCTGGACGGTGCCGCCCGGGCAGGCGCTCACCGTGGAGATGGCGGTCCCCCTGGAGGCGGGCAGCTACACCGCCACGGCGGTGCTGGGCGGGGACCCCGCCACCGCCACCTCGATCCCGGTGACGGTGTCGCCGCGGCGCAGCCTCGCGGTGGAGGCCACCTTCGGCGAGTGGCCGGGGGACGGCACGGTGCCGCTCGGGGTGCGGGTGAGCTCCTCGGGTGCGGTGCCGGCGCCGGTGGTGGTGGACGTGGCGTGGCGCGGTGGCGGCGAGCGGTTCGCCGGCACGGTGGCGCCGGGGGAGAGCGTCACCTGGACCGCCGCGGTGCCGGCCGCGGCGGCGGAGGGTGAGACCCTCGCGGCCGAGGTGACGGTCGGCGACGGTGCCGGCCACGTGGACGTGGTCCGCACCGTCTCCACCGCGCTCGACCCGCCCGAGCTCGGGCTCGTCGCCGGGCCGGGGGCGCTGGTGGCCGACGCCGGCGGCGAGGCCGTGGTGCCGTTCGAGCTCGGCAACGCCGGGATGCGGCCCGGCCGGTTCGAGCTCGAGGTGGAGCTCGCCGGCGGCGGGGTGGGCCGGCGGGTGGTGCGCGGCACGGTGGGCCCGCGGGAGCGGCTGCGGGTGACCGCCCGGGTCCCGATCCCTCCGGAGGTCCCCACGGGCCCGGTGGAGGGCCGGTACCGGCTGCTCGACTGCAGCGGCGAGGGGTGCACGGAGCTCGCCTCGGGGTTCTTCCCGGTGCGGATCCGGGGTGTCCCGCTCGAGGTCGCGGTGTCGCTCTCCGCCGACCGGGCCGAGGCCGGCGGCACGGTCACGCTGACGGCGGAGGCGTCGGCGCCGGGTGCGGACCGACCGCTGCCGCTCACCGCCCGGGTGTGGTACGGCTCCTGGCGCGAGGAGCGGCCGCTTCCGGTGGGGCCGGACCCCACCGCGCTCTCGGTCGCGGTGCCGGTGGACGAGCCGGGGGAAGACGTGCACCTCGCCCTCCTGTGGCCCTCGGGGCGGGCGGCCTACCTCTGGCAGCGGCCGGTCCACCCCGCCTCCGGCCCGGTGGTGCTGGCCACCGACCGTCCCGAGTACGTGCCGGGGGACACGGTGCGGCTCACCGTCACCGCGCCGGAGGGACGGGAGCTCGAGGTGCTCACGCCGGGCGGCTCCCTCACCTTCGAGGGGCCGGGGGAGGCCACCTTCACCATCCCGGAGGGGACGCCGTACGGCCGGCTCCCGCTGCGGTGGAACCTGTGGGGTCCCGAGCCCGCGGAGGGCACCCACGACCTGCTGGTGCGCGGCCCGCGCGTGCGCCTGCTGCGGGTCGCGCCACCCGCGGGGCCTCTCGCGGCCGGCACCTCCGCCACCGCCGAGGTGCTGGTGACCGCCGACCGGACCGTGGACCTGGTGCTGGAGGGTGCGGTCCGCGCCGCGGACGGGACCGTGAGCGCGGCGGAGGCGGTGCCGGTGCAGCTCGAGGCGCACGGGCTGGCGCGGGCCGAGATGCCGTTTTCCGTTCCCGCGGGCCCGCCGGGCACCGCGCAGCTCGCGGTGCGGGCGGTGGACGCGGCGGGGCACCGGCTCGCCGAGGCGCAGGCGGCCTTCGACGTGGGCGGTGCGGCGCTGCTCGGGGTGGGGACCGACCGGACGGCGTACGCTCCGGGCGACCCGGTGACGGCCACGGTGACGGTGTGGGGCTCGGGGCCGGCCCGGCTCGAGGTGCTGCTCGACGGCGCGGCGGTGGCGCGGCGCGACCTCGGGCTGGGGGGCACCGTGGCGGTCCCCGTGGCGCTGGGCACCCCGGCCCCCGGCCCGCACGGGGTGGAGGCCCGGCTCCTCGCGGCGGGAGGGACCGCCTCGGCGCGGGCGCGGTTCGAGGTGGTCACGGCGCCGCTGGCGGTGAGCGCGGAGGGGGTGGTGGCGGGCGCGGTGGTGGGGGAGCCGTACCGGGAGCGCCTCGGCGCGAGCGGCGGCGCACCGCCGTACCGGTGGGAGCTGGCGGAGGGCGAGCTGCCTCCGGGGGTCGCCCTGGCCCCGGAGGGGGAGCTGACCGGCGTCCCCGCCCGTGCCGGCACGTGGGTCGCGGTGGCGCGGGTCACCGACGCGCTGGGGGGCTCCGCCGCGGCGGGGGTCCGGCTCACGGTGGCGGAGCGGCGGCTCGAGATCCTCACCGAGGCGCTGCCCGCCGCGACCGCGGGCGCGCCGTACGAGGCGCCGCTCGAGGCGGCGGGGGGGACGCCGCCGTACGTGTGGCGCATCGCCCGGGGCGCCCTGCCGGACGGGGTGTCGCTGGACGCCGCCTCCGGGCGGATCTCGGGGCGGCCGGGGGCGGCGGGGGCGTACCCGGTGACCGTGGAGGCGCTGGACTCCGGCGGGCTCGCGGCCTCCCGCGACCTCGTCCTCGAGGTGGCCGCGCAGGGGGCGGCGATCCCCGCCGCGGGCCCCGTGGGGCTGGCGCTGCTCGCGCTCGCCCTGGCGGCGGCGGGCGCGCTGGCCGTGCGCTCCGGGTGAGCGGCTCAGTTGGTGGACTCGCCCTGGCCCGGCGCCGGCTGCGGCGGGTCGGGGATGGGCCCGAAGGTGCGCTCGTACAGCTCGAGGTTCTGCGCCAGCGTCCTGAGCAGCTGCCGGGCGTGCCAGGGGGTCATGATGAGCCGGGCCACCACCGGGATGTCGGGGCGGCCGGGCAGGGTCCGGCCGAAGTCGAGCACCACCTCGGAGTAGTTGTGGGCGATGGAGACGAAGTTGGCGTAGCGGCCGAGGGCCACCTCGGGCGCCAGGGTCAGCTTGGGGGCTGCGGGCGGCTTGGGATCGCTCATGGCACCTCCCGCGCGATTGTACAGTGGTGGCGGCGGCCGCGGCCGCGGGGAGGTTCGCGATGACCGACCTGAGGGCGAAGACGTTGAAGATGATCGAGCGGGTGGTGGACCACGTGGAGCAGCGGGGGACGCCGCTGTTCCACTCCTCGGCGGATCCGCTGCCCTCCAAGCGCGAGGTGATCGCGATCCTCAGGGGCTTCCAGGAGGTGCTGTTCCCGGGGTACTTCGGGGAGCAGGAGCTGTACAAGGCGAACCTCAGGGCGCACCTGGCCGACCAGCTGTACTCGCTCGGGATGCGTCTCAAGCGCGAGACGGCGCGCGCCTTCCTGATGCGCGGCGGGGCGGCCTCCCAGACGCAGGCGGTGCGGCGGGCGGGCGAGGTGGTGTACGAGATGATGCGGCGCCTTCCCGAGATCATGGAGCTGGTGGCGGGTGACGTGGAGGCGGCGTACGACGGCGATCCCGCGGCCACCTGCTTCGAGGAGATCATCCTCGCCTACCCCGGTGTCAAGGCGGTGTGGACGTACCGGGTGGCGCACGTACTCTACGAGCTCGAGGTGCCGCTGATCCCCAGGATCATGACCGAGTTCGCCCACAACGAGACCGGGGTGGACATCCACCCCGGCGCCCGCATCGGCCGGTACTTCTTCATCGATCACGGCACCGGGGTGGTGGTGGGGGAGACCACCGAGATCGGCGACCGGGTCAAGCTGTACCAGGGCGTGACGCTGGGGGCGCTGTCGTTCCCCAAGGACGAGCGCGGGAGGCTGATCCGCGGGACCAAGCGCCACCCCACCATCGAGGACGACGTGGTGATCTACGCCGGCGCCACGATCCTCGGGGGCGACACGGTCATCGGCCGGGGGGCGGTGATCGGCGGCAACGTCTGGCTGACCTCCTCGGTGCCCCCGTACACCAAGGTGGTGCTGTCGCGCGAGCAGCTCGCGTACGAGGTGCGTCCGCTCGCGGAGCACTGAGGGGTGGTAGAGTACCGGCCGTGCTGCGGCGGAGGCTCCTGGAGGCGGTGGCCGTGGCGGCGGCGGCGTGGGCGGCGGCGCCGGCGGCCGTGGCGGACGGCGGCGCCGGGCGCGTGCACGAGCTGCTCCGGCGGATCTCGGCCCGGCAGCGGGCGGTGCGCACGCTCAGGGCGAGCTTCGTCCAGGTGAAGGAGAGCGCGCTGCTGGTCGCGCCCGTCACGAGCCGCGGGACGTTCTGGTACCGGGCTCCCGACGCGGTGCGCTGGGAGTACGCCGAGCCGGACCGGATGGTGGTGCTGCTGGCCGGTCACGAGCTGATCACGATCCTCCCGGGCGAGGGCACGGTGGAGCGGGTGCGCCTCGGGCCGCGGCAGCGGAGGCTGCTCGAGCTCGTCAACGGGGTGCGGCCGCTCGAGGAGGTGGCGGGCCGGTTCTCGGTGACGCTGCGCGACCGGCCCGGCTCGCCGCGGATCGAGCTGGTGCTGGAGCCCGGTCACGGGCCGCTCGCGCGACGGATCCGGAGGGTCCTCCTCGAGATCGACCGGGAGCTGCTGCTGCCGGTGGCGGTGGAGGCCGAGCGTCCCGACGGGTCCACGACCCGGATCGAGCTGACCCGGATCGAGCTGAACCCGCCGCTCGCGCCGGGCCTCTTCGATCCGCCGCGGCCGGGCGGCGGCTGATGCTGCCGTTCGCGATCACCCACCGCGACGCGGCCACCGCCGCCCGCGCCGGGGAGCTCGAGACCCCGCACGGGACGGTGCGCACCCCGGCGTTCATGCCGGTGGGCACCGCGGGCACGGTGAAGGGGATCGCGGCCTGGGAGCTCGAGCGGCTCGCCCCCGAGATGGTCCTCGCCAACACCTACCACCTGATGCTGCGCCCCGGCGTCGAGGTGATCGAGCGGCTGGGAGGGGTCCACCGCCTGCTCGCCTGGGACGGCCCGGTGCTTACCGACTCCGGCGGCTACCAGGTGTTCTCGCTGGCCGGGCGGCGGCGCCTCGACGAGGACGGCGTCACCTTCCGGTCGCACGTGGACGGGAGCCCCCACCGCCTCACCCCCGAGGGGGCGGTGGCGCTCCAGGCCCGGTTCGGGGTGGACGTGGCCATGGTGCTGGACGAGTGCCTGCCGTACCCGGTGGAGCGCGAGGTGGCCGCGGCCTCGGTGGAGCGCTCGGCCCGGTGGGCCCGGCGCGGCCTGGAGGAGGCGGCGCGCTGGCGCGAACGGGGGTGGCGCGGCGGGCTGTTCGCCATCCAGCAGGGGTCGGTGGACCCCGGGCTCAGGCGCCGCTCCACCGAGGCGGTGGCGGGACTGCCCTTCGATGGCTTCGCCGTGGGCGGGCTGGCGGTGGGGGAGCCCACGGAGCTCCTGCACGAGGCCATCGCGGCCGCCGTGCCGCTCCTGCCCGAGGAGCGGCCCCGTTACCTGATGGGGGTGGGGTACCCGGAGGACATCCTGCACGCGGTGGCGTGCGGGGTGGACCTGTTCGACTGCGTGCTCCCCACGCGCAGCGCCCGCACGGGGAAGGTGTTCACCTCGCGCGGGGAGATCGTCATCAAGCACGCCCGCTTCCGCGACGACCCGGAGCCGCTCGATCCAGAATGCCCGTGCCCCACCTGCGCCCGCTACCCGCGCGCGGCCCTGCGCCACCTGTTCGTCTCGCGCGAGGTCACCTCGGTGGTGCTGCTCACCGTGCACAACCTCACCTACTTCCTGCGGTTGATGCGGGGGGCGCGGGAGGCTATCATGGCGCGCCGCTACGACGAGTACCGGGCGGGGGTGCTGCGCGCCCGCGCCGCGGGCGGCGCGTGAGGAGGGAGCCGATGGGTCAACAGGGTGCGGGCCTGGCCACGCTGATCCCCTTCGTGCTGGTGTTCGTGGTGTTCTACCTCATCGTGATCCTGCCGGCGCGCAAGCAGCAGAAGAGGAAGGAGGCGATGATCGCGGCGCTCAAGAAGGGTGA
The DNA here is from genome assembly GCA_964440565.1 of uncultured Thermoanaerobaculia bacterium. Lineage (GTDB taxonomy): Bacteria > Acidobacteriota > Thermoanaerobaculia > Thermoanaerobaculales > Sulfomarinibacteraceae > CAYTTB01. Next base: position 10,892 of record CAYTTB010000028.1, read on the forward strand.
CCGCGTGGTGACCTCCGGGGGGATCTACGGCACCGTGGCCGGGGTCGAGGACCGGACGGTGCTGCTGAGGGTGGCGGAGAACGTGAAGATCCGGGTCGCCAAGAGCGCCATCGCGGGGCTCGCGGGCGAGGCCGGCGAGAAGTAGGGAGGGGAGCGTGGAGAAGAGGTTGCTCTGGCGGGTGCTGCTCATCCTCGCGGTGACCGCCATCGCCGTGGTGGCGGTGTGGCCGCCGCAGGAGAAGATCCACCTGGGCCTCGACCTGCGCGGCGGGATCCACCTGGTGCTCAAGGTCAACACCGACGACGCGGTGAAGGCCGAGCTGGACGATGCCGCCCAGCGCCTCGTGGACCGGGCCAAGGCGAAGGGGGTCGCCCTCGGGACGTGGACGGTGGACGCCGCGGCGGCGGCCTTCACCGTCCAGGTGCCGCCCGACGCGGACCGCGACGTGCTGCGGCAGGTGGTGGAGGACTACCTGCCCGAGTTCGAGGTGACACGGGGGGCCGCCGAGTGGCGGTTCGAGCTCCCGCCCAACGTGGTCCGCCAGATCCGGGACAAGGCGGTGCGCCAGGCGCTGGAGACGATCCGCAACCGGGTGGACCAGTTCGGCGTGTCGGAGCCGGTGATCCAGCGGCAGGGGCTGGAGAGCGACCGGATCCTGGTCCAGCTTCCGGGCGTGGACGATCCGGCGCGGGTCAAGGAGCTCATCTCCAACACCGCGCTGCTGGAGCTCAAGGAGGTGGTGGCGGGGCCGGCTCCGGACCGCCAGAGCCTGCTCGCCAAGTTCGGCGGGAAGGTGCCGCCCGATGCCATGATCGCCCCGGGGGACCGGCGCGGCCTCGAGGGGCAGGTGATCGGCAAGCAGTACTACCTGGTCAAGCGGGCCAACATCATCACCGGCCGCGAGCTGCGCAACGCGCGCCGCACCACCGACCGGTACGGCCAGCCGGCGGTGGAGTTCATGCTGGTGCCGCAGGCGGCGTCCAAGTTCGCCGCCTACACCGGCAGCCACATCGGCACCTCCATGGCCATCATCCTCGACGGCAAGGTGATGTCGGCGCCGGTGATCCGGGCGCAGATCTCGGACGAGGGGATCATCGAGGGCTCGTTCACCATCCAGGAGGCGGAGGACCTGGCGCTGGTGCTGCGGGCCGGTGCGCTTCCCGCCTCCATCACCTACCTCGAGGAGCGGACGGTGGGTCCGTCGCTGGGGCACGACTCGGTGGTGCGGGGGGTCCGGGCCGCGGTGGCGGGCCTCATCGTCGTGATGCTGTTCATGCTGGTCTACTACAAGCTGTCGGGGCTCAACGCCGACGTGGCCCTGGTCCTCAACCTGATCCTCCTGATGGGGGCCATGGGGTACTTCGGCGCCACCCTGACGCTGCCGGGCGTGGCCGGCATCATCCTCACCATCGGCATGGCGGTGGACGCCAACGTCCTCATCTTCGAGCGGATCCGGGAGGAGCTCGCGGTGGGCAAGACGGTGCGCTCGGCGATCGACGTGGGCTTCGGGCGTGCCTTCGGGACCATCCTGGACGCCAACCTGACCACGCTGATCGCGGCGCTGTTCCTCTTCCAGTTCGGGACCGGGCCGGTGAAGGGGTTCGCCGTGACCCTCTCCATCGGCATCCTGGCCAGCATGTTCACCGCGGTGTTCGTCTCGCGCACCATCTACGACCTGGTGCTGGCGGGCAAGGACCGGGTGCGGACGCTGAGCATCTAGGCGGGGGCGAGCATGAGGTTTCTGGGCGAGACGCACGTACCGTTCCTGAAGTACCGGTGGGTCGCTGGAGCGATCTCGCTGGCGCTGATCCTGGGCGGGCTCGGGGTGATCGTCGCCGGTCCCGGCCTCAACCTGGGCATCGACTTCGTGGGCGGGACCCAGGTCACGGTGAAGTTCGTGGACCCGCCCGACCTGGCGAGGATCCGCACGGTGCTCCAGACCCTCGAGACCGGCGAGCCGGTGGTGCAGCGGTTCGACGAGCCGGAGAAGCACGAGGTGCTGATCCGGGTGGAGAACCCGGAGGGGGCCGAGGGCGACTTCACCACCCCGATCCTCGAGGCGCTCGACCGGGCGTTCAACGGGGACGAGGGCGGGAAGTTCGACCTCAACCTCGGCGGCTCCCAGGAGCTCGCCTCCATCCTGGCCGAGGAGGATCCGGATGGCGTGGACGGGGATCCCGACACCCGCCGCGAGCACTACCTGGAGGCGGCGGAGAAGGTGATGGCGTTCCGCAAGGACCACGGGATCTTCCGCTCCCTCGACGACGTTGACCGGATCGAGGGGCTGTCCGACGCGGTGAGGGCGGCCCTCCGGAGGCGGTGCACGACGGGGAAGTTCTCGATGCTGGGCGCGGAGAGCGTGGGACCGGCGGTGGGCCGCGACCTGCGCGAGAAGGCCCGGCTCGCCATCCTCTTCTCGCTCGTGGGGATGCTGGTCTACATCTGGATCCGGTTCCAGCTCCCGTACGGCATCGGCGCGGTGGTGGCGCTGTTCCACGACGTGGCCATCACCCTCGGCGCGCTCGCCCTCACCCAGCGCGAGATCAACCTGCCCACCATCGCGGCCCTGCTCACCCTCGTCGGCTACTCCGTGAACGACACGGTGGTGGTGTTCGACCGCGTCCGGGAGAACCTCAAGCTCAAGCGGGGGATGGATCTCCAGGAGCTGATGGACCTCTCCATCAACCAGACGCTCTCGCGGACCATCATCACCTCCGGCACCACACTGATGGTGGTGCTGTCGCTGTACCTGTTCGGCGGCGACGTGATCAACACCTTCGCCTTCGTGCTGCTGGTGGGGATCATCGTGGGGACCTACTCCTCGATCTTCGTCGCCTCGCCGGTGGCGCTGGGGATGATCCGCTGGCGCGAGCGCTGGTCGCGCTCGCGGAGGAAGAGCCGCCGCCGCCGCTGAGCGCGGCGGGAGCGGGTGACGCAGGGGCGGGCGGCACGGTGCCCGCCCCTTCGCGTCGGCGGGCGGCGTCGCTGCGGCCGCCGCGGCGCCCACGCCGCCCGTCCGGTGGCGAACGTCTCGCCAGGGGCCGACGAGATGGGGACAGTGTTCGTCTCGGGGCGTGGGGCCGCGCCCCGGCCGTGCGCGGCCGCGGTCCCGGTCCCCGTCGCGGTCCCGGCCACGGATCGCGCCCGGCACCCCGGCCCCGCGGGGGCCTCCCCCACGCCGCGCCCGACGCCGGCGGGCGGGCCGGGAGCGAGGTCCCGCCTCGCCGTCCGAGGCGGTGGCCGGCCCCGGCCGGGAACCCCCTCGCCGATCCCACCCGGCGTCCCCATCGCCGGGGAGATGCCCGGCTCGCCGGGAGGCCGGGTCCGGGAAGCCGGGGCCGCCACGGTTGACCCCGGGGCTACAATTGAAGGATGGACGCGCCGGCCCGGCTGCGCTTCGAGGACGTTCTCGACCGCATGGAGAGCTACCTCCCGGCCCTCGACGAGGAGCTCCTCCGGCACGCCTACGTCTTCGCGGCCACCCGCCATCAGGGGCAGGTGCGGCGCTCGGGCGAGCCGTACCTGACCCATCCCCTCTCGGTGGCGTGGATCCTCGCCGAGATGGAGCTGGACGAGGTGGCGGTGACGGCGGGGCTCCTGCACGACATCCTGGAGGACACCGACACCACCGAGGAGGAGCTGGAGCGCGAGTTCGGCCCCGTGGTCACCCGGGTGGTGGCGGCGCTGACCAAGATCTCCACCTACGAGTCCACCTTCAACGCGCGCGAGGCGACGCTGGCGGAGAACTTCCGGCGGCTGCTGCTGGCCTCCGCCGACGATGTCCGGGTGATCCTGGTCAAGCTCGCCGACCGCCTCCACAACATGCGCACCCTGGAGCACATGCCGCCGCCGAGGCAGCGCGCCATCGCCCGCGAGACGCTGGAGATCTACGCTCCCATCGCCAACCGGCTCGGGATCGGCGCCATCAAGCGGGAGCTCGAGGACCTGTGCTTCCACTACCTCTACCCGAAGGAGGAGGAGCGGCTCCGGAGGGAGCTCGAGGACCGGCGGGCGGTGGTGGACCGGTGGTACCGGCGGATCGAGGGGGAACTCCACGACCTGCTCGCGCGGCAGGGGATCGAGGGCACCATCCAGGGCCGGGTGAAGCACCTCTACTCGATCTGGCAGAAGCTCAGGCGTCGCGGGGTGGACATCGCCAACGTGTTCGACTTCCTCGCCTTCCGGATCATCGTGGAGACGGTGGCCGACTGCTACGCGGTGATGGGGCTGGTGCACCAGACGTGGCCGCCGGTGCCGGGCCGCATCAAGGACTACATCGCCATCCCCAAGCCCAACGCCTACCAGTCGCTCCACACCACGGTGCTGGGGCCGGAGGGGCACCCGTTCGAGATCCAGATCCGCACCCGCGAGATGCACGAGATCGCCGAGCACGGGATCGCCGCCCACTGGCAGTACAAGGAGGCGGGATCCGAGGTGCCGGCGGAGGACGGCCGGGTGGCGTGGCTCCGCAGCCTGCTGGACACCACCGAGGGGGTCTCGCCGCGGGAGTTCCTCGACTCGCTCCGGGTGGATCTCTACCCCGAGGAGGTGTACTGCTTCACCCCGAAGGGCGACGTGTTCTCCTTCCCGCGCGGCGCCACCGTGCTCGACTTCGCCTACCGCGTCCACACCGAGGTGGGTCACCGGTGCGCCGGGGCGCGCATCAACGGCCGCTGGGTGCCGCTCAGGACCCGGCTCGGCAACGGCGACGTGGTGGAGGTCGTCACCTCCCCCCAGCAGACGCCGCGGCGGGACTGGCTCGACTGGGTGGTGACCAGCCGCGCGCGGACCAAGATCCGCTCGTTCCTCAAGCGCCGTGAGCGCGAGCACGCGGTGGAGGTGGGGCGGCGGCTGCTGGAGCGCGAGGCGCGGCGGCACGGCCTGAGCCTGAGGGCTCTGCTGGAGGACCCGCGCCTGCCCGACCTGGGCGCGGCGCAGGGGATCGGCCGCACGGCGGACGAGATCGTCGCCGCCGTGGGTTTCGGGCGGGTCGAGGCCTCCTCGCTGGTGACCTCCCTGCTGCGGGAAGCGGGTCCCGCCCGCCGCCGGCGGCGGGCCGCGCGGGCGGAGGGGGCTCGCGGTCCCGGCGACTACCTGGAGGTGACGGGCGGCGCCGACCTGCTGGTGTACCTGGCGCGGTGCTGCAGCCCGGTCCCCGGCGAGGAGATCGTGGGCTACGTCACGCGCGGCCGCGGGGTCGCGGTCCACGCCGCGAGCTGCCCCAACGTCCGGAAGCTGCTGCTCAACGAGGAGCGGCGGATCGAGGTGCGGTGGGCCGACGGCGCGGCGGCGGCCGGTACCGCCCGTGTGGCGCTCAACATCGTGTTCCTGGACTCGCCGGGGATGCTGGCGCGGATCTCCGCCGCGGTGTCGGAGGAGCGGGGCAACATCGTGAACTGCAACCTGGTCACCGAGAGCGACGGGCGCGGCTCGGTCGCCATGACGGTCGAGGTCCGCGACGCGGCGCACCTCGGTCGCGTGGTGCGGCGGGTGCGGGATGTGGATGGGGTGCTCGAGGTCGAGCGGCAGGGTGTGGTCACCCGCGTGGGGCCTTGATCACGCGCCCCGAGCGGATGCACCGCGTGCACACCCTGATCGTGCGCGGCCGCCCGTCCACCATCGCCCGCACCCGGTGCAGGTTGGGCAGCCACCGCCGCCGGTTGACGTTGTGCGCGTGGCTGATGGTGTTGCCCGTCATCGGGCCCTTGCCGCAGATGTCGCATCGCTGCGCCATGGTGTGGTCCTCCTCGCACGCCCCGCGAGCGGGGCGGTCATGAATACCACAACCGCCGTGCCGAGGCAAGCGTCCCGGCGTCCGGGAGCTTCCCGAGAACTCTCGAGACGGCGCCGCCACCGCGAGGGGCCCGGGCGGCCCGGGTCGTGCCCCCCCGCCGTGGGAGCGAGCGGGGCGGGCGGCGGCCCGCGGATCGCGCGGAGCTTCCCCGACGCGGGCGCGGACGCCGGGGCGGTGGTTTTTCCGGCCCGCGCGCTCGGCGGGGGCGGCGCCTCTGTGCGATGCGTCACGCGCCGTTCTTGACACCCCAAAGGGCCTTTGCTAGCCTGCAAATCAGAGGAGATATGGAAAAGCTTCTCAAATCCCAGGAGTAAGGTGCGAGCCGTGTTCGGTAGACGCAAGAAACAGGTTGTGGGATGCGACATCGGCTCCTCCGCGATGAAGGTCGTGGAGCTCAAACGACTCAAGGGCGGAGAGTACCAGCTGGTCCACGCGGCCATCGCCGAGCTCTCGCCGGAGGCGATCGTGGACGGCGCGATCATGGACTCCTCCCTGGTGGTGGAGACGCTGTCGGGCCTGATCGCCGAGAACGGGATCCGGAACCCCAACTTCGGGGTCTCGGTCTCGGGTCACTCCGTGATCATCAAGAAGATCCAGCTTCCCAGCATGAGTCACGCCGAGCTCGCGGAGTCGATCCAGTGGGAGGCCGAGCAGTACATTCCGTTCGACATCAACGAGGTGAACCTCGCCTACGAGGTCCTCGAGGAGGGCCAGGGGGACACGATGGACGTCCTCCTGGTCGCGGTGAAGAAGGAGAAGATCGCCGACTACACCTCGGTTATCATCCAGGCCGGCAAGGAGCCCGTGCTGGTGGACGTGGACGCCTTCGCGCTCCAGAACGCGTACGAGCTCAACTACGAGCTCGGCCCGGAGTCCATCGCCCTGGTCAACGTGGGCGCGTCGGTGATGAACATCAACGTGCTGTACGAGGGCCAGTCGGCGTTCTGGCGTGACGTCTCCTTCGGCGGCAACCAGTACACGGAGGCGATCCAGCGCGAGCTCAACCTCACCCGGGACGAGGCCGAGCGCCTGAAGCGGGGCGAGCGGGTGGGCGAGTACTCGGTGCAGCACGTCATGGGCGTGCTCAACAGCGTGTCCGAGGACCTCGCCGCGGAGCTGCAGAAGACCATCGACTTCTTCATCGCCACCTCGGCGGTGGACCGCCTCGACCGGGTGGTCCTCGCGGGGGGCGGCGCCCAGGTGCTCAACCTCGACGAGGTGCTCAAGGAGCGCCTCGGCGTCCAGGTCGAGATCATGAACCCGTTCCGCAACATCCGGTACAACGAGACGGAGTTCGACCCGGAGTGGATCAACCGCCACGCCCCGTCCATGGCGATCGCGGTGGGGCTGGCGATCCGCGCCGTAGGGGAGTGACCTGATGATCCGGATCAACCTTCTCGGCGAGCCGACCGCAGCCCCCCGAGCCACGCGGCGCCGCCCCGAGATCTCGCTGGGGGCGCACCAGGGGGACATCATCGTTCTCGTCTGCCTGGGGATCGCCGCGCTGGCCGTGGGCCTCACCTGGTGGAGCCTGAGCGCGAGGCGGGCGGGGGCGGAGCAGCGGCACGCCGAGCTGCAGCGGGAGAAGCAGGAGCTGCAGGAGGTGATCGACAAGGTCCAGGAGCTGGAGAGGCAGCGGTCGCGGCTGACCGAGCAGATCGAGATCATCAACCAGCTCAAGGCGCAGCAGCACGGACCGGTCCGGATCATGGACGAGGTGTCGCGGGCGCTGCCCGACCTCGTGTGGCTGACGCGGCTCTCGGTCCACGGCAGCGCGGTGACCATCGCGGGGGCGGCCATGGACGAGAACGCGGTGGCGAACTACATCACCAACCTCGACGAGTCGCCGTTCTTCAGCGAGCCCGTCCTCAAGGACATGCGCCGTGGCGACAGGGGGACGTTCCAGTTCACGCTGGAGTGCACGTTCCACCTCGCAGAGGCCACGTCGGACGAGGGCGGGTCCGGCGGGAGGAGCTGAGCGATGGCCCTGGACCTCAACGAGAAGCCGTGGTACTGGGCGCTGACCACCGGGGTCGTCCTCGGGCTGGCCCTCTACTTCGCGTTGAACCACTACGTGTTCGCCGGGATCCGGCAGGACATCGCCCGGCTCGAGAGCGAGAACACCGATCTCGAACGCGAGGTGGAGAAGGGTCGCGCGGCGCAGCGTGACCTCCCCAAGCTGGAGGAGGAGATCCAGAACCTCAGCCTGGAGCTCGAGCGGCTGCGCAAGATCCTCCCCACCAAGCGGGAGACGGACGACCTCATCAAGCGGCTGAAGCAGCTCACCGAGCAGGGGCGGTTCCGGCTGATCCGCTTCACCCCCGGCGAGTTCGTGGACCGTGACTTCATCTGGGAGTGGCCCATCAAGGTGGAGCTCGACGGGAGCTATCACCAGCTCGGGCTGCTGTTCGACCGCCTGAGCCGGTTCTCGCGGATCATCAACGTGGACGACCTGGAGATCAGGCCGTACCGGTCGAAGCGCGAGGCGTTCACGATCCACGCCTCGTTCACCCAGAAGACCTTCATCTACAAGGAGGAGGAGGCGGAAGGGGGTGGACCATGATCGGCAGGGTCGCGATGGCCGTCGGGCTGGCGCTGGTGCTGGCGGCCCCCGTGGCGGTCGCCCAGGAGGGGTCCCCCCAGCCGGCCGCGGGGGCGGAGCAGCAGCCCGCCCAGCAGGAGATCGACGTGAGCCAGATCGACCGCATCCTCCGCGGCGAGGAGGAGGTGCTCCGGGGTGAGATCTTCTCCTACGATCCCGCGGGCCGCCGGGACCCGTTCCGGTCGCTGCTCGAGGGGATCAAGGAGGAGGAGGCGAGCCGCGAGCGGCCGCCGGGCCTGCCGGGGATGCGGATCGAGGAACTCACCCTCGAGGGCATCATCGAGACCCCGCAGGGTCGCATCGCCTTCGCGCAGGGGCGCGACAAGGTGGCGTACATCCTGCGCGAGGGGACGAAGCTCTACAACGGCGAGGTGAAGGAGATCCTCCCGGACAGGGTGATCTTCAGGCAGCAGGTGAACGATCCCAAGGCCCTCAAGCCGTACACCGAAGTGGTGCGCGAGATTGGACAGAAGTAACAGTGGGGGATGACATGATGGTCAGACACGCCCGCGTCCTCGGTACCCGCCGCCCGCGGCGGTGGTGTCGGTTCGGAAGGCGGGACGGCCTCACCGGCCGCGCTCCAGCGACCCGCGGCAGGGCCGGCGCCCCGGCCCGGCCCGCGGCCGGCCTTCGCGCGCTGTCCTGTGCCGTGGCGATCGCCGTGCTCGCCGTCCTGCCGGGCGGCGCGCCGTCGCTGGCCGCCGGCGGCCCGGCGACGATCCGGGCGCTCTCGGTGGAGCCCGGCGCCACGGGGCCCGTGCTGCACGTGGCGACCACCGGCCGTCTGGACGTCGTCCACTACAGCCCCCAGCCGGGCGTGTGGGTGGTGGAGGCGCCGGCCGACGCCTTCGCCGGCGATGTCCCGGCGGTGAGCGCCCCCGACGCCGGCGTGCGCCGGGCCGAGGTGACCCTGGCCGAGGAGTACGGCAAGGCGCTCACCCGGCTCACCGTGTGGCTCGAGCGGCCCGCCACGGCCGAGCTGGTGGAGCGTGACGACGGCTTCGACCTGGTGTTCGCCGCGCCCGACGCACCGCCCGCCACCTCCGCGGCGGTGTCGGTGGAGCCGGTGGAGCCGGCCGCCGCGCCCGGGCCGGAGAGCGCGCCCGCGGGCAACCTGTACCGGGTGGTGCCGGAGGTGGGCGATGGCGGGGTGGTGGTCCGGCTCGAGGGCGACGGCCGCCTCGCGGGGCGGACCTTCACGCTGCCGGACCCGCCGCGCGTGGTGCTGGACCTCCCTGGCGTGGTGTGCCGCACCCGCCGGCACGTGCTGCCGGTCGGGGCCGCGGGCGTGCGCCGGGTGCGGGTGGCGCAGCACCGCGCGGTGCCCGAGCCGGTGACGCGGGTGGTGGTGGACCTCGACGACGCCACGCTGGCGGACACCGCCGCGTTCGAGCCCGGGGCGCGGGGCGCGGAGCTGCGACTCGGCGCGGTGACCGCGGCCGCGAGCCCCGCGGGCACCATCGAGATCGTCCCCTCCCGGGCCGCGGCCGCGCCGGCGGCGCCGGCCGAGCCGGAGCGGGCGGCGGCGCCCGCTCCGGAGGCGGCGGCCCCCGTCCAGGAGGCGGCGGCGCCCGCGCCCGCCGGCGTCCCGGAGCGGCCCGTGAACGTGGCGCCCCAGGCCGGGCCGGCGGCGTCCGGGAGCGCCCCGGCCGCGGAGCCGGCGGCACAGGACCCGTTCACGGCCGACCCCTCCCAGCTGGTGGAGCGGGCGGCGGCGGCCCAGGAGCTCGAGCTCGGAGGGCCACAGGAGTACGCGACCAAGGAGGTCGAGAGCGAGGAGCGCCGGTTCACCGGCGAGCCCATCTCGCTCACCCTGAAGGACGCGGACATCAAGGACGTGCTGCGGACCTTCGCCAAGCTCACCGGCCTCAACATCGTGGTGGACCCGGGCGTCACCGGCTCGGTGACGGTGGAGCTGCACGACGTCCCGTGGGACCAGGCGCTGGACCTGATCCTCAAGATCAACGGCCTCGACTACGTGCTCGAGAACAACGTGCTCCGGGTGGCCCCCACCTCCAAACTTGCGGCGGAGAAGGCGGCCCGGGCCAAGCTCGCCGAGCAGGAGGAGCTGGCGCGGCCGATGAAGACCATCGTCAAGCCGCTCTCCTACGCGAAGGCCAGCGACGTCTCGCGCCTGCTCAAGCAGGAGGGGTTCCTGCTCTCGCAGCGCGGCTCCATCATCGTGGACAAGGCCACCAACACCCTCATCATCCGCGACATCGTGGACCGGCTGCCGGGGATCCAGAAGCTGATCTCGATCCTCGACCGGCCGGTGCCGCAGGTGCTCATCGAGGCACGGATCGTGGAGACCACCCGCAACTTCAGCCACAAGCTGGGGGTGAACTGGGGGTTCTCCGGCGTGATGGACGTGGAGCACGGCAACGACACCGGCCTGAACTTCCCCAACTCGGTCTCCGTGGGCGGCGGCGTGAACCTGGGGCTGGGGTACCCCGGCGGGTCGCGCCAGGAGAACGCCACCATCGGCTTCTCCTTCGGCGACATCCTCAACACCTTCAACCTCGACTTCATGCTCTCGGCGGCGGAGAACGAGGGGCTGGTGCGGATCGTCTCCTCGCCCAAGGTCGTGGCGCAGAACAACCACACCGCCACCATCCGGTCGGGGCTGCAGCTGCCGGTGCAGACCGTGGCCAACAACACCGTCACGGTGCAGTACGTGGACGCGACCCTGCGGCTCGAGGTGACCCCGCAGATCACCGCCGAGGGGACGGTGGTGCTCGACCTCGACATCAAGAAGCAGGAGCCGGCCACGGCGCTGCTGGTGCAGGGGGCGCAGAACGCGCCGATCTTCACCCGCGACGCCAAGACCAAGCTCCTGGTCCGGGACGGCGGGACCCAGGTCATCGGCGGGATCTACCAGCTCAACGACCAGGACACCAACAACCGGGTGCCGGGCGTGCACCGGATCCCGATCCTGGGCTGGCTGTTCCGCAGCAAGGAGATCCAGCAGCGGCACGACGAGCTGCTGATCTTCATCACCCCACGGATCATGAAGTACTAGAGGAGGAAGCGTGATGCGACGGGCTCTTCAGGTCCTGCTCGTGCTCGTCCTGGCGGTGGGGCTCCTGTCCTGCGGGGGCAACAGCACGCTCAACGACACCGAGGCGGCGGTGTACCTGACGGTGGACGTCACCGAGTACAACCCCGAGGTGAACATCGCGGTCCCGGCGGACGTGACCATCACCCAGATGACCATCGCCTCGCACCCGAAGGATCCCAACGCGACCCTCAACGCGAGCCAGGACGTGCAGCTCAACCGCTGGGTGATCACGCCCTCGCGGGCGGATGGCGGCTCCGTCGCCTCGCCCCAGTGGATCATCGACCAGCCGGTCCACGTCCCCGCCGGCGGCCAGGCCGACCTCAGCAACTGGCGGGTGTTCCCGCAGGAGTACTTCTACAAGCCGCCGCTGTCCAACCTGTTCCCCGAGAACGGCGGCGTGGACCCGGAGACGGGCCAGACCAACATCCGGCAGTCGCTGCGGGTGGAGATCTTCGGGACGACCACCGGCGGCAAGAGCGTGTCGGTGGCGTTCACGATTCCGTACAACTTCTTCTACGCGGCGACGCAGTAGGGGGTGGTCGTCATGAAGAGAGCAGCGATCCTTCTGGTCATCGCGGGCGCCCTGACGCTGGCCTCGTGCTCGGGGAGCAGCCCGTCCCCGCCGGCGATGCCGACGCCCACCACCCAGACGTGGGCGATCACGGCGCTGGTGGTGAGCGACGCGAGCCCCTACGTCGGCGATCCCGTCACCGTGACGGCCACCGTGACCCGTGACGGGGCGCCCGCGCCCGACGGGACGCTGGTGAACGTGAGGGTCTCCGACCCGGCGGTCCTCTATGACTGCGCCACCGGGTCGGTGGCGAGCGGCGCCTCCACGGCCAAGCTGACCACCTCCGGGGGTCAGGCGTCGGTGTGCCTGTACACCGAGACCGCGGGAACGTACTCGGTGGTGGCGGAGGTGCACGGGGTGACCCGGTCCGTGAACGTCGCCTTCCAGGACCGGCCCGTGACCCAGGACCTGGCGGTGAGCTCCGTGGTGCCGTCGGAGGGCTCGCTCTCGGGCGGCGAGACCATCCAGCTCTACGGCCAGGGGTTCATGGAGCCCCTCGAGGTGAGCTTCGTGGTGGAGGGGCAGGAGGCCCAGGGCCAGGTCCTCACCGTGACCGCGAGCGGCGACTACGCCCAGGTGCGGACCCCGGAGATCACCTGGGTGCCCCACAACACGAGCTACCCCGCGGTGCTGCGCGTGCGGCGGGCGGTGGGCAGCACCTTCGAGCAGGCGGTGGAGCTCGCCGGGGCGTTCACCTTCCGGCCCGGGAACGTGGACCCGGAGATCTACTCGGTGTTCCCGGCCCAGGGCTCCTCGCGCGGCGGCGACCAGGTGACGATCTACGGCCGCAACTTCGCCGCGCCGGTGCGCGTGACGTTCTCCACCGACCTCGGCACGGTGGAGGCCGACGAGCTGGCGGTCTCGGCCGACGGCAGCCAGATCACCCTCACCACCCCGCCGCTCGCCGCCACCCCGGTGGAGGGCGATCACGTGGCCGACGTCACCGTCTACAACGAGGCGGGCACGCCGCGCGAGAAGGCGGTGAGCAAGGCCAGCGCCTTCGTCTTCCTGGCCGACCATCCCACCCCGGTGATCAACGCCATGGACCCCCTCTCCGGCCCCATGGAGGGCGGGACCCGGGTGACGATCATGGGCTCCGGGTTCGAGTTCCCGGTCCAGGTGATGTTCGGGACCCGCGAGGCCAACGTGGTCTCGGTCGCCTACGACCAGATCGTGGTGATCAGCCCGGACTACACCCCGACGGGTCAGACCCCGCCGGTCACGGTGGACGTGACGGTGCGCAACGTCAGCAGCGGCCTCACCGCCACCTCGCCGGTGGGCTTCACCTACGGCGAGGCGATGTACATCACCTCGAACTCGCCCACCGAGGGCGATGCCGCCGGCGGCGACCTGGTGACCATCTACGGCTCCGGGTTCCGGGCCCCGCTCACCGTGACCTGGAACGGCGGCGCCGGCAGCGTGGCGCAGGCGGTGGTCTCGGTCTCGGGCAACCAGGTCGTGATCCGGACCTCGAGACTCGATCCGTACCCGTGCGACGACCAGACCGGCACCTTCGTGATCACCCAGGTGGACTCCGGCGCCACCGCCGAGGGCGGGAGCTGGACGTACCGGGGCCAGAACCTGCGCATCTTCGGCGCGAGCCCGGCGAGCGGGCCGACGGGGACCGCGGTGACCATCACCGGCCGGAACTTCGCCGCCGTCGACACCACCGAGCCGGTCCGCGTCACCTTCGACGACCTCGCCCCGCAGCTCGCGACGTTCCCCTCGGCGACCGACCCGGGGACGATCCAGACCACCGTGCCGGACACCACCGCCTACCAGTTCGACTCCGTGGAGTGCACGGGCACCGGCGGCTACTCCGGCTGCCGGACCCTGCCCGCGCTGGTGGATCTCGCCGTCGAGAACCTCGAGACCGGCTGCTCCGACACGCTGGCCAACGGGTTCACGCTCGAGCCGCCGACCACGGCGTGCAAGCAGCTCGTGCCGGCCGTGGCTCCCAACTACGTGGACTTCGGTGACGTGGCGGTGGGCTCGAGCGCCAACGTGGTGGTCACGCTCTCGAACAACGGTGGCGTCGGCGATCTCGGGTTCGACTGGACCGCGAACACGGCCGAGCCGTTCACCGCGTCGCCGGCCAGCGGGACCCTGGCGCCCGGCGACTCGGTGGCGGTGACGATCACCTTCACCCCCACGATCCCCGGGCCGGCGGGCGGTGCGGTGACCTTCCAGGTCGTGGGCGGCGAGTGCGCGGCCCAGACGGCGGTCTCCGTGCAGCTGAACGGGAACGGCGTGTGAGGCGACCTCGACAGCGGGCGGCCGGCCGCGGCCGGCCGCCCGCCGGACCATCACGATGAACGACGACCGCATCGAGGAGCTGCGCGAGGCGCTGCGGCGCGATCCGGCGAGCCGGCAGTTCTACCAGCTGGGCGAGCTGCTCCGGAAGGCCGGGCGCCTCCAGGAGGCGGAGGACGTGCTCCGGCGCGGGCTCGAGCGCCACCCGCGCTACGTCGCGGCCTGGGTGTCCCTCGCCCGGACGCTGGCCGCGGCGGGCGACGACGAGGGCGCCGAGTGGGCCGCCGCCCGGGCGCTGGAGACCGACCCGCAGAACGCGGTGGCGGCGCGCCTCATCGCCGAGTCCGCGGAGCGGCGCGGCGACCACCGGCGGGCGGCGTCGGCGTGGCGGCTGGCCTCGGTGCTGACCCCCGGCGACACCGCGCTCGCGGAGCGGGCCCGGGCGGCCGAGGCGCGCGTCGGCGGCGGCGAGGCGGCGGCCGCGCCCGGACCGGAGGCCGGGGCCGGGCCCGCCGGACCCCCGGCGGGGCCGCTGCCGGGCGAGATCGTGACCGCCGGCGAGGAGGACCCCTTCGCCGTCGAGCCCACCGGCGACACCGACGTGTTCCTCGTCGGCGACGACGTGTTCGCGGTGGGCGGGGGCGGGGCGGCGTCCGCGGTGGGGGGGCCGTTCGGCGCCCCGGCGCCCGGGGAGGCCGGGCCGGGCGAGGTGGCCGGGGCGGCGGCGGCGCCGCGCGAGCCGGTGGGCGAGGCCGCCTCCGAGGCCGAGGCCGCGGCCGCCGCGGAGGAGGCCCCGGCCGTCCCTCCCCCCGGAGCCGAGCCCACCCGGCCGATCCCCGAGGCGGAGCTGCCGCTGCCCACGGTGACCCTGGCGCGGCTGGCGCTGGAGCAGGACGACCTGGAGCTCGCCGAGCGGACCCTGGAGCGCCTGCGGGAGATCCGGGGCGAGGACCCGGAGGTGGCGGCGCTGGCGCGGGAGATCGCCGCCCGGCGGGCGGGGGAGGTGCCGCTGCCCGCGCGCAAGATCGAGCGGTTGAAGGGGTGGCTCGACCACATTAGACTGGCGGCGGAGCGGAGCGGTGGTGGACTTCGATAGCGCGATCGGCGAGCTGGTGGGACGGTGCCCCGGTGCCCTGGGGGCCGCCATCGTGGACCCCGACGGGATCCCGGTGGCCAGCGTGGCCGAGATCGGAGAGCTCGAGGAGCTCGCCTCGGAGTACGCCACCGTGATCGACGAGATCGAGCGCGCGGAGCGGGAGCTGGAGCACGGCCGCCTCGAGCAGGTGCAGGTGGAGTCCGACCGGCGCGGGGTGGTGCTGACCCGCATCGCCCGCGGGTACTTCCTGGTGCTGCTCGTGGACAGGAGCGGGATGCTGGGCAAGGCGCGCTTCCTGAGCCGGCTCTACGGGGAGCGGCTGCATTCCGAGTTCGTCTGATCCGAGGTGCCAGCCACGATGTTTACCTTCGAGGAGATCTGCGAGCTGATCCGTCTCGTCGGCACGACGGGCATCGCCGGGGTGGAGGTGGAGCACGGGGGGGTCCGCCTCCGCATCGAGGGGGTCCGGGCGCCGACCGTCGCCGCCGCCCCGCCGGTGCCTCCCGCGCCGGTCCCGGCGCCCGCCGCGCCCCAGCCGGTGCCGGCGGCACCGGCGCCGGCCGCCCCGGAGGAGGCCGCGGCACCGGAGGTCGAGGACGAGGAGGGGCTGCACTTCGTCACCTCCCCCATCGTGGGCACCTTCTACCGCGCGCCCAACCCCGACGCCGACCCGTACGTGAAGGTGGGCGACTTCGTGGAGAAGGGGCAGGTGCTGTGCATCGTGGAGGCGATGAAGCTGATGAACGAGATCGAGGCCGACGTCTCCGGCACCATCGTCAGGATCTACCCCGAGAACGCCCAGCCGGTCGAGTACGGGGAGCGCCTGTTCGCGATCCGGCCCGCCTGAGATGGTGCGCAGGGTCCTCATCGCCAACCGGGGCGAGATCGCGGTGCGCGTCATCGCCGCGTGCCGGGAGCTGGGGCTGGAGACCGTGGCCGTCTTCTCCGAGGCGGACCGCGACTGCCTCCACGTGCGCCTCGCCGACCAGGCGGTGTGCATCGGCGGTCCGTACCCGCAGAACAGCTACCTCAACGTCACCGCGGTGATCGCCGCGGCCGAGATCACCGGGGCCGACGCGATCCACCCCGGCTACGGCTTCCTGGCCGAGAACGCGCACTTCGCCGAGATCGTCCAGGAGTGCGGCCTGGTCTTCGTGGGGCCGCCGCCGGAGGCGATCCGGCTGATGGGGAACAAGTCCGAGGCCCGCAAGGCGGTGGCCGCGGCGGGGGTGCCGGTGCTCCCCGGCTCGCTCGACCCGGTGCGGAGCCGGGCCGAGGCGCTGGAGCTCGCCGCGGAGATCGGCTACCCGGTGATGCTCAAGGCCGCCGCGGGCGGGGGCGGGCGCGGGATGCGCCTGGCGCGGGACGAGCGCGAGCTCAGGCGTGCCTTCGACACCGCCCGCAACGAGGCGGAGAAGGCGTTCGGCGACCCCTCGGTGTACCTCGAGAAGTACCTGGAGCGCCCGCGCCACATCGAGTTCCAGGTGCTGGCCGACTCGCACGGGCGGGTGATCCACCTGGGCGAGCGCGAGTGCTCGCTGCAGCGGCGCCACCAGAAGCTGCTCGAGGAGGCACCCTCGCCGGCGGTGACCCCGGGGCTCAGGGCGGAGATGGGCCGGGCGGCGGTGGCCGCGGCCCGCGCCGCCCGGTACGTGAACGCCGGGACGGTGGAGTTCCTGCTGACCGAGGACGGCGACTACTACTTCATGGAGATGAACACCCGCATCCAGGTGGAGCACCCGGTGACCGAGATGGTCACCGGGGTGGACCTGGTGAAGGAGCAGCTGGTGATCGCCTCGGGGCAGCCCATGACGGTGCCCAGGGGGCGGCCGGTGCGTCCGCAGGGGCACGCCATCGAGTTCCGCATCAACGCCGAGGACCCCGAGACCTTCGCCCCGAGCCCGGGACGGGTGACCTCGCTGGTGCTCCCCGGGGGGCCGGGGGTGCGGGTGGACACGCACCTCTACGCCGGCTACACCATCCCGCCCTACTACGACTCGCTGCTCGCCAAGCTCATCGTTCACGCCCGCGACCGCGAGGAGGCGGTGGCGCGGGGGCGGCGGGCGCTCGGGATGCTCGAGATCGGGGGCGTGCGCACCTCCACCGCCCTCCACCTCCGGCTCCTCGAGGACCGGGAGTTCCGCGAGGGCAGGATCCACACCCAGTTCATGGAGCGCTACCTCTCGCGCGACTGAATCTCGCCGGCCGGTGGTACCATGCCACCGTGGCGCTCGTCTACCTGGTGGGCTTCATGGGCAGCGGCAAGACCTCGGTGGGCCGGCGGCTCGCCGCCGCCCTCGGGGTCCGGTTCGTGGACCTCGACGGCTGGATCGAGGAGGAGGCCGGGATGACCGTGGCCGAGATCTTCGCCCGCCGGGGGGAGGCCGAGTTCCGCCGCGAGGAGACACGGCTGCTCGCGGCCACGGCGGCGCTGGGCTCCGCGGTGGTGGCCACCGGGGGCGGGACCTACTGCTCGCCGGCGAACCGCCGGATCATCGCCGCGGGCGGTGGCGTGGCCGTGTTCCTGGACGTGCCGTGGGAGGAGATCGAGCGCCGGCTGCCGGGCAAGAACCTGGACCGGCCCAGGTTCCGTGACCGGGAGAGCGCGCGGCGGCTGTACGAGGCGCGGCGGCCCGACTACCTCCGCGCCGACGTGGTGATCCCGCTCTCCGGTGACGAGACCCCGGAGGAGGTGGCGCGGCGGGTGCTCGAGCGGATCGGGGAGCGCGCATGCGCTACCTGATCGTCTCCGACATCCACGCCAACATCGACGCCCTCAGGGCGGTGCTCGCCCACGTGCGGCGCAAGCGGTGGGACCGGGTGCTGTTCCTGGGCGATGCGGTGGGGTACGGGGCGGCGCCCAACCAGGTGATGGACTGGCTCCGCTCGCTGGGTGACCGGGTCCTCTCGATCCGCGGCAACCACGACCGGGTGTGCGCGGGGCTCGACGACGCCACCTACTTCAACCGGTACGCGCGCGAGGCCGCCCGCTGGACGCTGGAGCAGCTCACCCCCGCCAACCTCGCCGCGCTGCGCGCCCTCCCGCGGGGACCGCTGGAGGTGGAGCCCGGCCTCGCCATCTGCCACGGCTCGCCGTTCGACGAGGACGCCTACCTGTTCTCCGGTCACGATGCGGTGCAGTCGTTCGCGGCGCTGCCGCACGCCGTGATCCTGTTCGGCCACACCCACATCGCCTCGGCGTTCACCCTGGTGGAGCGCTCCGACGGCCGGATGATCCAGGCCCGGCTGCTGGCCGGACGGCGGCTGGTGCTGGACCTGGACCCCGACGTGCGCTACCTGATCAACCCGGGCTCGGTGGGCCAGCCGCGCGACCGCGACCCGCGTGCGGCCTACGCCATCTACGACTCGACGCGCCGTCGGCTGTACCTGTACCGGGTGCCCTACCGGGTGGAGCACGCCCGCCGGAGGATCCTGCAGGCGGGCCTCCCCCCGGTCCTCGCCGACCGCCTCCGCTTCGGCGCCTGAGCCCCGCCGGCGGCTCGGGCCGTCCCCGTGGTAGCATCGCCGCGTGGACGTGCCGCTCGCCGAGCCGGTCGCCGTGGGCCTGTGCCTGGTGGGGTCGGCGGTGTTCTCGGCGAGCGAGACGGCGCTCACCTCGCTCTCGCCGACCCGGGTGGAGGCGCTCCGGGGGCGGGTGGGTCCGCTGGCGCGCGCGGGGCTCACGCGGTGGATCGAGGCCCCCCAGTCACTGCTCGTCACCATCCTGATCGGGAACAACCTGGTGAACGTGCTCGCGTCGGCGCTGGCCACCGATCTCGCCCAGCGGCTGGTGGGCAGCCGTGGACTGGCCTCCGCGGTGGGGGTGATGACGCTGGCGATCCTGGTGTTCGGCGAGATCACGCCGAAGTCCCTGGCGCGGCTGCACGCGGAGGCGTTCTCGCGCCGGGTGGCGGGCGCGCTGTACCTGATGGACCTCGCGCTGCGTCCGGTGTCGGCCGCGCTCGGCTCGCTCGCCGCCCTGCTGTCGCCGGATTCGGGGGAGCGGGCGCCGGTCACCGAGGAGGACGTGCGGCTGATGCTGATGCTCGCCCGCCGGCACCGGCAGCTGCCGGTGGAGGAGGTGCGGCTGATGGAGCGGGTGCTCCGGTTCCGCGAGGTGGTGGCGCGCGAGATGATGGTGCCGCGGCCGTGGGTGCGGACCCTCGACGTCTCCTGGGACCTCGAGCGCGTGCGGCGCGAGGTGCTGGAGAGCGGGCACAGCCGCTTCCCGGTGGTGGACGGCTCGCCCGACGCGGTGGTGGGGGTCCTCCACGCCAAGGACCTGCTCCGCCTCGAGCCGGGGGTGTCGTGGCGGGCGCTGGTGCGGGAGCCGCTGCTGGTCCCGGAGACCCGCCCCATCGCGGAGCTGCTCGAGCGGTTCCGGTCCAGCGGGCAGCACCTCGCGGTGGTGCTGGACGAGTACGGCGGTCTCGCCGGGGTGCTCACCCTCGAGGACGCGGTGGAGTACCTGGTGGGCGAGATCCGCGACGAGTTCGACCGCGAGGGCGACGGGATCGTGCGGCGGGGCGAGGGCTACGAGGTGCCGGGTCGCCTCTCCCTCCGCCGGCTCGAGGCCCTGGTGGGCCACCCGGTGGAGCCCCCCGAGGGGGCGGAGGTGGAGTCGGTGGGCGGGCTGGTGGCGGCGCTGCTGGGCGGTGCGGTGGAACCGGGAGCCCGGTCGCGGTGGGCGGGGCTGGTGCTCGAGGTGGTCGAGGCCGGGGACGGCCGGGCCCGCCGGGTGCTGGTGATCCCCGCGTCATGACCGGTCCTCCCCTCGCCCTCCGCGCCGTGACCGTCCGCTTCGGCGCCACCGTCGCCCTCGACGCGGTGGACCTCGAGGTCGCCTCCGGCGCCGTCACCGCCCTGGTGGGGCCCAACGGCGCCGGCAAGACCACCGCCCTCCGGCTCGCGGCCGGTCTCGTGCGGCCGGCCGCCGGGGCGGTGCGGGTGTTCGGCCTCGACCCGGTGGCGCGCCCCGCCGGGGCCCGCCGCCGCCTGGGGCTGCTGCCGGACCGTCCGGCGCTGCCGCCCTACCTCACGGTGCGCGAGCTGCTCGAGCTGCGCGGGGCGGCGTGGGGGCTCTCGCGTGCCGCCGTGGCCGGGCGGCGGCGCCGCCTCGCCGGGGAGCTCGCCCTCGAGGGGCTCGAGGACCTCCGCTGCGGCGCGCTCTCGCACGGCCAGGCGCAGCGGGCCGCGCTGGCCGCGGTGCTCCTGCCCGAGCCGCCGCTGCTGCTGGTGGACGAGCCGATGACCGCCCTCGACCTCGCCGGCCAGCGCCTGGTGGCGGCGGCGCTCGCCCGCCGCGCCGCCCGCGGGTGCGCGGTGGTGCTCACCACCCACACCGTCTCCCACGTGGCCGCGCTCGCGGACCGGGTGGTGGCCCTCTCGCGGGGACGCGTGGCCGCGGTGCGCGGCGGCACCGACGACGCCCGGGAGCTCGAGTCGTGGCTGCTCGCCTGCTCCTCGTGACGCTCCGCCTGGACCTGGCCGCGGCCCGCCGGCGGGCCGCGGCCGCCGGCCCGTGGCGCCTGCTCGGCACCCTGGGTGCGGCCGGCGCGCTGGTGGCCGCCGAGGTGTGGCTCGCGCTCCGGCTCGCCCACCGCGCCGCGGCGTTCGATCCCGCCCTCCGGCCGCTGGCCCTCGCCGCGCTCCACCGGCTCGAGGGGCTGGTGGTGCGGGCCGCGGGCGCGGTGGCGGCCGCCTCCTCGCTGTCGCTGGCCCTGCCCGCGATCCGCGCGCTCGAGGCCGACCCGTTCCGGGGGGCGCTGCCCGATCCGCCCGCGGTCCGCGCCCTCGCGGCGTGGTGGCGGGTGCTCGCCGCGTGCGGGTGGGTCGCGGCGCTCGCCGGTCCCCCGCTCGCGACCTGGCGCCTCGTCCTGGGCGGTCCGGGGGAGCTCGCCCGTCTCGCCGTGGCGGGGCCGCTGGCTCTCGCCGCCGCTGCCGCCGCGGGGGTCGCCGCCGCGGTGGCGCTCGCCGCCGCGCTCCCGCCGCGGTTCGCCGTCCCCCTCGCCTGGACGGCCTCCACGGCTGCGGTGGTGGGCGCGGTGCTCTGGCTGCGGGCGCTGCACCCGGAGCGGCTCGCCGCCGCCGCCGACCCCGCCGCGCTCCTCGAGGCCCTCGCCGCGCTGGGCGCCGCCGCCGCGCCCGCCGCGGCACCGCTGCGGGATCCCGCGGGCGCCGCGCTCGCCCTCGCGGGCGCGCTGGCCTTCCTGCTCGCGCTCTGGTCCGTGGCGGGGCGCCGGGCCGGCGAGCGCCTGGCGGTGGCCCCGGCACGGCGCGGCGCCGCGGCGGGGTGGAGGGTCCTCGACACGGCGCTCCTCCTCCGGCCGGCGGGGGCGCTGGTCGCGGCGCGTCTGCGCCTGCTGGCACGCGACGCGATCCAGGCGTCGCAGCTCCTCTACCTGCTCGGGCTGGGGGCGGTCTACCTCGAGAACCTCCGCTCGCTGCCGCTCGCGGAGCCGCTGGCGCGCGAGCTGGCCGGGGTGGTCAACCTCGGGATGGCCGCGCTGCTCGCGGCGGCGCTCGCCCTCCGGTTCGCCTACCCCGCGCGGTTGCTCGACGGCGAGGCGTGGTGGGTGTGGGCCACGGCGCCGCTCGGCGCGCGCGCCCGGGACCTCGCCCTCGCCGCCGCGGCGGCGGTGGCGCCGCTCGCGGTCGCCGGCGGGCTGTGGGCCGGGGCCACCGCGATCCTGGGGCCCACCGCGGCCGGGCGGGTGGGCTGGTGGCTCGTGCCCGCGCTCGCCGTGGAGCTCGCGATCCTCGGGGTCGCCGCCGGGCCGGACCCCGGGGAGGCCGGCGGGACCTGGCTGGACGCGGCCCTGGGCGGCGGCGGGCTCGCGTTCCTCGCGCTCGCCGTGGGTCTCGCCGGCTGGTTCGTCGCCGCGGCGGCGGTCCCCGTGGTGCGCGCCGCGATCCCCGCCTGGCGGCCGCCGCTGCCCCTCGCCGCTCCCTGGATCCCGCTCGCCGCGGGGGCCGCTCTCGCCGCCGGCGTCGCCGCCCGGAGGCGGCGGTGAGCTCCCCGTCGCCCGGGAAGAACAGTGTCCCCTGCTCCGGTCAGCGGGCGGGCAGCCGGGTGAAGACGCCCGCGGGGCGGAGCAGGTCGGTGCACCGGAAGACGCGGAGGGTCCGCGTCACCGGGCCGCTCCGGACCACGATGGGGCGCTCCTCCTCGACGCGGGCGAAGATCGTCCGGAGCGCGGGGCCGAGCCCCTCGCGGCGGGTGACGAACAGGACGTCGCGATGCACGAGCTCCTCGGGCCGGTACCAGTAGAGCGAGGCCAGCCCGTGCTTGCCGCCGGCGAGGTGGGCGAGCCGGGTGGGCAGCCGCCCCCCGGAGAGGAACGCCAGGAGGTGCACGTTGGTGTAGCTCTCGGAGGCGAGCAGCTCGCCGGGACGCAGACGGCGCGCGGCCTCGGCCGCGATCTCGCGGTTGCCCACCGCCGCGGCGAGCTTCCGGGTGGAGATCCGGTGCGGCCGTCCGCGGTACGACCACTCCACCGCGGCGAGGCGTTCGGGCGCCGCCGCCACCGCCACCACCGCCGCCGAGAGGGCGAGCCCCACCGCCGCGCCGGCGACCACCGCCGCCCGCCGCAGCCTGAGCGGGGTCACCGCGAGCAGGGCCGCGGCCACCACGAGGCCGGGCCCGCCCCAGTGCGCCCCCACCCGCTCCCGGAGCGCCACCAGGCCGAAGGCCGCGAACGGCGCGAGCGCCGCCAGCGCCGCCGCGCGCCGTCCGGGCTCGGCGGCGCGGAGCCCGCGCCACGCCGCCGCCGCCAGCGCCACCGCCAGGGTCGGCGTCGCGAGGAGCAGGTTGGCGGCGAGGAACTCGCCCAGGTACCGGAGGGTGAGGGCGCCGCCGCCGTGCCGGCCGGCGAGCTGGAACCTCAGGTTGTCCCAGCCGTGGAGCGCGCCCCAGATCCACACCGGCGCGGTGAGGGCGAGCGAGACCCCCGCCGCCGCCCACGGCACCGGGGTCGCGAGCTGCCGCCGCACCTCCCGCCGCGCCAGCGCCGGCAGCAGCGCCGGCAGCGCCAGCACCACCGGGAACTTGGCCTCGAACCCCAGCCCCATCGCCACCCCGAACCCCCACCACGCCCGCCGCTCGCCCTGCGCGAGGGCCACCGCCGCCCAGGTCGCGGCCACGTACGCGGCGGTCATGGCGATGTCGGTGGAGGCGTAGAACGAGCCCAGGAAGACCAGCGGCATGGCGTGCAGCGCCAGGTACGCCCAGGCCGCCTCGGGCGGGCCGCCGCCGAGGCGGCGGATCAGCCCGAGCAGGAACAGCCCGAGCAGGAGGCTCGCCGCGATCGCCGGGGCGCGCACCGCGAGCCGGCTCTCGCCCAGCACCGCCCGCGCCGGGATCATGCTCCAGATCACCAGTCCCGGCTGGTCGAAGTAGCTCCAGTCGGGGTGGCGGGAGCAGTCCCAGTAGTACGCCTCGTCCCCGGAGACGGGCAGCGCCGCGGCCAGCGCCGCGTGCACCGCGGCCGCGAGCAGCAGCAGCGCCAGGTACCGGCGGAGGGTCCAGGACCCCGCTACAGGCTCCGCCTGAGCCGCCACAGCTCCCTCAGCGTCTCGAGCACGGTGCCGGGACGCACCGTGGAGCTGCCCCGCTCGCGGGGCCGGTGGGTCACCGGCACCTGGATCCAGGTGAGCCCCGCCCGCCTGGCCCGGGCGTACAGCTCCGCGTCGATCAGGAACCCGTCCGACCGGATCTCCACGAGGTCGAAGAACGAGCGCCGGAACAGCTTGAAGGCGCAGTTCACGTCCCGCACGCCCCGCAGGCCCAGCACCAGCGCCTGCAGCCGGTTGTACACCGCCGAGGTGAGCAGCCGGATCCACGGGTCCTTCCGCCCCACCCGGTAGCCCGCCACCATGTCCGCCTCGGCCAGGTGCGGGTACAGCCGCTCGATCTCGCCGAGGTCGAACTGGGCGTCGGCGTCGGTGTAGAAGATCGCCGCGTGACTCGCCTCGGCGAAGCCCCGCGCCAGCGCCCGCGTGTAGCCCCGGTTGGGGCGCTGGGTCACCACCCGGAGGCGCGGCTCGCGCGCGGACCACTCGGCCAGGATCTCGGGGGTGCGGTCGGTGGATCCGTCGTCCACCACGACGAGCTCCCACCGCTCGCAGAGACGGTCGAGCGCCGCGACCGCCTCCTCCAGCGCCAGCGGCAGGATCGCCTCCTCGTTGTACGCCGGCATCACCGCCGAGAGCTCCGGGATCGGCTTCCCCGCCTCGCTCACCGCGCCAGTGTACCCGAGCGGTGCCGTCATGCCGGCGGCCGCGGCCGGGGCGGGCGCACCACCGGGGTGGGGGGCTCGCGCCCCTCGAGGACGGCGACCGCGTTCTCCACGGCGAGCGCCACCATCGTGGCGCGGGTCTCCACCGTCGCCGACCCCAGGTGCGGCAGGAGCACCACGTCGTCCCGCCCGAGGAGCCCGGGGTGGACCTCCGGCTCCCGCTCGTACACGTCGAGACCCACCCCGCCCAGGTGGCCGGACTCCAGGAGCTCCACCAGCGCGCCCTCGTCCACCACCGGCCCGCGCGCGGTGTTGATCACGAACGCTCCCCGCGGCAGCAGCGCCAGGCGCTCCCGCCCCAGCAGCCCGCGGGTCTCCGGGGTGAGCGGGCAGTGGAGCGAGAGGACGAAGCTCGAGCGCAGCAGCTCCTCGAGCTCCATCCGGACGGCCTCCTCCCCGCGCACCTCCGACCGGCTCCAGTAGGCGACCCGCATGCCGAACGCCCTCGCCCGCCGTCCCACCGCCCGCCCGATCCGCCCGAACCCCACGATCCCCAGCGTGCGGCCCTGGAGCGACCTCCCCAGGAGCAGGTCCGGCCGCCACCCGTGAAACCGCCCCTCGCGCACCATCCGGTCGCCCTCGACCACCCGCCGGGTCACGGCCAGGATCAGCGCCCAGGCGAGATCGGCGGTGGCCTCGGTGAGCACGTCGGGTGTGTTGGTCACCCAGATCCCGCGCGCCGCGGCCGCCTCGAGGTCCACGTTGTCGTGACCGGCGGCGACGTTGGCGACCACGCGCAGCTCGGGGCAGGCGTCCATGACGCGCGCGGTGACCGGGTCGGCGAGGAGGGTGAGGGCGGCGTGCGCCCCGGCGAGGAACCGGGCCAGGCCCTCCTCGTCCAGCGGCTCGTCCCCCTCCCGTACCCGGACCCGGTAGCGCGGCCCCAGCCGGGAGAGCGCGTCGCCGGGCCACCGGGCCGTCACCGCGATCTCGAGCTCATCCGCCATCGCCACCTCCCGTCATCTCCACGAGCCCGGCCAGCAGCTCCTCCCAGGGGAGCTCGGCGGTCTCCACGACGCGGCCGAGCTCGATCCCGTCCGCGTCCCGGACCACCACGGTGGGCACGCGCTCCACCCGCCGGCCCGGGAGGACGTCCACCGGGAAGGCCGGGTCCGCGACGGTGAGCGTCCGGTCCACCGCCCACAGCCGCACCGCCGCCCTCCCCGCGGGCAGCGCGTCCAGCACCTTGAGCAGGCGCGGGATCTCGCGCCGCGAGTCGGAGCACCACGTCCCCAGGACGGCCACGAGGCGCAGCCGCACCCCGGACGCCGCGAGGCGCCCCACCGCCTCCGGGTCCGGCTCGTACGCCGCGTACACCTCCCGCCAGCCCGGCACCGCGAGCGCCTGGGCCGGGGCGATGGCCCCCACCCTGACCGGGACGGGCGGCGGCGGCTCGGGGCCCGAGGCCACCCGCACCTTCCGGATCCGGTCCCACCGCTGGAGCCGCGCGAGCACGTCGGCGCCGCGCACCACCCGTGCGAAGCGGGTGTACCGCCCCACCAGGTGCGGCGCGGGCCCCAGCATCGCGAACAGCTGGCAGCCCCCGGTCCCGGGGCCCGAGGTGGCGATCCCCACCGCGCCCGGGGCGAAGGGGGCGAGGTCGGGCTCGTCCGGCAGGACCAGCCCCCCGGACCCCCAGCCGTCACCGCGGGGATCGCCGCCCTGCACCACGAAGCCGGGCACCACGCGGTGGAAGATGGTGCCGTCGTACCGGTGGGAGGCGGCCCGCTCCCAGAACCGCCGGGCGGTGATGGGCGCGCGCTCCGGCTCGAGGCGGAGGCGGACGGTCCCGCGATCGGTGACCAGGTCCACCCACTGTGGCTCCCGCATCCAGCGCAGCAGCTCCGCGTAGGCCTCCCGCTCCCGCGCCACCCGCCGGGGCGGCGGCGCCTCGAGCCCGTGGCGCCACGCCCACCACGCGACCCTGGCCTGCACCGCCGGGTCGGGGTCCTCCGTGCCCATCGCCACCAGCGCCCGCCGCCGGCGCGGGGCGCGCCGGAGCGCCGCCAGCAGCGCGGTCGCCCTCGCCTCCCCGAGCCGGTCGCCCCGCCACGCGCGGTAGTAGGCGAGGAGCCGCTCCCCGCTCACCTCGATCTCGCGCATCTGGCGCTCGAGCGCCGCGGCGCGGACCGCGGGGTCGGGGTCGCGGGCGAGGATCGTGGAGAGCGCCGCCTGCGGCACCGCGCCCCGCGGCGCGTGCTCCAGCCAGGCCAGCCGCACCGCGGGCTCAGGATCGGCGAGCGCACGGTTCCCCAGCGCCGCCCCGCCGGGCAGCGCCGCCGCCGCGCACGCGGCGGCCTCGCGCCGCCAGCGCTCCGGGGCCTCCAGCCACGACGCCACCCGGGCCGCCGCCCCCGGCCATCCGCGGCGGGCCAGCGCGGCCAGCGCCTCCGCCGCCAGCCAGCGGAAGGGACCGTCGGCGAGGCGCACGAGCGCCCCCGCGTCCGCGGCCTCCGGGTGCGCGCCCAGGGCGCGGATGGCGGCCACCGCGAGCTGTGGCGAGCGCGGATCGAGGGCGGCCACCAGCGCCGCCGCCTCTCCCCCGTCGAGGCGCCACGCGGGGCGCGCGGCGAGCGCCGCCGCGGCGGCGGTCCGCACCGCCTCCTCCGGGTCGTCCAGCGCCGCGGTCACGATGGCGCGGTCGCCGGGCTCCGCCTCGCCGCGGCCGAGCCCCGCCACGGCCGCCGCCCGCGTCCAGGGGTCGCGGGCGCTCGCCAGCCGGCGCAGGCGCGGATGATCCAGCCCACGCCGGCCGAGCCCCAGCGCCAGCGCCCGCTCGAGCGCGGCGCCGCCAACGGCCTCCACCCGCTCCACCACCGTCCGGCGCACCGCCTCGGGCACCAGCGCGATCCCCGCCGCCGCCACCGCGAGCACATCGGGCGCGCTCTCGCCGGCCAGCGGCCGTGCCAGCGCCTCCGGCACCGGATCGAGCTGGAGCGCCGCCCACACCGCGGCCGCCCGCACCTCCGGGTCCGGGTCGTGCACCGCCCGCGCCACGATCCCGGTCGCGGGCCGCCCCAGCCGGCCGGCGGCGAGGAGCGCCATCCTCCGCACCCGCGGGTCGGGGTCGCGCGCCAGCAGCGCCACCTGCCGCGCCCCCTCGGGGGAGCCCACCGAGGCGAGCAGCCGTGCCGCCAGCAGGCGGCTCTCGCGGCCGCCCCGCTCGATCGCCTCGGCGATCAGGCTCCGGTCGAGCCGCCCCGCCTCCGTGGCCTCGAGCAGCCGCTCGGGAAGGGGGCGGCGGGCCCCGGCGGCGCCCGCCGCCAGGATCGCCGCGAGAAGAGCCACCAGCGTCCGTCGCATCGTCG